>NZ_JBSWYP010000014.1:0-127820 GCF_056161185.1 Ruegeria sp. ABV3_008 | reverse complement strand
CACTGAGATCTACACCATTAATCGTTCGTCGGAAGCGTCAGGTGGGGAGAAGAGACAGGCCCGAGCGCTGCCGGGCCCAAGGCCGCTCAGGGTGATCGGCTTTAGCCGATTGCCCGTGGCGGGCGCGGGAGGGTTTGGTTTTGTATAGAGGTCAGTCTTCTTCGAAAGGATCCCATTCATCTTCGACCTCGGGCAGGGCTTCGGTCACGACTTGGGCGGCGCGTTGTTCCGGTGTCTCGATCCGAGTGATTTTGGCCTTGGGAAAACTTGCCAGAACGGCCTGAACCAGCGGATGTGCCGTGGCCTCTTCTTTCAGCGCCAGTTCGGCCTTATCGCGGATTTCGGCTATCGTCGGAGCGTCGCCCTCCGACACGACGGATACCGCCCATCTGTTGCCAGTCCAACGCTGCAAGGCCGATCCCAATCGTGGTGCCAAATCGGTTGGGGCTTGCGAAGATGGGGTGAATTCGATCCGTCCCGGCTGGTAAGACACCAGCCGCACGCCGTTTTCGACCTCGACCAGAAGCTTGACGTCTCGGTTGTTCCGGATCAGCTCGACCACATGTTCGAAACTCGGGTACCGCGCCAGTGCGCTCTGCGTGTCTTGCGCTAAAGCGGCGACGGGTGCGCCTCGGGACCCGCGTGGCGCAGGGGTGTAGCTTGTAGCGGCGCGGGCTTCGACCGAGGCCGCGCCGTTGCTTTGAATGGGCATCCCGCCACCAGGTCCGCCGTTGGGGGGCGGAGGCGTATCCTGCAGCCGTTTGATCAACTCTTCCGGGCTGGGCAGGTCGGCCACGTGAGTCAGTCGGATCACAGCCATTTCGGCAGCCATCATGGCGTTGGGGGCGGCTGAAACCTCCTCCAGTGCTTTCAAAAGCATCTGCCACATCCGGGTCAAAACGCGCATTGGCAGGGCTTCAGCCATTTGCTGGCCGCGGGCGCGTTCATCCGGGGAAACAGTGGGGTCTTCTGCTGCGTCCGGGGTGATCTTCACGACCGAGACCCAATGAGTGATTTCGGCCAGATCACGCAGCACGGCCAGTGGATCAGCCCCTTCGGCGTATTGGCCTCCAAGCTCGGTCAGCGCCCCAGCTGCGTCGCCCCGCAGGATCATGTCCATGAGGTCCAGAACCCGGCCACGATCCGCGAGACCCAGCATCGCGCGCACTTGATCTGCCGTCGTCTCTCCGGCCCCGTGTGAGATCGCCTGATCCAGTAATGAGGTCGCGTCGCGAGCAGATCCCTCGGCAGCACGGGTGATAAGCGCCAACGCATCCTCGGCAATCTCAGCGCTTTCAGCAGAGGCGATCTTGCGTAGCAGGCCGATCATATCCTCGGGTTCGATCCGGCGCAGGTCGAAGCGTTGGCAGCGCGACAGAACGGTGACGGGGACCTTGCGAATCTCGGTTGTGGCGAAGATGAACTTCACATGCGCCGGCGGTTCCTCAAGCGTCTTGAGCAGCGCGTTGAAGGCGCTGGTCGACAGCATGTGGACCTCATCGATGATGTAGATCTTGTAGCGGGCCGAGGCAGCGCGGTAGCGGACGCTGTCGATAATCTCGCGAATATCATTTACGCCGGTGCGGCTGGCGGCGTCCATCTCCATCACGTCGACATGACGACCCTCCATGATGGCGACGCAGTGTTCACATTGGCCGCAAGGCTCGGTCGTGGGTCCGCCATTTCCATCCGGTCCGATGCAGTTCATGCCTTTCGCAATGATCCGTGCGGTCGTGGTTTTACCGGTTCCGCGAATGCCCGTCATGACAAAGGCTTGCGCGATGCGATCCGCCTCAAACGCGTTTTTCAGCGTGCGGACCATCGCATCCTGACCCACCAGATCGGCAAAGGTTTCCGGGCGATATTTGCGGGCGAGAACCTGATAGGCGGGGCTGTCTGAGTCGGTCATGTCTGCTCTGGCGGATTCGGAACGTCACCGCAGCGTAGAGGCCCGCGCCGCCCGCGTCCACATGAGTTGAAGAACGATTTTGTTTTGGAAACCGGCGCGTCAGGGGTACACTCTGCGGATTGTGAATCAAGCCTAAAGTCAGGATCAACGCTTCCGGGGGGATGCTGTCATGACGAATTTGGTCATTCATGCTTTGCAAGTGGGCGGGGGCACACTTGCCCTAACGTCGATGCCGGGAAAGGGCGGCGACTATGCTGGCGACCTTGAAACGATCGGAGATTGGAGGCCGGGTCTCGTGCTGTCGATGACAACCGAGGCCGAGCTGGTCCAGTTCGGAGCCCGCGATTTTGGCCGCGACGTTCAGGGTCGCGCCAGCCGCTGGGTGCATCTGCCGATTCAGGATTTCGGCGTGCCACCGTCAGAGGTTGATGCGCAATGGCCTGATGTTAGTGCCGCGGCGCGTCAGGCTTTGTCGGGCGGAGGGCGCGTGCTTGTCCATTGCAAGGGCGGATGCGGTCGCTCTGGCATGGTTGTGCTGCGGTTGATGATCGAGTGTGGCGAGCTTCCAACTCAAGCGCTGGAGCGGTTGCGCAAGTTGCGCCCCTGCGCGGTCGAAACCGATGCGCAGAAGCACTGGGCCACCTTACCCGCCCGAGCTTTGGTGGACACCTAGGCCGACAGTTGTACTTCCGCCGGTGCCTGTTTGTGCGGCGCAATCACTGATGCCTCGAGCATGGCGCAGGGCAGGGATGTCATCGCTGCGCTAGGCAGGCTGCTCGTTTCGGTACCGAACATAAGGTCGGCGTAGCGATCGAGGGTCTCGCTGTCGGCATTAGGATCCGCTCCGCAATAGACCCTCACCCGCGACTGGCTGGCCCGAAACCGCGCGTGGCATCCGTCCGAGCAATGGGTCAGGTCACTGCTGCCTTCGATTTCAAAGTCCGATGTGGTCGCCGGACCAGCTTGGTCCAGCGCGTCAACCATCGAACGCGCCAGCCGTGCCAGTGCCGGGCACGTTTTGCCCGTATGTTGGCAGATGGTTGCTGAGAACCTATGTGTCTTCGTCTTCCAGATCATCCTGCGCCCTCCGCGCGGTGGACAGGGGCTGGGATCAGGTGGGGCAGATAGGGTCTGTCACGGCCTGCCCGGACACCCCGCCCGAGTTTGGGTTATGTTGACGATGGCAGGTCTCCTGACTTGCGGGTCATCGCTTTGCCGACCTTCCCGGCCTTTCGGCCAGTGGCTCTTCGACATCGCTCGCCGCTTACAGTTGCGGGGGCAGTCGCGGATTTGGTTCTTCCCGAGCAAGCCGGGGAAAACCGCACCGTGTTCCCTTTTCATCCCGACCTCTTGTGAAAGCCGGGAACCATCGAACCATCGCTAGCGTTCATAACCATTCTGAGTCAAGTTGAACTTTCTGCGCTGCGGAAAGCCGATCCGCGAAGTGGACGCGTGGTCAAGCGGGATCGCAGTTGACTTGCATGGGCTGTCTGGGGTCAAGTTGCAATATGAACTCATCAGTTCAGTTTTCCGCCGAGGATACCCATGTTGGATTCAAACCATACAGTGCTGATCGAAGATGTTCAGATCCCGGTGGGGGATGGCACCCTGTCCGGGCGGATCTACCGGCCCGTGGCGCAGCCCGAAACCGTAGTGGTGGTCAACAGCGCGACGGGAGTTCCGCGTGACTACTACAAGCATTTCGCACAGTGGTTGGCGTCGGATCGGGATATCGCCTGTCTGATCTATGACTACCGGGAATTCGGTCATTCGAAATCGGGGCCACAGCGTCGGTCGAAGATCTCGATGGCGGATTGGGCGTTGCAGGACATGCCCGCCGCGCGGGCCGAGATGCGCCGACGGTTCCCGCTGTCGCAGCAATGGTCAGTTGGTCATTCGCTTGGAGGGATGCTGGGGCCAGTGCAGCCGGATATCGACAAGATTGATCGCATGATCTGCGTCTGTTCTGGCCTTGTGAAGTTGGGCGATCATCCTTGGCCGTACTGCGCTCTGGCCGGGTTGTTCTGGTATGGGCATGTGCCTCTGGTCGTGAGCGGCCTGGGGTATTTGCCGGGCAAGGCACTTGGGTTTGGAACAGACCTACCGCCTAAGGTCTATTGGCAATGGCGCAAATGGTGCACCGCGCCGCAAAGCTATCTGCCCGAGATCGGAGACACACTGCCGCAAGCTACGTGGCAGGATGCTGACGTTCCCGTCGACCTTTTTGCCTTCACAGATGATGAGATGGTCCCAGAAGCTGCCGTTTGGCGGTTGGCCGAGCTTTATGGTCCAAAAGCACGCCGTCACCTGTTGTCACCGGAAGAGTTTGGTGTTCGGGAGATCGGCCATATCGGTGTGTTTGCCCGCCGAAATGCGGTGCTCTGGCCACGATTGATCGCTTGATGGGGGGCGCCGGCGGACCGGCGCCCTTGTTTCAATCGCCGCGCCGCGCGGATTTTCCGTGCATCGCAGATCGGACCATCTTGCCGAAAGCCTTGTCGCGTGCCCGCGCCTCGGCCACGGTCTCAGAGTTGCGCTGATCCTCGCGCCTCAGCTTGCGCCAGCGTTCCAACCGATCTGCATCCAGTGTGCCTGCTTCAATCGCCGCCTGCACAGCGCAACCGGGCTCGGCCTCATGCTGGCAATCCGAAAACCGGCAGGTTTGGGCCAGCTCCAGAATGTCCGAGAACACTTCGTCCACCCCGTCCTGCGCGTCGAGCAGGCGCAGGGCGCGCATGCCGGGGGTGTCGACCAGCCAACCGCCATTTTGCATCGGATGTAAGGCGCGAGACGTCGTGGTGTGGCGGCCTCGGGCGTCATCCTCGCGGATTGTGGCTGTTGCCTGATCCTGCCCGGTCATTCCGTTGGCGAGCGTTGTTTTGCCAACCCCGGATGACCCGACCAAAGCCGCTGTCTGACTCGCCGGACACCATGCCAGAACCTGCTGCAGGTCTAACGCTTCATGCGCGTTGACCGTCAGGACTGTCAAAAACGGTGCCAGCGCTTCGGCCTGCTTGGCGTAGGCTGCGGGGTCCGAGCAGCTATCTGCTTTGGTCAGGACCACGACAGGATAGCAGCCCGCCTGATGCGCCAGTGCCAGATACCGTTCGAGCCGGGGCACATTGAAATCCGCATTGCACGAGCTGACGATGAACAGCACGTCAACATTGGCTGCGATCAACTGCGCCTCGGCTCCGGTTCCGGCAGCACGGCGTTGCAACAGGCTGCGCCGGTCAAGCAGATGCTGAACGCGATTCTTGTCATCGGCCAGCACCCAATCGCCAACCGTAAAATCGCCAGTGGAATGACCAGGGGCCAACAGAGGCATTTCACCGGTCTCGTTCATCCCGACCAGACGGTCCCGGTGAACGGCGGTGATACGAAAAGGCATGAATTGTGCGTGCGCCGCGTGCTGTGCGGCGAAGTGAGAGGACCATCCCAGGTCTGAAAGAGTAAAAGACATTGGTTTGCCTGTGTTCAGATATAGCAATCCCATCGGATGGCAGACGCGCATCCGTTGGTGATGTGTTCAGGCAATCGGAGAGTTGGGTTTAGAACCGATCTGCCCGAAGGGTGTTTGCTACAATCATAAAGCCCTCCTGCGGCTGATGGTTTATATAAAGTGAGAGGTTGGACATCGACCCAAGCGGGGCTCGTTGTGGCTGCTTCCTTCCGGACCTGACCAGGTTGGCGAGGCGCTCGCCCGCGCCAACCTCTCAGGGCCTGATATAGGGAAGGGATGTGAAAATGACAACCCGTCACAAGGTCAGTCGTATCCTTTCAAAGCCCTCGGTATCAGGCCCCAGTAATTCCGGGGAGTACTCGCTTAGCTCAGGCAAATACTTCAATGCTCCGCTTCCGGTTCTGAGGATCGTGCGGGCACCAATCATCGGAGCGAAGTAGAATGGGTATGGAGCCTGATCCAGAGGGTCCGCGGGTAGTCGGTCTGACAGGTAGTCACGCAATATCTCTTTGATATCTCTGGACGGCAGCGGAATGGTCCGGGCCTTGTAAACGAAAGGGAAATGCCCACCGCCGCTGGCGCGATAGTTGTTAAGGGCGACGACAAAGCTCTGGTCGTCGCGGACTGTTTGCCCGCCAAAGCACAGGTCACGGACGCGCTGGGCGGTTGGATCGGTCAAGGCGCCGTTGCTATCGAACCGCGCCGGGCTGGACAGGTCGATCTGATATGTGACGCCAAACACGACGTCAAAGTTATGCCCCGCCCGGCGGGAATCGGTCAGCACGGCTTGGGCGTCTGGGTAGATCTGGTTGAACACACCCGCTGACATCTCAAGCCAATCCCGCAGTTGCGCGCCGGTGATTTCGACGGCCCGCAATTCGTTGGGAAAGACATGCAGGTCAGCGACGTGACGCAGGCAGATCTCGCCCACCGGCACATCCGTATAGTTCCTCGGCCCGGCGCGCCCGCCGAATTTGTAAGGCGACACTGCAGACAGAAGCGGCAGTTCGGCGACGGCGGTGCCGTGTAAAAACGGGCGCAAACCCGCCGCTTGTGCCGCCGCCACAAGGGCGAGCCCTCGATCCGGCGCGCAGAAGCTGAAATAGCTGTGCAGGCTCTGCGTGGTATGGCTGACAGGTTCGGCCATCATCTTGCGCGTGGCCAGATGAGCGGGCTTGAACATCTCGTTCAGGTCCTTGTCTTCGACCTCATCGGCTGTTTCAACTAGGTCGCAGTGGCGATCTGTGATCTGCCAGCGCCCCTCGGGCGACTTGGTCAGGCGCAGGTCTATGACCCCCAGAAAAGACCCAGCGGACCCGGCCATGACCACAGGTGTGCCGTGGACCAGAGCATTTTCGGCATCAACGCCGTCAAGCCCGAGATGCCCCGCGCCGGGCAGTGTCAGATGCGTATGACCGGCAATAATCGCGTCAATGCCCTCAATCTCGGCAAGGGGGATGACGGCATTCTCAGGCCCCTGCTGAGCCGCCGATTGCTCCAACCCTGAATGCGCCAGCGCGATGACCAGATCACAGCCCTGCGCGCGCAACGCCTCAGCCGTTCGTAGGGCGGTGGTCAGGATATCCTCGGCAATGACCATGTCTTTCAGGTGATGCGCCTCCCACATCGTTGTTTGAGGTGGAAGCACGGACAATACGCCGATTCGGATCGTTTCTTCCTGCGCAATGGACCGTGTCAGGACAACACTGCGCAGCCAGGGCTGTCGATCGTCCACATGGGTCAGATTGCTGCAAATCACAGGGCAATGGGCTTGGCCTATGACGTGCTCCAGAACGTCCAGCCCGAACCCGAAATCATGGTTGCCCAAGCCGATAGCGTCATATTCCAGCGCCTTGAAGGCCTGCATCATCGGGTGCGGGACATCGTTTTCCACCGCCCAGTCCCCAATAGGCGTCCCTTGAAGCGCGTCGCCATTGTCGAACAAAAGGGTCAAACTGCCCTCGGCCTGTTGACGGGCGTTTCGGATCGCCGACGCCGTACGAGTCAGCCCGATGGTCGGATCTGGTTTGTCCGCATAGTAGTCGAACCCGGTCAGGGTCATATGCAGATCTGTGGTTGCCAGAATGCGGATATGCATTCCTGCGTCCTGCGCGTCTTTCATGCGCGGGGAGATTGCGGTCACGTTTGGTCGTCTACTTTTGCACTATGAGAGTTAAGAAAATTTACCAAGAGGACAAATAAATGAAAAATCCGAGGCGGTCATGCGGTGTTTCGGTGGCACCTGTCGATATGCCGCAGTAGTGAATTGACATTGCAACACCTGCGCAGACATGGCAGCCCTAGGCGCAAAAACCCGAGGGGACCCCAATGAAAAACGCAGAGACCGTGACATTCGGCAGCTCGGGCCTTGATCGTGCGGCCCATCTGCGGGGGGATGCGGACAAGCTGGCTGAGGCGGCCCAAGACCCAAACGCCCGTTGCTTGTTGCTGTGGCGTGGAAAAGTGCTGGTGCAGGGCGAGGCTCTGGATCGGTTGGGTCTGGTCAACATGGCGCATCCTCTGGTCGCGAATGGCCCAGGTGGCGTGGTTGAGGCTCCGATCCTGCTTGGCTGTTCCGATGAAGGGGCGGCGGTGTTTGCTGCCGATATCTCTGAATGGCAGGCCGAGGGGCTGGATCTGTCGAGCTTGGGCAATTTCATCGACCCGTCCGAGCAACAGCATCCCGATCTTCCCGAGGGCCATGTGTTTGCAGAGCTGCGCCGGATCATGACGCGCCTGTCCGCCCGCGATGCCGAGCTTGCGGCGACAGCCAAGGCGGTGATCGGCTGGCACGAGACGCATCGCTTCTGTGCTCGCTGCGGTGAGCCAAGCGACGTATCGCAAGCCGGATGGCAGCGCAGTTGCCCGGCCTGTGGTGGCCAGCACTTCCCGCGTACCGATCCGGTTGTGATCATGTTGATCACCCATGGAGACAGCGTGCTTATGGGTCGCTCGCCGGGGTGGCCTGAGGGCATGTTCTCGTTGCTTGCAGGCTTCGTCGAGCCGGGCGAGACGCTGGAATCCGCAGTGCGGCGCGAGGTGATGGAGGAGGCCGGCGTTCCCGTGGGCGCGGTGTCGTATCTGTCCAGCCAGCCCTGGCCGTTTCCGGCGTCGTTGATGTTCGGCTGCGCTGGCGAGGCTCTGTCTCGGGACATCCAGATCGACCCGGTTGAGATCGAAGAGGCAATGTGGGTCAGCAAATCCGAGATGATGCAGGCCTTCGCGGGGGAGCATCCGCGCCTGCTGCCCGCTCGCAAGGGGGCGATTGCCCATTTCCTGTTGCAGAACTGGCTTGCAGATACGCTGGACTAAAGAAACACTAAACGGAAAGAACGAGCAGCAAAGGCCCACATGCAGTTTTCAGCGCGCGAAGATATCGAGGCTCCCATCCACTCGGTTTTTGACATGGTTGCCGATTTCGATCGGTTCGAACGTATGGCGATGCGCCGTGGCGTTGACGTGCGCCGTACCACTGGCGGGGTCGCGCCCTCCGCAGGCATGGCGTGGGAGACCGAGTTCAAGCTGCGCGGCAAACCCCGCCAGATGTCTGTACTGCTGACCGATTGCGACCACCCCTCGCAAATGCGATTCGAGGCGACGGGCAAGGGCATGACCGGGGTTACGGTGGTTGACTTTATGGCCCTGTCTCAGCGTCGGACCCGCTTGAGTGTGGACCTGTCACTCAGCGCCAAGTCCCTGCCGGCGCGGTTGCTGCTGCAGTCGATGAAGCTGGGCCAAGCGCGGTTTCGCAAACGCTTTCAAATGCGCCTTGCGGAATTCGCCCGAGAACTGGAGCAGCGCCACAGGCATGGCGCCTAAACTCACATTTACCTGAAGCGCGGGCCTAGCCGCGTGGCTGGGCCGCCGGGTAGACGCCAAGTATTTCCACATTGGTGGTGAAATGCTCAAGCTCGTCCATGGCCAGTTGCACGTTCCGGTCTTCCGGATGCCCGACGATATCGGCATAGAACTGCGTCGCCGTGAACGAGCCATCGACCATGTAGCTTTCCAGCTTGGTCATGTTGATCCCGTTGGTCGCAAACCCACCCATCGCCTTATAGAGCGCCGCTGGAATGTTGCGGACCTGAAAGACAAAGCTGGTGATCATGCCGTGCTCGCCCCGACGCGACAGGTCGGCCTCGGGTGACATGACCAGAAAACGCGTGGTGTTGTCGCCATGATCCTCGATATGGCGGGCCAAGACGTTCAGGCCGTAGATCTCTCCGGCCAGTTCGCTAGCCAGAGCGGCGGAATGGATTTCACCCGCCTCGGACACCTCACGCGCGGCGCGGGCGTTGTCGGGGCTGACCCGCCCATGAATACCGTGCTGGCGCAGAAAGCCCGCGCATTGGGGCAGCAGCACCAAATGGGAATGCGCCTCGGTGATGTCGTCCAGCGTCGCACCGGGCACGGCCAGCAGGTTGATGTGGACGCGCACGAAGGCCTCATCAATGATCTGCAGACCACTATGCGGCAACAGCCGGTGGATATCGGCCACCCGCCCATAGGTCGTGTTCTCGACCGGCAGCATCGCCAGATCGGCCGCGCCGGAGCGAACCGATTCGATCACATCCTCGAAAGTACGGCAGGGCAGCGCCTCCATTTCCGGGCGTGCGTTGCGGCAGGCCTCGTGGCTGTAGGCGCCGGGTTCGCCTTGAAAGGCAATGCGTTTGGTCATTTGGTCGGTCCCGTGCAACAAGTTACAAAATTGGGCGTTTCGTCGCGGTGTCTATACCTTGCCTCTCGCAAGGGGAAGCCTTAGACACCTTTTCAGACAGCTGAAATGGACTAGCGATCAATGTTCGACACGATGACAGTTACCAAGGCCGCTGCGGGCCTGTTCGGCACGTTCCTTGTGCTGCTTCTTGCCAAATGGGGTGGTGACATCCTGTACCATTCGCATGGGGGCCATGGGGATGCACAGGCTGCCTACATCATCGAGACCGAAAGCTCGGGTGAAAGCGCCGATGGCGAAGAGGTGGTCTTTGAAGACCTGCTGGCCGCCGCAGACCCTGAAAAGGGCGCCAGAGTTTTCCGCAAATGTACTGCGTGCCACAAGTTGGAAGACGGTGCGAACGGCACCGGACCCTACCTGTACGGCATTGTAGACCGGCCCGTTGCGTCGGCAAAAGGCTTCACCGGCTATTCGGCGGCGATGCAAGCGCATGGTGGCAACTGGACCCCCGAAGCGCTTGATGCCTTCGTTGAAAGACCCAGCGCATATATCTCTGGTACATCCATGAGCTTTGCCGGCCTGAAAAAGCCTCAAGAACGCGCTGACCTGATTGCCTATCTGCAAACCATCGGCAACTGATTGCCATCACGTTTGCGAAAAAACCCAAAGCCGCTGCCTTGTGCAGCGGCTTTTTTTATGTCGAAAATCTTCACAAAGCGTTCACGCATTCTAAACTTGAATCAGCCAGGACTGGCGATTTAGCTGGCGGAACAGACATAGATGACGACAACAATCCAGAGGATGAGCCATATGAAACCCCTCCTGCTTGCTGCGCGCGACATGAGTATTCGGCATTGGGGGGTGGTCTTAGGGTTGGTCGCCGTAACGCTCGGATCAGCCGAGGTCGCCCAAGCGAATGATGAAAACGTTACAACCAGTCACGGGTACTCCTATTTCGGAAATCTGGATTACCCGGCTGACTATCCTCATCTGAATTACGTGAATCCCGACGCTCCCAAGGGCGGTGAGATGTCACTGGCAGCCTCTGGAACCTTTGACTCGCTGAATCCTTACTCACGAAAGGGTCGGAGCGGAGCGTTAACCACAATCCAATATGACCGCCTGTTTGAAAGCGCGGATGACAGCGTCGGTCAGTACTACGGTGTTCTGGCGGAAAGCCTCGAGTATGACGAAGGGCGCAACTACGTCATTTTCAACTTGCGCCCTGAGGCCATGTTCTGGGATGGAACACCGGTCACGGCTGAAGACGTTGTTTACAGCCACCGTTTGTTTATCGAGCAGGGCCTGCCGTCTTACGCGCAGGCCGTCGGGCGTATGGTCACCGGGGCTGAGGCGCTAGATGATCACACTGTAAGGTTCACGTTCAACCCAGAAGTCACGCGCCGTAGCTTGATCGAAACCGTAGGATCGACGCCCGTTTTCTCGAAAGCGTGGTTTGAAGCCGACGAGTCGCGTCGTCTGGATGAACCTCGTCTGGAAGTGGCGGTGGGGTCGGGCCCATACAAACTGGACAGTTACGATATCAACCGCCGTATCGTCTATAAGCGCCGCGACGACTATTGGGGCAAAGACCTGCCGTTCAACGTAGGCCGCAACAACTTTGACACTATTCGCGTCGAGTATTTCGCTGACCAGACTGCCGCTTTCGAAGGTTTCAAGGCGGGCGAATATACGATGCGGATCGAGAGCGATCCCAAGCTCTGGGCGACAAGCTATGACTTCCCCAAGCTGACAGAAGGTTCGGTTGTGCGTGACGAAATCAAGGATGGCAGCCCGCCGACACCGTCTGGTTTTGTGTTCAATCTCGGCAAGCCCCAATTCGCAGACAAGAACGTCCGCAAAGCGTTGGCTCTGGCATTCAACTTTGAATGGGCAAACGAATCCTTGTTGTTTGGATTGAATTCACCTCGCAACTCTTTTGTGCAAGGCACACCGCTTGAAGCGCAGGGCACCCCAGCGGGCCCAGAGCTGACCTTCTTGGAAACGCTTGGCGATGTCGTCCCAGCCGATTTTCTATCCGAGGATGTCGTCGTTGCTCATGAATCCAACCCAGCACGCCTGAACGACCGGCGCAACCTGCGCAAAGCGTCGAAGATGCTGGACGAGGCAGGCTGGCCAGTGGGCGAAGGCAACGTGCGTCGCAATGCCGAAGGGCAAACACTGAAGGTGAATATCCCATACCCTTCGAACTTGCCGACATCGACGGCGACGATGATCGAAACCTATGTTCAGAATCTTCAGGCACTGGGTGTAGATGCATCTGCGGAAAAGGTTGATCCGGCACAATATACATTGCGTAGCCGAGAGCGCGACTACGACATGGTCTATTCCACGCGGTATGGGTCGTTCCTGTCGACCGGAGGCGGATTGAGCCAGATGTATGGGTCCGAAGAGGCAGCTTTTAGCCTGTTCAATCCCGCTGGCCTGGCAAGCCCGTTGGTCGACGCGATTATTGAAGCGTCTTTTGAAACCGACAATCAGGCTGATCAGGACGCAGCACTTATGGCGTTGGATCGTGCCCTGAGATATGAGTTTTTCGTGATCCCCGTGGGATACATCGCGGACTACTGGACAGCCTATTACGACATGTACGAATACCCTGAGAACCTGCCGCCCTATTCGTTAGGTCAATTGGACCTTTGGTGGATCAACCCCGAGAAAGAAGCCGATTTGAAGGCAAAAGGCGCGCTGCGGTAAAATGGGCGCCTATATTCTAAGACGCCTGCTTTTGGTCATTCCGACCTTGCTGGGCATAATGGTCGTCAACTTCACGCTGGTGCAGTTCGTTCCGGGTGGACCCGTTGAACAAATCATCGCTCAGATCGAAGGACAGGGCGATGTCTTTGCGGGCTTCGCCGGGGGTGGAGACGCCGGTGCCGGGTCCGAGCCTGCAGGCGGTGTCTTCGACGACAAATATGTGGGTGCGCGCGGCCTGCCTCCGGAGTTCATTGCCGAATTGGAAAAGGAGTTTGGTTTCGACAAGCCGCCGCTTGAGCGTTTTCTTGGCATGATGGGTAATTATCTGACGCTCGATTTTGGTGAGAGCTATTTCCGGTCGATCAGCGTGATTGATTTGGTGCTGGAAAAGATGCCCGTGTCGATCTCGCTGGGCCTGTGGTCGACGCTGATCGCCTATCTGGTCTCTATCCCGCTAGGCATCCGCAAAGCAGTTAAGGACGGGTCGCGGTTCGATACCGTGACGAGCGGAGCCATCATCGTGGCCTACGCGATTCCCGGATTCCTGTTTGCCATCCTCCTTTTGGTACTGTTCGCCGGTGGATCCTACTGGCAGATCTTCCCGCTGCGGGGGCTGACCTCGGACAATTGGGACAGCCTGAGCCTTTTGGGCAAAATAGCCGACTATTTCTGGCACATCGCGCTGCCGATCATTGCTCTGACGATTTCAGCCTTTGCGACGCTGACACTGCTGACCAAGAATTCGTTTCTGGATGAGATCAAAAAGCAATATGTCATGACTGCTCGCGCCAAGGGATTGGGGGAGCGCAAGGTCCTCTATGGCCATGTCTTCCGCAACGCGATGCTGATCGTGATTGCGGGTTTCCCGGCGGTGTTCATTGGTGTCTTCTTCGGCGGCTCGATCATTATCGAGACGATCTTCTCTTTGGACGGTCTGGGTCGCCTTGGGTTCGAGGCTGCAGTGGCGCGGGACTATCCGGTGATCTTTGGCACTCTGTTCATCTTTGGTCTGATGGGGCTGGTTGTCGGTATCATCAGCGACCTGATGTATGTGCTGGTCGATCCGCGTATCGATTTTGAGAAGAGGGAGGGGTAAATGGCGCTGTCCCCTCTCAACCAGCGACGTTGGCGCAATTTCCGACGCAATGGCCGAGCCTTTTGGTCTCTGATCATCTTTTCGGTGCTGTTCGGTCTGTCCCTATTCGCCGAGTTCATTGCCAACGATAAACCGATCCTCGTGCAATATCGTGGTCAATTCTACACGCCGATTTTTAACTTCTATCCGGAAACTGAATTTGGTGGCGATTTCCAGACCGAGGCGATCTATCGCGACCCCGAGGTACGCTGCCTGATCGACAGTGGCGGGCTTGAGGACTGTTTCGACGACCCCGAAGGTATAATCGAGCAGATCGAGGCAGGGACTTATCAGGCCGAAGGGTTCGAGCGCGGCTGGGCGATCTGGCCGCTGATCCCCTATTCCTACAACACCAGTGTCGATCGCCCTGGAGCGGCCCCCTTGCCGCCGAATGGTCAGAACCTACTGGGGACGGATGATACCAAACGGGACGTGCTGGCGCGGGTGATTTATGGTTTCCGTCTGTCGATCCTGTTCACGCTGATGGTAACCGGCGTGGCCAGCCTGATCGGTATTTTCGCCGGGGCTATTCAGGGTTTCTTTGGTGGCTGGCTCGACCTGATTTTTCAACGGGTCATCGAGATATGGTCCGCGACTCCGTCGCTCTATGTCATCATCATTATGTTCGCCATTCTGGGTCGAAGTTTCTGGCTTCTGGTGATCCTGATGATCCTGTTCAGCTGGACCGGCTTGGTCAGCGTTGTAAGGGCCGAGTTCCTGCGGGCGCGCAATCTGGAATATGTCCGCGCCGCGCGGGCGCTGGGCGTCGGTAACATGACCATCATGTTCCGTCACATGCTGCCAAATGCGATGGTTGCGACGCTGACCTTCATGCCCTTCATCGTGACTGGTACAATTGGCGGGCTAGCCTCATTGGATTTCCTTGGCTTCGGTCTACCCTCTTCGGCCCCGTCTCTGGGTGAGCTGACTCTGCAAGCCAAACAGAACCTGCAGGCCCCGTGGCTGGCCTTCACCGCCTTTTTCACCTTCGCCATCATGCTGTCGCTGTTGGTCTTCATTTTTGAAGGCGTCCGCGATGCGTTTGATCCCAGAAAGACCTTCTCATGAGCCTTTTGGATGTAAACAACCTCAAGGTCTCGTTCCGCCAGGACGGCGAGGTATCGGCTGCGGTCAAAGGCGTCTCCTTCACCGTGGATCGAGGTGAGACGGTGGCACTGGTGGGTGAGTCCGGCTCGGGCAAGTCGGTGACGGCATTGTCGACAGTGTCGCTGCTGGGCGACAGCGCCATGGTCGAAGGTTCGGTCAAATATGACGGGGCCGAGATGATCGGGGCGTCCGAGGACAAGTTGATGGAGGTGCGCGGCAACGATATCAGCTTCATCTTTCAGGAGCCGATGACCTCTCTCAACCCGCTGCACACGATCCAGAAACAGATGGCGGAATCGCTGGCTCTGCATCAGGGCTTGGCCGGGGATGCCGCGCGCGACAGAATTGTGGAGTTGCTGAACAAGGTTGGCATTCGCGACCCTGAGGATCGTCTGGACAGCTATCCGCACCAGCTTTCGGGCGGGCAGCGGCAGCGTGTGATGATTGCTATGGCGCTGGCCAACAAACCGGATGTTCTGATCGCGGATGAACCGACGACCGCCTTGGACGTGACCATTCAGGCGCAGATCCTAGAACTTCTGGCCGAGCTGCAGAAATCCGAGAACATGGGGATGCTCTTCATCACCCATGACCTTGGAATTGTGCGTCGGATCGCCGACCGGGTCTGTGTGATGAAGGATGGTGAGATTGTCGAAACCGGAATCACGGCTGAGATTTTCAACAACCCACAGCATCCCTATACGCGTAAACTGCTGGAGGCCGAGCCTTCGGGGCATCCCGACCCCGTCGCCGCAGACGCGGAAGAGGTCGCCCGGGCCGACCATCTGAAGGTCTGGTTCCCGATCCAGCGCGGTTTTCTGAAACGCACGGTCGGTTATGTGAAGGCCGTCAACGATGCGACGTTCAGCGTCAGGGCCGGGGAAACCCTTGGGATTGTCGGCGAAAGTGGCTCGGGCAAGACGACGATGGCGCTGGCCATCATGCGGTTGATCGCGTCCGAGGGTGGGATCACCTTCCGCGATCAGGATGTTCGCCGCTGGTCCACGCGAGAGTTGCGGCGTCTGCGCAAGGACATGCAGATTGTATTTCAGGACCCGTTCGGCAGCCTGAGCCCACGTATGACATGCCAGCAGATCATCTCCGAGGGGCTGTCCATTCACAATGTCGACCCCCATCGTGCCCCGCGCGAGCTAGTGGCCGAAGTGATGACAGAGGTGGGCTTGGACCCGGCCTCAATGGACCGCTACCCGCATGAGTTTTCGGGCGGGCAACGTCAGCGGATTGCGATTGCGCGGGCCATGGTGCTGCGCCCGAAACTACTGGTACTGGATGAGCCGACAAGCGCGCTGGACATGACGGTGCAGGTGCAAATCGTTGATCTCCTGCGAGATCTGCAGCGGAAATACGGGCTGGCGTATCTGTTCATCAGCCACGACCTGAAAGTTGTGCGGGCGATGTCCCACAACGTCATCGTCATGCGTAACGGCGACGTGGTCGAGATGGGCGCATCCGAGGATCTGTTTGAAAATGCGCAAACAGATTACACCCGTGAACTGATTGCGGCGGCGGGCTAAGGCCCGCCTCGCGTTTCCTTCAGGCGCTGGCTTTCTCGCGATCGGCGGATTTGGGGACCGGTCCGCGAAGCTCTTCATAGTGATCGAAGCTCAGATTGACCCACCCCGTTCCCCGCGTGGCACTGGCGAGAGTTCGGTGCAACTCATCCTGTGCTACGGCGGGAAGTTGGGCGTTGAAGATTTCCCAACCTGAGGCATTCGGATTGCCCTCGAACCCCAAAACCTGCCCTTGTAGCGAACTGATCGTGGGAACCAGATCTCCGACGAAATCAGACGGCAGATGAATCTCGGCCGTGAGAATCGGCTGCAGTACCACGGGCTTGGCCTGCGGCAGTGCCTCACGCACTGCGTTCTTGCCCGCCGTCCGGAACGCGTAGTCCGAACTATCGACATTGTGGTGTTTGCCGTCGTTGAGGGTGATTTTGACATCCACGACCGGGAAGCCTTCGGGGCCTTGTACCAAAGCGTCTTTGGCCCCGTGCTCCACTGATGGGATGTAGTTCTTCGGCACCGCACCGCCCTTCACAACCTCTTCGAATTGAAAGCCCGAGCCACGGGGTAGAGGCGCGACCGAGATCACAACGTCGGCGAATTGTCCGGCGCCGCCCGATTGCTTGCGATGACGGTGGCGATGTTCGACCGGCGTACGGATGGTTTCGCGATAGGCGGTCTCGACCGGGTCGGTTTCGATCTCGATCCCGAAATCCTCTAGCAGCTTTGCCGTCACGCGCCGCATATGTTGCGGACCCTGTGAACCCAGTACGGAATGACCGCTCAGCTCGTCTTGTTCCATATGCAACCCCGGGTCGATCTCGACCAAACGGCTCAGAGCGTTTGATAGGCGTACGTCGTCGCGCTCATGCGCGGGTGAGACGACCTGCCGATGCGCAACTGGGTGCGAAGACGCCCAATCCGGAAGTGGCGTAGCCGAACGGCTGTCGTATATGTATCCGGGGTTCAGGTGGTCAGACTTAACTGCAAGCCCGATTTGTCCGGCCTCCAACGCGCCAATCTGTGTTTTGGCGTCGAGGCTCGTCAAATTGCCGACCGTTTCGCCCCCAAGTGCTTCATGCGCTTTGACACCATCGCCCAGCCCGCGCAGCACGGTGATCTTGCCAATATGTTTCTTCACATCGGCAAAGCCCGCAATCGCGCGTGCATTGTCCGCGGCCTCATCTCGGCCGGCGGCGATATCGAACTCGGGCGCTTCGTGTCGCAGCGCTTTCATCAAGCGGGTGAGCCCATTGCCATGTTGCGCGGCCCCCAGGCAGGCCGGAATCAGCTGATGATTTTGCAGGACCTGAGCGGCCAGATCGTAAATCTCGGCGCTAGGGGGCTGCTTGTCTTCTATAAGCTGCTCCAGCAGATGGTCATCGAAATCCGAGAGCGTTTCCAACAATTCAGTACGCGCTTCCTGTTCACGGTCCTCGACGGATTGAGGCAGTTCGATCAAGGCCGAGGGCTGGCCCTCCTGATACTTCCAAGCGCGTTCCGAGATCAGATCGACCGCGCCTATGATTGTATCGCCGTCACGGATCGGGACCTGCCGCAAGGCGATGTGATGGGTGCAATAGGTCTGCAAGGCCGCGATGATGTCGCGGATACGGCCATTGGGGTTGTCCATTCTGTTGATGAACAGAAAGCAAGGAATGCCTGCCTCTTCCACGAGCCGCAGGTACGGCGCGCATAGTACGGCCGCATCGGGGTCTGGCGGGACGACGACCACGGCGGCGTCCGAGATCGCCATGGCTGGTCCCACATAGGCCAGCGCATCGCCGCCGCCATCCACGTCAACCGCACACCACGGTTCGTCCAAATAAGAAAAACCGTGCAAATGCACGGTTCCGGAGATGTCGAATGTTGTCGGGCGCCCGTCGAGGCGGCTGATGGCCTCGACCAGAGTGGATTTGCCCGATTGACTGGGGCCTAGGACGGTGAAAACGCGCATATGTGCTGTCCCTCTTTCAGGTTGCAGAGTGGCTGCACGAAAGGGGCTGCCTTGCGCAAATGCGTTGGCATGGTTTGTCTGCGGATTTGCCTGCCTCGGGCTGTGGATCTGATCGAAGACCCACGCCCCGAGTGTGGAGAAAACACCAGTGTTGCGTCAAGCCCCCGTTCGGGATCGGCTTGGAGGTGCCGAAACCCGACCCTGAAACCCAAGGTCAGATCGCAGAGCTATGTCCGGCTTTGCTCAGGTCATAGGCATCGAAACTGCGCGCGATCATTCGGGTCAAAGCACGCGCCTCGGGCGGGATGAACAGCCCGTCTTCGGTGAATCGCAAAAGGCCGTCAAATCTTGCGTTCACCTCGGCATACATCTTGTTCAGCTCTGCGATGGATACATCATGGCTGCGCAGGATCTCGGCCGAGTCGACCCGAAAATCGCACATCAACGCTTCGATTAAGCGGGCACGCAGCACGTCCTGTCCCTTGAACGCATGCCCACGCGAGGTCGAGAACTGACCGTCGCGGATTGCCTTTGTATGAGCCGAGGTCGCGGGGTTGTTTTGCGCGTAGCCCTGCGGAAAGCGCGAGATCGAGCTTGCACCGACGCCGATCAGAACTTCGGCCTGATCATCGGTATAGCCTTGGAAGTTGCGTTTCAGTTGGCCCGCTTTCAACGCTTTGGTCAGCCCGTCCTCTTGCGTTGCGAAGTGGTCGATTCCGATCTCGGCGTAGTTGTCCCACATGAACAGGCGGCGGGCGGTGTCGAAAAGATCCAGACGCTGCTCGGGCGTTGGCAGCGCCTCGGACGGGATCAGTTGCTGTCGTTTCGCCATCCATGGAACATGGGCATAGCCGTAGAGCGCGACGCGATCCGGGCTGAGCGACAACAGCTTTTGCACACTTTCGGTCATCCGCGCCTTGGTCTGGTGTGGCAGACCAAACAGGATATCGGCATTCAGGCTGGTGATCCCTCGCGCGCGGATCATATCCACCGCATCCCGCGTGGTGTCGTAGCTTTGGATGCGCCCAATGGTTTTCTGGATCTCATCATCGAAATCCTGCACCCCGATCGAGGCGCGGTTCATGCCCGCTTCGGCGAGGACATCCAGCCGCGCTTCGTCAATCTCATTCGGGTCGATCTCGACCGAGAACTCGGCATCCGGCCCTAGCGGCACGATATCCAGAATGTAGCGCGCCAGATCGCGCATCAGGTCGGCATTCAGCAGGGTCGGGGTGCCACCGCCCCAATGCAGGCGAGATAGAACCACCCCCTCGGGCAGGCGCGCGGCCAACAGGTCCAGCTCGGCCTTCAGTACGTCCACATAGGCGACAACTGGGCTGTCGGTTTGCGTGCCTTGCGTGCGGCAGGCGCAGAACCAGCATAGACGCCGACAGAAGGGGACATGAACATAGAGCGAGATGGCGCTGCCGGGTTTAATCCGGGCGATCCAGTCACCAAAAAGATCAGCCCCCACGTCATTGCTGAAATGGGGGGCGGTCGGGTAGCTGGTGTAGCGAGGCACCTTCGCGTCAAAAAGTCCAAGCCTTGCCAATTGTGATTTATCTATCATGGAGATACCTTTAAGGGACCCAAGTCTTGGTTGCTTTGATAGAGATCAAGTAGGAAAGCGAATGTCAGTAGAGCTAAAGTTTGATCATTCCAACTGTGATGAATGCCCGATTCGTCATCGAGCCGTCTGTGCCCGGTGCGATGCGGACGAGCTACAGTCCCTTGAAGAGATTAAATATTATCGCAGTTTCGAAGCGGGTCAGACGATCATCTGGTCCGGCGATCAGATGAACTTTGTCGGCTCGGTCGTATCGGGTATCGCGTCCCTGACCCAGACGATGGAGGACGGGCGGACCCAGATGGTGGGTCTGCTGCTGCCCAGCGATTTCGTCGGGCGTCCCGGACGTGATTCTGCGCCATATGACGTTCAGGCCACCACGGATGTGGTGATGTGCTGCTTTCGCAAGAAGCCGTTCGAAGGGTTGTTGAGTGAGACTCCTCATATCGCGCATCGGCTTTTGCAGATGACTCTGGATGAGCTGGACGCAGCGCGGGAATGGATGCTCGTTCTGGGCCGCAAGACGGCGCGGGAGAAGATCGCCAGCCTGCTTTCGATCATTGCGCGCCGGGATGCGTCGATCACGCAGAAAGGGCTGTCAGGCCCGCTCGTGTTCGACCTGCCGCTGACGCGTGAGGCGATGGCGGATTACCTCGGTCTGACACTTGAGACGGTGAGCCGACAGATCTCGGCCCTGAAAAAGGACGAGGTTATCGTGTTGGAAGGCAAGCGCCACGTGACCATCCCCGATCTGGGTCGCCTTATGGAAGAGGCCGGGGATGACTCGGACGGAGGTTTCTTGGTTTAGCGACGCCACCTGACAGGCATATGCCAAGGTGATCAAGCCGCCCCGCAGGGCGGCTTTTTGTTCGGGTCAGCACGCGATCAGTGCGCCATGAAGACTGGTACAGCGGATTGTTCCAGCATGTTGCGCGTGGCACCGCCAAGGATCGCTTCGCGAAAGCGAGAATGGCCGTAGGCGCCCATGACAATCATGTCTGATTCAGTGTCCATAGCGTGGCGGTTCAGAATGTCCGACACCCGGGTCATGGTTTTGCTGAGGACTTCGATTTCGCACCGGACACCGTGCCGCGCGAGCATCTGGGACAGCATGCCACCCGGGTCAGAGCGGTCGGGCCCATGCCGTGGCGGGTCGATCACCACGATACGCGCCAGATCGGCGTCTTTCAAAAACGGCAGGGCGCAGCGCACCGCTCGCATGGCCTCGACGCTTTCGTTCCAGGCGATCATGATGTTCATGGGCTTCGAAACAGGTTGCCCCGCGTTTGGGACGACCATGACCGGAGCGTGACCTTCGAACATTGCGGCTTCGACAATTGGTTCCGCCTCGGCACCGCGCCCCTCGCCATACGGGTGAGGCAGGACAACCAAATCCGAGAACCGCGCCCGATGGGCAACGTGGCGTCCTATGTCCGCGATCTGGGCGACTCCGTTTTCGGCCGACCACCGCACACCGGTTTTTCCCAGAAAATCCTCGGCATAGCTAAGCAACTCTTCGGCCTCGGCATTGGCCCGGCTGAGGGTTTCCTGAAGGATAAGTGCGTTCGCCCCGGCGTAGTAATACCCTGTCTGACTGCGATCGACACCCAGGCACAAGGCCTCGGCATGACCATCCTGCGCCTCGGCCAATGCCGCCGCCTGAGACAGTGCTGCCTGCGCATTCGTAGTTTCCGTCATTATTGTGAGAATTGATTTGTAAGCCATATCGACCTCGTCTTTCGAGCAGCCGATCCAATGCGACCAGCGCCCCTCCACTTGACTATGGGTGTCACAGAAAACAACGGATTGTCTTGACTCAGATCAAAGCGGCAGAGGACGTTCTTCTACATTACGAACCACAGTCAAAAAGGTTCTGTGCGGCACGTAAATCGCGCAGGGCAGGGTAAAGGGACGCAATATGTCGAATTACATCAAGCTGATCGTGCTTGGTCTGATCGTGCTGTTTGCCGCGATCGGGTCCAATTATGCACGCGATTTGGCGTATCAGGTGCATGCGATACTGGTGATGATCATCGCCGGTGGTCTGTTCATCTGGACGCTTCGAAACACGGATGAGCCAGATATTCTTGTCGATCACTCGGGCGAGTACATGGACGGCGTGATCCGCTACGGCGTGATCGCAACTGCCTTCTGGGGCGTGGTCGGGTTCCTGGCGGGAACCTTTATTGCGTTCCAGCTGGCATTTCCGACGCTCAACTTCGAATGGGCGCAAGGCTATCTGAACTTTGGGCGGTTGCGTCCGCTGCACACCTCTGCGGTAATTTTTGCCTTTGGCGGTAACGCTCTGATCGCGACCTCGTTCTACGTGGTCCAACGCACCAGCGCGGCGCGCCTTTGGGGCGGAAACCTGGCCTGGTTCGTGTTCTGGGGCTATCAGCTGTTCATCGTTCTGGCAGCGACCGGATATGTTCTGGGTGGCACGCAGTCCAAGGAATATGCCGAGCCTGAATGGTATGTGGACCTGTGGCTGACCATCGTTTGGGTCGCCTATCTGGCTGTCTACCTGGGTACGATCATCAAACGGAAAGAGCCGCATATCTATGTGGCCAACTGGTTCTACCTGGCCTTTATCGTGACTGTCGCGATGCTGCATCTGGTCAACAACATGACCATCCCGGTCAGCATCTGGGGTTCGAAATCGGTTATCGTCTGGTCGGGTGTGCAAGATGCCATGATCCAGTGGTGGTATGGCCACAACGCTGTGGGCTTCTTCCTGACTGCGGGCTTCCTGGGCATGATGTACTACTTCATCCCGAAACAGGCCGAACGTCCCGTATTCTCCTACAAGCTATCGATCATCCACTTCTGGGCGCTGATCTTCCTGTATATCTGGGCCGGTCCGCACCACCTGCACTATACTGCGTTGCCTGACTGGGCCTCGACGCTGGGCATGGTGTTCTCGATCGTACTGTGGATGCCGTCCTGGGGTGGTATGATCAACGGTCTGATGACCTTGTCGGGCGCATGGGACAAGCTGCGCACCGACCCGATCATCCGTATGATGGTCATCTCGGTCGGCTTCTACGGCATGTCCACCTTTGAGGGTCCGATGATGTCGATCCGTGCGGTGAACTCGCTCAGCCACTACACCGACTGGACAATTGGTCACGTACACTCGGGCGCGCTGGGCTGGAACGGCATGATCACCTTTGGTGCGCTGTACTATCTGGTGCCTGTCCTTTGGAAGCGTGAGCGTCTGTATTCCCTGCAGATGGTCAGCTGGCACTTCTGGCTCGCCACGATCGGCATCGTTCTCTATGCCGCGTCGATGTGGGTCACCGGTATCATGGAAGGCCTGATGTGGCGCGAAGTGGATGCCAACGGCTTCCTGGTGAACTCGTTCGCTGACACCGTTGCCGCCAAGTTCCCGATGTATGTGGTTCGCGGTCTAGGTGGGGTTCTATTCCTCGCTGGCTCGGTGATCATGTGCTACAACCTGTGGATGACTGTGCGTAAGGCACCGGCCAAAGAGGCCAGCCTGACCGTCGCAGTCCCGGCTGAATAAAGGAGGCCGGAGCAATGGCAATTCTTGACAAACACAAAGTGCTTGAGACCAACGCGACCCTTCTGCTGATCTTCAGCTTTCTGGTCGTGACCATCGGTGGCATCGTTCAGATCACCCCGCTGTTCTATCTTGAGAACACCATCGAGAAGGTGGAGGGCATGCGCCCTTACACCCCTCTCGAGATGGCGGGCCGTGAGATCTACATCCGCGAAGGCTGCTATGTCTGCCACAGCCAGATGATTCGCCCCATGCGGGACGAGGTCGAACGTTATGGCCATTACTCGCTGGCGGCCGAGTCGATGTATGACCATCCGTTCCAGTGGGGGTCCAAGCGGACCGGACCTGATCTGGCACGTGTCGGCGGCCGTTACTCGGACGATTGGCATGTACGCCACCTGCGCGATGCGCAATCGGTGGTGCCGGAATCGGTGATGCCGAAATATGGCTTCCTCGAAAACCGCAAGATCGACGGCAAGTATATCGGCGATATCATGGCGGCAAACGCGGTAGTCGGTACACCGTACACCGACGAGATGCTGGAGAACGCGCAAGCCGACTTCCGCGCTCAGGCCGATCCCGACAGCGACTATGACGGGCTGCTGGAGCGCTACGGTGACAAGGTCAACGTGCGTAACTTCGATGGTCAATCCGACCTGACCGAGGCTGACGCGCTGATCGCCTATCTGCAGATGCTGGGTACGCTGGTCGACTTCTCGACCTTCACGCCTGACGCAAACCGCTGAGGGAGGGTGCAATGGAAGAATATACTCTCCTGAGGCAGTTTGCAGATAGCTGGATGTTGCTTCTGCTGTTCGCCTTCTTTGTTGGCATCATCATCTGGGTGTTCCGCCCAGGCGCCAGCAAGGAATACAGCGACACAGCCAACATCCCTTTCCGGCACGTTGATGCACCCGCACCGCAGCAAGACCAACCCGCCACATCCGAGGAGGCGCGGAAATGACTAAGACACCTGAAAAACAGCCGGGTGACCCGAATACAACCGGTCATAGCTGGGACGGCATCGAAGAATTTGATAACCCGATGCCCCGCTGGTGGCTGTGGACCTTCTACGCCACGATCTTCTGGGGTGTAATTTACACGATCATGTATCCCGCATGGCCACTGGTTCAGTCGGCAACGGCAGGCGTCATGGGTTGGTCATCTCGGGCCGAAGTCCAGCAGGAGCTGGTCTCGTTCGAAGAGGCCAACGCCCCGTGGAACGCCAAGCTGGTCGAGACCCCGCTCGAGGAAATCTCGGCAGACCCTGAGTTGCAGCAATATGCCGTCAACGCAGGCAGCGCCGTGTTCCGCACCTGGTGTGCGCAGTGCCATGGCTCGGGCGCGCAGGGCGCGACGGGCTTCCCGAACCTGCTGGATGACGCATGGCTGTGGGGTGGTACGATGGAGGATATCCACTTCTCCGTCAGCTACGGGATCCGGAACGAGGAAAGCGACGATGCGCGTTATTCCGAGATGCCGGCCTTTGGTGAGATCCTCGAAGGCGAAGAAATCACTCAGGTGGTTCAGTACGTGATGTCGCTGACCAATGCGCAGACCGATGATGCGGCCGCGCAGGCAGGCAAGGTTGTCTTCGAAGACAATTGTGCCGCCTGTCACGGCGAGGACGGCAAAGGCGACGTCTTCCAGGGCGCGCCAAACCTGACGGATGCCATCTGGCTCTATGGCGGCAGCGAAGAGGCCCTCACTGAGACGGTGACCTATAGCCGCTTTGGTGTGATGCCCAACTGGGATACCCGCCTGACCGAGGCGCAGATCCGTGCCGTGACCGCCTATGTCCACCAACTGGGTGGCGGTCAGTAAGGCTAAAAGAATACCTTGGGGCGGCTTGCTGACCCCAGGTCCCGGCACCGGCTGTTCCATCTGTTCGCGCGTTTCCTGAACAGCCGGTGCCTATTTCCAAAACCATCATAGGGCCATTGGCCAATCCAGAACAGACCGCGTTTCAAAGGTCTTCAAGATCGACCGTGCGCGGGTGTTTCCTCCACCAATGATGCTCGGGCAACCAGCGCGCTTTGTTGCGGGCTAGTTTTGGTGCGTCCCTGAGATGGGGCTCGTTGATCCGTGTCGCGGTCATGAACGATTTCGCAAAAACACTCAGCATGGCGCTTTCCTTTCGCGTTTTCTGTATGCATCAAGGATGATGTTTCCCTGTACAGGATGCGAGCCAATTGCTATTTCTATATGTAAGCTAGGATTACATATGAACTGGTTGAAACTGCCTCCACTCTCGTCCCTTCGCGCTTTTTCGGCCTTTGCCGAAAAGGGTGGTGTGGTGCAGGCAGGTGCTGCGCTGAATGTGAGCCATGCTGCCATAAGCCAGCAGTTGCGCGTGCTGGAGAAGCACATGGGTGTGGCTCTGGTCCGGCGCGATGGAAAGTCGCTTTCCCTGTCACCCGAAGGCGCGCATCTGGCGCGTGCGGTGCAGCTTGGGTTCGGCTCAATCGGCGCTGCCGTGGAAGAGGTGATGAGCGCAGGCAGCGCCCGTCCGGTTCACGTGTCTCTGACACCAACCTTCGCCGCCTCGTGGTTGATGCCGCGATTGCCGGAATTTCAGGCCAAATACCCTGAAATCAGCCTGACGATCGACCCTTCTCCGCATCTGGTGGAACTGACGCCGGGCGGCGTCGATGTCGCGATCAGGTACGGGTCCGGGGGGTGGCCCGGTGTGGACTGCCAAATGCTGCTTGAAACCCCTTTTGTTGTCGTCGCGGCCCCCAGCCTGCTGGGCGGTCGATCGGGTTGGACGCCGGAAGAGTTGAGCCAGCTGCCTTGGCTGGAAGAGTTCGGAACCACCGAGGCCTCGACATGGCTGGCCAGACGTGGGGTGGATCACCCGCCACAGGGGCGGCGCATCTCGCTGCCGGGGACCTTGCTGCTTGAAGGGCTGCGTGCGGGGCAGGGCGTCACGGCTACGGTGCGACATTTCGTCGAGCAGGACATCAAGGCGGGCCGCCTTGTCGAGCTCCATACTGAGCCGGAAAGCAGCGGATACCACGTTTTGACGGCCAAAACGCCTCTTAGGCCGGCAGTAAAGACCTTTGTCAGCTGGCTAAGGCGGCAGGCGGGTGACGCGCGGTAAAAGGTGTTTGTCCGATGCGCGTTTTGACCCATGTCAATGTTTGCGCGTCCATGATCTGGAAGAACACACTTCCATAAGACCCATCCTTGGAGCCAGCCAGTGAGCGATTCCGATCCCGCCCCCAGCTTGTATGCCGCCCGAGAACCCATCTTTCCTCGGCGTGTCTCAGGTCCGTTCCGGAACCTGAAATGGATTATCCTGATTGTGACCTTGGGGATCTACTACGTCACCCCATGGATCAGATGGGACCGCGGTCCCAGCCTGCCGGATCAGGCTGTGCTGCTGGACCTGGCCAACCGCCGCTTCTATTTCTTCTGGATCGAGATCTGGCCGCATGAATTCTACTTTGTTGCGGGCCTGCTGATCATGGCCGGCCTTGGCCTGTTCCTGTTCACATCGGCCTTGGGCCGGGTGTGGTGCGGATATGCCTGCCCGCAGACCGTCTGGACCGACCTTTTCATTCTGGTCGAACGCTGGATTGAAGGCGACCGCAACGCCCGCTTGCGCCTGCATCGGCAAAAGAAAATGGACCTCCGCAAGGCCCGTTTGCGTCTGACAAAATGGACCGCATGGTTCCTGATCGGCCTCGCAACCGGCGGGGCCTGGGTCTTCTACTTTGCCGACGCGCCGACCCTTCTGCGGGATCTGGTGACCGGCAACGCACACCCCGTCGCCTACACGACCATGTTGATCCTGACCGGTACCACCTTCTTATTTGGTGGCTTCGCGCGCGAACAGATCTGCATCTATGCTTGCCCTTGGCCGCGCATTCAGGCCGCGATGATGGACGAGGACACTCTGGTCGTCGGCTACCGCGAATGGCGCGGTGAGCCGCGCGGCAAAGGTAAGCGCACGGCCGATTCCGAGCTGGGTGATTGCATCGATTGCATGGCCTGTGTGAATGTCTGCCCCGTTGGTATCGACATTCGCGATGGTCAGCAGTTGGAGTGCATCACCTGCGCCCTTTGCATCGACGCCTGCGACGACATGATGGCCAAGATCGGCAAACCGCGGGGTTTGATCGACTATATGGCGCTGAGTGATGAGGCGCATGAGCGCGCAGGTCAGCCACCTAAGAATATCTGGAAGCACATTCTGCGTCCGCGCACGATCATGTACACCGCGTTGTGGTCTCTGGTCGGTTTCGCGCTGCTGTTTGCCCTGTTCATCCGGTCCGATATCGACCTGACGGTCGCGCCTGTGCGCAATCCGACCTTTGTTACTATGTCGGACGGCACCATCCGCAACACCTACGACGTGCGCCTGCGCAACAAACATGGCGAAGAACGTCCGTTCAATCTGTCTCTAACCGGCGATCCGGCCATGTTACTGGAAATCGAAGGCGTTGACGGGCAAACTGTAACTGTAGCCCCCGATACCGCGCAACTGGTACGCGTCTACATTACGGCGGCGCCTGACACGGGGCCTGCGCGTGCGGATACGTCCGCCGTCCGGATCTGGGTTGAGGATATCGACAGCGGCGAACGCGCCTATAAAGACACAAGCTTCAACGGACGAGGGAACTGATCATGTCCGAGCGGAAATTCACCGGTAAACACGCCCTTGCGGTGTTCGTATGTGCCTTTGGTGTGATCATCACGGTGAACCTGATCTTGGCCTATAGCGCGGTCAAAACCTTCCCGGGGCTGGAGGTCAAAAACTCCTACGTTGCAAGTCAGGAGTTCAACGACCGTCTGAAGGAGCATCAGGCATTGGGTTGGAAAGTACGTGCAGAAAACACGGGCGGTCTGCTGATCCTGCACATCACCGACGCCACCGGAGCGCCGGTTCAAGTGGCCGAGTTGCAGGCCGTCGTGGGCCGCGCAACCCATGTGCGCGATGATTTCTCGCCCGATTTCACCTTTGACGGGCTTGCCTATGCAACGCCTGCGACGCTGGGCAAGGGGAACTGGAATATCCGTCTGGTCGCTCGCGATCATACAGGGGCCGAGTTCGCTCAGCGGGTTCCTTTGTACGTGAAAGGGTAGGGCGGTGACGGCTCAGCTATCCTCAGGTACGGCGGCGTGTCCGGGGTGTATCGCCGCCCCGGCGGAACCTGCGCGGCCAATCCCAGAGGATGTGCAGATCGCGTTGTCTCTGCCCGGCATCCATTGCTCGGCTTGTATTGCGAATGTTGAGCGGGCTTTGAACGCCCATCCCGGGGTCGAGGACGCGCGCGTCAACTTGACCCTGAAGCGTGCGATGATCAAAGCCGCGCCTGAAATGCGCGCTACTGATCTGATCCCGGTGTTGGAGCGCGCGGGCTATGAGGCGCATGAGCTAGACGCCGGAGCCCTGTCGGCCACCAACGCAGACAAGGCGGGCCGCGATCTGCTGATGCGCTTGGCGGTGGCCGGGTTCGCCTCGATGAACGTGATGCTGCTGTCGGTCTCGGTCTGGTCGGGGGCGACGGATGCGACGCGGGATATGTTCCACTGGATCTCTGCCGCGATCGCCCTGCCTGCGATCGCCTTCTCGGCGCAGCCCTTCTTTGCCAATGCGTGGTCAGCCCTTCGCGTGCGTCGGCTGAACATGGATGTGCCGATTGTTCTGGCGATCTTGCTGGCGCTGGTGACGTCGCTTTGGGAAACAGCACTCAGCGGCGAGCATGCCTATTTCGACGCCGCGCTGACGCTGACCTTCTTCTTGCTGGCAGGTCGATACTTAGACTACCGCACCCGCGCCGCCGCGCGGTCCGCGGCTGAGGAGCTGACAGCGCTAGAGGTCCCTCGTGCCCTTCGGCTGATCGACGGCTCTGAAGAAGAGGTCGCTGTATCCGCCCTGGCCGTCGGAGACCTGATCCTTGTGCGGCCCGGAGGGCGGATGCCGGTGGATGGCCAGATTGTCTCAGGCCAGTCTGAATTGGACCGCTCCCTGCTGACGGGTGAGACCCTGCCTGTATTTGCTGAGGCAGGCCAGATCGTCAGCGCTGGCGAGGTCAACCTGACCGGCCCTCTGACCATCCGCGCCACGGCGGTTGGCGAAGATACATCCCTCCATCGTATGGCTGATCTCGTGGCCATCGCCGAATCCGGCCGGTCTAGATACACCTCGCTAGCGGACAAAGCGGCCAAGCTTTACGCCCCCGGCGTTCACATCCTGTCGGCGCTCAGCTTTGTGGGCTGGTACATCTATTCCGGCGACATGCGCACGGCCCTTAATATCGCGGCAGCGGTGTTGATTATCACTTGCCCGTGTGCGCTGGGGCTGGCGGTTCCTGCGGTGACCACGGCGGCCTCGGGTCGTTTGTTCCGCAAGGGGATGCTGATAAAACACGCCACCGCGCTGGAGCGTCTGGCCGAGGTCGACACGGTCGTCTTCGACAAAACTGGCACTCTGACCTCCGGCGCGCCCGAGGTGATCAATCTGGGCGATCACACCACGGCCGATCTTGAGATCGCACTGGCTCTGGCTGAGGCATCGGCGCACCCCTTGTCGGTCGCTCTGGCCAAAGCGGCGCGTGAGGCCGGGATCAAACCCGCCACGCTGCGCGACATTACCGAGGTTCCGGGTTTTGGCACAGAGGCCCAGTATCGAAGCCAGCGCGTGCGTCTGGGGCGCGCGGCTTGGGTCGGTGCGGAACAAGGGGTCGAGACCTGCGCCTGGCTTTCGGTTGGATCGAACGCGCCGGTGGCCTTCCGATTCACCGATGCCCTGCGACCAGGCGCGGCCGAGGCCGTCTCGGGCTTCGCCAAAACCGGAAAGCAGGTGATCCTGATTTCGGGCGATTCGACGGGTGCGGTGAAAGCGCTGGCCGAGAAACTGGGGATCGAGAACTGGATTGCCGAAGCGCTGCCTCAGGACAAGGCGCAGCGCATTCAGGACCTCAGCGAACAGGGCCACAAGGTCCTGATGGTGGGCGATGGCCTGAATGATACGGCAGCCCTTGCGGCGGCACATGTGTCGATCTCGCCAGCCTCGGCCCTGGATGCGGCGCGGGTTGCGTCTGACATCGTTCTGCTGGGAACCGACCTGTCCCCCATCGCCGATGCCTGCGACACTGCCGTAAAAGCCACAAAACGGATTCGCGAGAACTTCCGTATTGCCACCGTCTATAACGTGATTGCGGTGCCGCTGGCGGTGATCGGACTAGCAACGCCGTTGATCGCGGCCTTGGCGATGTCGACCTCGTCGATTACCGTATCTTTGAACGCCTTGCGGCTGAGGTAACTGTTATGGAAGTGCTCGCCTACCTGATCCCGATTTCCCTTTTTCTGGGCGGAATTGGTCTGGTTGCTTTTGTCTACACGGTCCGCTCGAACCAATACGAAGACCCCGAGGGCGATGCGCGCCGTATCCTCAGCGATGAATGGGATGACAAACCCAAGCAGTAGCTGGCTGAGGATGCAAAATCACAGTTGATCCCAACCGCCCTTGAAATTGCCGCAATGCCCGGCTATGTCCGGCCTATCCGCTAGCAGAGAGATCCCGCCAAATGGCCACCACCAACCCGATCCAGTTCATTCAGCAAGTTCGAGCCGAAGTTTCCAAGGTCGTCTGGCCGACCCGGCGCGAGGTGCTGTTGACCACGGTCATGGTGTTCATCATGGCTGCCCTGACCGCTGTTTTCTTTGCTCTGGTCGATCTGGGCATTCGTGGCGGCTTGCAACTGATCCTGGGCGCGTTCAGCTAACTGCCCTCAGGCGCGGAAACACCGCAGCCCCCCTTGCACAGCGCGGAATCTCAGAGTAGTTCACACGGGACTATTCGGAATGGGCGTGTGGCGATTCGGGCTGCGCGCCGCTTTTTATTCCGGAACACGCGGACAGGCCGCGACAGGATTTCAATACAGGGCGAACCCGCAACGCGGGGCTTGGCCCAAGGCAAACAAGGACGACAGGTTCATGGCGAAACGGTGGTACTCGGTCAGCGTTCTTTCGAATTTCGAAAAGAAGATCGCAGAGCAGATCCGCACGTCGGTGGCTGAACAGGGCCTTGAGGACGATATCGACGAAGTACTGGTCCCCACCGAAGAGGTGATCGAAGTCCGTCGCGGCAAGAAAGTCACCACCGAACGCCGCTTTATGCCCGGTTACGTTCTGGTGCATATGGAAATGTCGGATCAGGGCTATCACCTGATCAACTCGATCAACCGCGTCACCGGCTTCCTTGGTCCCCAAGGCCGCCCGATGCCGATGCGCGACGCCGAAGTGAACCAGATCCTGAACCGCGTTCAGGAAGGTGAAGAAGCGCCGAAGCTGATGATCACCTTCGAGGTCGGCGAGAAGGTCAAGGTCAACGACGGCCCGTTCGAGGATTTCGACGGCATGGTCGAGGGCGTAGACGACGAGAACCAGAAGCTGAAAGTTTCGGTTTCGATCTTTGGCCGCGAGACGCCTGTGGAACTGGACTTTACGCAGGTGACCAAGCAGGGCTGAGTCGCTTCTATCAGAGTTTTGGACGCCGCGTTGCCACTGGCGGCGCGGCGTTTTATGTGCGCTACCCTTGCGGGGCAACGTACTCATCTGAGAATTTACGAAGAATGATCGTGTCAACTTGCTAAAATGATAAACTGCTTAAAAAGTGTTTGAGCGATAGGAAACTCATTATGTGGTTAGATGCTGTTGTAATTGACAAGATTGGGTCCAATGGGGCGCTTCAAACGATACAGCTTCGCCCCCAAAAAGAAGGAGACACAATTCTCGCGGATCTCCTTGAGAACATTGATGAGTCCTTTAGAGACTCATCTGTTATCGAAGATATAGGTCCGCTGAGGGTCTACGAAAACGATGACTTCAAGGTTAATTACGCGGCTTCTTCGATTAGAAACATCTCCCTCGGCTCCAACGGCAATCTATTCATTCAATATGATCATTTTCATATTCCTGTTTTCCATGGCTACTTCGCTGCCATTTTCCCCCGCGGGTGGCGACTAAAGCAGATAAACATCTACGATCCGTATGACGACAATACGGATAATCCTCTCGAGAAGAGAAGCTATAGAGATGTAGATGTCTGCTATAGTACCCAAAGCCGATGCAGCTTTGCTCAACTCAATATGCGTACACTCGAGAAGCGACAAATTTTTTCTCTCGGGATCGTGGCTGAGGCAACAAAGGCAAAAAACTCAGGGCCGTTTGTAGACCGCGTTTGCGACAAAGTACAAATCCGGTTTACTGACCCTCGGCATGGCGGTGACTTCAAGGAGTTTCTTAACTCTTCCAATCAGTTGGCGAGGGCGTCGGTGAATGGAGAATTGCCTCCCGTGAATGTTGGAATGTCTGGACCGCTTCCGACCGTCCAAACAGACTTGGTGGGTTGGTTGAAACTACTGCGGCAGAAAATCAGGCCTGCACCTCGATAAGCAGATTTGTCTTTAATTGGCCTGTACTCGACGATCTTGTGGCGGGTTGTAGCGACCAGAGTGGACCATAACTGGTCGTTCCAAATTGCATAGCCAGCCACTTGCCAACCCCACCAATCCCCTATAAACGCCGCCTCTATCGTCTTCAGGCGAGATTCTCTCGTGGGAGGTTTCAGGGATCGCGATCCCGGATCGGACCACGCAACATAAACCGGGTGGAACGCGTTTCACCTACGTTGAAAGGAAAACCAAATGGCTAAGAAGCTTGCTGGTACGATGAAACTGCAGGTTCCTGCAGGTCAGGCGAACCCGTCGCCTCCAGTTGGTCCGGCGCTGGGTCAGCGCGGCATCAACATCATGGAATTCTGCAAGGCGTTCAACGCCAAGACCGCAGACATGGAGCAAGGTGCTCCTTGCCCGACCGTGATCACCTATTATCAGGACAAGTCCTTCACCATGGACATCAAGACGCCGCCCGCGTCTTATTACCTGAAAAAAGCAGCTGGTCTGAAGCCGGTCGGCAAGCGCAACCGTCCTCGTGGCGCGGAAAACCCCGGTCGTGAGACCGTGGCCACCGTGACCACCAAGCAGGTTCGCGAAATCGCCGAAGCCAAAATGAAAGATCTGAATGCCAACGACGTCGAAGGCGCAATGCAGATCATCCTGGGCTCGGCCCGCTCCATGGGCATCGAGGTGAAGTAAGATGGCAAAACTCGGTAAACGTACCCGCGCTGCGCGCGAAGCTGTCGCCGGCAAGGAAAACCTGTCTGTTGAAGAAGCAGTTGCCCTTGTAAAAGGCAACGCGACCTCGAAATTCGACGAGACCATCGAAATCGCGATGAACCTGGGTGTTGACACCCGTCACGCGGACCAGATGGTTCGTGGCGTAGTCGGCCTGCCGAACGGCACCGGTAAAGCGATGCGCGTTGCTGTTTTCGCTCGCGGCCCCAAGGCGGACGAAGCGAAAGAAGCTGGCGCAGATATCGTTGGCGCAGAAGACCTGATGGAAACCATCCAGGGCGGCACCATCGAATTCGATCGCTGCATCGCCACCCCGGACATGATGCCGATCGTTGGTCGTCTGGGTAAAGTTCTGGGCCCGCGCAACCTGATGCCGAACCCCAAAGTTGGCACCGTGACCATGGACGTGAAAGCGGCCGTGGAAGCAGCCAAAGGTGGTGAAGTTCAGTTCAAAGCTGAAAAAGGTGGCGTTGTGCACGCAGGCGTTGGCAAAGCGTCATTCGACGAAGCCAAGCTGGCTGAAAACGTCCGTGCCTTCATCTCGGCTGTTGCGAAAGCCAAGCCGTCGGGCGCCAAAGGCACCTACATGAAGAAGATCGCGCTCAGCTCGACCATGGGCCCGGGTGTGACCCTGGACGTGGCGGCTGCAGCAGGCGAATAAGCCTTAAAGCAGACGTAGAAATCTTTGAAACCCGAGTGGCGCAAGCTGCTCGGGTTTTTTGCTGTCTTAGCGAAAGGCTTGTTGCAGTCGCACTTGCAGCCGGTCGCGTTTGCGTAGTTCGAACTCGCTGCAGGTGATGTCGGGTTGCCAGAGACGCAGCCAGTCCTTCAGCAATCGGCCTTGCAGGCAGCAATCGAGAATCTGAGTGTCGACCGGGTGGCGATACTGGCGGAAGAACATCTCCTTGTTGCGGGTCAGAGCGCCGCTTCGGTCAACGTCTTTGTCCGCCCCGTCCCGGAAGATGTCCGCTTTCAGAAAGTCGACGATATCATATACGGCAAGTTTGTCGCGGGCCTCGGTGAAATCCAGCCCGATGGCGGTGCCTTGGCCCATGATCAGGTTCAGGCCGTGAAAATCCCCATGTGAAAACACACGCAGGTCGGGGCGGTTTTTCAAGGATGCAGCTTCGGCCAGAAATTCCTCGACCAAGGGCTGGCTGATGTCCGAGATATGCGAGGGAACTTGGGTGGACTGCTCGCGTATGCTGTCGATCATCCAACGCGGCCGAAATGCGTAGTCCGTGGCGTTTTGAACCCCGTGCAGGTCATGCAGCCACGACCCCGCCCGTCGATAGACTTGTGCCACCTGATTGTCATCGTCGCTATTGTATATGATATCCGTTGCGGTCGGGCGCGCAACAAACTCGGTCACCATGAACGCGCCGCTTGGCGACATGTAGACAGGGCGGACGACCCGGTTGTTTTTGGACGTCTTGAAGTGGTCGGTCAGTTGCTCCAGCAGGTCGAACTCTTTGCGGAGGCGTCCCGTTTCCGGTGACAAGGTATCAAGCTTCAGTGCATAGGAACGGTTCGATGTTTCGACCTTCCAAACCAGACGGGTATCGGGAAAGGCGTGGGATCGACAGTGAAAGCGGATCTGTGTGATGGGCATGTCCAAACAGGACTGCGCCAGCTCATCGGCGCAGGCGCTGGCCTTATCGAATTCTTCCAGAGTAACCGCTGTCATTTTGCCTCAAGCCCGGAGTGATATCGGGCATTCATACCGGAGGTGACCGTAGCTGAAACGCACTGTCAATGACATTGCTGGCGTCCATTGACCACTGGGTAGATCGTCCAGCATACAAAAGGCGTATTCCGCCATAAAGCCGCAAGTGCAAATAGGGCAATTTACCCCTTGGAAACCCCCTCCATCTGCCCTAAGTAGGGCTGCGAAGTAAAGCGTGCGATTCGTCGTGCGCTTTATTTCGTTTCGTCCAAGACGGTGGGTGGTGCCATATGGCCCCTTAATTCCCTGCCTGAGACGGGTAAGACCAAAGAATTCTGAGGGTCCCACCCTCGGGCGCATTTTGGCCAATCCCGTAACAACGGACCTGAACGCCGGGGTTAACCCCTCGGCAAATATGAGCCGGGGTGAGTGATCGCCCCAAACTTGGAGAGAACTGTGGATAGAGCCCAGAAAGAGAAAGTGGTCGAGGAACTCGGCCAAATCTTCGAAAGCTCTGGCGTCGTAGTGGTTGCTCACTACGCCGGTCTGACAGTTGCCGAGATGCAGGACCTTCGCGCACGTGCTCGTGACGCGGGCGGCTCCGTGCGTGTTGCCAAGAACAGGCTCGCCAAAATCGCCCTTGAGGGTAAGCCGTGTGAAAGCATGGCCGACCTGCTGACAGGGATGACCGTTCTGACCTATTCCGAGGACCCCGTGGCAGCAGCCAAGGTGGCCGAGGACTTCGCCAAAGAGAACCAAAAGTTCGAAATCCTTGGCGGTGCAATGGGCGAGAACGCTCTGGACCGGGCTGGTGTTACAGCCGTGTCGAAAATGCCGTCGCGTGAAGAGCTTATTGCTACGATCGCTGGTATGCTTGGCGCGCCTGCTTCGAACATCGCCGGTGCAATTGGCGCACCTGCAAGCAACATCGCAAGCATCCTTTCCACCATCGAAGAGAAGGCGGAAGCTGCGTAAGCGGTTGGCACTGAATGATCTGCGTAGGGGATACCCCCTGACGTTGGAACACACACTGTAAACGGAAAGAGCTGATAAAATGGCTGATCTGAAAGCACTCGCAGAAAGCATCGTGGGTCTGACCCTGCTGGAAGCACAAGAACTGAAAACCATCCTCAAAGACGAATACGGCATCGAGCCCGCAGCTGGCGGCGCCGTCATGGTTGCAGCTGGTGGCGACGCCGGTGGCGCAGCTGAGGAAGAAAAAACCGAATTCGACGTCGTTCTGAAGAACGCCGGCGCATCGAAAATCAACGTCATCAAAGAAGTTCGCGGCATCACCGGCCTGGGCCTGAAAGAAGCCAAGGAACTGGTCGAAGCCGGCGGCAAGATCAAAGAAGGCGTAGACAAAGCAGAAGCAGAAGACGTCAAAGCCAAGCTGGAAGCAGCTGGCGCCGAAGTCGAGCTGGCCTAAGCTTAGTCTCTGGCGCATCGCTGATGTGCTGAAAAATTTGGCTGGGTCCGGAGAAATCCGGGTCCAGCCGAACCTGTCTTAGAAAGGGCCTCATGCCGTGGGGCGTTTTCTAAGACACGGTTTTCGGATCGGGAGGCCGCCTTCGGGACGGTGGCCACGAATTGATCCGGGCGTGTCGTCTCGAATGTGCAAGATGCCGGGGCCCGACGGTGTCTTTGCCCGCTGAGAACATCGAAAGGTGACATCTGACATGGCTCAAACGTTCCTTGGCCAGAAACGTCTTCGTAAATATTACGGCAAAATCCGCGAAGTGCTGGAGATGCCGAACCTCATTGAGGTACAGAAATCTTCGTATGATCTTTTCCTGCGCTCCGGCGATGCAGAACAGCCCACAGACGGCGAAGGCATCAACGGTGTGTTCCAGTCGGTCTTCCCGATCAAGGATTTCAACGAAACGTCCGTTCTGGAGTTCGTGAAATACGATCTGGAGAAACCGAAATACGACGTCGAAGAGTGCATGCAGCGCGACATGACCTACAGCGCCCCGCTGAAGGTCACTCTGCGTCTGATCGTATTTGATGTCGATGAGGACACCGGCGCGAAATCGGTCAAAGACATCAAAGAACAGGACGTGTTCATGGGCGATATGCCCCTGATGACACCGAACGGGACGTTCATCGTGAACGGCACCGAGCGTGTGATCGTGTCCCAGATGCACCGCTCGCCCGGTGTGTTCTTTGACCACGACAAGGGCAAAACCCATTCCTCGGGCAAGTTGCTTTTTGCCTGCCGCATCATCCCGTATCGCGGCAGCTGGTTGGACTTTGAGTTCGACGCCAAAGACATCGTTTTCGCCCGTATCGACCGTCGCCGCAAACTGCCTGTGACAACCCTGCTATACGCGCTGGGTCTGGATCAGGAAGCGATCATGGACGCATATTACAACACCGTGTCCTACAAGCTGGACAAGAAGAAGGGCTGGGTCACGCCGTTCTTCCCCGAGCGTGTACGCGGCACCCGTCCGACCTATGATCTGGTTGATGCCAAATCCGGTGAAGTGATTGCCGAAGCGGGCAAGAAAGTCACTCCGCGCGCGGTCAAGAAGCTGATCGACGAGGGCACCGTTACCGACCTGCTGGTTCCGTTCGATCACATCGTTGGCAAATATGTCGCCAAGGACATCATCAACGAAGAAACCGGTGCGATCTATGTCGAAGCCGGTGATGAGCTGACGCTGGAATATGACAAGGACGGCGATCTGATCGGCGGCACCGCTAAAGAGTTGATCGACGCGGGTATCACCGACATTCCGGTTCTGGACATCGACAACGTCAATGTTGGTCCGTACATGCGCAACACCATGGCGCAGGACAAGAACATGAACCGCGAAAGCGCGCTCATGGACATCTACCGCGTCATGCGTCCGGGCGAGCCGCCCACCGTCGAAGCTGCGTCGGCCCTGTTTGACGCCCTGTTCTTCGACAGCGAGCGTTATGACCTGTCCGCTGTTGGTCGCGTGAAGATGAACATGCGTCTGGCTCTGGATGCGCCGGACACCCTGCGCACCCTGCGCCGCGAAGACATCGTGGCCTGCATCAAGGCGCTGGTGGAACTTCGTGACGGCAAAGGCGACATCGACGATATCGACCACCTCGGCAACCGTCGTGTGCGTTCGGTCGGCGAACTGATGGAAAACCAGTACCGCGTTGGCCTGCTGCGCATGGAGCGCGCGATCAAAGAGCGTATGTCGTCGGTCGAGATCGACACCGTCATGCCTCAGGACCTGATCAACGCGAAACCGGCTGCGGCTGCTGTTCGCGAATTCTTTGGTTCGTCGCAGCTGTCGCAGTTCATGGACCAGACCAACCCACTGTCGGAAGTTACCCACAAACGCCGCCTCTCGGCGCTTGGCCCGGGTGGTCTGACACGTGAGCGTGCGGGCTTTGAGGTGCGCGACGTACACCCGACCCACTATGGCCGGATGTGCCCGATTGAAACGCCGGAAGGTCCGAACATCGGTCTGATCAACTCGCTGGCCACCTTTGCCCGCGTGAACAAGTATGGCTTCATCGAAACACCGTACCGCGTCGTGAAAGACGCCGAGGTGACCGATGAGGTTCACTACATGTCTGCGACCGAGGAAATGCGTCACACCGTGGCGCAGGCGAACGCGACGCTGGACGCTGATGGCAAGTTCATCAACGATCTGGTGTCGACCCGTCAGGCCGGTGACTACACGCTTGCCCCGCGCGAGAATGTGGACCTGATCGACGTGTCGCCAAAACAGCTGGTCTCGGTTGCTGCATCGCTGATCCCGTTCCTTGAAAATGACGACGCTAACCGCGCTCTGATGGGCTCGAACATGCAACGTCAGGCGGTTCCGCTGCTGCGCGCCGAGGCGCCGCTGGTCGGCACCGGGATCGAGGAAAAGGTTGCTATTGACTCGGGCGCTGCGATTCAGGCGAAACGCGCCGGTATCATCGACCAGGTCGATGCCCAGCGTATCGTTATCCGCGCCACCGAAGATCTGGAACTGGGCGATGCTGGCGTTGACATCTATCGTCTACGCAAATTCCAGCGTTCGAACCAGAACACCTGCATCAACCAGCGTCCGCTGATCAAGGTGGGTGACACCGTCCAGAAGGGCGAGGTCATTGCCGATGGTCCGTCGACCGATATGGGTGAACTGGCGCTTGGTAAGAACGTGGTCGTCGCGTTCATGCCGTGGAACGGTTACAACTACGAAGACTCGATCCTGATCTCGGAACGTATCGCGCGTGATGACGTCTTCACCTCGGTTCATATCGAGGAGTTTGAAGTCGCCGCCCGTGACACCAAGCTGGGCCCGGAAGAGATCACTCGCGACATCCCGAACGTCGGTGAAGAAGCGCTGCGCAACCTCGACGAGGCGGGCATCGTTTACATCGGTGCGGATGTTGAGCCGGGCGATATTCTGGTCGGCAAGATCACTCCGAAGGGCGAAAGCCCGATGACCCCGGAAGAAAAGCTGCTGCGCGCCATCTTTGGTGAAAAAGCATCTGATGTGCGCGACACCTCGCTGCGCGTGAAGCCGGGCGATTACGGTACGGTCGTTGAGGTCCGCGTCTTCAACCGTCACGGTGTTGAAAAAGACGAGCGTGCGCTGCAGATCGAGCGTGAGGAAGTCGAACGTCTGGCCCGTGACCGGGACGACGAACTGGCGATCCTCGACCGCAACATCTATGCGCGTCTCCAGGGCCTGATCCTGGGTAAAACCGCTGTCAAAGGCCCGAAAGGCGTCAAGGCAGGGTCGGTGATCACCGAGGAGTTACTGGAAACCCTGACCCGTGGTCAGTGGTGGCAGCTGGCACTGGAAGGCGAGCAGGACGCACAGATCGTTGAGGCTCTGAACGAGCAATACGAAGTGCAAAAGCGTGCTCTGGACGCCCGTTTCGAAGACAAGGTCGAGAAAGTCCGCCGTGGCGACGACTTGCCGCCGGGTGTGATGAAGATGGTCAAAGTCTTCATCGCCGTGAAGCGTAAGCTGCAGCCGGGCGATAAGATGGCCGGTCGTCACGGGAACAAAGGTGTGATTTCCAAGGTTGTTCCGATGGAAGACATGCCGTTCCTGGCCGATGGTACTCCGGTCGACTTCTGTCTGAACCCGCTGGGCGTGCCTTCGCGTATGAACGTTGGTCAGATTCTTGAAACCCACATGGGTTGGGCCGCACGCGGTCTGGGTCTGAACATCGACGACGCTCTGGGTGAATACCGCCGCTCCGGCGATCTGACCCCGGTGCGCGAAGCGATGAAGCTGGCTTATGGCGAAGATGTCTACGAAGAAGGCATCACCGGTCTGGACGAGGATGGCCTGATCGAGGCTGCGGGCAACGTGACCCGCGGTGTTCCGATCGCAACCCCGGTCTTCGACGGTGCCAAAGAGGCCGACGTCAACGACGCGCTGGTGCGTGCGGGCTTCTCGGAAAGCGGTCAGTCGGTTCTGTTCGACGGTCGTACTGGAGAGCAATTTGCACGTCCGGTGACCGTGGGCATCAAGTACCTGCTGAAACTGCACCACCTTGTGGACGACAAAATCCACGCGCGTTCGACCGGGCCGTACAGCCTGGTGACCCAGCAGCCGCTGGGTGGTAAGGCGCAGTTCGGTGGTCAGCGCTTTGGTGAGATGGAGGTCTGGGCTCTGGAGGCTTACGGCGCCGCCTACACCCTGCAGGAGATGCTGACGGTGAAATCGGATGACGTCGCCGGCCGGACCAAGGTCTATGAGTCGATCGTCAAGGGCGAGGATAACTTTGAAGCGGGCGTACCGGAATCGTTCAACGTTCTGGTGAAAGAAGTCCGTGGCCTCGGCCTGAATATGGAACTCCTGGATGCGGAGGTTGAGGAGTAAGAGCGCTGCCCTTTCTCCCGTCCCCCCTTCCGCAAGATTTGAGGTAACAAATGAACCAGGAAATCACCAACAACCCGTTCAACCCGCTGACGCCCCCGAAGGTTTTCGACGAGATCAAGGTCTCGCTGGCGTCGCCCGAGCGGATTCTGTCTTGGTCCTACGGTGAGATCAAGAAACCCGAAACCATCAACTACCGGACGTTCAAGCCCGAGCGTGACGGTCTGTTCTGCGCGCGTATCTTTGGCCCGATCAAAGATTACGAATGTCTGTGCGGCAAATATAAGCGGATGAAGTATCGTGGCGTTGTCTGCGAGAAATGCGGTGTGGAAGTCACCCTGCAGAAAGTCCGCCGCGAGCGTATGGGCCATATCGAGCTGGCCGCGCCCGTCGCGCATATCTGGTTCCTGAAATCGCTGCCGTCCCGCATCGGTCTGATGCTGGACATGACGCTGCGTGATCTGGAACGCGTTCTGTACTTTGAAAACTATGTCGTCATCGAGCCCGGTCTGACCGACCTGACCTATGGCCAGATGCTGACCGAAGAAGAGTACATGGATGCGCAGGATGCTTACGGCATGGACGCGTTCACCGCCAATATCGGTGCCGAAGCCATCCGTGAGATGCTGGCCCAGATCGATCTGGAAGCCGAAGCCGAGCAGCTGCGCGCTGATCTGGCCGAAGCAACCGGCGAGCTGAAGCCCAAGAAAATCATCAAGCGTCTGAAGGTTGTTGAATCCTTCCTCGAGTCGGGCAACCGGCCCGAGTGGATGGTGATGACCGTGATCCCGGTCATTCCGCCGGAACTGCGTCCGCTGGTTCCGCTGGATGGTGGCCGTTTCGCGACCTCGGATCTGAACGATCTGTATCGCCGCGTCATCAACCGGAACAACCGTCTGAAGCGTCTGATCGAACTGCGCGCACCTGACATCATCGTCCGTAACGAAAAGCGGATGCTGCAGGAATCCGTGGATGCTCTGTTCGACAACGGCCGTCGTGGCCGCGTGATCACCGGCGCCAACAAGCGCCCGTTGAAATCGCTGTCGGACATGCTGAAAGGCAAGCAGGGTCGTTTCCGTCAGAACCTTCTGGGTAAGCGCGTCGACTTCTCGGGCCGTTCGGTCATTGTGACCGGCCCCGAGCTGAAGCTGCACCAATGCGGTCTGCCCAAGAAGATGGCGTTGGAACTGTTCAAGCCGTTCATCTACTCGCGCCTTGAAGCCAAGGGTCTGTCTTCGACCGTGAAACAGGCGAAGAAGCTGGTCGAGAAAGAGCGTCCCGAAGTGTGGGATATCCTCGACGAGGTGATCCGCGAACACCCTGTCATGCTGAACCGTGCGCCGACGCTGCACCGTCTTGGCATTCAGGCGTTTGAACCGGTCCTGATCGAAGGCAAAGCCATCCAGCTGCACCCGCTGGTCTGCTCGGCCTTTAACGCCGACTTCGACGGGGACCAGATGGCCGTGCACGTCCCGCTGAGCCTTGAGGCCCAGCTGGAAGCCCGTGTTCTGATGATGTCGACGAACAACGTTCTGTCGCCTGCAAACGGCGCGCCGATCATCGTTCCGTCGCAGGATATGATCCTGGGTCTCTACTATGTGACCCTGGAACGTGAAGGCATGCCGGGCGAAGGCAAGGTGTTCGGGTCGATCAACGAAGTTCAGCACGCGCTGGATTCCGGCGAAGTGCATCTGCACTCGAAAATCACCGCGCGGATCACGCAGATCGACGACGAAGGCAACGAAGTTCAGAAGCGCTATGAGACCACTCCGGGCCGTCTACGCCTGGGTGCTCTGCTGCCGATGAACAACAAAGCGCCGTTCGATCTGGTCAACCGCCTGCTGCGGAAGAAAGAAGTGCAGCAGGTGATCGACACCGTCTACCGTTATTGCGGTCAGAAAGAGTCGGTCATCTTCTGTGACCAGATCATGTCGATGGGCTTCAAAGAAGCGTTCAAGGCGGGCATCTCGTTCGGTAAGGACGACATGGTCATTCCGGACGACAAGTGGGGCATCGTTGATGACACCCGTGGTCAGGTGAAGGACTTTGAACAGCAGTACATGGACGGCCTGATCACTCAGGGCGAAAAGTACAACAAAGTTGTCGATGCCTGGTCGAAGTGTAACGACCGCGTGACCGAAGCGATGATGAGCACGATCTCGTCGTCGGATCGGGCTGAGGACGGCTCCGAGCAGGAACCGAACTCGGTCTACATGATGGCCCACTCCGGTGCGCGTGGCTCGGTCACTCAGATGAAACAGCTGGGAGGTATGCGTGGTCTGATGGCCAAGCCGAACGGTGACATCATTGAGACGCCGATCATCTCGAACTTTAAAGAAGGTCTGACCGTTCTCGAGTACTTCAACTCGACCCACGGTGCCCGTAAGGGTCTGTCGGATACCGCTCTGAAGACGGCGAACTCGGGTTACCTGACCCGTCGTCTGGTGGACGTGGCACAAGACTGTATCGTTCGTGAGATCGACTGTGGCACCGAGCGTGCGATCACTGCCGAAGCTGCCGTGAACGACGGTGAGGTTGTCGCCTCGCTGGCCGAACGTGTGCTGGGCCGTGTCGCTGCTGACGATGTTCTGCGTCCGGGCACCGATGAGGTGATCGTGGCTGCAGGTCAGCTGATCGACGAACGTATGGCCGACACCATTGATGAGGCCGGTGTTGCCTCGATGCGCATCCGCTCGCCTCTGACCTGCGAGTCCGAGGAAGGCGTCTGCGCAACCTGCTACGGCCGTGACCTTGCCCGCGGTACTATGGTGAACACAGGTGAAGCTGTCGGTATCATCGCCGCGCAGTCGATCGGTGAACCCGGTACACAGCTGACCATGCGGACATTCCACATCGGTGGTGTTGCGCAGGGTGGTCAGCAGTCGTTCCAGGAAGCCAACCAGGAAGGTGTTGTCGCGTTCGAGAACCCGCAGATCCTGGTCAATGCCGCAGGTGAAAGCCTGGTCATGGGCCGGAACATGAAGCTGGTGATCAACGACGAACACGGCGAAGAGCGGGCCAGCTTCAAGCTGGGCTATGGCTCCAAACTGTTCGTCAAGGACGGCACCAAGGTGGCCCGTGGCGACAAGCTGTTCGAGTGGGATCCCTACACCCTGCCGATCATCGCCGAGAAAGCCGGTACTGCGAAATATGTCGACCTTGTTTCGGGCCTTGCTGTCCGCGACGAGACCGACGAAGCAACCGGCATGACTCAGAAGATCGTGATCGATTGGCGCGCGGCCCCCAAAGGCAGCGACCTCAAGCCCGAGATCATTCTGGTCGGCGAAGATGGCGAACCGGTCCGCAACGATGCAGGCAACCCGGTTCACTATCCGATGTCGGTGGATGCGATCCTGTCGGTCGAAGACGGTCAGAAGGTCGAAGCCGGTGACGTTGTTGCGCGTATCCCGCGCGAAGGTGCCAAGACTAAGGACATCACCGGTGGTCTGCCGCGTGTGGCCGAACTGTTCGAAGCGCGTCGTCCGAAAGATCACGCGATCATCGCAGAAGCCGATGGGTACGTGCGCTTCGGTCGCGACTACAAGAACAAGCGCCGCATCAGCATCGAACCGGCTGACGAGTCCATGGAGACCATCGAGTACATGGTGCCCAAGGGCAAGCACATCCCGGTCGCCGAAGGGGACTTCATCCAGAAGGGTGAATACCTGATGGACGGTAACCCGGCTCCGCATGACATCCTGTCCATCATGGGTGTCGAAGCGCTGGCGGATTACATGATCGACGAGGTGCAGGACGTGTATCGTCTGCAGGGCGTGAAGATCAACGACAAGCACATCGAGGTCATCGTGCGCCAGATGCTGCAGAAGTGGGAGATCCTGGATTCAGGCGACACCACTCTGCTGAAAGGCGAACATGTCGACAAGCAAGAGTTCGACGCAGCCAACGAGAAGACCATCGCCCGCGGTGGTCGTCCGGCACAGGGCGAGCCGATCCTTCTGGGCATCACCAAAGCCTCGCTGCAGACGCGTTCGTTCATCTCGGCGGCGTCGTTCCAGGAAACCACCCGCGTGCTGACCGAAGCTTCGGTTCAGGGCAAGAAAGACAAGCTGGTTGGCCTGAAAGAGAACGTCATCGTTGGTCGCCTGATCCCTGCCGGTACAGGTGGTGCAACTCAGGCCGTTCGCCACATCGCGCAGTCGCGTGACAACGTGGTTATCGAAGCCCGCCGGGAAGAGGCCGAAGCAGCCGCTGCTCTGGCCGCGCCTAGCTTTGACGACGACATGGTCGGGGATGAGCTGGACGTTCTGGTGGAAACACCGGAAAGCCGCGAGTAACCCTCGGATCTGAGAGATAGAAAAGGCCCTGCGATTTCGCGGGGCCTTTTTGTTTGCGCCCCCCGAAGTGCGCTGTCGCAAAGAAAATTATCAATGTGACCCGGTTTGTGGCATGGTTGCGCAAAGCAGAGGAGGCGGCCGCCATGACAACTCGGCAAACGCAAGGGCGCAAGCGCCTGTATGACAGCATTCTGGACACTGTCGGAGACACGCCCTGCGTGCGCATCAACAGAATCGCGCCCTCAAACGTGACTGTTTACGTGAAGTTCGAAGCCTTCAACCCGGCCAGTTCCGTCAAGGACCGCCTGGCGCTGAACATCATAGAAGCGGCCGAGCGAGACGGTCGGCTGAAACCGGGTCAAACGGTTGTCGAGGCAACCTCGGGCAATACCGGGATCGGGTTGGCGATGGTCTGCGCGGCCAAGGGTTATCCATTGGTTGTGACCATGGCCGACAGTTTCTCGGTCGAGCGGCGCAAGCTGATGCGGTTCCTGGGGGCCAAGGTTGTCTTGACACCGCGCGCCCAGAAAGGGTTCGGCATGTATACCAAAGCCAAGGAACTGGCCGAACAGAATGGCTGGTTCCTCGCCAGCCAGTTTGAAACCGCGGCCAATGCCGACATTCATGAAAACACCACCGCGCGAGAGATTCTGGCGGATTTCGACGGGCAAAGGCTCGACTATTGGGTGACGGGCTATGGCACCGGCGGGACCGTCTCCGGCGTGGCGCGGGTTCTAAGAAAAGAACGCCCGGAGACAAAGATTATCCTGACGGAACCTGCGAATGCGGCCATTGTCTCGTCAGGCTATGTGAATACCCGCAACGACACGCACCAGCCGACCGAAAGCCATCCAAATTTCGAACCGCATCCGATCCAGGGTTGGACGCCTGATTTCATTCCTTGGGTCCTGCAGGAGGCCATAGACAACGGCTTCTATGATGAGTTGATCCCTGTGCCCGGCGCAGACGGTATTGCCTGGTCGCGCCGTTTGGCTGCGGAAGAGGGGATTTTCACCGGCATATCGGGCGGGTCCACATTTGCGGTGGCTATGAAACTGGCTGAGACCGCGCCGGACGGATCGGTGATGCTGGTGATGCTTCCAGATACCGGTGAACGGTATCTTTCGACCCCGTTGTTCGAAGGGGTGGAGGAAGAGATGACAGATGAGGAGATCGCGATCTCCAAATCGACGCCATCGGCTCAGATGACGGACTGAAGCGACTGGAAAACAACCGGTTACAGTTGCTCTTCGTGAAAAAATTTTTTGGATTGAGACGCGCGAATTGACTTTGCGCCCGATTGAAGCGTGAATACCGCCATTGTTTGAAGGCCGAGTATTGTTTGAATGAGTCCGAATGTTAAAGGCGCGCTGCTGATGATGGCCAGCATGGCCGCATTTACAGTGAATGACACGCTGGTAAAAATCGCGCTGCGAGAACTGCCCTTGTTTCAGTTGGTTGCGATCCGAGGGGCTTTGGCGACTCTGCTTGTTTACGGGTTGGCGCGCCATCTTGGAGCGTTGCATCTGAATTTTTCGCGGCACGACAAATGGTTGGTCTCAATTCGCTGTGTTGCCGAGCTTTCCGCGACATTCTTCTTCCTGACCGCTCTCAAGAACATGCCGTTGGCGAATGTGACTGCGGTTCTTCAGGTATTGCCGTTGACCGTGACGCTGGGGGCGGTCCTGTTTTTTTCGGAACATATCGGCTGGCGTCGCATCATGGCGATTGTTGTCGGGTTCATGGGCATGCTGCTGATCGTACGGCCCGGGCCCGACGGGTTCAGCGTCTATGCGATCTATGCGTTGCTGGCCGTGGTCTCGGTGACGATCCGAGACTTGATCACCCGGCGCATGTCACCGCAGGTTCCATCACTGGTGGTGACCCTTGCCACTTCGCTGTCGATCTCGGTCGCGGCGGGTTTGGTGTCGACGTTTGAGGGCTGGGTCAACCTGTCCGGCGGCAATGCTGTTCTGGTGGCCTCGGCGGCTGCATTTGTCCTGATCGGATATCTATGCAGCGTGATGGTGATGCGAGAAGGCGAGGTTGGGTTTATCGCCCCTTTCCGATACTCCAGCCTGATTTGGGCCTTGGGGCTGGGCTGGGTGGTGTTTGGCGAATGGCCTGATGCGGTGACCTTGTTCGGCGCCGGGCTGGTTGTCGGGGCTGGCTTGTTTACCCTGTTCCGCGAAAGGACAACTCAGGGCGCGCCGTGAACCTGCCGGACGATGCTTTGATCAATGGCAAAACGGGCGATGAACTCTCCCTCAAGCTCGGGGCTGAGGGCCGAGAGTTCGCGGTCATAGTTGCGAGCCCCGCGTGAGTCGTTGAACCCGTTGAGCGAACGCACCCACATTGGTGCATCGGTATAGCTGACGATGGGCATGAAGCGGCCCATGCGATGATGGGTAAAGCTGATGATCGTCTGTTTGCAGCCGCCTGCGATATGCATCCCAAGACCCACGCCCAAAAGCGGTTTATGCGTCGGTTTCGCCGTGATCCCATCGGCATTCAGCCGGGCGAAGAAGCCTTGGTTGAAATCAATGCCGACAATGGTGTTGCGCTCCATCAGGCCCTTGCTGTCGTGGGCGGATTCGCGCAGACGTTCAACGAAATCCACGGATACCGCGTCGTCATCGTCGTGGCGGAATTGGATGCAAGGCTGAGCCGGGTCCTTGCGGGCCGCGTTCAGGATATCTTTCATGATATGGCGATGCGATTTGTCGGCCCGAGGCGATTCCTGAACGATCCGGACCTGTTTCACATCTGCTGTCAGGTCGTGCAGCCGGTCATAGGCATCTTTCGGCAGGCAGTCTCCGGTCACCACCAGCAGCTCGAAATCCTCGTCGGTGTGTTCGCGAAAACAGGGCAGGGTCGAGGATTCGAACAGCCGGAATCTCTCTTCCAGACGGGCAGGGCTGTAGAGGTGACGACGCCGATCATCAAGGGTTTCATGTTCGGTCTGAAAGCTGCCAAGGGCCGGAAAGGAAAAGCGGCAAAGGCCGATTACCTGCATCTGTCATCCATCGCATAATTGTTCTGCGCGCACTATGCCGGGCTATCCCTGTACCCGCAACGCCGGAAGAGGCTGGCCGGTGTCCGCAATCGTTGATATCACAGCGCAATCCGGCCAGTTTTGCGCACTGGGGTAAGTGCTGTTGACACTTGGGCCGACTCCCCCTATTACGCGCGTCATCTCGGTACCGGGGGCCGCCCCAAAACCGATTTCAGTAATGAACTGGTCAAGACCCGGACAATTTTGCAGTTCGCGTCCTCTGATAACCAACCGCGACGTTCACCTCGGAATGGGAACGCTCGCGGATTTTGCGCTTGTGGACGCATAAGTGCAGCAAATTTAACCGCACGCAATGCGCGTGCATGTCATGTGTGTTGCAAAACGGGGAAGAAACCGGAATGCCAACTATTCAACAGCTGATCCGCAAGCCGCGGCAGCCCAAAGTAAAACGCTCGAAGTCCATGCACCTGGAGCAGTGCCCGCAGAAACGCGGCGTCTGCACACGTGTATATACAACCACACCGAAGAAGCCGAACTCGGCTATGCGTAAGGTTGCCAAGGTGCGCCTGACCAACGGTTTCGAGGTCATCTCGTACATCCCCGGTGAAAGCCACAACCTGCAGGAACACTCGGTTGTTCTGATCCGTGGTGGCCGTGTAAAAGACCTTCCCGGTGTGCGTTACCACATCCTGCGCGGTGTTCTGGATACTCAGGGCGTCAAAGATCGTAAGCAACGTCGTTCGAAATACGGCGCGAAGCGTCCCAAGTAAGAAGGAGAGGCTGATATGTCACGTCGTCACGCCGCCGAAAAACGCGAAGTCCTGCCTGACGCCAAATTTGGCGATAAGGTACTGACCAAATTCATGAACAACCTGATGATCGACGGCAAGAAGTCGGTTGCAGAGCGCATCGTTTACAACGCCTTTGACCGCGTTGAGAACAAGATCAAGCGCGCACCTGTCGAAGTGTTCCACGAGGCGCTCGACAACATCAAACCGTCGGTTGAGGTTCGCTCGCGCCGGGTTGGTGGTGCAACCTATCAGGTTCCGGTCGAAGTGCGCCCCGAGCGCCGCGAAGCACTGGCCATCCGCTGGCTGATCACTGCTGCGCGTGGCCGCAACGAAAACACCATGGAAGAACGCCTCGCCGGCGAGCTGCTGGACGCTGTACAGTCCCGCGGTACCGCCGTGAAGAAGCGCGAAGACACCCACAAGATGGCCGAGGCGAACAAAGCCTTCAGCCACTACCGTTGGTAATTCAGAGGCTTATCAAAAATGGCACGCGAATATCCGCTCGAACTATACCGTAACTTCGGTATCATGGCGCACATCGACGCAGGTAAGACCACCTGCTCGGAGCGTATCCTGTATTACACTGGTAAATCCCACAACATCGGTGAGGTGCACGATGGTGCAGCCACCATGGACTGGATGGAGCAGGAGCAGGAACGCGGCATCACCATCACTTCGGCTGCGACCACCACTTTCTGGGAGCGCACCGAGGACGGTCAAACCGCCGATACCCCCAAGCACCGCCTGAACATCATCGACACCCCCGGCCACGTTGACTTCACCATCGAAGTTGAGCGTTCGCTGGCGGTTCTCGACGGTGCCGTCTGCGTTCTGGACGCAAACGCAGGTGTTGAGCCCCAGACCGAAACCGTGTGGCGTCAGGCTGACCGCTACAAAGTTCCGCGTATGGTTTTCGTCAACAAGATGGATAAGATCGGCGCAGACTTCTTCAACTGTGTCCGCATGATCGAAGACCGCACCGGCGCACGCGCTGTTCCGGTTGGTATTCCGATCGGCGCCGAGTCTGAGCTGGAAGGTCTGATCGACCTGGTCACCATGGAAGAGTGGCTGTGGCAGGGCGAAGATCTGGGCGCAAGCTGGATCAAAGCTCCAATCCGCGACAGCCTGAAAGACATGGCTGACGAATGGCGCGGCAAGATGATCGAAGCGGCCGTCGAAATGGACGACGACGCGATGATGGAATACCTGGAAGGCAATGAGCCCGACGTTCCGACCCTGCGCGCCCTGCTGCGCAAAGGTACGCTGGACATCGCGTTCGTTCCGGTTCTGGGTGGTTCGGCGTTCAAGAACAAAGGCGTTCAGCCTCTGCTCAACGCGGTGATCGACTATCTGCCCAGCCCGCTGGACGTTGTTGATTACATGGGCTTCAAACCCGGCGACGAAGAAGAAGTTCGTGACATCGCCCGTCGTGCAGACGACGACATGGCCTTCTCGGGTCTGGCGTTCAAAATCATGAACGACCCCTTTGTTGGCTCGCTGACCTTCACTCGGATCTACTCGGGCACCATGAACAAAGGTGACTCGATCCTGAACTCGACCAAAGGTAAGAAAGAGCGCATCGGTCGTATGATGATGATGCACTCGAACAACCGGGAAGAGATCGAAGAAGCGTTTGCAGGAGACATTATCGCGCTGGCGGGTCTGAAAGACACCACCACCGGTGACACCCTGTGTGACGCGAAAGAGCCGGTGGTTCTGGAAACCATGACCTTCCCCGATCCGGTGATCGAGATCGCGGTTGAGCCCAAAACCAAGGGCGACCAAGAGAAGATGTCCCAGGGTCTGGCCCGTCTGGCCGCCGAAGACCCGTCCTTCCGTGTGGAAACCGACCTGGAATCGGGTCAGACCATCATGAAGGGCATGGGCGAACTTCACCTGGACATCCTGGTTGACCGTCTGAAGCGCGAGTTCAAGGTTGAAGCGAACATTGGTGCACCGCAGGTGGCCTATCGTGAAACCATCTCGATGCCGGTCGAGCACACCTACACCCACAAGAAACAGTCGGGTGGTTCGGGTCAGTTCGGTGAGGTTAAACTCGAGATCACCCCGACCGAGCCGGGCGAAGGTTATTCGTTCGAAAGCCGCATCGTTGGTGGTGCCGTTCCGAAGGAATACATCCCGGGTGTCGAAAAGGGCATCCAGTCGGTTATGGACAGCGGCCCTCTGGCTGGCTTCCCTGTGATCGACTTCAAGGTTGCCCTGCTGGACGGTAAGTTCCACGACGTTGACTCGAGCGTTCTGGCGTTCGAAATCGCAGCCCGTATGTGTATGCGTGAAGGCATGCGCAAAGCTGGCGCGAAACTGCTGGAACCGATCATGAAGGTCGAAGTGATCACCCCGGAAGAATACACCGGCGGTATCATCGGCGACCTGACCTCGCGTCGTGGCCAAGTGTCTGGTCAGGAACCGCGCGGCAACGCGATCGCGATCGATGCGTTCGTTCCGCTGGCGAACATGTTCGGCTACATCAACACTCTGCGTTCGATGTCGTCGGGCCGTGCCCAGTTCACAATGCAGTTCGACCACTACGATCCGGTTCCGCAGAACATCTCGGACGAGATCCAGGCGAAATACGCATAACCAAAGATTTGAGGGAGCGTGGGTATCACGCTCCCTTCATTACCGAAAAAGGAGGCCATCATGGCAAAGGAAAAGTTTGAGCGTACAAAACCGCACGTCAACATCGGCACGATTGGGCACGTTGACCATGGTAAGACGACGCTGACCGCAGCGATCACCAAGTATTTTGGTGACTTCAAAGCGTATGACCAGATTGACGGTGCGCCGGAAGAGAAAGCGCGCGGCATCACCATCTCGACCGCCCACGTGGAATACGAGACCGAGAACCGCCACTACGCGCACGTTGACTGCCCCGGCCACGCCGACTACGTCAAGAACATGATCACTGGTGCTGCTCAGATGGACGGCGCGATCCTGGTTGTGAACGCCGCTGACGGCCCGATGCCGCAGACCCGCGAGCACATCCTGCTGGGCCGCCAGGTTGGCATCCCGAAGATGGTCGTGTTCCTGAACAAAGTTGACCAGGTTGACGACGAAGAGCTGCTGGAACTGGTTGAGATGGAAGTTCGCGAACTGCTGTCCAGCTACGAATACCCTGGCGACGATATTCCGATCATCGCAGGTTCGGCTCTGGCCGCGATGGAAGGCAACAAGCCTGAGATCGGTGAAGAGAAGATCAAGGAACTGATGGCGGCTGTTGATGAGTACATCGACACCCCTGAGCGTGCTGTTGACCAGCCGTTCCTGATGCCGATCGAAGACGTGTTCTCGATCTCGGGTCGTGGTACCGTTGTGACCGGCCGTGTTGAGCGTGGCGTGATCAACGTTGGTGACGAGATCGAAATCGTCGGCATCCGCGACACTTCGAAAACCACCTGCACCGGCGTTGAAATGTTCCGCAAGCTGCTGGACCGCGGTGAAGCAGGCGACAACATCGGCGCGCTGCTGCGTGGTGTTGACCGTGACGGCGTTGAGCGTGGCCAGGTTCTGTGTAAGCCGGGTTCGGTTACACCGCACACCAAGTTCGAAGCCGAAGCCTACATCCTGACCAAGGAAGAAGGCGGTCGTCACACTCCGTTCTTCGCGAACTACCGTCCTCAGTTCTACTTCCGTACAACTGACGTGACCGGCACCGTGACCCTGGCGGAAGGCACCGAGATGGTCATGCCCGGCGACAACGTGTCGTTCGGCGTTGAGCTGATCGCGCCGATCGCGATGGAGCAGGGCCTGCGTTTCGCGATCCGCGAAGGCGGCCGCACCGTCGGCGCCGGCGTTGTGTCGAAAATCACTGAATAAGTCGCGCAAGCGAATGATCAGACGGAAAGGGCGTCCCTCGGGACGCCCTTTTTCGTTTGAGCTATACGGTTCCGGGGTGGGCCAAAACGTGTTCGAACCGAGATGACGCTTGGAAAGTTCGCCGTCGTTAAGGGCAAAACGGATTGAGGTTTCTTAATCCAAACTCCACTTCACCCAAAGACAGGAAACCCACATGTGATCTGAAACAAAAAGCGGGGCGTGCGCAGGCCGATCCGCTGACGCGATCAGGAGGAAATCATGTTAGGTTTTGAATTCTTGAACTATGGAACACAAATCCTTCACAGCAAGGATCTGGAGGACATGCGTGCTGCGATCCTTAGTGACGACGACCAGGAAGTCGACTGTGATATCAGTGAGTTTAGCCGCGAGCGTAAGCGGTTCAACGTCCGGCTTGCCGAGCAGCCTAACAGAATCTGAAGCGCTAAAGCACGTCCAGAACCTGTGTCGTCAACCAGCGTATTCACTGTAGCGTGGGGTGAAAACCTTCCAGACCAAGTCGGTTTTCTCTGAATGCTCAATTGTCGCGTGTTGGCTTTACACCTCGCCCATAATTCTTTAGCGCGTTCTTGTTGCGAAGTTGGTCCTGAAGGTCAGTTCTTGGTGCTGGGTCGTGTCGCTCTTTGAGGTGGGACAAAGCCAACAAACCCCTTGCCAAACCCCACCAACCCCACTAATACGCGCGAGTTCTCGATAAGAACGTCTAGGCGGGGTGATTCCCGCCTTTTGGGTTCGAAGAGGGTTGGCGATGCGCGTCTGTCCTCCTCTCAACCTCAACGCCTAAAAAAGGCTGTTAATATGCAAAGCCAAAACATCCGTATTCGGCTGAAGGCATTTGACTATCGCGTTCTGGATGCCAGCACGCAAGAGATCGTCAACACTGCCAAGCGGACCGGCGCGAACGTGCGCGGCCCGATCCCGCTGCCGAACAAGATTGAGAAGTTCACGGTTCTCCGTGGCCCTCACGTTGACAAGAAATCCCGCGACCAGTTCGAGATCCGTACGCACAAGCGTCTGCTCGACATCGTTGATCCGACCCCCCAGACCGTTGACGCGCTGATGAAGCTCGACCTCGCTGCTGGTGTGGACGTCGAGATCAAGCTGCAGTCGTAAGATCGGAGGGTATAGATTATGCGCTCTGGTATTATCGCAAAAAAAGTCGGCATGACCCGCCTGTTCATGGAAGACGGCAAGCAGATCCCTGTGACCGTTCTTCACCTGGAAAACCTGCAGGTCGTTGCACAGCGTACCGCTGACAAAGACGGCTACACCGCCGTTCAGCTGGGCGCCGGCGCCGCCAAGGCAAAACGCACCTCGAAAGCCATGCGCGGTCACTATGCCGCTGCAAAGGTTGAGCCCAAGCGTAAGCTGGCCGAGTTCCGCGTCTCCGAAGATGGCCTGATCGAAGTAGGTGCCGAGATTTCGGCAGAACACTTCCTGGAAGGTCAGAAAGTTGACGTTTCGGGTACCTCGATCGGTAAAGGCTTTGCCGGTGCGATGAAGCGTTGGAACTTTGGTGGTCTGCGCGCCTCGCACGGTGTTTCGATCAGCCACCGTTCGCACGGTTCAACCGGTCAGTGTCAGGACCCGGGCAAGGTTTTCAAAGGCAAGAAGATGGCCGGTCACATGGGTGCTGCTCGTGTAACCACCCAGAACCTGGAAGTCGTCAAAACCGACGCCGACCGGAACCTGGTCTTCATCAAAGGCGCCGTTCCCGGACCGAAATCGGGCTGGGTCACCGTCAAGGACGCCGTGAAGAAGAAAGCACCGGAAGGCCTGCCTTTCCCAGCTGCTGTGAAATCGGCTGCAACCGAAGCACCTGCGGAAGAAGCTCCCGCGGAAGGTGGTGAAGCATGAAACTTGATGTAATCAAACTGGACGGCGGCAAAGCCGGCGACATCGAGCTGAACGCCGATCTGTTCGGTCTCGAGCCGCGTGCGGACATCCTGCACCGTGTGGTCCGTTGGCAGCGCAACAACGCGCAGGCCGGCACCCACAAGGTCAAGACCCGCTCGGAAACCAGCTACTCGACCAAGAAGATCTATCGCCAGAAGGGCACCGGTGGCGCACGCCATGGTGACCGCAACGCGCCGATCTTCCGTGGTGGTGGTATCTACAAAGGCCCCGTCGTGCGTTCGCACGGCCACGATCTGCCCAAGAAGTTCCGCAAGCTTGGCCTGCGCCACGCTCTGTCGGCCAAAGCCAAGGCAGGTGAACTGGTTGTGATCGAGAACGCCGAAGCCGAAGGCAAGACTGCTGCTCTGGCCAAACAGGTTGCAAACCTGGGCTGGAAACGTGCTCTGGTCATCGACGGCGCGACCGTGAACGAAGGGTTCCTGAAAGCGTCCAAGAACATCGAAGGTCTGGATATCCTGCCGACGATGGGCGCAAACGTCTATGACATCCTCAAGCGTGACACTCTGGTGCTCACCAAAGCGGCTGTCGAAGCACTGGAGGCTCGTCTGAAATGAGCGCGAAGGCAGAACACTACGACGTGATCCGCAAGCCGATCATCACCGAAAAGTCGACCATGGCGTCCGAAAACGGCGCGGTTGTTTTTGAGGTGGCGATCGACAGCAACAAGCCGCAAATCAAAGAGGCCGTTGAGGCGCTGTTTGGTGTGAAGGTCAAAGCGGTGAACACCACCGTGACCAAAGGCAAGGTCAAGCGGTTCCGCGGCCAGCTGGGCCGTCGGAAAGACGTCAAAAAAGCATATGTGACCCTGGAAGAGGGTAACACAATCGACGTGAGCACCGGTCTTTGATCCGACGCTTACTGCGACTATTCACGGCCTCGGCGGTTCAACCCGCCGGGGCCGATTTCGTTTCAGACCCTGAAACTGTGCGTGCGCAGGTGCTGGAGAAGATGCGGGCGTTCAGTGCTGAGCCTTATTTTCAGATCGCTGATGAAAAGCTGGGGCTGCTGTCGGTTTTCGATGATCTGAAATATGACCGGGCGGATGTGGATATGATCTCTCCGGCGATGCGCAAGCATGTGGTTGGCAAGCTTGGTGCGCTGGGGTTTCGTCAGACTTCTGGTACGGTGCTGGAGCACGCCGAGGCCGATATGCGCGTGCACATCCCCAAGTTCCACGCCCTCGGCGCGTCGCCTTTCGACATCGCGCGCTATACCGAGAAACGCCCGCAAGATTACTGCCTGCTGACGCCCACGCAGGTGGCCTGTCAGTACGTGGATCACTATGAGTTGGACGACGCGGTGCGGCGGATCGAGGCGCTGATTGCGAAGCACCCAATCAACCTGCTCAAACTGGCGGATTATCTGGAAGGCAAACCCAAACACCGCGCCTTTCGCGAGGTGCTGGGGCATATCAAGCTCAAGCAGAGGATCGCGGTGGAGTCCGAGCCGCTTTGCCGCAGGCGGTCCCTCGGATAAGCGCGCAAGCCGCGCCGGAGACTGCCCGTGGGATGGCGCTGCAACGCGTGATCAGTGCGCTTTATGTTGCCAAAGACATCCGAATTCCTAGCGAGGCGCAAACGTCCCCAAAGCGCCAGCCCGCCGGGACGGGCAGTCGCTGGCGCGGCGGCTTTATTCCGTGCTTGGGAAGTTCCCGACGTCAATGAAGCATATGTGACCCTGGATGAGGGCAGCACCATTGACTTGTCCATTGGCGGCTGATCGAACCCATCTTTGGAGAGAGATAAGGGCCCCCGCGAAAGCTGGGTTTTTTGTTAACTTAGTGGCTAGGCTTTGGTAGACACTACAGCTACGTTTTCTGCTAACATCGTTTGCAAGCCCTGAGGAGTAAGTTTGTGAAAGATCGCGCTGCCGCCGTTTTTCAACTGATACTCGGCAGCTGACATCAACCCAAGCGCTTCCATTTGCATTAGGATTTGTTGTTTGATTGTTATGTCGATAACAGGCGAGTAGCCATCTGAAAGCCCGGAGTACTCAAGAACTTTTTTATCAAATTGATACTTAATGCCACTGGTATTTGATGGCGTGCGAAAGCTGGGGCCAATCGCCCCCAAGATTGCTCTCCATGGCATTGTAACGGTTTGTTTTAAGTTTGCATAACGAGAGTGTTTTGCGAGAAACTCGAATGTAAAGTCATCGTCCAACCCTGCAAGGTTGATCCCATCCAGATTCGGCTTCGCCTCGAACTCGAGCAACTTCTTTTCCATCTCAGAGTTTTGTTTTCGGAGATTGTTAACTTCTTCCAGTAGCTCTTCTCCTGCGGCGCGATTGGCACGAATCCAGCCAGTTCCCTCGTGTGAAACTCTCGCTTGAGACAAAGCCGCAAGAGATTTAGTAGCCAATTCATCCGAACCGGACCAGTAGTCAACAACAGAGTTTGATTGCAGATACTCTTTGAAGTTCTGAAGTGCCAGAATTTGTTCCGCGCTTGTGTCAACCATGTTCGATGGCAAAGTTTCGCAGTCACTGCGAAGGAAGGTTAATACCGGAATTCCTTTGCTTGAGGCGTACCGAAACTCTTTTTCGGTATAGCTCAACCCATCATCATCTCGCGAACCGTACCTGCCAGCAACAATCAGAATGTAATAGTCGCACCGGTCGATTACACGTTTTATGAAGTCCATCTGTTTCTGACTTGAGGCTGGGAATATTTCCATTCCCTCGGCTACGTATCCAGCTTTGGCTACTGCTTCGCTTACCTTTTTGCGCTCATCTACAAGATCGAGATATGTCGAACTTACGAAGACATGGAAGACTTTATCCACGGTGGTCTTGCCCTTTGTAATTCAAAAAAGTCGAATGCTTGTCGATGTTGGCAAAGCTAAATAAAAAGTGCCAGTCAAAGTAACGGTCTGAAGCCAGAAATTCGTTGTAGTGAAGTATTCTTGAGGGCTGTCGTTCGCGACTACCAAACAGTGTTGTTGCTTAGTAAAGCGTCAGCCCACTGAGTTTGGATCTTCAATACAAGTTTTAATCTGGAACCACCTATAGACACCCACCCCCAACCCTGTTACACGCTCCCAATCTTGCGGCCTCGGATTCGTTCCGGGGCCTCTGATATTTGTAACCGGGGACCTTCGGGGCCCTTCACCTCGGGCACCTACGGGGGCCTATCACATAGCAGGGAAAGCCCCTGCACTTGCTAAACGGAAGACAGAAAGCATGGCACTCAAGTCGTACAAGCCGACGACGCCGGGCCAGCGCGGGCTGGTGCTGATCGACCGTTCGGAGCTTTGGAAAGGACGTCCGGTCAAGTCTCTCACTGAGGGTTTGACCAAATCGGGCGGCCGGAACAACACCGGACGGATCACTTCACGCCGCCGCGGCGGTGGCGCAAAGCGTCTCTACCGGATCGTTGACTTCAAACGGAACAAATTTGATGTCGCGGCAACCGTCGAGCGGATCGAATATGACCCGAACCGGACCGCATTCATCGCACTGGTGAAATACGAAGACGGCGAGCAGGCATATATCCTGGCTCCGCAGCGTCTGGCTGTTGGTGACAAAGTCGTGGCATCCGCCAAGGCCGACATCAAGCCGGGCAACGCAATGCCGTTCTCGGGTATGCCCATCGGTACCATCGTCCACAACATCGAGATGAAGCCTGGCAAAGGCGGTCAGATCGCACGTGCGGCCGGTACTTACGCGCAATTCGTTGGTCGCGATGGCGGCTACGCTCAGATCCGTCTGAGCTCGGGCGAGCTTCGCATGGTCCGTCAGGAATGCATGGCCACCATCGGTGCTGTGTCCAACCCCGACAACTCGAACCAAAACCTCGGTAAAGCCGGTCGTATGCGCCACAAGGGCGTTCGTCCGTCGGTTCGTGGTGTTGCAATGAACCCGATCGATCACCCGCACGGTGGTGGTGAAGGTCGTACCTCGGGTGGCCGAACGCCGGTTACGCCGTGGGGTAAGGACACCAAGGGTAAGCGTACCCGTAACAAGAACAAAGCGTCCCAGAAGCTGATCATCCGCTCGCGGCACGCCAAGAAGAAGGGACGTTAATCTATGTCTCGCTCTGTTTGGAAGGGTCCTTTCGTCGATGCTTACGTGCTGAAAAAAGCCGAAGCAGCGCGCGAGTCGGGCCGCAACGAAGTCATCAAAATCTGGTCGCGTCGTTCCACCATTCTGCCCCAGTTCGTGGGTCTGACCTTTGGTGTGTACAACGGCCAGAAGCACATTCCCGTCAACGTCTCGGAAGACATGATCGGTCAGAAGTTCGGTGAATACTCGCCGACCCGCACCTATTATGGCCACGCCGCAGACAAAAAAGCGAAGCGGAAGTAAGTCATGGGCAAGGAAAAGAACCCCCGCCGCGTGGCTGAAAACGAAGCAATGGCGAAAACGCGCATGCTTCGCACCAGCCCGCAGAAACTGAACCTGGTTGCGCAAATGATCCGCGGCAAGAAAGTCGAGAAGGCTCTGACCGACCTGACTTTCAGCAACAAGCGTGTCGCGCAGGACGTTAAGAAGTGCCTGCAGTCCGCAATCGCGAATGCCGAAAACAACCACAACCTGGACGTTGACGAGCTGATCGTCGCCGAAGCATGGGTTGGCAAGAACCTGGTCATGAAGCGCGGTCGTCCGCGTGCCCGTGGCCGTTTCGGCAAGATCATGAAGCCGTTCTCGGAGATCACCATCAAGGTGCGTCAAGTTGAGGAGCAAGCCTAATGGGTCATAAAGTAAATCCGATCGGCATGCGCCTGCAGGTCAACCGCACCTGGGACAGCCGCTGGTACGCCGACACCAAGGACTACGGTGATCTTCTGCTGGAAGACCTCAAGATCCGTGAGTTCATCAACAAAGAGTGCAAGCAGGCCGGTGTTGCCCGTGTGATCATCGAACGTCCGCACAAGAAGTGCCGCGTTACGATCCACACAGCACGTCCCGGTGTCATCATCGGCAAGAAAGGTGCAGACATCGAAGTTCTGCGCAAAAAGCTTGCTCGCATGACCGACAGCGAACTGCACCTGAACATCGTCGAAGTGCGCAAGCCCGAGCTTGACGCGCAGCTGGTTGCCGAGTCCATCGCTCAGCAGCTGGAACGTCGTGTTTCGTTCCGTCGCGCAATGAAGCGCTCGGTTCAGAACGCCATGCGCATGGGCGCCCTGGGTATCCGGGTGAACGTCGCTGGTCGTCTGGGCGGCGCCGAAATCGCACGGACCGAGTGGTACCGTGAAGGCCGCGTGCCTCTGCACACTCTGCGTGCCGACATCGATTACGCACATGCCGAAGCGATGACCCCCTACGGGATCATCGGGATCAAGGTCTGGATCTTCAAAGGTGAGATCATGGAGCACGATCCGCAGGCACGTGACCGTAAAGCACAGGAACTCCAGGACGGCCCTGCACCTCGTGGTGCTGGTGGCGGTCGTCGCTAAGGAGGGAAAGATATGCTTCAACCAAAGCGTACTAAATTCCGCAAGATGCACAAAGGCCGGATCAAGGGTCTCGCCAAGGGCGGCTCTGATCTGAACTTTGGCACCTACGGCCTGAAAGCTCTTGAGCCTGAGCGTGTAACTGCACGCCAGATCGAAGCTGCACGTCGTGCCATGACGCGTCACATGAAGCGTCAGGGTCGCGTCTGGATCCGCATCTTCCCCGACACTCCGGTCACGGCCAAGCCGATCGAAGTTCGTATGGGTAAAGGTAAAGGTTCGGTCGACCGCTGGGCATGCAAAGTCAAGCCTGGTCGCGTGATGTTCGAGATCGACGGCGTCAATGACGACATCGCCCGCGAGGCCCTGCGCCTGGCCGCGATGAAGCTGCCGATCAAGACTCGCGTCGTGGTTCGCGAAGACTGGTAATCAGTCCGGGGAAACCCGAACAGAATTGCCCCCGCCGAGCAATCGGTGGGGGCTTTTTCGTTTATGGCCTCTCGCAAACCCGTTAGGCGCCCAATTCCGAGATTCAATACCGGCATTGCAAAAAAGATGGGGCTCAGGGGTGGCATATTCTCTCATCTGGTGAAAAGAAGCGCTCGCAAAACCTTCTCAATCAGAGCTTGGGTCGATCATCCTACGATACGGCTTGAGCACGAACCGTGCCTTGGCTCTGAAACCCCGCTGAAAGACCGAGGACACGTATGGGCCTTACTTGCCGGGACGTCATGGTCCCCCCTGAAAAACAGAAGACAATTCATCCCGATGACACAGTCGCCAAGGCGTTTGAGATCATCCGCGACAGCCGCGCCCGGTTCTTGCCGGTGGTGGGGGATGACGGTAGCTTCCAAGGCGTTTTCACCGCGCCCACGCTGATCAAGATGATCCTGCCGCGTGCGGCCCGTATTGGTGTCAGCGATGAGACGTCGCGCGTTGCAATCAGCCATCTCAGCTTTATGGATTTGACCAAGGAAGACATCAGTGAACAGATCAAGCGCTTGCACGAAGAGCGGGTCGGAGATCACATGTCGAACCCAGCCAACATCCCGGTTCTCGCACCCGATACCCCGGTGATGGAGGGTATTTTCCTGATCCACAAATTCAAACGCCACGTTTTCCTCGTGGAACCCGAGACCAATCGCTTCGTCGGCTCTGTCAGCCCGAACTCGTTGATTGATCACGCGCTGAGCTAACCCCTAAAGACCGGATCAGACCATTGACCGACCATTCCGTTTCGCATGGAGAACACGCGTTCTCCGTTCCTCAGCTATTGGGGATTGACCCTCTGTGGGTCGCCACCGGTATCCTGATTGCAGTTTATGCCGTCCTGGTGACCGAAAAAGTAAACCGCGCCATTTTGGCCATGCTGGGGGCATCGCTGATGGTGCTGTTCGGCATCATCAACCAGGAACAGGCCGTCGCGGGCGTTGATGCCAACACCTTGGCACTGCTGATCGGCATGATGGTGATCGTCGGGATCACCAGTAAATGTGGGTTGTTCCAATTCGTCGCCATCAAGGCCGCAAAGGTGGTCAAGGCCAATCCGACTGGCATCCTGATCATGCTGACGCTGATCACGGCGGTGTTCTCGGCTCTGCTGGACAACGTGACTACTGTTCTGCTGATCGCACCGATTACCCTGCTGATTACGGACGCACTGGAAACGCGCGTTTACCCGTTCTTCTTCGCCGAGATTCTGGCCTCGAATGTGGGCGGTACGGCCACTTTGATTGGTGACCCGCCGAACATCATCATCGGCTCGGCCGCGGGCCTCAGCTTCAATGACTTCGTGGTCAATCTTGCGCCGATCTCGGCCATCTGTCTGGTGGTGCTGACTGGCATCATTTACCTGATGAACCGCCGCACGCTGGCCGCCATCCCCAAATCGGCCTGCGAAAAGATCATGCGTTTCAATGAAAACGAAGCGATCACCGATGTCGGTCTGATGATCAAATCCCTGTCGGTTCTGGCGCTGACCCTGCTTGGTTTCACGCTTGGCCATGGCTACGGCATCCAGCCGGGCACCTCGGCGCTGGCTGGCGCCGCGCTGCTGATGCTGTTGGCCTATGGGCACCAGCACGGAGAAGAACAGTCCGAATCCGTTCACCACATCTTTGGCGAGGTTGAGTGGATCACCATCTTCTTCTTCGGCGGTCTGTTTGTCATCGTTGCAGGTGTCGAGCATGTCGGCCTGCTTGAATTCTTCGGCGAGAAAGTACTGGAGCTGACCGAAGGCGACATGATGTGGACCGCGTTCTTCATCTTCTGGGCCTCGGGCATCTTGTCGGCCATTCTGGACAACATCCCCTTCGTGGCGACGATGATCCCTCTGATCGAGTCCACTGCCGACACGTTTGGCGGGCCTGACGCGATCGAGCCTCTGTGGTGGTCGCTGGCTCTGGGCGCCTGTCTGGGCGGTAACGGTACCTTGCTGGGTGCAAGCGCCAACCTGACGGTTGCGGCCTTTGCCGAAAAGGCCAAGCAGCCGATTGGCTTTGTCAAATTCGCGCTCATGGCGTTCCCGATCATGATCCTGACCCTGATGATCGCCAACGTCTATCTCTGGCTGCGCTACTTCTACTAAAGCGCCAAACGAAAGATCGCACCCGAGCAGCCGCTTTTCTGAGGCGGCTGCTCTCGCCCTTGTGCTTCGGCTGGGATATAGCCGGGGCATGGCACAGATTGAATCACTCTTCGTTACCCGTCTCTATCGCGCAGCTTTGTCCGAGTTCGATCCCAAGATCGACGCGGGCGAGCTGGAAAACTCCTGTCTTGTTATCGCCGAGGATGATGAAGCCGGGCAGGAATGGTGTGAAGAGAATGGCTATCCCGGCTACACCAGCTACGCCTCGCTGACCGATTTGCCCTGGCGCTTCCCGATCTTTAACGATCTGGTAAAGGCGCTGGATCAGCACGTCGCGGCCTTTGCCAAGGATCTGGAGTTCGATCTGGGCGAGGGGGAGCTGAAGCTGGAGGACCTTTGGATCAATATCCTACCGGAGGGTGGGATGCACTCCAGCCATTTGCACCCGCACAGTGTGATCTCGGGCACAACCTATGTGGCCATGCCCGAAGGGGCGAGCGCGCTGAAGCTGGAGGACCCCCGCTCAGGCCGCATGATGGCCGCGCCGACGCGGATCAAAGGCGGACGGCGCGATTTGCAGCCGTTCATCTATATGAAGCCGCAGGTGGGGGATGTGTTGCTGTGGGAAAGCTGGCTGCGTCACGAGGTGCCGATGAACATGGCGGAAGAAGAGCGGATCAGTGTTAGCTTTAACTACAAGTGGGATTAATCCTTGCGTAAAATACGCTGTCGAAGCTTCGACCCCTGTTCTTTGGGGTGGAGTTGCATTGCTTACTTTTCTGACATTCTATCGAACAGATTGGGATATTCGCGAAACTGTTTTGGAGATTTTTGGATTTCGCGGGCTTGCCAATAAATCGGTGCTTGAACTAATGGTTTTGGCCGCGACTTTGGGCGCGACACTTTATGTTGTCTTCCAGGCGATGGAAGCTTGTAGGCAGACTTTGAACTAGTCTTGTTTCTATGTCTTGCGGGTGCGTTTCAACTTCCTCTTGCCACCCACCGCTTAAACCCTTATACGGCGGCATCCTGCAAGTCCCCCGGCCGAGTCGGGGGATTCGCATGTCTATCATTCATCCACCAGGTCCAAGGTGACCCTGTCAGGGGGCCTTCTGGTGTTTTGAGCAAAGGAAAAAGGCGATGAACGCCCAAGAACTGCGTGACAAGACCCCGGACCAGCTCCGCGAGGAACTGGCCAACCTGAAGAAAGAAAGCTTTAACCTGCGCTTTCAACAGGCAACCGGTCAGCTGGAAAACACTGCTGGCATCAAAGCGGCTCGCCGCAACGCTGCCCGCGTCAAAACCATTCTGAACGAAAAGGCCGCTGCCGCGGCATCGGAGGAGTAATCCTATGCCCAAGCGTATCCTGTCCGGCGTGGTCACCAGCGACGCCAACGAGCAAACCGTAACCGTTTCGGTTGAGCGTCGTTTCAAGCACCCGCTGCTGCACAAAACCGTTCGTAAGTCCAAGAAATACCGGGCTCACGACGAAAAGAACGCCTTCAAGGTCGGTGACACAGTCCGCATCATCGAATGCGCGCCGAAATCGAAGACGAAACGTTGGGAAGTTCTGGAAGCGTAAGCCTCCGGGATTTTCCCATTTGTCGAAACCCTGGGGGATCTAACGAGACCAGCCCCCACAGGTCGGGAGAAACCACATGATCCAGATGCAGACCAATCTGGATGTCGCTGACAACTCCGGCGCTCGCCGAGTTCAGTGCATCAAGGTCCTGGGTGGTTCCAAGCGTAAATACGCCTCCGTTGGCGACATCATTGTCGTCTCGGTGAAGGAAGCCATCCCGCGCGGCCGCGTAAAGAAAGGTGACGTCCGTAAGGCCGTCGTCGTACGCACCGCCAAGGAAGTCCGTCGCGAAGACGGCACCGCGATCCGTTTTGATCGCAACGCCGCCGTCATCCTGAACAACAACAACGAGCCAGTCGGTACACGTATCTTTGGCCCCGTTGTTCGTGAACTGCGCGGCAAGAACTTCATGAAAATCATCTCGCTGGCTCCGGAGGTGCTGTAATCATGGCTGCTAAACTCCGCAAAGGCGACAAGGTCGTCGTGCTGGCCGGCAAGGACAAGGGCAAAGAGGGAACCATTTCCTCGGTTGACCCCAAAGCCGGTAAAGCTGTTGTCGAAGGCATCAACATTGCCATCCGTCACACACGTCAGTCGCAAACCTCGCAAGGTGGTCGCCTGCCTCAGGCAAACCCGATCGAGCTGTCGAACCTGGCGCTGCTGGACAAGAACGGTAAAGCAACCCGCGTTGGCTTCCGCATGGAAGGTGACAAGAAGGTCCGCTTCGCCAAGACCACAGGGGACGTGATCGATGCTTGATTCCGCAACCTACACCCCGCGTCTGAAAGCTCAGTACGTTGAAACCATCCGTGCCGCTCTGAAAGAAGAGTTCGGCTACAAGAACGACATGCAGCTGCCCAAGCTGGACAAAATCGTTCTGAACATCGGTTGTGGTGCTGAGGCGGTCAAAGACTCGAAGAAAGCCAAAGCTGCTGTCGAAGATCTGACTGCGATTGCTGGTCAAAAGGCCGTTGCAACCAAGGCGAAGAAGTCGATCGCGGGTTTCCGCGTCCGTGAAGACATGCCGCTGGGCGCGAAAGTGACCCTGCGCGGTGATCGGATGTACGAATTCCTGGATCGCCTGATCACCATCGCGCTGCCGCGCGTTCGTGACTTCCGCGGTGTTAAGCCTTCTTTCGATGGTCAGGGCAACTTTGCCATGGGCATGAAAGAGCACATCGTGTTCCCGGAAATCGATTTCGACAAGGTCGACGAGGTCTGGGGCCTGGATATCGTAATTGCCACCACAGCGAAAACCGACGCTGAAGCGAAGAGCCTGTTGAAAGCATTCAACATGCCGTTCAACGCGTAAGCGCCGGGAGGATTGAGACATGGCTAAAAAAGCAATGATCGAACGCGAGAAGAAGCGCGAACGCCTGGTGGCCAAATATGCCGCAAAGCGTGCCGAGCTGAAAGAAATCGCGAATGACGAAAGCCGCCCGATGGAAGAGCGTTTCAAAGCGCGTCTGAAACTGGCGAAACTGCCGCGCAACAGCTCGGCTACCCGTCTGCACAACCGTTGTCAGCTGACCGGTCGTCCCCACGCTTACTACCGTAAGCTGAAGGTCAGCCGTATCGCGCTGCGCGAGCTGGGTTCTGCTGGTCAGATCCCCGGCATGGTGAAATCGAGCTGGTAAGGGAGACATAGATATGAATGATCCTATCGGCGATATGCTCACCCGTATCCGCAACGCGCAAATGCGCGGCAAGTCCACCGTTTCCACCCCGGCTTCCAAGCTGCGCGGTTGGGTTCTGGACGTGCTGGCGGACGAAGGCTACATCCGTGGCTATGAAAAGACGACCGGTGCAAACGGTCATCCGGCCATCGAAATCAGCCTGAAGTACTACGAAGGCACCCCTGTTATTCGCGAGCTGAAGCGGGTTTCGAAACCCGGTCGTCGCGTCTACATGGGCGTCAATGACATCCCGCAGGTCCGTCAGGGTCTGGGCGTGTCGATTGTCAGCACTCCGAAAGGTGTGATGTCGGACGCAAACGCTCGCTCCAACAATGTTGGCGGCGAAGTGCTCTGCACCGTCTTCTAAGGAGGTCTGCAATGTCTCGTATTGGTAAAAAACCGGTCGAGCTGCCCAGCGGCGTTACCGCCTCTGTGTCTGGCCAGACCATCGAAGTTAAAGGTCCGAAAGGCACCCGCAGCTTCACCGCCACCGACGACGTGACGCTGTCGGTTGAAGACAACGTGGTCAAGATCGACCCCCGTGGCATGTCCAAGCGTGCCCGCCAGCAGTGGGGCATGAGCCGCACCATGGTTGCCAACTTGGTAACTGGTGTGACCGAAGGCTTCAAAAAAGAGCTGGAGATCCAGGGTGTTGGTTACCGGGCTCAGATGCAGGGCAACACCCTGAAGCTGAACCTGGGTTACAGCCACGATGTTGATTTCATTGCTCCGGAAGGTGTCACCATCACCGCGCCGAAGCAGACCGAGATCGTTGTGGAAGGTATCGACCAGCAGCAGGTGGGCGAAGTCGCGGCCAAAATCCGCGAATGGCGCCGTCCCGAGCCGTACAAAGGCAAGGGCATCCGCTACAAGGGCGAGTTCATCTTCCGCAAGGAAGGCAAGAAGAAGTAAGGACGCAAACAATGGCAAACAGCAAAAGAACCCTGTTTCTGAAGCGCCGCCTGCGCGTTCGGAACAAACTTCGCAAAGTCAACGCCGGCCGTGTACGCCTGTCGGTTCACCGTTCGAACAAGAACATCAGCGTTCAGCTGATCGACGACGTTCGTGGTGTGACCCTGGCATCGGCCTCGACCCTGGAAAAAGATCTGGGTGTTGTTGGCAAGAACAACGTCGAAGCGGCCACCAAAGTGGGCGCGGCCATCGCCGAGCGTGCCAAGAAGGCAGGCGTCGAAGAGGCCTATTTCGATCGTGGTGGCTTCCTGTTCCACGGCAAGGTGAAGGCAGTTGCCGACGCCGCGCGTGAAGGTGGTCTGAAGATCTAAGACTTGCGGGCGGGTTTCGATCCGCCCCGATGATCCGGGGGCCTCGGCAACAGTCGGGGCTCACTGGGATTGAAGCAAACGGCGCCGTATGCGCCACATGAGAAAAGGGATGCCAAATGGCAGAACGTGAAAACCGTCGGGGCCGTGGCCGCGACCGTGAAGAAGCACCGGAATTTGCAGATCGCCTGGTCGCAATCAACCGCGTGTCGAAAACCGTAAAAGGTGGTAAGCGCTTTGGCTTCGCCGCTCTGGTGGTTGTCGGCGATCAGAAAGGCCGCGTCGGCTTTGGCAAAGGTAAAGCGAAAGAAGTACCTGAAGCCATCCGTAAGGCGACTGAGCAAGCCAAGCGTCAGATGATCCGCGTGCAACTGCGCGAAGGTCGTACTCTGCACCACGACATCGAGGGCCGTCACGGCGCTGGTAAAGTGGTTATGCGCACCGCACCTGAAGGTACTGGTATCATCGCCGGTGGTCCGATGCGTGCTGTGTTCGAAATGCTGGGCGTTAAGGACGTTGTTTCCAAGTCGCTGGGCTCGCAGAACCCGTACAACATGATCCGCGCCACCATCAACGGCCTGCAGAAAGAGCAGAGCCCGCGTTCGGTTGCCGCGCGTCGTGGTAAAAAAGTTGCCGACATCCTGCCCAAGCGGGACGAAGCACCGGCTGAAGCCGAAGCGTAAGGAGTAGCGAGCAATGGCAAAAACCATCGTCGTAAAGCAGATCGGTTCTCCGATCCGTCGCCCCGCCGAACAGCGCGCAACCCTGATCGGCCTGGGCCTGAACAAGATGCACCGCACCCGTGAGCTGGAGGATACGCCTTCGGTTCGCGGCATGGTCAACAAGATCCCGCATCTGGTTGAAATCATCGAAGAGCGCGGCTAACCGCCCTCTGAAAATACTTTTGGAACCGCCTCTGACCTTCGTCAGGGGCGTTTTCTTTTGCTCAAGTGAATCTGCGAATCGCCTAGTTCGACCGGTTACCTCACGCCTTGAAGAGGGTCGTAGGTCCCGCTGAATCCGTAGGCAACAACGGCGCCGAGGTCGTCTTGCGAGGCCGAGTTTCAGCTTTCCCAATCCCAAAATTTGTCTTTTCTTAAATGGGGTTAGAAGATCGAAAAGAGTTTCGTCTGAGGCTCCACAAACGCTTGCAAAGGCGATTTCGCCTCTGACAGAGTGGCCGGGCAAGAACCGGGAGCAGGGGCTGACTATGGCGCGCGACTATCTCAAAAAGGCGATGCTGACGGCGCAATCTGATGCGCCCGAGGTTCACGATACGGTCAAGACCATCCTGGCCGAGATTGAAGCCGGCGGCGACGCGAAGGCGCTGGAATATGCAGCCAAGTTCGACAGGTTCGACGGCAACGTTCTGATGACGCAGGACGAGATTGACGCCGCCATTACGCTTGTGCCTGAAAAGCTTAAGGCGGATATCCGTTTCGCCCATAACAACGTCCGCCATTTTGCCGAGGCGCAGAAGGCCACGATGACCGACGTACAGACCGAGATCGTGCCCGGCGTGATCGCTGGTCAAAAGGCGATCCCTGTGGATGCGGCGGGCTGCTATGTGCCCGGCGGCCGGTACAGCCATATCGCCAGTGCAATCATGACCGTGACGACAGCCAAAGTTGCCGGATGCCGCCACATCATCGCGTGTTCTCCTCCGAAATCAGATGAAGGCGTTGCGCCTGCAGTAGTTTATGCGGCGCATATCTGTGGGGCCGACAGTATTCTGGCAATGGGAGGGGTGCAGGGTGTCGCCGCGATGCGATACGGTCTGTTCGGCCTGCCACGCGCAAATATCCTTGTGGGGCCGGGGAACCAGTTCGTCGCCGAGGCCAAGCGCATCCTCTACGGTGAAGTTGGCATCGACATGATCGCAGGTCCGACCGATAGTCTGGTCCTCGCCGACAGCAGTGCAGATCCGCTTGTAGTGGCGACCGATCTCGTCAGCCAGGCGGAACACGGCTACAATTCTCCTGTCTGGCTGGTGACAGATGACCGGGCGCTTGCGCAGAATGTCATGACACTGGTGCCCGAACTGATCGCAGATCTTCCTGACCTGAACCGAGAAAACGCGGCTGCTGCATGGCGCGACTATGCCGAGGTCATCGTTTGTTCGGATCGCGAAGAGATGGCCGCCTGCTCCGATGACTACGCGCCGGAACACCTAACCGTTCAGGCCGATGACTTGGAATGGTGGCTGGACCGTCTGACCTGCTACGGCTCGTTGTTTCTGGGGGAAGAGACCACGGTATCTTACGGGGACAAGGCGACGGGAACCAACCACGTACTCCCGACATCGGGGGCGGCCAGCTACACGGGCGGGCTGAGCGTCCACAAATACATGAAAATCGTGACATGGCAGCGAGCGACTCGGGAAGGTTCAAAACCCATAGCCCTGGCCACAGCCAGAATTTCGCGCGTGGAAGGGATGGAGGGGCATGCAAGGGCGGCTGATGTCCGTCTCGCCAAGTACTTCCCGGATGAAGAATTTGATCTGCGTGCAGAGGGATGATCGGTCCAACCGCCACCTGCCAAACTGTTCGCTGGCCTTGATGGCACACTGGGTACTATCCTTGGTTTGATAGGGCCGACCGGGCTGAAAGGAGTTTGACATGTACAAGAAAGTTCTCGTTCCAATGGCGTTGGATCACGATATCTCGCAACACACTCTGGAAGTGGCGCGTGCCTTGTCGCAGGGCGGCGGAGAGATCATCGCTCTGCATGTTTATGAAATGCCTCAGGGCTCGGTCAGTGCGTTTCTGGACAAGGATCTGGTGGCAGAAGGATATCGCCGCGCCCGACTGGAACTGTCGCGCAAAGTCGAAGGGCTGGAAGGGGTAAGTTCCGAACTCGTAAAGGGCCACACGGCGCGCACGATCATAGATTATGCGGCAGAGAACGGTGTCGATTGCATCGTCATCGGTTCTCACAAGCCCGACCTCAGCGACTATTTCCTGGGCTCCACAGCGTCGCGCGTTGTGCGTCATGCCCCTTGCGCGGTGCATGTGTACCGCAGGTGATAACCGTCAATCACGCTCTTGGGCGACAACAATAGGACTGACAGCCGGAAGATGAATATAGACAAGAAGATCACTGACGATCTGGTGGCGAACGACATTTCGTTCGTGACCACCGTCCCCTGCAAGCAATTGGCCGGTGTCATTGATGAGATCGACCAGCGCGAAGGCATCTATCACATCCCTTCGAACAAAGAGGACGAGGGGATGGGCCTGTGCGCGGGGGCATGGATGGGTGGTAAGCGCCCGGCCATTATCATGCAGAACACAGCGATCGGGGTGACGATCAACACATTGGCGACCCTGATCCAGTATTATCGGATGCCACTGCCGATGCTGATCTCGTACCGGGGTGAGCTGCGCGAGCCGATTGCATGTCAGGTTGAGATGGCGGTTCACACCAAAGCTTTGCTGGCGCAGCTCAATATCCCGACTTACCACTTTCACCATCAGGCGGATGTGGCCGAGTTGGATGCGATCCTGAAATACGCGTTCATGTGCAACAAGCCGGTTGCCATTCTGACCGACGCCAACTTCTGGGGAGGCTATGGCGACCAATGATCCGTTCTGAAATCCTGAAAGAAATCGCTCCGATCCTGCGTGATCAACTGGTGGTTTGCAACATCGGCATTCCCAGCCAAGAGCTGCACGCGATTGATGACCAGCCAACGAATTTCTACATGCTGGGCACGATGGGGTTGGCTTCATCCATAGGTCTGGGGTTGGCCCTGTCCCAGCCCAAGCCGGTGATCGTGATCGATGGGGACGGCTCCGTTCTGACCAATCTGGGAACGCTACCAACCATCGCGAACAACGTGGCTGACAATTATATCCTGCTGATCGTCGACAATGGCTCATACGGGTCCACCGGGGATCAGCCTACCTATGCCGGGTTGAAGACGTCATTGGCGAAAATGGCGGCTGCGGCAGGATGTGAGCGCGTGATTGAATGCGCCGCCGAAGATACAGGTCGCGTGTTGCAGGAGGCGCTGGACGCCCGGCAGATGACCATCATCGTCAGCAAATGCGAAAGCGGCAACGCCAAGATGCCGCCGATCACGATGGACCCTGTAGTGATCCGAGATCGGTTTATGAAGGCCGTACAGGCCTGAACACCTCTTCGTTTTGCGGAACGCACTGCTCAAAGCCGTCCGTTGCGGGCGGCTTTGGTACTAAATGTCTAGCGCGACAGAAGACGCCGTTTCTCGGCCATGACCTCGCGGCGCTGCTGTTCTATCCCCGTCCGGAAGGAGCGCTCAACAAAGTCGATATGGTCCAATGCGGCCTGTTCGGCGCGCTTTTCGTCTCCGTCAATCACCGCTTGACCCAGGGCAAGGTGCTGATCCAGCAGTTGTTTACCCGAACCGTCAATCGATTTCAGGAAACTGCGGTTATAGAAAACACCTCGCTTGGTCAGTTCGTAGATCGAAGCCATCATATGGATCAAAGTGGCGTTCTGGCTGGCGTCGACGATGGCCGCATGCAGGGCGAAATCCGCCTCGCGTGAGGCTTGCGCATCGTTCGCCTCCCACGCCCGCACATTCTCGTCGAGGATTTCGGCGATCCTCTCCTTGTCGGCCTTGGTGGACCTGCGGGCGGCAAGGCGGGCGGCAAAGCCTTCTTGTTCTCGGCGGTATTCCAGGTGGTCAAAAAAGGCAGGCTCGTGCCGTTCGTAGAGCGCCAGAAGGGCCGGCAACATCGCTTGCCCGGTCAGGGCGGCGACAAAGGTCCCCTCACCATGCTGAGTGGTGACCAGCCCGCGCTCCTCCAGTACGGCCAGTGCTTCGCGCAGCTTTGGCCGTGAGACCCGAAGCATCTCGGCCAGATCCCTCTCGGACGGCAGCTTGCGCCCCTGTTTCAGAATGCCCGACGCGATGAGGTCTTCGATCTGCGCCACCACGGCATCGGCCAGCGATTCGTGTCCGACCGGTTCAAAAATCGCCTTGGTGTTCATGGGATATACCTAAGTAAGATGTCGACGTGAGATATATTGGTAAATAAATGTAACCATATTGGTGCGTTTTTCAAGCGTTCAGTTCCAGCATGGAAATGCAACTTAACGCGTTCAATCAAATAAAAATTTCCGAGAATATGCAGTAATTCATCGAAACTGAGTGCGCCCAGTCGGGGGCATTTCTGCAGATCCAGTGGTAAATAAAATTATTGACTGAGTAGCACTGGTAAAGTTAGTGAACCACTAGTGCAAACCCGCAAGGGTCTGCGTTTGTGTTTGAGGCAGATGCCCGACCCACCCAGGAGGAGACATTATGAAAAAGACCCTGACGAGCCTTGCCGTAGCCGCCAGCCTGATGGCCGCACCTGCGGTTGCTAAAGATAAGCTGCTGTTGAAAACCCCGATTGCATTCTCGACCGAACTGCCGGGCCTCGGCTCGCCAATCCCGCGCGTTGCCGAGCAGTTGGACCTGATGTCGGGCGGCACGCTGAAGATGAAGGTATATGAGCCAGGCAAACTGGTTCCACCGTTCGAAATTCTAGACGCGGTTTCGACTGGCAAGATCAACTCGGGCTATACCACCGCCGGTTACTGGGCGGGTAAAATCCCGGCTGCTCCGTTGTTCTCGGCTGTTCCTTTCGGCCCTGAGGCGGGCGAATACATGGCGTGGCTCTACTACGGCAACGGCATGACTCTGTACCAAGAGATGTATGATCAGGCGGGCTACAACGTCCACGTGATCCCTTGCGCTGTCATTGCACCCGAGACCTCGGGCTGGTTCGCCACCGAGATCAACTCACCCGAAGACCTGAGCGGCCTGAAGATGCGTTTCTTCGGTCTGGGCGGCAAGGTTATGCAGAAACTGGGTGTTGCGACCTCTCTGCTGCCCGGGGGTGAGATCTTCCCTGCGCTTGAAAAAGGCGCGATCGACGCGACCGAGTTTTCGATGCCTGCGATCGACGCGCGTCTGGGCTTCCACAAGCTGGTCAAGTTTAACTACTTCCCCGGCTGGCACCAGCAAGCGACAGTTTTCGAGCTGATGATCAACAAAGACGTCTGGGCAGAGACCAGCGAGCAGCACAAGGCGATCATCGAAAACGCCTGTAAGGCTTCGATGGCCGACAGCTTTGCCGAAGGCGAAGCGATCCAGCACGCGGCTCTGATCGACAACGTTGAAAACAACGGCGTCACCCTCAAGCAGTGGTCGCCCGAGATGCTGGATACCTTCCGCAGCACTTGGGAAGTGGTCGCCGCCGAAGAGGCCGCAAATGACGCCTTCTTTGCCAAGGTTCTGGCCGACATGACCGAGTTCCGCGACGGCTACAACCTCTGGAAGACCAACGCCTTCCTCCCACGTCAGTAACTTCCTCACTGACGTCTCTGGGGCAGCGGACACTGCTGCCCCAGTCGATTTCTGATCTTCGGATTTTTCCAAACTTTCACCGCCCTTGCACAGGGCTGCCGGGCGAGGAATGACCATGAGCAATCCAAATACCACCAAAGATCCGGTTGAGGCCTATGAAGGCATCCTGGAGCATCCCGATACCGACCGCCAAAAGATCGCCGTAGCCATTGATACCAGCGTCAAGGCTGTTGGCCATGTCGTCATGTGGGCGAATGTTCTGCTGATGGCGGCAATCTTCTCGCAGGTCGCGTTCCGCTATTTGCTAAGCCAGAACTACCCCAAGCTGGATGAGATCCAGTGGCACTTCTATGGCATCGTTACGATGATCGGTATCTCATATGCCTTGATCACGGACAGCCACGTACGCGTGGACGTGCTGCATATGCAATTGTCCCGCCGGGCGCAGCGGATCATCGAGGTGATCGGCATTCTGACCCTGCTGACCCCGTTCATCTATCTGATGATCGATCAGGGCTATGACTATTTCTACGAAAGCTTCCGCGTTAACGAACGCTCGGACAGCCCCACCGGTCTGCCTGCGCGTTGGGCCTTCAAGGCGGTCATTCCGATCAGCTTTGTTCTGTTGGCGCTGGCTGCTCTGGCGCGGTTGATCCATGACGGGCACGCACTGATGTACGGGCCGGCCTCGGAACGTGAGGGGGCTCCTCTGCGCCGTATCCTGCTGGTTCTGGCTGTGTTCGCCGCCGTCTGTGTGGGCCTGACCTTCCTGGTCGAAACGACGGAAGAAAAGCTGGTCATTGCGATGTTCCTGACATTCATCGCGCTGCTCTTCACCGGCTATCCGGTGGCCTGGGTACTGGCTGGTGTCGGTGTTGCGTATTGCGGTCTAGCTTACCTATTCGACAACGACCTGATGCTGTGGACCGGGTTGGAGAGCACCTTTACCGGGCTCGACTACCTGACCCTCGGCGCAGTGGTAAACCGGGTCTACGCGACCATGTCCAACGCGGTTTTGGTGGCCTTGCCGATGTTTATCTTCATGGGGCTGATGCTGGACGAATCCGGTGTGGCCGAGCGTCTGATGACCTCGATGCAGCGCCTGTTCGGCACCGTGCGGGGTGGTTTGGCGATTACTGTGACCCTGATCGGGATCATTCTGGCGGCCTCGACCGGTATTATTGGGGCCTCCGTAGTGCTGCTGGGCGTGCTGTCTTTGCCGTCGATGATGCAGCAGAAGTATCAGCCGACGCTGGCAGCGGGCGTAGTCTCTGCCTCGGGCACGCTGGGTATCCTGATCCCTCCCTCGATCATGCTGGTGATCATGGCCGACCAGATGGCTCTGTCCGTCGGAGACCTGTTCATGGCCGCCGTCTTCCCCGGCGTGATCATCGGGGGGCTATACCTGACCTATATCTTCATCCTCGCACAGGTGAAGCGTGACGCGGCCCCCGTGCCCCAAGGGGCAAAGGCGCCCGACTGGGATGCTGTCAAAGACGTTCTGATCGCGGTCATTCCAACGCTGCTGCTGATCCTCGCGGTTCTGGGCTCGATCTTCGGAGGTTTGACCACCCCGACTGAGGCTTCGGGCATCGGCGCATTGGGCGCGACGCTGTTGGCGCTGGGATATCGCAAGCTGACCTTCGCGAAACTGTGGAACGTGCTGGTTTCGACCTTCAACACCACCGCTTATATCTTCGCGATCTTCCTTGGTGCGACGGTATTCTCCTATGTTCTGCGGGAACTTGGCGGCGATGAACTGATCGAACATGTGGTCCAATCCACCGGCTTTGGTGCCAACGGCACGATCCTGTTCATCTTGTTCATCGTATTCCTGCTGGGTTTTGTGTTGGACTGGATCGAGATCACCCTGATCGTGCTGCCTCTGATGCGTCCGATCGTGAACGGCTTGGGCATCGACATTCCGGGCTTCGGAGTGCTGGATGAACCCGCGTTGGTCTGGTTCGTGATCCTCGTGGCGGTGACGCTACAAACCAGCTTCCTGACCCCGCCGGTTGGCTTCGCTCTTTTCTACCTGAAAGGCGTCTGCCCGCCCGAGATCAAGCTGATGCATATCTACAAAGGCATCATCCCCTTTGTGCTGCTACAACTGACCGGATTGGCGCTTGTCTTCCTATGGCCGACACTCGCCACCTGGCTGCCCTCTGTGGCGTACTAAGGAGATCACGCTATGCGTCTCAAGCATTGCCACAACTTTCACGACTTCCGGCGGCTGGCCAAGCGCCGCCTGCCGGGGCCGATCTTCAACTATATCGATGGCGGTGCGGATGATGAGGTGACCTATCGCCAGAACACCGCCGCTTTCGACCGCTGCGATCTGCTGCCCTCGGTTCTGCGCGGGGTGAAGGACGTAGACATGTCCGTCACCGTGATGGGCCAAAAGCTGGATATGCCGTTCTACTGCTCGCCAACAGCTCTGCAGCGGCTGTTTCACCATCAGGGGGAACGCGCCGTAGCCGCCGCGGCCGAGAAATATGGCACCATGTTCGGTGTCTCATCTCTGGGGACTGTCTCGCTTGAAGAACTGCGCAAGAAACACAAGAACCCGCAAGTCTATCAGTTCTACTTCCACAAAGATCGCGGCCTGAACGCCGCCATGATGCAGCGCGCCAAAGAGGCGGGTGTCGAGGTCATGATGCTGACCGTCGACAGCATCACCGGCGGCAACCGAGAACGCGACCTGCGGACGGGGTTCTCGATCCCGTTCCGGCTGACCTTGGGAGGGATGATCCAGTTTGCGATCAAGCCGATGTGGGGGATCAACTATGTCACTCACGAAAAATTCCGCCTGCCGCAACTTGAGGAACACGTGGATATGGGCGGCGGGGCCAGCTCGATCGGTGGTTATTTCACCGACATGCTCGACCCGTCGATGAACTGGGATGACGTGGCGCAGATGGTGCGGGATTGGGACGGTCAGTTCTGCCTCAAGGGGATCATGACCGTAGAAGACGCCAAGCGCGCGGCTGAGATCGGCTGCACCGGCATCATCCTGTCGAACCATGGCGGGCGGCAGCTGGATGGCTCGCGCACGCCGTTTGATCAACTGTCCGAGATTGTGGATGCGGTCGGCGACAAGCTGGACGTGATCATGGACAGTGGCATTCAGCGCGGTACTCATGTGCTGAAGGCACTTTCGATCGGGGCCAAAGCGGTCGGTGTTGGACGCCAGTACCTGTATCCTCTGGCCGCCGCTGGTCAGCCGGGTGTCGAGCGAGCGCTGGGCCTCATGCAGGCCGAGATCGAGCGCGACATGAAGCTGATGGGTGTGACCAGAATCGACCAACTGAGCCGCGAGAATATCCGTTTCCGCGCCGCATAAAGACACGAGGGATGCCATGACCAATGACGCGTTGATTGAACATTTCCGCTCTGTCGTTGGTGCGCGGCATGTCCTGACCGGCGAACGCGCGACCGAACGGTTCCGGCGTGGTTTCCGTTCGGGCGAGGGCGAGGCGCTGTGCGTCATCCAGCCCGGCAGTCTTGTGGAGCAGTGGAAGGTCCTGAAGGCCTGCGTTGCAGCCGATAAGATTGTCATCATGCAGGCGGCCAACACCGGCCTGACCGAGGGGTCGACCCCCTCGGGCAGCTATGACCGGGGCGTGGTACTGATCAACACGCGCCGCATGGACACTCTGGTGCCGCTGAACGACGGCGAGCAGATCGTTAGTTTTCCCGGCGCCACCCTGTTTGCGCTGGAAAAACTGTTGGCCCCAATGGGGCGAGAGCCGCACTCGGTGATCGGCTCCTCATGTATCGGTGCGTCGATTGTGGGCGGGGTCTGCAACAACTCGGGCGGGTCACTGGTGGAACGTGGCCCCGTTTACACCGAACTGTCCGTCCACGCGCGGATATCCGAGAAGGGCGAGTTGGAGCTGGTCAACCATCTGGGAATCGATCTGGGCGACACGCCTGAAGAGATTCTGGCAAATCTCGATGCGGGCACGTTCGACCGCAACCCCGGGGCCACGAACAAACGCGCCTCGGCCAGCGACTACGCGCAGATCGTGCGCGATGTGGATGCTGAAACGCCTGCGCGGTTCAATGCGGACAAGGCCAAATTGTTCGAATCCGCCGGGTCGGCTGGCAAGCTGGCCGTCTTTGCCGTGCGGCTTGATACATTCCCGAAAAACGAGGCCGAGAAGGTCTTTTACATCGGAACAAACAGCCCCGATGATCTGGCCGCCCTGCGCCGTCATATCCTGTCGGAATTCAAGTCTCTGCCGGTGTCCGCTGAATACATGCAGCGCGAAGTGTTCGACATCACGGCGCGATACGGCAAGGATACTGTCGTGATGATCGACAAGCTGGGCACCGACCGGCTGCCGATGTTCTTTGCGCTCAAAGGCGCAATCGATGCCCGCCTGCGCCGAATTCCCTTCCTGCGCAATTTCACTGATCGATTTATGCAGATGGCGGTCTGTGTCTGGCCGCGTGTCTTGCCGAAACGGATGGTCGAGTTTCGCGACAGTTACGAACACCATCTGATCCTGAAGATGAAGAACGAAGGGATTGCCGAGGCTGCCGAATGGCTGCCCATATTCCTGAAAGATCGTGACGGCGATGCCTTCGAATGCACCCCGCGAGAGGCCAAGATCGCGGGCTTGCACCGCTTTGCAGCCGCCGGGGCTGCCGTCAGGTACATGGCACTGCATGGCAATGAGGTCGAAGACATCATTGCGCTCGATGTGGCTTTGCGGCGTAACGATCAGGACTGGCTTGAGACGCTTCCACCCGAGATTGAGGATCAACTGGTCCACAAGCTCTACTACGGTCATTTCATGTGCCACGTGATGCATCAGGACTACGTGGTCAAAAAAGGCGCTGACCCAAAGGTTTTGAAAGCCGCAATGTTGGAGTTGTTCGACACGCGAGGCGCGGAATACCCCGCCGAGCATAATGTGGGGCATCTGTACAAGGCCAAGCCCGATCTAGCGGCCCATTACAAATGTTGCGACCCGACCAATTCCTTCAATCCGGGGATCGGCAAAATGCCCAAAGCGCGCAACTACGCGGAGCCCGAATAGTAGGCTCTGGCGTTTTCACCCCTGATCTTGTCAAAGGCCCATTCCCGACCAAGTTGTCGTCTCATGCGGTTCGTCCGGGAGAAGCCCGAATTCGGTGCGCCTGGGCCGTTCGGTTAGGGGATTGATTGCCTCTCAAGCTTGAGGTCAAGCGCAGGTTTCACAGCTGGGTTAATGCAAAAAAACCAGCCCTACGGGAATCCCCCAATTTCGCCACACGTCGCGTCCCGTTAAACAGGTGACAACAACTGGCCCCAGCGGGCCATACAGAGTTTCCCCGATGAGGGGCTGGTCCATACCCCCTCGGCCGGCCCCTCAATAATTTTCAGGGTATACGCTGAGGCCTATTTCACCTGATCAGACATCTTCACCATCTGCGCAACTAAGGACGGTATCTCCTCGGCCGTGTCATAGGCGATGTCGTGCGGAATATCTGTCACGGGCGACTTTCGATAGCCTTGGGTGAACAGGAGAAAGGGGATCTTGGCGCTCTCGGCTGTTTCTGCGTCCACCTCGCTGTCACCCACGAAAACACGCGACCCATGAGCTGGCAATGCGTCGAAGCTTGCGAATAGATGCTGAGGGTCGGGTTTCCTTGTGGTCAGGCTATCACCGCCCAGCACCACATCGAAATATCGCGACAGGTCCAGTACGTCGAGAATATGCCGGGCAGGGGCCTCGGGCTTGTTGGTGCAGACGCCCAGTATGTGCCCTTGCGATTGCAAGATGGCCAAAGCCTGAGGAATGCCGGGATAGGGCACCGTCGTCTTGCTGGCCCCTGCCGTGTAATGCGCGAGCGTCACTTTCGTTAGTTCGTCATGACGATCCAGAGGCAGCTCGCAGTGCCGGATCATACGCTCGACCAGCTTGGGCAGACCATTGCCGACGAATCGCCCGATCACCTCGCGCGGCAGAGGGGGCAGGTCGAGATCGCTCAGCGTCTGGTTCGCGGCTGCAACGATGTCTCCCAGACTGTCGACCAGAGTTCCGTCCAGATCAAATACAATTGCCGCGCCCATTGTGACCTCAGTGTTTTACCTATGCGTTCAGGCCTATCCTGCCCGTCAAGAAGGCGCAACACGGCAACTTTCTGCAAGCGCAAATGCGCGGCTTGACAATCCTTACTAAAATAATCAGAATAAGAGCAGAAGCCGACAGCCACCCCGGACTCGGGTCAGCCAGGTCATTGAGAAAGCGAACAGATCAGGCCCATGCCTTAGATACTCCGGAGTTGTCAAATGAACGCGCAGACCCCTATCGCCACCCAGTCCTTTGCCGTATCCGTGCTGCCTTCGCACAAGGCCGAAGAGCTGACCAAAGGCGGCAATCTCGCCCATATCGAACTGGGTGATCAGCTATATACGCTGCGCATTACCCGTGCAGGCAAACTGATCCTGACGAAATGAGCAGCCAGTCGTCCCGGGGTGGCGCAGCGGTTGGCCGCCTGACAGACCTTGCCCCAATCGAAGCAGGTGCGGTGATGTATCTGCGCCTCTGGAGCGAAGGTGCCAGAGGCCGCGCAGATGCTGCCAGTGATTTCGACATCGCCCTGGGCGCAGATCAGGGGCGCGCCGCGATGCTGACCTTGGATCGTCTATGCTCGCTGTGCGCCAGCTATGGCCGCCGCCCGTTGATCCGTCATGAATTGGGATGTGCCTGTCTGGGCGCGGATGAGAATTGTTTTGCCCAGATGATTGCGGCCGCATCGGAAGGCGCGCGGGAAGACGCGATGATGATGGCCTCACTGATAGTGCGCCCGGATATTGCGCCGGCCCTTGCCTCTTTGTCAGAGGAGCTAGGGATGGCCCTGCGCCGCATGACAGCGGCCGTTCCAATGCCGACAACCGGTCATCAGACCCCCTCGGCCGTGTTGCATTGATCGGCAAATGAAACCCCGGCGGTTGCGCCGGGGTTTCTACTTAGCAGCAGCCACATCCCGCGTGATGATGATCGTGGTCGCAAACCGGGGCAGGGGCATAGTCGCCGACGCCTTTCAGGACATCGCGCAACGCCCATAGGATCATGTCCACATCCTCGGCCTCGATGGTCAGGGGCGGGCGGATTTTCAGGATGTTGTCTTTAGTGCCTTCGCTTCCGATCAGGATGCGATGATCACGCATCCGGTTCTTCACAAAGCTGCAGATCTCGGTCCCTTCCGAGCCATCCGGGTTGATCAGTTCGACCCCAAGGAACAAGCCCATCCCGCGTACGTCGCCTACGCAGCCGAACTCGGATTCGATCTGCCGCAGACCTGCCAACAGACGGTCGCCCATATCGCGGGCATTGTCCTGCAGTCCCTCGTCATCAACAATGTCCAGAACCTCTTTCCCGATGCGGCAGGACAGGGTGGAGCCGCCGAAGGTCGAGAAGAACTCGATCCCGTTGTCAAAGCTTTGGGCGATTTCCTTTGTCGTCACCAGCACGCCCAGAGGGTGACCGTTGCCGATCGGTTTACCCATGACAACGATATCGGGCAGCGCGCCTTGGTGTTCGAAACCGAAATAGTATTCGCCCAGCCGTCCGAGCCCGGTTTGGACCTCATCCGCGATACACACACCACCAGCCGTTCGGATTTTCTCATACACTGCAGGCAGATACCCCTTGGGCGGAATGATCTGTCCGCCGACCGACGGGAAAGTCTCGGCGATGAAACCGGCCACGCCCTGACCGTTTTCTTCCAGAGCAGCAATCGCCGGGTCCACGAGATCTGCGTATTTTTGCGCGCGGTCGGCGTCGTCACGTTTGAACGAGCCACGGTAGTCATCCGCGACTTCGACCAGCTCGACCCAATCAGCCTGACCCACCCCGCCGGGTTTGTTGAACTTATAGGCCGAGATGGCCACGGCCGCGTTGGTGTTGCCGTGATAGCCGTGATCCGGCGTCACGATCCCCTTGGCGCCGGTATGGGCGCGGGCTAGACGCAAGGCCAATTCGTTGGCTTCGGTGCCTGAATTGACGAAAAAGCAGACCTCAAAGTGATCCGGCAGCTTCGACAACACCTTGTCGGCAAATGCGGTCTGCGCCGGGTGTAGATAGCGGGTGTTCGAGTTCATTCGCTTCAGCTGATCCGCCGCGACGGCCTGAATGCGTGGGTGTGCGTGGCCCACATGTGGGACGTTGTTATAGGCGTCCAGATAGGGGCGCCCCCATTCGTCGAACAGGTGGTGTTTCCAACCGCGCACCAACATGACCGGGTCATTGTAGGTCAGGCTCAGATTGCCGCCAAAATGATCGTGACGCCCTTGCAGAACGGCCTGTTTGTCGGTCGGCTGATAGCACACCTTGTCATCGGCCAGATTCAGCAAAGCCGCCGGGTTCGGACAGACCGCGTTCCATAGCTCCAGCTCATCGGGGTCAGCGACACCGGGCCAGTCGGCGTCCATGCCGCCGGTTGTCAGGGCAAGTTGGAAATGCACATGCGGGGCCCAACCACCATTCTGCGAGGCATCCCCAAGCCGCACGAACGCAGCGCCCTGCGCCACCGGATCGCCCGGTTTCAGACGGTCACAAACCTCTGGGTCCAGATGGCCGTAGAGCGTATAGAAAGGATCCCCCTCGGGCGTTTCATGATGCAGGATCACCACGCCGCCATAGTCGAGATGGCTGTTGCGGTTCTCGACCACTTCGACCCGGCCGCTCATCGGCGCGTGCAAAACCGTGCCGGCGGGCGCAAAGACATCCACCGCCAAATGCACTGTGCGCCTGTCCGAGGCCTTCCAGGGCCCCTTGCGGAACCCGGGCTCGGCATAGATCAGGCGGGGTTCGTTGTAGTAACCCAGCCACAGGCCCTCACCGAATTCATCACCCACCCGCGCGGCTTCTTCGAGCGGCATATGGAACGGGTTCTGCGGCCATGTGGAGTTCTCAACAGAAAGAGACCCCATTGGCACATCGCTCAGGTCCTGGCCAAACATCTCGGCAAAGTGGCCGCGATGGTCGGAGAGGTAGGCGTGGATGCGCTCAGCCCCGTCGACGACAGGCAAGCCGCAAGCGCTGCGCAAGCGGGCGGACATCAAGCCGCCATTGACGGCTTCGTTCTCAAGGAACCGCCAAGCCGAGGCCTGACTGATGGTCACATAAGGGTCGTCAGGGTTTTCAGCCGCCATCAGGGTCGAGTTCACTACGGATACCGCCAGCCGCATGCGCAGCAGGGGCCAGATCAGATCGACCTCCTCGGCGCTCAGCCGATTGGCGGCGTGATAGCCTTGGACCAGAGCGGTCAGCGCGCGTTCGGGTTTCGGGTGATCCAGAACGATATAGGCCCCGGCAATGGCGACCTCACAAATACGCGGCGCGGCGCACATGTCGCCCAGGTCGATCAGGCCGGATACGGTACGACGTTCGCTCAGCTCTCCTTCGACGAGGATGTTGTAGTCATTGGCGTCGTTGTGAATGGCTTGGGTGGGAAGGGTTTGCAGCGCATCTGAGACGGCAGTGAAACCCTGCACAATTTCGCCCAACAGCGCGCGGCGGGACGGGTCGCTGACCGCGTCCAGTTGATCTGCGATCCAGTCGCCTTGCATCAGGTCCCATTTGAAATCGTCCCGCCGAAGGCTGTCATGCGCAAACCCGGCCAGAGCGCGATCGGTTGCGCCAAGAACACGCCCCAGCTTCAGGATCAAATCTTCGGATTTCGGCTCGACCTTGGCGTAGCACTGGCCCGGAAGGCGCTCCAACAACCACGCCAAACGCGGGTCACCTTCCTGATCTTCGATCTCGGGCAGGACCGCACCATCCAACGAGGGGAATACCTTGGGGAAGGGCAGACCCGGCGCCTCAGCCGCGATATGTTCGAGCGCCTTGACTTGAAGGTCGACAAACTCTGGCTCGCACCCCGCGCGCATGACTTTCAGGACATAATCCTGACCGTTCTTCGCTTCGACCAGAAAGTTCAGGTCATACTCTCCGTCCAGCCGTGTCAGACGGGCCTCCAACCCCCAAAACTTGCGCAGAGCATCTGCCCAGAAATCACTCATGTCTTTCATTCCCATCCCTATCCGCCGCGCAACGCGGATCTCTTCATCTGGCTAAAAATATCCTCGGGGGTGAATTGGCCCATAGGGCCAAGAGGGGGCAGACAGCCCCCTTAATCCAACGCCCGCAACCGCTTGATCAGCGACGAGGTATCCCACCGCCCACCACCAAGTTTTTGCACATCCTTGTAGAATTGATCCACCAGCGCGGTGACAGGCAAAGACGCGCCCGTCTCATTGGCTGTGTCGAGACAGATACCCAGATCCTTGCGCATCCAGTCCACTGCAAAGCCGTGGTCGAAATGGTCGTCGAGCATAGTCTCGTACCGGTTCGCCATCTGCCAGCTGCCCGCCGCACCCTGGCTGATCACCTCAACCACCGCGCTCCCGTCCAGACCGGCCTTTTCGGCGAAATGCAGCGCTTCGCTGAGGCCTTGGACCAGACCGGCGATGGCGATCTGGTTGCACATCTTGGTCATCTGACCGGCACCGCTGTCGCCAATCCGGCGACAGGTTTTCGAATAGACCTGCATGATCGGCTCTGCCGCATCAAACGCCGCCTGATCGCCGCCGCACATAATCGACAGCACGCCATTCTCGGCCCCGGCTTGACCGCCGGAGATCGGCGCGTCGACAAAAGAGATCCCTCGCCCTTTAGCCGTTTCGTAAAGCTCGCGCGTCACCTTGGCCGAGACGGTCGTGTGATCCACAAAGATCGTGCCATCCGTCATCCCGGCAAAGGCACCATCCGCACCGGTACAGACCATTCGCAGGTCGTCATCATTGCCAACGCAGGACATGACGAATTCTGCCCCCTCCGCAGCTTCTTTGGGGGTCGTCGCAATTGCGCCGCCATGTTCAGCCACCCAGGCCTCGGCCTTGGAGGCGGTCCGATTGTAAACGGTGACCTGATGCCCTGCAGCCTGAAGATGCCCAGCCATGGGATAACCCATGACGCCCAAACCAAGAAACGCGACTATTGCCATGGGATTATCCTCTCCGCTGACCGGCATTGCTTGATTGCCGGAGTGTTTGGCACTGACAAAGCAAAGCCTGCGCGAAAGGGCAACCCCGTGTTAGCTGTTCCCGCCTAGATCCTTCAGGATCGGGCAGTCCGGTCGGTCGTCTCCGGCGCAGGCCTCGACCAAATGACTCAGCGTGTCGCGCATCGCCTTGAGGTCGGCGATTTTTGCGTCGATCTGCGCCAGATGATCCCGTGCAACTTGCTTTACATCCGCGCTCGCCCGGCTTTCATCTTCATATAGCGCCAGCAGTGTGCGGCAGTCTTCGATGGTAAACCCCAAGGCGCGGGCGCGCCCTAGAAAGGTTAGCTTGTGAATGTCCTGTTCGCGAAACCGGCGATAGCCGTTGTCATCGCGCAGAGGTTTGATCAGCGCGATATCCTCATAGTAGCGGATCGTTTTCGCAGGCAGTCCGGTGCGGGTTGAGACATCGCCAATATTCATGCGTGGGCCTCCTTCGCGGTTTTTTGCGCACCTTCCGCGACGTTGGGGCGGACCCACCGCAGACGCAGCGCATTCGTGACGACAAAGACGCTGGATAGGGCCATCGCGCCCGCCGCAAGCACCGGGGACAGCAATGGCCCGCCAAAGGGGTACAGCACTCCGGCAGCCACCGGAATCAGCAATGTGTTGTAGCCAAACGCCCATCCGAGGTTCTGGCGGATGTTGCGCATCGTCCGATGGCTGATGTCGATTGCGTTCACGACGCCACGCAGATCGCCGGACATCAGAACTACATCGGCGGCCTCGATCGCGACATCTGTTCCGGTGCCGATGGCGACGCCGACATCAGCTGCCGCCAGAGCAGGCGCGTCGTTTATCCCATCGCCCACAAAGGCGAGCGTGCCGAATTCACTGCGTAAGCCCTCTAGTGTTTTCTGTTTGGCACCGGGCAGCAGGTCGGCGGCCACTTGATCAAGGCCCAGCCTGTCGGCCATCGCTTGCGCCGTCTGCGCGTTGTCTCCGGTTACCATGGCAAGCGTCAGGCCCATGTCGTGTAACTTGGCCAGCGCCTCGGCCGTGCCCGGCTTCACAGGGTCCGAGACAGCCAGACTGGCCGCAGCCACCCCATCAATGGCCAAGAACAGTGGGGTCGCCCCCTGAGAGGCCCGTGCATCGGCGTCCGGCTTCAGATCCGAGATATCCACGCCTTTCTGCTGCATCAATTTGTATGAGCCAACCAGCAGGTCATGCCCCTCTGCGCGGCCCTGAAGGCCAAGGCCGGTGAGGGACTGAACCTGAGAAACCTCGGGCAGAACAGAGGGCCCGGCGCGGGTGATCGCAGAAGCAATAGGGTGTTCCGAGCGCGCCTCGATCGCGGCGGCGAGCCGCAGGACCTTATCCCGCTCAAAGCCGTTGGTGGTGGTCACGTGGTCAAGTTCGGGACGCCCGAGGGTCAGCGTACCGGTTTTGTCGAAGGCGATCACCTTGGTCTGCTGCAAATGTTGCAGCGCATCGCCCTTGCGGAACAAAACACCCAGTTCCGCCGCGCGGCCTGTTCCCACCATGATCGAGGTCGGCGTGGCCAGACCCATGGCGCAGGGGCAGGCGATGATCAGGACCGATACCCCAGCCACCAGCGCCAGCGGCAGTGAGGGGGAAGGCCCAAAGATCAGCCAAGCAGTGATGCTCAAAGCCGCAACCAGCATCACAGCTGGAACAAAGCGATAGGTTAGCCGGTCGACCAGGCTTTGGATGGGCAGCTTGGCCCCCTGCGCCTGTTCCACCATTGCGATAACCTGGGCCAGAACCGTATCCGCCCCAACGCGAGTCGCCTGCACACGCAGCGCACCGGTTCCGTTTACGGTGCCGCCCACCACCGGGTCGCCTGCGGATTTGCCAACCGGTACCGGCTCTCCCGTAATCATGCTTTCATCGACGTAAGAGGTTCCGTCGAGGATATCTCCATCCACCGGAACGCGTTCTCCGGGACGGATTTGCAGCAGGTCACCCACCGCTATTTCGGCAATAGGGCGATCTTCTGCTGCTCCGTTTCGTTCGACGCGCGCGGTTTTGGGCTGAAGCCCGATCAGCGCTCGGATTGCCGCGCCGGTTTTGCCTTTGGCGCGCGCCTCCATCATGCGGCCGAGAAGGATCAGCACAATAATCACGGCTGCGGCCTCAAAATACACATTCGCTGTACCCTGCGGCAGCAGGCCGGGCGCGAAGGTCGAGATGATGGAGAACAGGTAGGCCGCTCCCGTCCCCAAAGCGACCAGAGCGTTCATGTCCGGCATCCCGCGCAGCAGCGACGGAATACCCTTGGCGTAGAACACGCGTCCCGGGCCAATCAACAGGGCCGTGGTCAGGACAAACTGGATCAGATAGCTGGTCTGCTGTCCTAGGGTTGCGTGAACCCAATGGTGGAAGGCTGGAACCATGTGTCCGCCCATCTCCAGAACAAATACGGGCAGGGCCAAAATGGCAGCCATCACTGTCGCGCGTTTCAGGTCGCGTGCCTCATCCGTCGTGTCATAGGATTGGGTTTCCGACCCCGGAGATGTCTTAAGCTGCGCGGGAAACCCAAGCTGACTTGTGATCTGTGCCAGCGCCTGCGACGTGGTCGCGCCCTCGATGTAGGTGACCGATGCGCATTGGTTGGCAAGGTTCACACTCGCCTCAAGAACGCCGGGGCTTTCTTGCAGAGTGCGCTCGATCTTGGCCACGCAAGAGGCGCAATTCATCCCGGTAATCTGCAAAGTGGACTGATGCGTTGCAGCCGGATAGCCAGCGGCCTGCAATGCATCACTGAGGGCCGAGACCGGGCCGTCAAAAGTGATCTGAGCCGTCTTGGTCGCAAAATTGACCGAGGCGTCCTGTACGCCGGGAACAGCCTGCAATGCGGCCTCGGCGCGTCCAACGCATGAGGCACAGCTCATGCCTGTGATTTTCAATTGAGTGCTTTGGGTCATGCGACTCATCCCGACAGATATCTTACCGTCCACATGGGGGTTCCAGTGACGGGAAGGTCAAGAGGTAGTGCCTGTTTTTTAGCGGCCCTCGCGCTTAAATAGGCTTTCAAGCAAGGATTGGCCATTGGCGCTCTCAGGGGTCAACCGCACCGCATTCGGTGAGGCAAAAAAGCCAAACAGTACCACAAGCAACAAAAAGGCAGACCCGATGATCAAGGCCGAGACGATCTGCAAAGCTGAGCGTATCATACTATCGCCTGTTCACGTGGCCACCGCCGCAGTCAGTAAAGCGAGCACCAAAATGATTGGGACATATTGCGTGGCAACAAAGCTGGAGTGGCGTTTCATCGTCAGATCCTTGAGTGTACTGATCGGTAACCCTTTAAAAAATGTTCTCACTGGCTATGATTTACAAGAGCTCGCGCTGCAAAAAAGTGAAGTCGTTGTGATGCTTTGGGTTCACGACGTGCAGTGACGTGAAGAAACCGCAATGGAAGTGGGATAAAAATGTACAGGCCGGTACACTCAGGTGCTTTCTGATGCGTCCCAACAAACGCGATGAACTGGTGCGCAAGGCGATGGATGTGTTCTACCGAGACGGGTTCCACGCGACCGGCATGGACAAGCTGGTGGTGGAAACCGGTGTGTCCAAGACCTCGATGTACAAACACTTCCGCACCAAGGAGGATCTCATCCTGGCCGTTCTGCGCCTGCGGGATGAGAGTTTCCGCAATCGGATCCTGCGACGGGTTGAGCAGCTGGCGGATACACCGGCTGAGCAATTGATTGCTACTTTTGATGCGTTGAAAGAGTGGTTCGAAGAGGACGATTTCCGCGGATGCATATTCCTGAAAGCCGCTGCCGAGTATCAGGATGCCAGCCATCCGATCCATGTGCAGGCAGCAGAACATAAACGGGTTATGTTGGAACACCTGACCTCATTGGCGCGCCAATCCGGCGCGCATGCGCCAGAGCTTCTGGCCCGTCAGATCGCCTTGCTGCAAGAGGGCGCCATCGTCTCGGCCGTTTTGTTGAAGTACGATAATCCGGCTGAAGACGCCAAGGCTGCGGCGCAAATGCTGCTGGATGCTGCCCTGACCCGAAAGAACGCTGCGTTGCATTGACGGAACGCGGCGTTACGTGGATTGGCCTATCTACGGTGCCGCTATAGCCTTTCAGGTAACACCTGATCGGAGAATACCACATGTCGCTTTTTACCTCGACCGCAGCCTGGGTCACTGACGAACACCGGATGTTTGCCGAAATGGCGGGGCGGTTTTTGGATGATGAACTGGTCCCCAATGCCGAAAACTGGGCCGCGAACGGCATCGTAGACCGTGCATTCTGGCACAAAGCCGGGGAAACCGGTCTGATGGCGGGTGCGATCCCGGAGGAACATGGCGGCGTCGGCGGGGGCATGGGTTTTGACTCGGTCACTCTGTACGAACAGACGGCGCGTGGGGACGCCGGATGGGGATATGGGATCCAGTCGATTGTGACGCACTATATCACAGCCTATGGTAGCGAAGACCAAAAGCAGCGTTGGTTGCCCAAGCTGGCCTCGGGCGAGATGGTCGGGGCTTTGGCCATGACCGAGCCGGGAACGGGCTCGGATGTGCAGGCGGTGCGGACGTCGGCTGAGAAAGACGGCAACTCCTATCGCCTGAACGGGTCGAAGATCTTCATCACCAACGGTCAGAGCGCCGATCTGATCATCGTTGCCGCCAAGACAAACAAGACCTTGGGTGCCAAGGGCGTGTCTTTGATTGTGGTTGAGACGGACGGGGCCGAGGGTTTCCGGCGCGGGCGCAACCTCAAGAAGCTGGGCATGAAGGGCAATGACACCGCCGAGCTGTTCTTTGAAGATGTCAAAGTGCCGATGACAAATCTGCTCGGCCCGGATGAGGGGCAAGGGTTCTACCAGTTGATGAAACAGCTTCCGTGGGAGCGTTTGACCATCGGCATCATGGCGCTGGGCGCGATTGATTTCGCCATCACTGAGACTGTGAAATACGTGCAGGAGCGCAAGGCCTTTGGACAGCGCGTCATGGATTTCCAGAACACGCGGTTCAAACTGGCCGAGTGCAAAACCAAGGCGGAAGTGCTGCGTAGTTTCGTCAACGATTGCATTGGCAAGCTGGAGGCGGGTGAGTTGGATGCCGCCACCGCGTCGATGGTCAAATACTGGGGCTCTGAGGTCCAGAACGAGATCATGCACGAATGCCTGCAGCTTTTTGGCGGCTACGGCTTCATGATGGAATACCCGATCGCCCGTCTCTATGCCGACGCGCGCGTGCAGATGATCTATGGCGGCACAAATGAGGTCATGAAGGAACTCATCGCGCGTTCGATTGACGTCTGAGGCCCTCCCGCCCGTCGTCGAAGTTCCTTTCGGAACATCTCCTGCCCGGCCCCCTGCCGTCCGCAGGACGCAAGGCCATAGGCCGCGCAGTTTTTCGGGTGGCGGCCTGTTCAGAACTCTATGTGACCTCTGGGTCCAGCTGCCGTTCGAGCCATGCTCGAAATGACTTCAACGGTTCGGACTCAATCCTGTTCTTGGGCCATACCAGATAGTACGCGCCCAAGCTGACCTCTGGCCCATCCCACGCCAAGGCAAGGCGGCCGGTTTTTAGATGCTCTTCGACCAAATAGCTGGGGAACAGGCCAACGCCCAACCCATGGATTGTGGCCTGTATCATCGTTGAAAACTGATCGAACAGCATCCCGCGCGACCCGCTAACCGGATGACCCTGAGCAGCAAACCAGCGCTCCCACCCGTCGGGGCGCGTTTCCATGTGCAATAGAGGTGCCTGTTCCAGCCAGTCGATTTGATCACTCTGGTTGGGCAGAAGGTCAGGGGCGCAGACGGGCACGACATATTCCTTCATGATCTTCAGATAGTTCACACCGCTCCAGTTCTGGCGACCAAAGTGAAAACCCGCGTCGAAGGCTTCGGTCTCGAAGTCGAAGGGTCGCAGCCTTGTGTTCAGGTTGACCGTCACCTCGGGATGATTGCGGGCGAAGTCCTGAAGGCGCGGGGCCAGCCAGTGCATCCCGAAAGCTGGTAGGATGGACAGGTTGAGGGACCCTCCGGTTGGGTTGGCCTTCAGTTTCAACGACGCCTGCGCCAGTTGATGCAGCGCCGTGCGGGCCGTCTGGACATATTCTTGCGCGGCGGGGGTCAGGTGCAGCCGCATCTGGGTGCGTTGGATCAGTTCGATACCCAACTGCTCCTCCATCGTTTTCAACTGACGGCTGATGGCGCTTTGCGTCAGTGACAGTTCCTCGGCCGCAGCCGAGGCGCTGCCCAGCCTGTCCACGGCCTCGAGCGCGAGCAGGGATGAAATCGACGGAAGAAAGCGGCGGGGCGCGATCATATTACATTTCCTCATACCTTTGGGTTTGATTATCACTGGCTTTTTGCGGACACCAGCCGGATATACTGGCCTGTGACGCGCGCGCCCGCGCCGTTCGAAAACAAGACCCGCGGACAGCCCCGCACCATTTGAGAAGGCCGAGCTATGGATCGCGCGCAGATCGTCCATGAGAATTTCCTTTCCCGCGTGGCAAACCGGGATTTTCCCGAAGGTGCGCCTCCGGTCGGCGGGCTGAGCCATGAAGATGCGGTGTCGCTTTTCCGCTCGCAGGTCCTCAGCCGGGCGCTGGATCGCACCAGCCGGGCGATTCAGAAGGCGGGGCAGGGGTTCTATACCATCGGCTCATCTGGTCATGAAGGCATGGCTGCCGTGGCCCACGCTTTGCGCCCGACGGATATCGCCTTTTTGCACTACCGCGATGCAGCGTTCCAGATTGCCCGGGCCGAGCAGGTTCCGGGCCAACAGATCGCCTGGGATATGCTGCTAAGCTTTGCGTGTTCGAAAGAGGACCCGACCTCGGGCGGGCGTCATAAGGTGCTTGGCTCCAAGGCTCTGATGATCCCGCCTCAGACTTCAACCATCGCCAGCCACCTGCCCAAAGCGGTTGGGGCTGCCTATGCGCTAGGGGCCGCGCGGCGGCATGACCCCGAGCATCGGGTGCTGCCCGAAGATGGCATCGCCATGTGTTCCTTCGGGGACGCCTCGGCCAACCATTCGACCGCGCAAGGGGCGATCAACACGGCGGGTTGGACCAGCGTGCAATCCACGCCGCTGCCCTTGCTGTTTGTGTGCGAGGACAACGGTATTGGGATTTCGGTGAAAACACCCAAAGGTTGGATCGAGGCGTCGATGGCTCATCGTCCAGGCATAAAGTATTTTCAGGCCAACGGGCTGGACATCTACGAGACCTACGTCGTGGTTCATGAAGCCGCGCAGTATGTCCGCACGCGCCGTAAGCCCGCCTTCCTGCACCTGAGGACCGTGCGCCTCTATGGCCATGCGGGGGCGGATGTGCCGACAACATATCTCAGCAAGGCCGAGGTCGAGGCGGATGAGGCAAATGATCCGCTTCTCCACTCCGTTCGCCTGTTGGATCAGGCGGGGGCGTTGGCGCCGGATGAGGCGCTGAAAATCTACCAGGACAGCTGCGCCCGAACGGATCGTGTGGCTGCCGAGGCTGTCACGCGCCCACATTTGTCGACCGCGCAGGATGTCATGGCCAGCCTGATCCCGCCCAAACGCACCTGCAAGCCAACGAACGGCCCCAGCGCGGATGCGCGGGCAAAGGCGTTCGGGGGCGACATGCGCGCGATGTCCGACCCGCAGCCCATGAGCCGCCTGATCAACTGGGCGCTGACCGATCTGATGCTGGAACATGGCGAGATCGTCTGTATGGGCGAGGATGTGGGCCGCAAAGGCGGTGTCTACGGCGTGACGCAGAAGCTGCAGCAGCGGTTCGGACAGGACCGTGTGATCGACACTTTGCTAGACGAGCAGTCGATCCTCGGCCTCGCCATTGGCATGGGCCACAACGGGTTTGTGCCGATCCCCGAAATCCAGTTCCTCGCCTATCTGCACAACGCCGAAGACCAGATCCGCGGTGAGGCTGCCACATTGCCCTTCTTCTCGAATGGGCAATTCACCAACCCGATGGTTCTGCGAATTGCCGGACTTGGGTATCAGAAAGGCTTTGGAGGGCATTTCCACAACGACAACTCTCTGGCCGTTTTGCGCGACATTCCGGGTGTGATCATTGCCTGCCCCTCGACTGGGGAAGACGCGGCACAGATGCTGCGCGAATGCGTGCGGCTGGCGCGGGAAGAGCAGCGGGTCGTTGTGTTCCTCGAACCAATTGCGCTCTATCCCATGCGGGATCTGAATGGGGCGCAGGACGGGGGCTGGATGACGACCTACCCCTCGCCCGACCGCCGGATTGCGCTGGGCGAGGTTGGGTTGCATGGCGACGGCACTGATCTGGCCATCGTGACCTATGGCAACGGCCACTACCTGTCGCGTCAGGCGCTGCCTGAGCTGGCGGCGGCCGGAGTGAACGCTCGTATCGTCGATCTGCGCTGGCTGGCCCCGCTACCGGCCCAGGCGCTGCTAGAGGCGACCAAGGACTGCAAACACGTTCTGATCGTGGATGAATGCCGCAGCACAGGCAGCCAGTCCGAGGGGCTGATGACCCTCTTCCGCGAAGAAAGCGCCCAGACGCGGGTCGCCCGTGTTGTGGCAGAGGATTGCTTTATCGCGACCGGCCCGGCCTATGCCGCGCCACTGCCGTCGAAGGACGGTATCGTCGCCGCAGCCCTGAACCTCACCGGAGTGCGGAAATGACCCGAACAGCTGTCGTGATCTGCCCCGGTCGGGGCACCTATAACAAGCTCGAACTGGGCTACCTGCACCGTCATCACGCGGACAAGATGCCGATGTTCCAGCGCTTTGACGCCATGCGCGCCGAGGCCGGACAAGAGGGGGTAATAGCGCTGGACGGGGCGGCGCGCTTTGTGGTCAGTACCTATTCGCGCGGCGATGTGGCCTCACCTCTGATCTATGCGGCCGCGCTGGCGGATGCGCAGTCGCTGGCGGATGATATCGAGGTGGTGGCCGTGACCGGAAACTCGATGGGTTGGTATATCGCACTGGCCGCCGCTGGTGCACTGAGCGCTGAGAACGGGTTCCGCGTGGTGAACACCATGGGCACTCTGATGCAGGAACATCTGATCGGGGGGCAGTTGGTCTATCCCTTCACCGATGACAGTTGGATCGACAGCGCGAACCAGAAACAGGCGTTGTTGCAGGACGTCTCTGACATCAACGCGGTCGAAGGGCAGGATCTGGCGCTGTCGATTGATCTGGGCGGTATGCTGGTGCTGGCCGGGAATGAGGCCGGTCTCGCAGCGTTCGAGGCATCTCATCCCACCGTTCAGGACCGTTTTCCCATGCGGCTGCCGAACCATGCGGCGTTCCATACCTCTCTGCAGGCTCCGATTGCCGCCGAAGGTCGGGCGCGGCTGAAACCCGATATGTTCGGCCAGCCCCGCCACCCGATGATCGACGGGTGTGGCAAGATCTGGTGGCCGGGCGCCACCGATACCGAGGCGCTGTGGGACTATACGCTGGGCCATCAGGTGACCGAGCCCTACGATTTCACCCACGCCATTCAAACCGCCGCGCGAGAGTTCGCACCGGATCTGTTCATAGTGACGGGGCCGGGGGCGACACTGAGCGGTGCGGTGGCGCAGTCTCTGACCGTGGCGGGGTGGAGCGGCATGACTGACAAGACCTCATTCATCGCGCGGCAAGAGGCCTCACCTATTCTGTTGGCCATGGGGCGCGAGGATCAGAGGGCTCTGGCGACAGGCTAGGCCCTGCTTCAGGTCTCGGTCTGAATAGTGCTGGCGAGGGTTTCGATCCGGTCGCGTAGCCAGCGATGGGCCGGGTCATTGGCCGAGCGCTGGTGCCAGACCATGTAGATCGAAACTGGCTCGCAGTCGAACGGCAAGGGCGCGCAATCCAGTGCGGCCAGCGGTCCGTTTTTCATCAGCGCCGTGTCGGTGGAAATCAGCGGGCTGCCCGAGATGAAAGACGGGATGGCGTTGAAATGCGGCAGTACGACGGTTGGCGGACGGATCTGGCTTTGATCCACGCCGCGCATCACCGCGCGCGCATTCCGGCCGTCGGGAAAGCGAACCTCGACATGCTCACTCTTACAGTAGGCCTCCCACGTCTCGGGCGCGGTGCGTTGACTGCTGTCATAAAACACCATCAAGGGGCTTGTGATCAGCCGCTTCTGAAAGATGTCCGGCCCATCCGGCGGAAGCGGCGTAAGCATCAACTGGCACCGGTCGTTGCGCAGCAGGTCCGGCCCCGGTACGCCGGATGAGATGAATTCCAACTGCAGCCTAATCCCCTCGGCACGGGTCGCGCGTAGAAGGTCGGGAAAGATCAGCTCTCGCGGCATGTCATTGGTGGCGATGCGGATTTCCATCTGCTCTGACAGGGGATCAAAGGGGCGTTCATCCGTCAGGGCGCGCATGCCGTCCAGAACGTTGCGGACCGGCTCTTGCAGGGCAAGCGCGCGTTCGGTCGGTGTCAGGCCCTGGCCGGATCGTACGAATAGAGGATCGCCCAGCACCTGCCGTAGCTTGGCCAATGTGTGGCTGATGGCCGACTGTGTGACACCCAGCCGATCCGCCGCTTTCGAGACCGAGCTCTCCTCGAGTATCGTCAGAAATATGCGCAGTACCTTGCCGTCCAGATCGGTGAAATCGATTTTGCTCATACAATCTATGATTAAGTATGAATGGTTTTGCTGTCGAGAGGGCGCTAGGTCAGTCGCAAACAAGGGGCACGCATATGGGACTTCGCTTTTTTTCGGACAAGAACCGACCGGTTCACATGGGGTCGTACCCGTTGGAGCGTCTGGCGCGTCAGAAGGCGATGCCCGACCTGTCCCAACTGCCCCCGATGCCCGAGCTTAGCTTTCACCGGCCAGACCGGCCCGAGAGCATCGTGAATGCAATGGGCGAGTTTCAGGCTATGCTGGACACGATCCGGGATGGGCTGGTGAACCCTGTCGCCTCGGACATCCCGCAGGACCCGCAGACGCGTGCAGATCACCTCAAGGCGTTTGGCTATTTCAACGATGCCTCGATGATGGGCTGCGGGCCGCTGCCGCCCGAGGCGCTGTTGGACCAGCCGCGCCGCAACCCCGATATCGACCGTCTGGCCCATGCGTTGAAAACACGCCAGACCAAAACACTGGCCTCGGGGATCGATGTCATCATGGCTGATCTTAAGGAAAGCATGGAGGCCGCGCCGCGTCCGATGGCCTCGCATCGTCATGCACTGGTGTTCCTCTATGAACACAACCGCGATCCGAACCCGGACGAGCCGGGGTCTGAGTGGATCATGGATGCGCAGGACCACCGGGCCTGCCTGCTGGCGACCGAGAATGCCGTTGTGATCGCCAACTACATCAGGTTGCTGGGGTTCGATGCGCGGGCGCATACGGCGATGTCGACCGAGGTGGACCTGGGCAGGCTGGCGGTCGCGGCGGGTTTGGCCTCGGTCGAAGACGGCACGCTTTTTGCCCCATGGTTGGGCCGCCGTTTTGGTCTGGCCGCTGTCACGACCGAGATGGAGATTGCCCACGATCAGTCCCTGCAACCGATGGCGCAGCAACCGTGGTTCCGGACTCAAGGACCTGCGTGGTGGTTGGGCACCGGGTTCGCCAAAAACGCTCTGAACCGCGATGCCTATGCCAAACGCCGCTATGTGGATGGGGCGCACCCTTTTGAGCGGCTCAAGCGGGTCGAGACGCCCACCACCTATATTGATGAGGCCAACGTCGCCCGCGTTCCCAAGCGCGCCGACATGTTCGCGCGGGCGCAATTTGGCGATATGGGCAAACATCTGCAGGACGCGGCCAAGGGCGGATATTACGTGCGCAAATCAGCCCCCAGTTTCGCGCAACGCCGGGCGCTGGGCGCGTTTGTTCTTTTGCAGGATGGCGAAAGCGCAAAGGTCTCGCCCCCGACCGATGCCGAGCGCAATGCCGCCAATATCAAGGCCGCCAGTTACTTCCTTGGGGTCGATGCGGTCGGCCTCAGCCGTTGCCCGGACTGGGCGTGGTATTCTCACGATGCGACGGGGGAAGAGATCACGCCGCCCCATGATCAGGCCATCAGTATGATCATCGACCAGGGCTATGAGACGATGGAGGGCGCAAGCGGTGACGATTGGATCAGCGTTGCGCAATCGATGCGCGCCTATCTGCGGTTTTCACTGCTGGGTGGCGTGATCGCGCAGCAGATCCGCAACCTCGGCTACAAAGCCAAGGCCCATACAGTGATGGATGGGGAGGTGCTGCAACCTCCGCTATTGCTGTTGTCGGGGTTGGGCGAGGTCAGCCGGATCGGTGAGGTCATCCTGAACCCCTATCTCGGTCCGCGTCTGAAATCAGGGGCGGTGACAACTGATATGCCGATGGTGCATGATAAGCCGATTGATTTCGGCCTGCAGAGTTTTTGCGAAAGCTGCAACAAATGCGCCCGCGAATGCCCGTCGGGGGCGATCACCGCCGGGCCAAAGCTGATGTTCAACGGCTATGAAATCTGGAAATCCGACAGCCAGAAATGCGCGACCTATCGCGTAACAACGCCCGGAGGGTCGATGTGCGGACGCTGCATGAAGACCTGCCCGTGGAACCTTGAGGGAATTTTCAAAGAACGCCCATTCCGATGGGCGGCGATGAACATCCCTCAGGCGGCCCCGGCATTGGCGAAACTGGATGACGCGGTGGGCAATGGTGGTCTAAACGATGTCAAAAAATGGTGGTGGGATATCGAGCTGCAGTCGGATGGCGCCTATCGACCCTCAATGTATCCGTTGAATCGGCGTGATCTGCAGCCCGATCTGAATCTGAAATACGAAGATCAGACGCTGGCCGTTTACCCCTCCTATCTGGCCCCGCATCCGTGGCCCTATCCCTTTGCCATGGACCGCGAGGCGGGGATTGCCGCCTATGAAGCGATGGTGAGCGCCGAGGAATACAAGGCGCGCAAATCGGCTGGCGATATGTCGGTCGTCCATCGTTATGAGATCGCCGGCGATGCGCCGGTCATGCGGGTCGAATTGACCAAAGTCGACAAGATGACGGCTGACGTGACCAAGTATGAGTTCTCGACGCTGGACGGCTCTCCTTTACCCGAATGGACAGCGGGCGCGCATCTGGACGTTTTGGTCGCGCCCGAGTTCCTGCGCCAGTATTCGATGTCCGGTGACCCCTCGGACCGGGCGAGCTATCAGATCGGTGTCTTGCGTGAAGACGAGGGACGCGGTGGTTCGGCTCTGCTGCATCGCATCTTTAACGAAGGCCGCAAGGTTTTCATCTCGAAGCCGATCAATCATTTCGAGCTGGATGAGACCGCGAAAAAAACCTTCCTGATGGGCGGAGGGATCGGCATCACCCCGATGATAGCCTTCGCCCATCGTTTGCACGCGCTGGGCAAACCGTTCGAGCTGCACTACTCGGCCAGTACCCGCACAGAGGCCGGTTATTTGGACGATCTGGCCGCGATGCCGTGGGCAGATCACGTACATTACCATTTCTCGGATGAAGGCACGCGGGCTGATCTGGATGCGATCCTCTCAGGTTATCAAACCGGCTGGCACGTCTATACCTGCGGGCCAGATCGCTTCATGGACGGCGTCATGCAAGCGGCTGGGCGGCAGAGCTTCCCTGACGAAGCGCGGCACCTGGAGTATTTCTCGGTCCCCGAGCAACCGGAGTACGAAAACTTTCCATTCACCTTGAAACTGGCGAAATCAGGCCATGAACTGACCGTGCCGGAAGACAAGGACGCTGCGCAGGTGTTGAATGAGGCAGGTATTCACGTGGATGTTAAATGCGCCGATGGCATATGCGGCGTCTGCAAATGCGGTGTTGTTTCGGGTGAAATCGAACATCGCGATTTTGTCCTGTCCAACAAACAACGAGAGAGCGATATCATTTTGTGCCAAAGCCGCGCCGCGCAACCGGATGGCGTGATTGAGATCGATCTCTGACTCGAGGTCGAAAAACGACATGAAGTTATAGAAAAATTGGTCGCTGCGGCCATGGACGCCGCTGAGGCACTGCATTACCTTCCCCCAGAACCCAGTGAATCCTGATTGACAGGTGCGAGGTATTTTCATGGATTATCACAGCCCCGCCAGCTTTGCCGAGGCGTCGGCTCTGGCTGCAAACGCGACGGGCACGACACGGTTTCTGGCAGGCGGCACCGATGTGTTGGTGCAGCTGCGCTCGGAATTGGTGACGCCCGATACGTTGATCGACATCAAGAAAATCAACGGTGTGGATCAGATCACGAAAAACGCCGATGGCATCTGGACGCTTGGCGTCGCTGTCACCGGCGCAGAAATGAGCGAGCATCCCGAGCTGGGCCGCGACTGGCCCGGTGTGGTCGAGGCGATGGATCTGATCGGATCGACTCAGGTGCAGGGCCGCGCGACGTTGACGGGCAACCTGTGCAATGGCTCGCCGGCGGCGGATTCGGTGCCTGCGATGGTTGCGGCGGGCGTGACGGTCACCGTGACCGGCCCGGATGGCGCGCGCGAGGTTGCTGTTGAGGACATCCCCACCGGACCGGGCAAGACCTCGCTGTCGAAGGGTGAAGTGATCTCGGCCGTCAATATCCCCGCGCGGGGCGACAATGCGGGCGACGCCTATTTGCGTTTCATCCCACGCACCGAAATGGACATCGCTGTGGTCGGCGTGGGTGTCAGCCTGCGTCTGGACGGCGACATGATCACCGAGGCGCGGGTTTCCTTGGGCGCTGTCGCTCCGACCGTTTTGCTGGTTGAAGACTGTGCGAAAGCCATCGTCGGCAGCACACTGGACGACACCGCCCTCGACGCGTTGGCCGCGGCCGCTTCGGCCGCCTGTAACCCGATTGACGACAAACGCGGTACGATCGAATTCCGCACCGAGGTCGCTGGCGTTCTGGCCAAGCGCGCCGCGAAAATCGCCTATGCCCGCGCCAAGGGAGAAGACGCATGAGCAAGCTCCACGTATCCACTACCGTGAACGGGGACACGGTCGAATACCTCTGCGACCCGCGCGAAACGCTGCTGGACTGTCTACGCGACAAGCTGAACCTGACCGGCGCGAAAGAGGGCTGCGGCACCGGCGATTGCGGCGCGTGTTCCGTCACTGTCGATGGCCGTCTGGTCTGTTCCTGCCTGATGCTGGGCGTCGAGGCCGAGGGCAAGACCATCGAAACCGTCGAAGGCATCGCGGATGGCGACGTTCTTCACCCGCTGCAGAAGAAGTTCATCGAACACGCGGCGCTTCAGTGCGGCATCTGCACCCCGGGCATTCTGGTGGCGGCCAAGTCGCTGCTCGAGAAGAACCCAAGCCCGACCGAAGAGGAAACCCGGTACTGGCTGGCAGGCAATCTCTGCCGCTGCACCGGCTATGACAAGATCATTCGCGCCGTGATGGAAACGGCGGAAGAGCTGCGGGAGGCTTCGTAATGGCACTCGACGATCGCAAATCTGTATTCACTTTCGTTGGCACGCGTCCGGACCGACCGGATGGCTTGGACAAGGTCACGGGCCGCGCCAAATTCGGGGCTGATGCCTATGCGCCCGGCATGTTGCACGGAGCGGTTCTGCGCTCTCCCCATGCCCACGCGCGGATCGTGAAGATCGATACCTCGAAGGCCAAGGCGCATAAGGACGTCAAAGCTGTAGTCACCCGCGCGGACTTTGCCGATGTCCCGTTCAAACCCGGTCTCGAGGGTGAGTTCTGGAACGTTTTGGAAAACGTCATGGCGGGCGAAAAGGCGCTCTATGACGGTCACGCTGTCGCTGCGGTCGCGGCCACTTCGGCTTTGGCGGCGCGGGATGCGCTCAAACTGATCGTGGTCGAATACGAAGTTCTGCCCCATGTGACCGACGTGGACAAAGCGATGGCGTCGGATGCGCCGGTCATTCGCGAAGGCGCGGCGGACTACTCGGTGCCCGAAGGTCTGCACCCGAACGTCGTACGCTACCACGAAAGCGGCCACGGAGATGTCGAGGCCGGGTTTGCCGAAGCGGATCTGGTCATTGAAGACAGCTTTGTTACCGAAGCGACCCATCAGGGCTATATCGAACCGCACGCCTGTCTGGGCATGTTGGGCAATGACGGCAAGGGTGAGCTGTGGTGCACCACGCAAGGCCACTGGATCGCGCAAAAGACATGCGCCGCGCTGCTTGGCATTGAGACCTCGCAACTGCGCGTCACCGCGTCCGAGATTGGCGGCGGCTTCGGCGGAAAGACCACTGTTTTCATCGAACCCGTTGCGCTTGCGCTGAGCCGCAAAGCCAACCGTCCGGTCAAGGTCGTAATGACCCGGTCCGAGGTGTTCCGGGCGACCGGCCCGACGGCGTCGGCGTCGATGGACGTCAAGATCGGCATGAAGAAGGACGGGACCATCTCGGCAGCACAAGGCGTATTCCGCCTGCAGGGCGGGGCGTTCCCCGGCGCGCCGGGCGATATGACTGCCATGTGCGCCTTCGCGCCGTACAACCTGACCAACGTCAAGCAGATCGGCTATGACGTGATGTCGAACCGTCCGAAACAGGCCGCTTACCGCGCGCCGGGCGCACCCATGGGTGCCTTTGCGGTTGAGTCGGTGATTGATGAGCTGTGCAACAAGTTGGGTCTCGACCCCGTTGATGTCCGCCTGAAAAACGCCGCCCACGAAGGCACCAAGGCCAGCTATGGCCCGACATACGAACGCATTGGTCTGGTCGAAACGCTGGAGGCCGCCAAGGCGCACCCGCACTATTCGGCCCCGCTGAAGCCGGGGCAGGGGCGCGGGATTTCCTGTGGCTTCTGGTTCAACCACGGCGGTGAGACCTCAGTATCTCTGGCCCTGTCCGAAGATGGCTCGGCCCAGCTGATGGTGGGAACGCCGGATATCGGCGGCTCACGCGCGTCGATGGCGCTGATGGCGGCCGAGGTTCTGGGCATCCCATACGAGAACATCCGCGTGACCATCGCGGATACGGCGACGCTGGGTTATAACGACGTCTCACACGGCTCGCGCGTGACCTACGCGTCAGGTCTGGCAACCATCAAAGCGGCCAAACACGCGGTCGAAAAACTGTGCGAGCGCGCTGCAGCCAAGTGGGGTATCCCGGTTGAGGCGGTGAAATGGGAGGACGGCTGCGCCGTGCCGTCAGGCCCCAACGCAGGCGATTTCGACCCGCTGGCACTGTCCGATATCACGGCGGATATGGGGCGCACCGGTGGCCCGATCTCGGGTCATTTCGAGGCAACTCCGGAAGGCGCAGGCGTGTCCTTTGGCACCCATATCGTCGACGCCGAGGTCGACCCGGAAACCGGCAAGACCAGCGTGACTCGCTACACGGTCATTCAGGACGCCGGAAAGGCGATCCACCCAACTTATGTGGAAGGCCAGTTCCAAGGCGGTGCCGCGCAAGGCATCGGCTGGGCGCTGAACGAGGAATATATCTACGGCGAGGACGGGCGGTTGCAGAACTCAATCTTCCTCGACTACCGGATCCCCGTCGCCAGTGACCTGCCGATGATCGACACGGTGATTGTCGAAGTGCCCAACCCCGGCCACCCGTTTGGGGTACGCGGTGTGGGCGAGACCGGCATCGTGCCGCCGCTTGCCGCGATCGCCAACGCGGTTTCCAACGCGGCGGGTGTGCGGATGAAGCAACTGCCGATGTCACCCCCGCGCATTCTGGCCGCGCTCAAAGGCAATGGTTGAGGTTCACCTCTGGTCCGGCCTCCGGTCTCTGACCGGGGGCTTGGCCGTTGTCGAGGTCGAGGCCAAAACGACAGGAGAGTTGCTGCGTGCTCTGGTGCGCGCGCATCCACAATTGCAGGCCCCTATTGATGCGGGCGTCTCAATCGCGATCGACGGGCGCGTGATTGCTACGGGCCTGACGGAGCCAATCCCGGAAGGCAGCGAAGTCTATCTGATGCAGAGGCTGCGCGGTGGTTAGATCGCTTTGCGTTTGATTTGAATCGAAATACGCTGCCTCTCCCTGCGGTCGAACACGCATTTCGATGGCCTTGCCTCCCGTGAAACGCAAAACGCTTTAGGGTCTAGGCGACCACGGTTCGCGCCCGACCATCCGGTCGGCCTCGGCCGTGATGTCGTTCATGTGCTGCTCAAGGTTTTGGCGCAGGGTTTCGATCTGTTCTTCACTGGCTTTGCGCGGGACGGTCTCAGTCCATTCGCGGCACAAAAATACACCTTCGTTGCGCCAGGGGCGGGGCATCAACAATCGGTCCCACGTGCCCGCCTCGCTGCCGTGACGTGCCGAGAAGGTGATTCCGAACACCCGTTTGCCGGATGTGCGCGCCCAGACCAAAGGTACGGTCGACAGCACCCGCTCCGGCCCTCGGGGTCCGTCGGCGGCGATGCCGATGGAAATCCCCTGTTTCATCTTGCCGAGAACTTCGCGAGACACGGCGACGTTGCTTTTGTGTTTGCTGGCCATGGCGATCGTGTCCATGCCGAACAGCTTTTGCACGCGGCCCACCATGCTGCCTGCCCGCGCCGAAGATGTGATCGAGCAGATTTGCGCCTTGTCCAGCGGGAAGAAATAGGGTGACTGCGCCAACCGCTGATGCCACAGAACAACGATGACCGGTTCGCCCTGTTCGGCCAACTGGTCCAGTTCTTCATAGCCAATGCGCTGCCATTTGGTGTTGCGGTTGACCATCCGAATATAGCTCGCAATACGGCGCGCCGCCCAGTTTAACACGGCTTCGCTGTCGGCGATCTTTTTGCGGATACTCACGGATGGGTCCCTCATACTGACCAAACCGTGTCTTATAGAACTCAACGCCGCGTGCAACTTGTTTGTCTTGTCGAGAAGTGGTCGAGAAACTGAAAAAGCCTCTTGAGTCCTCCGCGCGGCTGGCATATCTGAGGCTCAGCCTAGGGGTATAGCTCAGTTGGTAGAGCGACGGTCTCCAAAACCGTAGGTCGCGGGTTCGAACCCTGCTGCCCCTGCCATTTAAACCTTCCAAAAAACTTAGATGTTGACTTTCGCGGTTGTGTCGAATCCCAGACTTGCCGGGCGATATTCCATTCGAGGTTACTCAGGCGCCGTTGAAGCGGCGGCCATATTGTGCAGTGGGTCAGGATTTGACGTAGCGTCGCGAAATTTCTTTCGCTTCGGCACAGTTGACGTAAACGTAAGCTTCCGCTCGATTTTTTGTTTTGCATGCACAAAAGTGACGAAAACCGGCGTTTTCTTCCCCCTTACGTCTCAAAACGAAACCCCTAAATGCACCTCGTCACTGCGGGGTGCCACTCACGGACTGTGATCCTTGAGCCTCGGCCAACCACTGAGGTTCGGATCGGCCCCGCAGTGACAAGGTTTGCACAGTTCATTGGGAGGGAAGGAATTTGATACAGAGTTTTTGGTCGATCTTTCGCGACTCTCGCTCACACGCGGCACGACTGACGCGGCCTCGACCCCAAGAGACCTGTGCTGCGGATGAAGAAACAAGCGAACCCACGCTGAAAGAGGTTGAGTTCCGAAGCCTGTTTCAAACGACTCTTTTGGAAATGAAAAAGCCGCAACCAGGCGATGAAGGCTCTGACACTTGCCGAATGTAGTCCTACGGCGAACATGCCTAGCCCGATAGGGCGCAAATGCACCATACTTAGTATCAATTCGATCCCAGTGTTGCTGCGTGGCGAACGTGGCGATATGCACCGTGAGCAAGATTTGATTTGTATTCAAAGGTGTTGAATGGGATTGCGAAGCGTGATTGCCGAAAAGATTGCCTCACGTGTTCTGGGCAACGGTAAAATCCGGCGCGCCGTCATGAATGAGTTGCTTGATCAGGATACTCTGTTGTTTCGGGACTTGGGCGATCATGCCTTTGCCTTCTTTCCAACGGATGCCATCGGACGTTCGCTTTGCGAAACTGGTGAGTTCGCCCGCGGCTCGGTCAAGGATCTGCGGGCGTTTCTTGAACAGAACAATGCCTATAAGCCCGGCATGTCCGTTCTGGAGGTTGGGGCCAATATCGGCACCCAAACCGTGTATTTCTTCCTCGATCTCCAGTGTGACGCCGTCGTGGCGATCGAGCCAGACCCGGACAACAAGAACCTGCTGCGTCACAATCTTGCGTTGAATGGGCTGACAGACAAAGTGGAGATTTTGGGTGTAGCGGCTTCGGACACGACTGGAACGGCGGAGTTTACCCGAGATCTGTTCAACCGCGGCGGCTCACGTCTGGGGGCCAAACGCAAAAGCGGCAAAACCCGAGAGAGTTTTTCAGTCGAGATCGTCCGGATTGACGATCTGGTACAGTCGGGCACCCTTAAGGCTGATCAAATTGGGCTGGTCTGGATGGATGTTGAGGGCCATGAGCTATCTGCCCTGAAGGGGATGAAGCAACTCATCGCAGAATACAGGCCAGCCATATTTCTGGAATACACTCCGGACGGACAGCACAGCACCCAGCAAGAGCTGTGTGACCTGCTATTTGACAACTATCGAGGCGTATATCGTCACGCTGGGGGCTTTCACTCCGTATCGCGGGACGAGTTTGCGGAGATCGAACATCAGGTCGATCTGTTGGTTTTCTGAAACGCCAACCGATCTCAAAGCCGGGCGGCGACCGTCTTTCCTCTGCCAGCGGGATAGCCTAAAGTCCCCTCAAATCGCAGACACCAGGGATGAGGGTACATGTCGCGTTTCGATGGTTACTTCCTGCGGCAGTTGCTGGTGCTGTTTGGCTTTTTCACTCTGGTTCTGGTCGGTGTTTTCTGGATCACGCGGTCTGTCAGCCTGTTTGATCGGGTGATCAGTGGTGGCCAGTCGGCGGTTGTGTTTCTCGAATTCACCGCTCTGACGCTGCCGACCCTGATCCGGACGGTGATGCCGATGGCTGTGTTTGCTGCTGCCGTTTACGCCACGAACCGCCTCAGCCGGGAAAGTGAGATGACGGTTATGCTGGCGACCGGCTCTAGCCCTTGGCGCCTCGCGCGGGCTGTGGTCCTTTTCGGTCTCGTTACAGGGATGATGATGGCGGCGATCAGCGTTTTCCTGCGCCCTGCATCTGTCGAACAGCTCGAGATTCGGCAGGCCGAGGTCGCAGGTGACGTGACCGCCCAATTGCTGAACGAAGGTGAGTTTCTGCACCCCGCCGACGGTGTCACTGTTTATATCGGTCGGATTGATCTGGACGGGACTTTGCACGAGGTCTTTGTCTCAGACCGGCGGGACCCGGCGAATTCTGTCAGCTATTCAAGTTCAACAGCGTATCTGGTGAACAATGCGGCCGGCATCAACCTTGTCATGCTGGATGGGGTGGCGCTGCGTCTGGACAAGGACGGGCGCACCCTGTCATCGACCCTGTTTCAGGACGCCTCATACGATATCTCGGCGTTGACCAGTACCGGAGGGATGAGCGTCCGCAGCCTTGAAGCGATCCCCACGATGGAATTGATCCGGGACCGCGAGGCTATCGCCAGCGCAGAAGGGTTCAGCCCGGGTGAACTGACTGATGAGTTGCACCAACGGTTCTCGTGGATCGCGATTTGCGTCGCCGTCGGGCTGGTCGGATATGCCACCTTGATGCTGGGCAGTTTCTCGAGGTTCGGGTTGTGGCCGCAGATTCTGGGAGCTTTTACCATTCTGGTTCTGCTGGAGGGTGTTCGGGGGTTTGTCTCTCCGGTCGTCATAGGTGATCCGGGTCTTTGGATCGTTCTCTACGCACCGGCGGTCATCGGTATCCTGATCTCGTGCCTGTTCCTGGCGGTTGCGGGACGCCCAATCTGGCGCCGTTCCAGGGCCGAGGTCGCTGTCTAGGCAGGGTCTCGCAGAACTTGCAAGCAGTCTAGAATATCCTCGAATGCAGCGCTGTCGGGGCGGGTTACAAGATATAGCGGCAACATTAGGTCTGGACTCGGCTCAACCCGCACCAGCGCGCCAGAGCGAATATGCTCGGCAGCCAAATAGGCGGGAAAAAACCCACGCCCCCCTCGTTTGAGGACATAGCGCAGGGCCATCATGCAATTGCCCAGAAAGACCGTCTGCCCCTCTGCCTGGCGGGCCGTGGTCCGCACATGGTCCTGATAAGCTGCGCCAAGTTCGAGATTGACGAATACCGAGTTGTCGACCACCGCCTCAGCGGTTTCGACCAGAACCAACCGCTCTGGTGGCAGGGCTTCAAAAATGACCCGCCGGTCTGAGGGCTTTTCATGGGTCAGCGCGGCGTCCAGCACATGTGTTGCGACCGCATCCACCATATCCAGATCATGATCGTAGTTCAGCGTCAGCAGCAATTGGCCAAGATGCTGTTCGAAACGTATGGCGAGATCGACCAGCAAGGGGTCCCAAACGCTGAGCTGCGCCCCCAGCCTCAGTGCCGGACGATTCTGGTTTTGCGTGGGCAAATCAGTCGAAGCATAGGACCAGAGTGAGAGCATCTGCTCGGCGTAAGGGCGAAATTGGCGCCCGAAATCCGTTAGTGCCGTGCCTCCGGCCCCGCGGGTGAAAAGGGGCTTTCCGGTGGCGTCCTCGATCTGCCGTATGCGCGCGCTGACAGCCGTTTGGGTCACATTCAGCTTGCGCGCTGCTGCGTGAAACCCTCCGGTCTCGGCCACGCATAGAAACGTTTCAAAAGCTTTGATCTGCATAACGGCAGTATTTTTTGATCGCCTTGATAAAATCAATTCATTTTTTTCAGCACACAAGTCCAGATATCCTGTTCCCGATTAGGACAAAGGAAATGCTATGCTGGACAAAAGCCACAAGCCGACCTGGACCAGTTTTGAAGAGGCCACAAAGGCCGACTGGGACGCCGTTATGGACTATGAAGAGGCCTATAATGCCGCTTTGCCAGACCGGATCCTGGACGCGATTCGTTCGTTGGATGAGGAATGGACGCCATATCCGGTGAACCGGTACCAACACTCTCTGCAGGCCGCGACGCGGGCCTATGAGGATGGAGCGGATGAAGAACTTGTGGTCGCCGCGCTGATCCATGACACAGGCGATATCTTGTCGCCCTACAACCATGGTGAGCTGTCAGCGGCGATGATGAAGCCCTATGTCAGCGAAAAAACCCATTGGATCCTCAAGCATCATTGTGTGTTTCAGGGCTACTACTACAACCACCATCTTGGCGGAGACCGCAACGCGCGCGACAAGTATCGCGACAGCCCCTATTGGGAGGACTGCCGCTATTTCTGTCACGAATACGATCAGAAGGCGTTTGACCCGAACTATCCAACAAAACCGCTGGAGTTCTTCGAACCCATGCTGCGCCGCGTGTTGAACAAGGGCGAGGGGCACATGGAATTGAACGAAACGTCCGAGGGTTAACAGGCGGCCATCAGCCGATAGACGATCTGCGCGGTGGTAAAGTCCCAGGCGGCATTGCCGTCGGGGGCCAGTTCGACCACGTCAAAGCCGACACATTTGCGGCCTTTAAGGGCGTGTTCGACCAGCCGCAGCGCCTGATAGTATCCCAAACCGCCCGGGACGGGCGTCCCGGTGGCGGGCATTTGGGACGGGTCGAGACCATCCACATCAAAGCTGACATAGACCAGCTCCGGGAAATCCTCGGGCAGGTTTACGGCGTGGATATTGCCGGTGACCAGTTCCTCGGCGTCTACGTGGAAGACGTGGTTTTTCAGACGGTTCTTGGCCTCTTCGGTTGAAAACGCGCGGACACCGAACTGGGCCAGTCGGATACCCTCTTCGGCCAGCAGGTGCATGACCGAGGCGTGGGAGTGTTTCTCGCCCTGATACGCGTTGCGCAAATCGGCATGGGCGTCGATCTGGACTATTCCGATAGGCTGGTTCAGCGCCCGCGCTACGCCCATCACCGCGCCGTAGCTGAGGGAATGCTCTCCGCCCAGAGTCACGGGCACCTTGCCTGCACAAATTGCGGCTTCGGTCCGTTGGGCGAGGCGTTCCATGACCTCGGGCATAGGGCCTTCGCAGTTCAACGGGGTTTCGGTAAAGATACCCTCGACGCAGGGTTCTGCGTGGCCGGTGATGCGCTCCAGCTCGTTGCTGGCTTCGATGATTGCCTCGGGGCCTTTGGCGGTGCCCGAGCCGTATGAGACGGTGCGCTCTAGCGGCACGGGGATCACGCGGAACCGGGCGTCCTCGCTGCGTTCGGCTTCAGTCAATTCGCTGTCGAGGAAAATGCTCATGAGAGGCGGTCCTTAAAGTCGTCATAGCCGAACTGTTTGATGATCTTCAGCTCGTCCGTTTTGCTGTTCCACAGGGCGATGGTCGGCAGGGGAACACCGTTGAACGTGTTGGTCTTGACCATCGAATAATGCGCCTGATCGAGGAAGGCAAAGCGTTGCCCGATCTCCAGCGGCTGATCCCATGTGTAGTCGCCGATCACGTCGCCTGCCAGGCAGGAGGGCCCGCCGAGGCGATAGGTGTGGCCCGACTCGGCCTCGTCCATCAGGGCAGGGCGATAGGGGGCCTCGATCACGTCGGGCATGTGGCAGGTGGCCGAGATATCGGTGATCGCGAGTGTCATGCCATTGGTGGGCAGGTCGAGGATTTCTCCAACCAGTATGCCCGCGTCCAACGCGACGGCCTCGCCGGGTTCGAGGTAGATGGCGACATCGTATTTCGCGCGTATGGATTTGATGAATTCCACCAGCCCGTCCCGGTCGTAGTCATCGCGCGTGATATGGTGACCGCCACCAAAATTCAGCCATTTGAGTTGACCGAGGAAGGGTTTGAGTTTCGGCTCAACGGCATCCCACGTGCGATGCAGCGGTTCGAAGCCCTGTTCGCAGAGCGTATGCATGTGCAGGCCGTCTACTCCGATCATAGTGTCTTCGGACAGTTGGCTGACGGGTGTCCCGAGGCGTGAACAGGGTGCGCAGGGATCGTATTTGGGAATCTCTCCTTCGGAGTGTTCCGGATTGATGCGCAGGCCGATTTGCACATTGGCCGCTTGGGCTTTGGACAGGAACCGGTCTTTTTGAGCGGGTGAGTTGAAGATGATGTGGTCGGAGAGCGACAGGATTTCATCGATATCCGCGTCTTTGTACCCGGCGCAGAAGGTTGCGACTTCGCCACCGTATTCCTCGCGGCCCAGTCGGGCCTCGTAGATGCCAGAGGCGCAGGTGCCGCCGAGGTGTTGGCGCACCAATGGGGCTAGGGAGAACATGGAAAACGCTTTGAGCGCGCTGAGGATATGCGCGCCCGAGCGGGTGCCAATCTCGGAGAGGATGGTCAGGTTTCGCTCGACCGCTTTTTCATCGACCACAAAGCAGGGTGTGGGGACGCGGCTGAGGTCGAAATCGCGGAAGGCACCGGCGTCACCGGCTTGGGTTGTCATCATGTCGGACATGTCGGGCGTCTCCGATTGTGGAGAGGCCGGGGGGCCAGCCCCCCGGACCCCCCGGGATATTTTTAGCCAGATGAAGTGCCGGATCTAGAACTCGACCGGGCCGTCGAGTTCGTGGACTTGCCAGGGCAGGCCCTGAGTGTTCAGCATATCCATGAAATCGTCCGGATCGAGCTGTTCCATGTTCCACACGCCCGGCTCGGTCCAGTTGCCTTTCAGAACTTGTGCCGCCCCGATCATGGCGGGAACGCCGGTGGTGTAGCTAACAGCCTGGCTGCCGACCTCGGCGTAGCATTCTTCGTGGTCGCAGATGTTATAAATGTAGTAGGTCTTTTCGCCCGAGCCGTCCTTGGCCTGACCCGTGGCGATGTCGCCGATGCAGGCTTTGCCCTTGGTTTCCGCGCCCAGATCGCCGGGGTCAGGCAGCAGGGTTTTCAGGAACTGGATCGGGATGATTTCCTTACCGTCATGCATCACCGGATCGATGCGGGTCATGCCGACATTTTCCAACACTTTGGCGTGAGTGATATAGGCGTCACCGAAGGTCATCCAGAAGCGGGCGCGTTCGATCTCGGGGAAGTGGGTGCTGAGCGATTCCAGTTCCTCGTGATACATCAAGTACATGTTTTTGGGACCGATGGCGGGAAAGTCGAACTCGACCTTGTGGGTCATGGCGGGGGAGTGTTTCCACTCACCACCTTCCCAGTGGCGGACCTCGGCCAGCACTTCGCGCAGGTTGATTTCCGGGTTGAAGTTGGTCGCGAATTCCTGATCGTTGCTGCCGCCATTGGCGTCCAGAACGTCGATCTGGCGGATCGTCTCCAGCTTGTGCTTTTTCAGCCATTTCGCGAAGACGGATGTCACGCCCGGGTCAAAGCCCGAGCCGAGGATAGCGGTCAGACCGGCCTCTTTGAAGCGCTCCTGATATGCCCACTGCCAGTGGTATTCGAACTTGGCCTCATCCTCGGGTTCATAGTTCGCGGTGTCGAGATAGTGGATACCTGCCTCAAGGCATGCGTCCATCAACACCAGATCTTGATAGGGCAGGGCGAGGTTCACGAGTATCTCAGCGCCCGTTTCCTTGATCAGCTTGACTGTGTCTTCGACCTTGTAGGCGTCAAGTTCGGCGGTCTTGATGTCAACGCCTACACGCTCTTTCACCGCTTTGGCGATGGCGTCGCATTTAGACTTCGTGCGGCTGGCCAGAGTGATCTCGGTGAAGATATCCGAGTTCATCGCCATCTTATGCACGGCTGCGTGGGATACGCCGCCCGCGCCGACAACCAGTGTTTTGCCCATGGTATGTCTCCTTCTTATTCGTAATAGGTGTAGCCGTTGATGGAGTCGCGATAGGCGCTCATCAGGGTTTTGCGGTCCTTGGCTTGCAGAGTACCGGTCGAGATCGCCTCGTCCACCATTTTGCGGAAGGCGGCGACACAGTCTTGTGGGTCGAATTCAACGTAAGACAGGACCTGACTGATCGTGTCGCCCTCTTGTTCATGGAGCAGGTCGAACCCGCCATCTGCCCGCAGGTCGATGGTGACGACATTTGTGTCTCCGAACAGGTTGTGCAAGTCGCCGAGTGTTTCCTGATAGGCGCCGACAAAGAAGACGCCCATGAAATACTCGTCATCCTCGGGCAGGGAATGCACCGGCAGGCTGGGCGAGACGCCGTCGGCCAGAATGAACTGATCGATCTTGCCGTCGCTGTCGCAGGTGATATCGGACAGGACGGCACGGCGGTCGGGCGTTTCGTTCAGCCCTTGTAGCGGGACGATCGGGTGCAACTGGTCGATGGCCCAGACATCGGGCAGGGATTGAAAAAGCGAGAAGTTGCAGTGGTAGATATCGGCCACTTTCTCAAGCTGGTCATCGACGTCCGTTTCCAGATCATCACTGGCCGCCAAAGCCTTGAGGCGGGCCATCAGCGACAGATAGATACGCTCGGCCCGGGCCATCTGGCGCAGGTCCACATATCCACGGCGGAACAGGGCGCGCAGTTCGTTGCGGTAGAAGGTGGCATCGTTCCAGCATTCTTGCAGGCGGTCTTTACTGAGGTAGCCGTGTACCGCAGCGAGGTCCGAGACCAGATGGTTGTCATCAGGCTCCACATCCGGTGCGGTGGGCGCATCGTAGAGCGTGGTTTCCAGCACGTTGAACACCAACATGGATGAGGTCGCCACTACAGCGCGGCCACTTTCGGTGACCAATGTCGGGTGCGCAATCTCGGCCTCGTCCATGGCATAGGCCACGGTTTCAACCACGTTGCTGCAATATTCCTCGACTGTGTAGTTGATCGAGTTCTCAGCGGCCTTCTTCTCGCCCGTATAGTCCACACCCATGCCGCCGCCGAGGTCCAGGTGGGTCAGCGGAACGCCTTCGCGCGTGAGTTCAGTGTAGTAGCGACAGGCCTCACCCACGGCGCGGCGGACGTCGTTCACGTCCTGCACCTGGCTGCCCAGATGCGAGTGCTGCAGCTTGAGGCAGTGCAACAGACCCGCCTCGCGCAGTTTGTCCACAGTGGCGACAAGCTGATCGGTGTTCATGCCAAAGGCCGAGCGGTCGCCCGAGCTTTCTTCCCACTTGCCGCTGATCTGGTTGGTCAGTTTCACGCGCACGCCGATCAGAGGTTCGATGCCGAGTTCCTTGTAGACCTCGATCACCGTGTCCGCCTCTTTCGGGCTTTCCAGAACGATGACGGTATTGAACCCGATCTTGCGGGACAGGATCGCCAATTGGATGAACTCGGCATCCTTGACGCCATTGCAGACGATCAGCGCCTCACGCGCCAGACGATGCGCAAGAGCCACGACCAGTTCGGGCTTTGATCCGGCCTCGAGGCCATAGTTGTATTTCTTACCGAACTCGACGATGCGGTCCACCACCTGCGCCTGCTGGTTCACCTTGATCGGAAACACGCCACGATAGGGGCCTTTGTAGCCCACCCGCGCGATGGCGTCGGCAAAGCTTTCGTTCAGATGCGCGATCTCATGTTCCAGATACGAACTGACGCGCAGCAACATCGGTGCCTTGATCCCACGGTCATCCAGATCGCTGAGTATACCGGGCAGGCTGATTGCCGCTGTATCCGGAGACATCGGATTGAGCAGACCGATCTCGCCCTGCTCCGTCACCTCGATGAGGCCTTTGCCCCATTTCTCAACCCCGTAGATGGTATGCGGTGCGTCGGGCGTGTGTTTCAATCAAGTCAGTCCTTAACTCAGAGGTGCCTGTTTCGCGCCCGCCAATACGGCAGCATTTTGATTCGTCCAAGTGTAAACTATGTGACAGGGATTGCCGAACGTTACGCGTGCGAGCGGATCGGGATCAGGTGGTTGTCCCATTGGCAATCGGGGCGGGCCAGAACCCGCGTGCGGAGCCCGTCTACAGCGCCAAACGTGCCTGTGCCGGTGGTAAAGACCAACCCGTCCGGACCTGCGCCCAGACCGCAGACATCCTCTAGCGCGAAGGCATTCGTGAAGCTGCGACCTGCTACGTCGAAAAGATGCAGTGCGTTTCCCCGTGGGCAGGTTATGGCGACCTCGGCGCCACTGGCCGAGAAGGCGATGCTGCCAGCGTATCCTTGCAAGGTGTTTTGGAGGTCTTCTGGTGCGGACAGAAGTTGCGGCGGCGCGCCCCGACGGTGCAGGCCCAACAATGGCGGGTGCTTGGTCTGGCTGCCCTGCCACTGCATCGCGAACCCCACCAGCCCGTCGTTGCGCACGCTGAGGTGGCGGATGGAGTTCTTGTGCAGGGCGTTTGGCAGCTCGACCCGTTCAAGCAGTCGACCGGACAGGTCCAGATAGGTCAGGTTTGGCTGCATGACGGGTAGGTTCAGTTTCGTCCGCCCGGTCTCAGGGTGGGTTTCGATTCCTCCATTGGCGATCACAAGGCTTTGACCATCCGGCATCAGGCGCATGTCATGCGGACCGATGCCGCCCGAGGAAAACTCTCCCAGACGTTCAAAGCTGGTGGCGTCCCATAGGCTGATACGGCCTTCGCCAGCCTCGTAGTCGTTTTCGGTGGCAAAGAACCGGGTGCCGTCTGCTGTGAACGTGCCGTGACCGTAGAAATGCCGCCCTTCGGGGGCCTGTAGCCGGGTAAGCTCTCGCCCGGTCGCGCAGTCGATGACCAGAGCAAACCTGCCGGGACGGCGGGCAAAGGCCACGGCCTGCGCCTTGTGGGGGTGTGCGGCGGCAGCGTGGCCCCTTGCGGGCAGGGGCAGCGAGAACAGGATGTCTCCGCCCTCATCCAAACCGGCCAGACGGAACGCGCCATCCGGGAACAGCCCGGCGGCCAGAAAGGCGGGTGCTCCGACCGAGGCCCACCCCGTTGCGGGCGCAAGGCTTGCAGCCGCAAGACCGGCCAGGAAATGGCGACGGTTGGTCACTACTCAGTCCCCGTCCAGAGAGTTGAACCCGGCGCTGATGCCGAGGGTTGGGCCAAGCTCGGTCGTGGCGATGGTGCGGATGTCATTCACCGCCTGTTGCAGCGCTTCGACCCGGAACCGGCCTGCGGGATCTGCTACGCCAGCGAAGGCGGGGTCGTCGATGGACCGGGCGCTTTTGATTGCGCGGTTGAAGGCCACGTCCAGATCCTGCGCAATCTCGGGATGGTCGGCGGACAGACGCGCCGCAAGATCCTGCAGCGCAATCAGAGACAGCTCGACATGACGCAAGGCGCGTTCCGAGCGGCGGGCTTCGGCCCTGTTGGGGCGAGGGCGGTCGAAAGTGCCAAGAGGGCGGCCCAATCGGGTCTCGGCGGTGAATTGCAGCCCGGTTGAGAGCGCTTTGAACAGCTCCTGCATCGCCTCATCCTGCGTGCGGTACGGGCTGTCGCCCCCCGGCTGTTCTAGCTTCACCGCATAGCTTTGCCATTCTTCCGCCATCGCGTCGGCATTTGCGTCGATATCGGCCGTGATGGCCCGGATCAGAGCGCATCGGTAGGCGGCACTGCCCTGATCAGCGAATTTGGGGTCGTATAGCATTTGCTCCAGCGCAAAGAACCCGCGCCCCGCGACCGAGGTTTCGGCATAGGCGGCCGTGTCGTTCACCGCAGGGTCTTCGGCCGCGATATGTTGCGAGAGGGCCTTGGGCGTGAAGCCTTTCGTGTCCGGCCAAAAGGCCATGGCAAAGGCGCGGTCGTCGGCCTCGGTGGGGCCAAAGCGCATATGGCTGGCCGATATCCACGCGTCAAATGCGGTGCCATAGGTCGCGCGCAGAGCCTTTGATTGAGGGGCGCAATCGGATTGGGATGCGGCGGACAAAGCCTCGGTCGCGTCTGCCAATTCAGCAAAGCGCGGCAGAATATGCGCGGCAGGCGCATCCGTCAGGATCGCTGTACGGTCTTGGGCTGACGCCGCCAGAGGGGCAGTGAGGGCAATGGCAAAAGCAAATATTCGCATGGGTCAAAGACTTTCGAGAAAACGGATAAGGGCGTCGCGGTCGGCTTTGGGCATGGTCACGACAGTATCGCGGGCGGATTGCGCCTCGCCCCCGTGCCAAAGCACGGCCTCCAGCAGGGTGCGGGCACGCCCGTCATGCAGGAATTCGGTATGACCGGACACACGCTGTGTCAGGCCAATCCCCCAGAGGGGCGGCGTGCGCCATTCGCGGCCTGTGGCGCGGGCTTCGGGGCGGTTGTCGGCCAGACCGTCGCCCATGTCATGCAGCAGCAGGTCGGTATAGGGCCAGATCAGCTGAAAACTATGCTCGGGCCTATCCTCCATGCGATGAGTGACATGGGTCGGGGTATGGCAGGCGGCGCAGCCTGTAGTGTGGAACACCTCTTTCCCGCGCAGCACTTGCGGGTCATCCGCATCCCGGCGGCCGGGGACGCCCAGATTGCGGCTGTAAAAGGCCACGAGGTCCATGCCGACCTGATCAACCTCGAAAACGCGCACATCGCCGTCGCCATGCGGGGCTTTTACGCAATTGTCCTGGGCATCGGTGCAATCTCCGTACGGGGCCGGAAACAGCGGGGTCGAGATGCCGATATCTCCTGCGAAAGCCGCTGCTGATTGCTCCATGACTGTGGGCATACCAGCTTTGTGGCCAAAACGGCCCATCATCGGGGCGTCGTATTCGACCGACCATACGATGTTCGCCCGGCCTGAGATGCCATCGCCATCCGTATCATCCGGGTCGGCTTTGGCCAGCAGGTCCTCGACAGGGATCGCCTCAAGCAGACCAAGGCCGATCATCTGAGGGGCAACGCGCGGGCTGAGCATGGCATCGGGGTGTAATGGACCATATCCCAGATCGGCAGCCGTGTAGGTGGGACGGCGGAGCGAAGCGGTTTCGCCCTCGGACAGCGCAACTGGGATCCCTTCGTAAGTGATCTCCAACCTGTATTCCGCTGGATGCCCGGCCAAAGCGAAATCCTGCATTTGGCCGCCATAATTCGGCTCGGGCAAGGTGGAGAGGTAGTCTTCGATCCCCACCGGCGCGTCCTGAGGGCCTCCGGGAATGGATACGCGCAGGAACATCGAGACGACGTTGTCATCTGGCCCGTTCGGTGTATGCCCGCGCCCATCCTTGATGTGACAGCGCTGGCATGAACGCGCGTTGTACAGCGGCCCAAGGCCATCAGACGCGAGGGTCGAGGACGGCGAAGAGACCCAGATTTTCTTGAACAACCCGTTGCCGACTTTGAAATCCAGCTCTTGCTCAAAGCTCAGGTTCTTGGACGGTTGCGAGAACGCATCCGCATTGTTGCGCACACGTACGGTGGCGGCCCCGGCAGGCAGTTCTTCGAACCTTTGCGGTGCGTTGAAATCCTGCGGCGATGCTGTTACACCCGCAATGCGTGCACGTTCGTCTTCGGTACGTGGGGTGATGTTGAGGTGAAGGTCCTGCAGCTCGGCTGACAGGGAAGGGGTGGCCGCAGATGCGACCACCAAGAGGGCGAGAATACTATTCTTCGGCGTCCATTTTCGCGGCGTTGAGTTGCGCATAATTGGCGTCGCCAATCCTTTCATACAGATCGAGCTGCGTTTCGAGGAAGTCGATATGACCTTCTTCATCGCTGATCAGTTCCTCAAACAGCGACATAGAGACGTAGTCGCCCGCCTCGCGGCAATATTCCCGCGCTTCGACATACAATGTGCGGGCATCGTGTTCGGCGGCCAGATCGCATTCCAGCGTTTCCTTGGGGTTCTGCCCGATCCGCAGAGGATCAAGCTTTTGCAGGTTCGGGTGGCCTTCCAGAAAGATGATCCGTTCGATCAGCTTGTCCGCATGACCCATCTCTTCGATGCTTTCTTCGCGGCTTTTCTTGGCCATATGGGCCAGGCCCCAGTCTTCCTGAAGCCGGTAGTGCAGCCAATACTGGCTGACGGCTGTCAGCTCATGCCGCAGGGATTTGTTGAGATACTCTATGACCTTGGGATCGCCCTTCATCTGCCTTCTCCTGTGATAGGCCGGTGCGTAACGCACGCAGCTGCATGGGGACTTCCAGATTATCGTCGGTTCGCATCGTGTCTAGAAAAAGCGGCATGCACCCGCCACAGTCGGCAGATTTCCCGAGCGCGTGGTAGATCTTGCCTGGGGTTATGATCGCTTGCGGGTCAGAGGTCCGCATCCAGTCGATAGCGGCCCGGATTTCGTGGTCGGAGATGTTTGTGCAGTGGCAGACGATCATGGCGAATCGAGGCTCGTTTTGTTTCTTACTCATTTAGTAAGGTAATTCCTGCAAGTCCAGTCACCTTGCGGTGGCCGGGTTGCCGGAGGCGCCGTTTTGCCGACGCATCCGGCCCTTTTATGTGTTTAGTGGAAAACCGCGTCAGGGTTGTCCAGGCTGTCCGATCCTTCGAACTCGATCCCGTCGAGGTCGAGGGTCGATACGATACGCTCGATGGTCTTGGTCTGATCGACCAGACCGTTGACGCCGCCCATGATCAGGGCCTCGCCACCGGCATTGCCGCGCTCCAGCATCTGGTCATAGGCGAAACCGGCCTCGGCTGTCGATTTGATCCGGCCCAGAGCTTGCATCGTGGTCGACAGCTTGACTTTCATCTCAGTATCCAGCGACGGGTCAGCGGCGATCACCAGATCCGACAGAGACGCGCCGGAGATCGGGGTGCCGTCGATGCGGGTGTAGCTGCCCAGATAGACGTTCTGAATGCCAAGGCCATCATAGTAGTGGCTGTTGTGAGTGTTGTCGGCAAAGCAATCATGCTCTTCCTCAGGGTCGTTCAGCATCAGGCCCAGGCGCATACGCTCACCAGCCTGTTCCCCGTAGGACAGCGAACCCATGCCAGTCAAAATGGCGCTGATGCCTGCGGATTCGTTCTCGGTGAGGGCGACGCGTGCATCACCACCTTCGGCCCACTGTGCGGTCATCCATTCCAGATCGCTGATCAGCAGGTCGGTCGCGGCGCTCAGATATTGCGCACGGCGGTCGCAGTTGCCGTTGGTGCAGTCGTCGCCTTTGGCATAATCGGTTGCAGGGCGGTTGCCTGCGCCCGCGCCGTGATCGTTCAGGTCCTGCCCCCAAAGCAGGAATTCGATGGCGTGGTAGCCGGTGGCGACGTTGGCCTCGATCCCGTCGGCTTCGTGCAGGGTGTCTGCCAGCAGTTCGGGGGTGATCTCGGTTGCGTCAATCGCGGTTCCCGAAAGCTCGAAGTTCGGGTTTGCTATGACGTTGAGAACGGCGAATTCGTTCTCGTCAGTGGCGCCGCCGTAGGAGGCGTCGACATAGTCGATCAGGCCTTCGTCCAGCGGCCACGCATTTACTTTGCCTTCCCAATCATCGACGATGGCGTTGCCAAAGCGGTAGACCTCGGTCTGCTGATAGGGGACGCGGGCGGCAATCCAGGCCGCGCGGGCGGCGTTCAGCGTGGCGTCCGACGGGTCGGCGATCAGCGCGTTGACAGCGTTTTGCAGCGTTTTGGCGGCGATCAGGCTGTCATCATATTTGGCTTCTGCAATATCGGCATAAGTGTCCAGTACGTCCGCTTTTGCAGGTGCGTCACCGGCAGATGCGGCGGTGGCCACGCATAGGATCAGAGTGCTGGCGGCAGCAAAGAATTTCGTCATTGGGTTCAGGTCTTTCATGTCAGAAATCTCGGTCAGGTGCGTCCAAAAGGGGCTGCACTTGCACGCATATAGCTGAGTGAAATAGTCGACAATGTCAACCTGAGTTTTATTGTCGGATTTATTGCGGCAGCGCGACATCCCCATATCTGGTGGGTCTGCTACACGCAGTCGCGATTGCGCCATGTTCGTAAAAAGTTAGACTAATCCATGTGATTCTATTGCGAGTGGTGTGAGTTCATGAAGTGGTTGAGTGCTTCGATCGGTTTGTGTGCAGCAACCGTCCAGGCATGGGCAGGGGATCAGGTGCCCGCGCAGAGTGCTGCTGCGGGATCATTGGATATTTCCTTTGAGGAAACTCAGTTCAGCGTGTCTTTAGCAGTCCCGAGCGAGGATATTCTGGGGTTTGACCATCGCGCAGCAGATGACGTGGATCGCTCCGCGGTCGCGGATGCCATTTCGTCCTTGTCAAAGCCGTTGACCCTTTTCGTCGTCCCTGAGCAGGCTGGGTGCGCCACGGCGTCGGCCAATGTGTCGTTGACGGGCGAAGGGCTGGGGTCGGATGCAGACGCGGTGGGCGCGCCCGAGTTCCTGGCCGAGTATGTTATTCAGTGTTCGGACATGGCCGCTCTGGATACGATCGAATTCGCGTATTTTGAACGTTTTGATCAAGTTTCGGCGTTGGATATCACCGCATCGTCGCAGAGTGCTACGCGGCGCGTCCATGTGACCTCGCAATCGCCGGTCCTTGATGTCTCGGCTTTACAAGGCGCGGACTAACACTGCCTCCACGCTTATCGAAAAAGGTTTCGGCAGGATGGGTCGACCAGCAAAGTAGACAAGCTCGAAAGTCGGATCGGAATCACCTGGGGCCTGAGCGGGTACATGGGTGCTTATGCGTGCACAAAACACTCAACTCTGACCTGGATTCTGATCAAATTCCGCAAAATTAATGTTTGTGTCGGAAAGAAACCAAGATCTGACACGAATTGGCAATAGTTGTGCCAACATTCGTCGGTACCACCACACTATCCTACCGAGGTGTTGACTAGTCCGATTTTAATGAGGGGGTTCTCGAAGGGATCGGGGGATGAGCGTGGATGTGCCCAGTTTCGGGCAGATCAGGATGCTCTCCCCCAGTGGTGGGTTTGCTTGATTTCAGTCAATCTTGTTGCGCTGTGCGTGAGGGGTGACGCCAAAACTCAGGCGAAACACGCGTGAGAAATGGCCGGGATTCTCAAATCCGCATGCCATGGCAACCTCGGTCACAGAAGCCTCGGTTTGCAACAGCAGTTTTTGCGCGCGCTCCAGGCGCATCTCCATAAAGTACTTTTTGGGCGACGTATTCAGGTATTTCCCGAAAAGCCGTTCGAGCTGTCGTGTAGAAATGCCAAGCTCATCAGCAATCGCAGAGGGTGAGACCGGCGTTTCGATGTTGTTTCGCATGACCTCAATCGCTTTGGCCAGATGGATGTTGCGCATTCCGTTTCGCGATTGCAGGGAAACGCGTTGTTTGGCCGTTGCGTTGCGCACGGCGTTGTAAACCATCTGATCGGCCACATCCATGGCCAGCTCGACCCCGTGATCTCGTTCGATCAAGTGCAGCATCAGGTCGGCGGTCGCCGTTCCGCCCGAGGCGGTGATGTGCTTTTCGTCGGCTACAAATACGCTGCGTACCAGGTTCACATCGGGAAACGCTTCGGTGAAGGCGTCATGGTATTCCCAGTGAATGGCGGCCTGCATTTCGTTCAGAAAACCGGCCTCGGCCAAAAGCCAAGCGCCCGAACATAGTGCGCCGATGGCAGTTCCTCGTGCACGTTCACGCCGCAGCAAGGCCAGCAGAGGTTTGGAGGCGTGGTTCCGCATGTGGATGCCGGACAGCACGAAAATCTGATCAGATTTGGGGAGACTATCGAATCCCCCATGTACCAGAGTCACCGAGCCGTTGGAGCAGACAGCGTGTTCACCATGCTCAGACACAAAAGACCAGCTGTAGAGATCCTGCCCGCTGACGAGGTTGGCAATCCGCAAAGGCTCGACCGCGCAGGAAAACGCGAGGTGCGAGAACTCCTCGATCAGAATGAAAGTGATGCGGCTGGGATCGGGCATGGCGGTCTTTGCGCTTCCGGGCTGCTGGTTGGATTCGACATTATTCGCAGGTTGCCTATGCTGCACGAAAATTAATTGTATACAAGTTGTATTATAATCGCATACAACGCCCTTGGCTGGGCGATCTCGATTCGCCAAGTGGCCGCGGCGAAGGGATCGGCGGATGAAGGACGAAGCGCGTTCGCGCAAATCTGAGCTTGCAGAACACCTCAAGGTCTCGATTCTGACCTTGCGGCTACAACCCGGCGCAGATCTCGATGAGGCGCATCTTTCCGAGGCATTCGGCCTGTCGCGAACCCCCCTGCGCGAAGTGTTCCGGCAACTGGCCGGTGAGGGATATCTGGATCAACGCGCCAACCGCAGCACGCGCGTATCCGAGATGTCGCATACCACGCTGCGGGATTTCTTTCTGGCGGCCCCGATGGTGTATGGCGCCATCCTGCGGCTGGCCGCGCGCAACGCTCTGCCAGATCAAATTGACGCCTTGAAGGATGCCCAACGGTCCTTTTGTTCGGCTTTGCAGTCGGGTTCGGCCGAGGATCGTGCGCTTGCCAACAATCGGTTTCACGATGTTACGGGGCAGATGTCTGGCAATGTATATCTGTTGCCGTCGTTCAATCGCCTTTTGATCGACCATGCGCGGATCGGGATGACCTTTTACAGACCGCGCAACACGGGTCTGACCGAAAACCTGACTGAGGCCAGCCGTCAGCACGACGCCATCATCGCCGCCATCGAGGCGGGCGATGAGGCGGCTGCTGCGCAGCTGGCCGAAGACCACTGGAACCTGTCTCGCGATCAGATTGAGCTGTTCGTGATGCCTGATGCGCTGGATGTCCCGATGGGCGTCCCGCCTCTTTCGAAACCTGCATGAGGACGGAATGAACCCGATTTTCAAGTTTGAGGGGATCTATACCCCTGTGGTCACGCCCTATCACGAGGATGGCAGCGTGAATTGGGACGCTTTGTCCGAAGTGATCGAATACCTGATCGCCAGTGGCGTTCACGGGCTGATCTCGGGCGGCTCGACCGGCGAAAACTATGCTCAAACCGTTGAAGAGCGGCTGGAGCTGGCCAAGTTCACGCATGCGCAGTTGAAAGGTCGTCTGCCTCTGGTCGTTGGGACCGGAGCGATGCTGACGCCGGACTCGATTGCGCTGGCCTCGGGGGCGCGTGAGATCGGAGCAGACTCGATCCTGCTGGCAAGCCCGCCCTATTCGGTGCCTACGGATCGTGAGAATGCACTGAACGCGCTGGCCATCGACAAGGCCGCTGACCTGCCGGTGATGCTGTACAACTACCCGCACCGCACCGGAACGATGATGGGCGAGGAGTTCCTCGACCGTGTGGGCCGCAGCCGGAATTTCTGCGGCATCAAGGAAAGTTCGGGCGATATCAACCGGGTGCATCTGCTGGCGCGCGACTACCCGCATATCCAACTGGGATGTGGCATGGACGATCAGGCGTTGGAGTTCTTCGCCTGGGGCGCGCCGTTTTGGGTGTGCGGTGGGTCGAACTTTTTGCCGGAAGAGCATGTGGCGCTGTACAACGCCTGTGTGATCGAAGGTGATTTCGCCAAAGGCCGCAGGATCATGAGCGCGATGATGCCTCTGATGCGGGTGCTGGAACAGGGCGGCAAGTTCATCCAGACCATCAAACATGGTGTCACCATGAACGGCATTGAGGCGGGCGCAATGCGGCCTCCGCTGAAGGGGCTGAACAAGGATGACAAGCGGGCGCTGGAACAGGTGACCCGCGTGTTGAAGAAAACAATCGCTGATATCGTAGCTGAAAAGAAGATTGGGGGCTAAGGCATGGAATTGCTGACACAGGACGAATACAAATCCATCGCCGCAGACCTGACTCTGCCGACCGGAGCATTCATTGACGGCGCGTACCGCCCGGCGATCTCAGGCGAGACGTTCGAAACGGTGAACCCCGCGACCGGAGAGAAGCTGGCCGATATTGCCGCTTGCGGCGCTGCGGATGTTGATTTCGCGGTCGAAAAAGCGCGCGAAGCCTTTGATGATGGGCGGTGGTCGAAACTGCACCCTTCGGAGCGCAAGGACGTGTTGATCCGGCTCTGCAAACTGATGACCCGCAATGCCCGCGAACTGGCTGTGATGGAGAGCATCGACAGCGGCAAGACCATCTATGACTGCGAAACCGTGGACGTGCCCGAAACGATCCACTGTCTGAAATGGCACGCGGAAGCGATCGACAAGATCTACGATCAGGTCTCACCCGCCAGCGATGACCATATCGCCATGGTCGTGCGTGAGCCGATTGGCGTGGTGGGGCTGGTGCTGCCTTGGAACTTCCCGCTGCTCATGCTGGCGTGGAAAATCGGACCAGCTCTGGCGGCGGGTTGCTCGGTCGTGGTGAAGCCTGCTGTCGAGACCACGCTGACCGCACTTCGTCTGGCTGAACTGGCAATGGAGGCGGGCCTGCCGCGTGGCGTTCTCAACATCGTCCCCGGCGGCGGTGCCGCGGTGGGTGAGCCTATCGGGCGGCATATGGATGTCGACATGGTCTCGTTCACCGGCTCGACCGTGACCGGTAAGCGGTTCCTGACCTACTCGGCTGAGAGCAACGCCAAAGAGGTCGTGCTGGAGATGGGCGGCAAGAACCCCGCCATCGTGATGGATCACGCCGAAAACCTGGATCGCGTGGCCGCGCATATCGTGAATGGTGCGTTCTGGAACATGGGCGAAAACTGCTCGGCCTCATCACGGCTGATCGTGCACAAGGATGTTAAGGCCGAACTGCTGGAGCGCATCGCCCATCACGCCAAACAGTGGAACATTGGCGACCCGCTGGACCCGGAAACCCGTATGGGCGCGCTGGTCAGCGAAGGACACTATAACAAAGTGTGTGGCTATCTGGATCAGGCCGAGAACGTAGTGATTGGCGGCAAAGCCGAAAAAGGGTTTGTCGAAGCCACCGTCGTCGAAGTCTCGGGCAATGACGCCACTCTGGCGCGTGAGGAGATCTTTGGCCCCGTCCTGTCGGTGATTGAGGTCTCGGGCTTTGATGAGGCCATCAAGATCGCCAATGATACAGAGTATGGCCTCTGCGCCTCGATCTTCACGGCCAACGCGAAACGCGCGATCCGGGGTGCTCGGGCGATCCGGGCAGGGACAGTGACCGTGAACAGCTTTGGCGAAGGGGATATCACCACGCCCTTTGGCGGCTACAAGCAGTCCGGCTTCGGCGGGCGCGACAACTCCGTCCATGCGCATGATCAGTACACCCAATTGAAAACCATCTGGATTGATCTGGCCGATGATGCGGATGAGGCCGTCGATTGAGCGCATACTCAGCACGCAAACTGCCAACCCATCGCGGCCCTGCGGCCTGGAGCGCCATCCTCGGCGCCCAGCCGCCCGCGGTGGAGTTGGACAAGGACCTGACGGCTGATGTCGTGGTCGTCGGCGCCGGCTTTGCCGGTTTGTCGGCGGCGCGGCGTCTGACCCAATTGGACCCTAAGGCGCGTGTGGTCGTGCTTGAGGCCGGTCGCGTGGCCGAAGGGGCCGCGGGGCGAAACTCGGGCTTTATGATCGATCTGCCGCATGACCTTGCATCGGATGACTATGCCGGTGCGGGGGACGACAAGACAATGATCGCCCTCAACCGGCAGGCCATCGCATTCGCGCGGTCCGCTGTTGAGCAATACCAGATCGATCGCAACTTTTTCGACGAAGTGGGCAAGGTCAACGGAGCGTTTGGCGACACGGGCCATGCGCATAATGTCAGCTACGCGCGGCATCTGGAAACCTTGGGCGAAACCAGCGAGATGCTGGACCCCGCGCAGATGCACGCGCTCACCGGATCACGGCACTATCAATCGGGCCTCTTCACGCCCGGAACGGTTATGCTGCAACCGGCGGGTTATGTTCGGGGGGTGGCTGCGGGGTTGGCCGGGGATGGGGTCGCCATTTTCGAAAACTCGCCCGTTCTTGGGTTTGAAAAACGCGGCAGCGATTGGATGGTGCGGACTGCGAAAGGCACCGTAAGCACCGGCAAGATCATCCTGACGGTTAACGGCCATCTGGAAAGCTTCGGGATCGAGCGTGATCGGTTGATGCAGTTGTTCCTCTTTGCCTCCATGACGCCCGAGTTGGATGCCAATGCGCTGGCCCGTTTGGGCGGTCAGCCGCGCTGGGGCGTGACGCCCTCGGACCCGATGGGAACGACCATGCGCAGGATCGACACCGGGCAGGGCGGCAATCGCATTGTCACCCGGACCTGTGCAGCGTTGCGCCCGGGCATGAGTGCAACCTCCCGCGATCTGGCGCGCGCGGCCAAAGTGATGCAGCGCAAATTCGATCAGCGGTTCCCTCAACTGGCGGGACTGAGGATGGAACATCAATGGGCTGGTCACCTGTGCCTCAGTCTCAATGGTGTCTCTGTCGCCCGAGAGATCGAGCCGGGTGTTTTTTCCGGTTGCGTTCAGAACGGGCTGGGCACTGCGCGCGGGACCCTGACCGGGATCGCCGCAGCCGAGAGGGCCTGCGGCCACACTTCCGCCATTACAGGTTTCTTCGAAGCCGAAGAGGCCCCCAAACGCCTGCCGCCCCAACCATTCCGGGAAATCGGGGCGAATGCCTTGTTGCGATGGAAAGAATGGCGTGCGCGGGATGAATGAGTATGGCGGGCTCAACCGAGACTGCCGACACCAAGCGGCTTGGGACAAGAAGTTCTCTCGCCTGTTGCAGCTTTAGCGACTTTGCAAAAAAAAAGGCCCGCCCTGAATGGTGGGCGGGCCAGTAGGGGAGTTGGTATCAGTAGGTCTGGTTCAACTCATCCGCTGCCGGAATCTCCCGTTCCCGACGCGCGATATAGTCCAGAAGTTCTTCGTTCTTGGCCTCGTCCAGCTTTGGTTCCTGGTACTCGGCCAGAAGTTTCTTAGCGTGTTTGAGGGCGCGTTCCGTGATCTCAACGCTGCCTTCGGCCTGCCACTGCTCGATCGAGTTGTTGTCGAACAGCTCGGGCATAAAGAACGCCGTCTGGAAGTTGTCCTGCGTATGCGGATGGCCCAGATAGTGACCGCCCGGGCCGACATCCGGAACGGCGGCCAGTGCCTGATCGAAGTCGCCCCATTTGGGACCTTCCGCCATGCGATAGGCCATGGCGCATTGTTCCGAATCCACGATGAACTTGGCGACCGAGCAATGCATGCCGGCCTCGTTCCAGCCCGCCGAGTGCCAGATGTAGTTCGCGCCGGCATGCAGAACCGCGCTGAGCGTCGTGGCAGATTCGTAGCCAGCCTGTGCATCAAAGGTTTTGGCCCCGCCCAGCGTGTTCGAGGTACGCCAGGGAACATCATAGAACCGCGCCATCTGACCGATCATGAAGTTCATCAGGCTGATCTCGGGCGTACCCGCCATCGGAGCGCCGGATTTCATCGACACGGTCGACAGGTAGTGTCCCCAGATCGCGGGCGCCCCTTTGCGGACCACCTGCGTATAGGCCAGCGCTGAAAGCGCCTCGGCCGTCAATTGCGCCACAGTGGCAGGTACAGAGGCAGGCGTGTTTGCACCCCCCAGAACGAAGGGCGAGCAGAGGACCGGCTGATTGCGGCGACAGAAAGCACGCATCGCGCCCAGCATCGTCTCATCCCAAACCAGAGGGCTGTTGCCGTTGCAGTTACCGGTGGTCACGGGGTGGGTGTCGATGAACTCGTCCCCAAACAGGATCGCGCACATATCCATCACGTCCTCGGCATTCTTGGGCGAGGTGGTCATGCCCATGAACATCTTGTCCGAGTATTTCATCGACGAGTAGGTGATGCGCAGGTGGCGCTGACTGATCGGATGATCATAAGGCTCGACGATATGGTGGGCCGAGCTATGCAGCGCAGGCATCATATGGCTGAGCTTGTGGAACATCGCCAGATCTTCCAGCAGCGGGTTGCGGCGCACGTCGTCCAGATCGCGCAGGAAAGGCGCGCCTGTCATTGGCACAAAGACTGAATGCTTACCGCCCAGCTTGACGTTTTTGGCCGGGTTGCGCGCGTGATATGTGAACTGTGCCGGAATGGTCGAGATAAGCTCACGCACCATGTTGCGGTCCAGATAGACCAGCTCTCCGTCGACCTTGGCGCCAGCTTTCTTCCAGTCTTCCAACGCGATCGGGTCGCGGAACTGAACGCCGACATTTTCCAGAATGTCCATGGCGGCATTGTCGATCATCTCGACCTGACTGCCGTCCATCACCTCGCATTCGGGGATGGCGCGGGTCAGGCCGGGGAGCATTTCAAAGTTCGGAGCTGTGCGTTGCGCGCGCCGCGCCGCGCGGCCTCCGGAACGTGATTGGGTTCGAATATTCAAAGGGCAATCCTCCATCTTGGAACCAAAATGACGGATTCGCTGCGCGCCGACCTCTCTGATAGCGATATGTGTTTGCAGGATGCGACACGCAAAAGCGCCGCCCTTTTGGGCGGCGCTTGGATTGTTTGTGTTTTGGTGGGTTTATTCTGCGGCCTGTGGTGCCTCGGCGTGTTTGTCACGC
>NZ_JBSWYP010000013.1:0-139097 GCF_056161185.1 Ruegeria sp. ABV3_008 | reverse complement strand
CCCCCCCCCCCCCCCCCCCCCCCCCCCCCCCCCCCCCCCCCCCCCCCCCCCCCCCCCCCCCCCCCCCCCCCCCCCCCCCCCCCCCCCCCCTGTTGGCGTTAAGCCTTGGACACGATCGCCCAGATTTCATCCTTAAGCGCGGCGCGTTTCTTTCGCATCTCGCCCTCGGCCAGTTCTTCCACTGGCTCGATATTGGTTTCGGCGCGGTGAACGCGGCGGTTGATTTCGTGATACTCTTCAGCCAGCCGCGCAAAATGAGCGTCCGTCTGCTTGAGCTGGCTCATCACCTCAACTTTGTCTGGAAACTCTTCGGCCAGTTCATGCGGGGTGTGGGACATTCCTGTTCGCTCCTGAATAAATGTCGTTGCGATTCAGGTTTATCGGATGTCGCCCCACCCCACTTTGACGCGGATCAAATCAGCGCTGCGCCACCTCCCATTGCGGGTGAATCCACGGGCGGTCATTGGCCCTCGGCAACGCATCCTTGCCCAGCAGGTGATCCGACATCTTCTCGCCCACCATGATCGACGGCGCGTTGAGGTTGCCATTGGTGATCTGCGGGAAGATTGAGCTGTCAGCCACGCGCAAACCATCCACACCGATGACACGACCTTCGGGGTCGACCACGGCGTTCTTGTCATCTGCGCGCCCCATCCGGCAGGTGCCACAGGGATGATAGGCGCTCTCGGCATGCTCGGCGATGAAGGCATTCAGCTCCTCATCCGTCTGCACCGAGGCGCCGGGCTGAATCTCTTTGCCCGCATAGGGCTTGAAGGCGTCCTGACCAAAGATCTCACGGGTGAGGCGGATACATTTGCGGAAGTCTTCCCAGTCTTTTTCGTGACTCATGTAGTTGAACCGGATCACCGGAGCGTCTTCAGCCTTGTTCGACCGCAAAGTCACAGCCCCACGCGACGGAGACCGCATCGGCCCCACATGCGCCTGGAACCCATGCCCCTCGGCCGCGGCCTGACCGTCATAGCGCACTGCAATCGGCAGGAAGTGGTACTGGATGTCGGGGTATTCCACCCCCGGATTCGACCGGATGAACGCCGCGCTCTCGAACTGGTTCGAGGCTCCAAGACCGGTTTTGGTGAACAGCCACTGCGCGCCAATCACCCCTTTGCTAAACAGGTTCCAGTGCTTGTACAGCGTGATCGGCTGCAGCGAGGCTTGCTGGATATACAACTCCAGATGGTCCTGCAGGTTCGCACCCACGCCGGGGCGATCAGCAACAACGTCAATGCCGTGCTCTGCCAGATGCGACGCCGATCCGATCCCCGAGAGCATCAGCAGCTTGGGCGAGTTGATCGACGAGGCCGCCAGAATAACCTCACGCCGGGCACGAATGACCTCTGTTTTGCCGCCACGCACCAGCTCGACGCCGACTGCGCGACCCTCTTCCATTACAACGCGCGATGCCAAACCCTTGACGAGGTCGCAGTTGGGACGTTTCAGAGCAGGTCGCAGATAAGCATTTGCCGCCGACCAGCGCCGTCCTTTCCAGACGGTCTGCTCCATCGGGCCAAAACCCTCCTGCTTTTCGCCGTTATAGTCGCCCGTGACTTCATAGCCCGCTTGCTGACCGGCATCGACGAAGGCTTGGAACAACGGGTTTTTGCGCGGACCGCGTGACACATGCAGCGGACCATCCTTGCCGCGCCATTCAGGGTCACCGCCATGGCCACCATCATGCCAGTTTTCCATGCGTTTGTAGTAAGGTAGCACATCCGCATAAGACCACCCATCCGCACCCATATCGGCCCAAGTATCAAAATCCCGCGCGTGGCCGCGCACATAGACCATCCCATTGATCGAGGAAGACCCACCGATCACCTTGCCACGCGGACAGGCCATCCGGCGGTTGTTCATGTTGGGTTCGGGTTCCGAGCTGAATCCCCAGTCATAAAGCGACATGTTCATCGGGTAACTCAGCGCCGCGGGCATCTGAATGAAGGGTCCGGCATCCGTGCCCCCATGTTCAATCACCAGAACCGAGGCCCCGGCCTCGCTCAGGCGATAGGCCATCGCACAGCCAGCAGAGCCAGCACCCACAATGACAAAATCTGATTCCATTTCACGTCTCCATAGATCCGCCGTGAGAGGTTTCGAAACCTGCTCTGCCTCCGGCGGGCGTATTTTCAAAAAGAAGAAGAGGTCACTCGCCGCGCGGGAACCGCTGGCTTTCCTCGACGATATTCAGGTCCATGTGGTTGCGCATGTAGCGCTCGGATGCCTTTTGCAGCGGCTGGTAGTCCCACGGGTAGTACCCACCCTGCCGCAACGCCTCGTAGACAACCCAGCGGCGCGCCTGGCTAGCGCGGACATCCGCATCAAACCGGTCTAGGTCCCAGCGCGCCTCGGACTTCGCCCGCAGCGTTTGCAAGGTCCCAGAGTGCGCGGGATCATCGGCGAGGTTGTTCTGTTCATGTGGGTCGGCCTCAAGATCAAACAGCTGATCAGGGTCCAGCGCGCAACGATTGTATTTCCACTTGCCGTAGCGCAACGAGACCAGTGGCGCATAGGAGGCCTCGGCCGCGTATTCCATCGCCACAGGGGCTGTCCGCTCCTGCCCTTTGGCCAGTGGCACGAGGTCTTCGCCATCCGTCCATGGGGCAATCTCGGCCATATCAACACCGGCTAGCGCGCCCAGAGTCGGGGTCACGTCGATGGTGGACACAGGCGTTTCAATCAGTCCGGCAGGTAAATCCGGTGCCGAGATCATCAGTGGCACTCGCGACGAGCCCTCGAAGAACGTCATCTTGAACCACAACCCGCGTTCGCCCAGCATGTCGCCATGATCCGAGACAAACATGATGATCGCCTCTTGGCGCGTCGTCTCCAGCACTTCGAGGATCTCACCGATCTTGTCATCCAGGTAAGAGATATTGGCGAAATACGCGCGGCGCGACTTGCGGATATCTTCCTCGGTGATGTCGAAGCTGCGCCAGTCGTTGGCGTCGAAAATACGCTTGGAATGCGGGTCCTGATTTTCATAGCCGAGATCAGAGATCTCGGGCAGCAGATGCTCGCAATCCTCATAAAGATCCCAATACTTGCGGCGCGCAACATAGGGGTCATGAGGGTGCGTGAAGCTGACGGTCATAGCCCACGGACGGTCGTCCTTACCGCGCGCCAGATCATAGAGCTTGGCCTTGGCGTGGTAAGCGACCTCGTCGTCATACTCCATCTGGTTCGAGATTTCGGCCACGCCCGCGCCGGTGACGGACCCCATGTTGTGATACCACCAGTCGATCCGCTCACCCGGTTTGCGGTAATCCGGAGTCCAGCCAAAGTCGGCGGGGTAGATATCGGTGGTCAGGCGGTCTTCGAACCCGTGCAACTGGTCTGGCCCGACAAAATGCATCTTGCCCGACAGACAGGTGTAGTAACCTGCGCGGCGCAGATGGTGTGCATAGGTTGGGATGTCACTGCGAAACTCGGCGGCGTTGTCGTAGACGCCCGTGCGTGAGGGCAACTGACCCGACATGAAGCTCGCCCGTCCCGGCGCGCAAAGCGGTGAGGCCGTGTAAGCATTGGCAAAACGGGTCGAGCGCTCGGCCAGTTTCTTCAGGTTCGGCGCATGCAACCAGTCGGCCGGACCGTCGGGAAACAAGGTGCCGTTCAGCTGATCCACCATCAGGATCAGAATGTTTGGTTTTGTCATTTTTCGCCCTCGAGCAGAGTATTCAGGACGCGCAAGGCGTGATTGGCAGCCAGCTGAGGTTCTTCCGGGGCGCTCAGCGCCGAGTGGATATACAGCCCGTCGATCAAGGCGATCATGGTCTCGGCCGCGTTGATCGGTTCGGCAATTTGGGGGCGCAGCGCATGGATCAGGTTCGAGCGGATGCGCGCCTGATAAACCTTCCACAGCCGCAGCGCGTCGTCATTGGTTTGCGCAAGGACATAGAAGGTCATCCACGCCGCAATCACGTCCGGGGTGAAACACGAATGCGCGAAACAGGCGCGGATGATGGCTTGCGCCCGTTGGTCCGGGGCTGCGGCAGCCAGCTCGGTCCGGGCTTCCTTGCCGAAATCCGTCAGGATTTGCCGCATGGCGGCTAGAAAGATCTGATCCTTACCGCCAAAATAATGGTGCGCCAGCGCGCTGGACATGCCCGCGCGTTTGGCGATCTGGCTGACGGTCACATCCAGAGATTTCTGTACGCCCAATTCGGCAATCGTCGCACGAACGATCGCATCACGGCGTATAGGCTCCATTCCGACTTTTGGCATCGCGTCCCCCTGGGCAACAGGATTTCCCGACGACGCTAGGCGCTTTTTATTGACTCGTCAATCAATCTCGTTTTCGGACGCATGTTTTCATGCTTTGGGTGCAAAAGCCGATGGTGTCACATCGCGTTTGTTCAGCATCGCTTCGCGCCAGGAAATGAAGCTGACGGCGGTCAGGATCAGCGTACCGCCAGCCACGACCCAGATGTCAACGCTTTCGTGGAACACCAAGGCTCCGACAATCGTCGCCCAGATAAGCTGCAGGAGGGTGACCGGCTGGGTCACCGCAACCGGCGCGGCCTGCAGCGCCAATGTCATGAAATAATGCCCTGCCGTTGCAAAACTTGCGACCAGAAACAGCACCCCGATGTCCCGCAGAGTGGGCGGCGACCAGACAGCGATTGCAAAGGGGATCAATGCCAGCGTCACCCAGATCGAAAGATGGGCCACCACGACCGAGGGCGGGATATCCCGCACCAGCAGTTTGGCCAGCAGGTAGGAGCCACCCAGCGTCAGCGCCGTTCCCAGCATGGCCAGATGCCCACTTGATACCTCCCGAAAGCCCGGGCGCAGAATGATCAACACGCCAATCAGGGCGACCAAAATGGCAGCCAATCGGCGAAAGGCCAGCTTCTCACCCAGAAACAGGGCCGCGCCAAGCGTGACATAGACCGGGGTCATGTAGTTCATGGCCGTCACCTCGGCCAAAGGAATGCGAGTCATCGCGTAAAACCACAGCATCACCGCCACCCCGTGAATGACCCCTCTTAGCCCGAATAGTGAGAGATCGCGCTTGCTCAAACGTGTTGCCAGGATCGACCGCAGAGCAGGCAACAGAAACACCAACCCTAGAACGTAGCGCAAAAACGCGGCCTGAATCGGGTCCATGGTCGAGCCGAGTGATTTCACCAGCGCCGTCATGACTACAAAGGCCAGACCCGCAGCGAACATCCAGAACATTCCCACTACGGGGCGCGAAGGGGCGGAAGCTGTTGTCATGTTCCCGGTTGAACACCGAATTCACCGGCAGAACAACCCTTCACATGACAAGTAACTTCCACGCAATTCCCAGCATCACAATCCCAATCAGCGCGTCCAACATCTGCCATGCGCGGGGGCGTGCGAAAAACGGCGATAATATCCTGGCCCCGTAGCCCAGCGTAAAGAAGAAAACAAAGCTTGAGGACACGGCCCCAATGGCAAAGCTGAACCGGTCCTCATACTGGGCCGAGATCGAGCCGATCAGCACCACAGTATCCAGATAAACGTGCGGATTCAGCCAGGTGAAGGCCAGCACAGTCAGCATCGCCGACCGCAGACTTGTGCGTTGGCTCTCCCCCAGTTCCATCGCCGCGCCGCCCTGCCAGGCTGACCACAGGCTGCGCAATCCGTACCATGTAAGAAACGCAGCGCCGCCATAGCGCATCACCGTCTCAAACCACGGCGCGGCCTGTGCCAGAGTGCCAAATCCTGCAATCCCGGCGGTAATCAGAATCGCGTCCGATACGGCACAAGTCAGGCACAAGACAAACACATGCTCGCGCCGCAGACCCTGACGTAGGATGAACGCATTCTGCGCACCAATGGCCAGAATCAGACTGAAGCTAAGGACAAAGCCAGCGATGAGTGGGGCGGACATGAAACCTCCTGTCGTTTGAAGGTTTGACTAGCGGCTTCGCTTCGGCCTATCAAATTAAAGATGCTGAATAGGATTAAGTCTGACTAATGCTGATCGATCCACATCACCTGAACGCGCTGGCCGCAATTCTGCGGCACGGGAGCTTTGATGCCGCCGCCTCAGAGCTGTCCGTCACGCCCTCGGCAATATCCCAGCGGATCAGAGGGTTGGAGGATCGCATCGGCACCAGCCTGATCAATCGCGGCTCCCCCTGCACCGCCACGCCCGCCGGATTGCGGATTGCCAAACATGCCGAGGATATCGGACTGCTTGAGTCCCAGCTTGCACGCGAACTGACGTTGGAAAGCGGCCCCGGTCCGGCGCGGGTGCGCATCGCCCTTCCCGCCGATGTTCTGGCCGCGTGGTTCATCGATGTGATGATGCAGGTGCCGGACCTGCTGTTCGATCTCGTGATCGATGATCAGGAGCATTCGGCAGACTGGCTGCGCCGGGGCGAGGTTAGCGCCGCAATCACCGTCGGAGGGCAACCGGTCACCGGATGTGATACACATGCCCTTGGCGCGATGCGGTATCTCGCGACGGCCAGCCCGGAATTTACCAAACGTTGGTTCAGCGCGGGATTGACCTCACGATCGCTGGCAAATGCGCCCTGCCTTGTCTTCAACCGCAAGGACAGCCTTCAGAGGGTCTGGATGGCGGCCCAAACCGGGCAGCGACTGTCGCCGCCTTCGCATTTCGTCCCTTCCTCCCATGGTTTTGTCGATGCCGCTATTGCAGGATTGGGTTGGGGCATGAATCCCGAGCCCCTGGTGCGGGACGCTTTGCAGGATGGCAGGCTTTGCGAAGTCGCGCCCGACGCGCCTTTAGACGTGCCCCTCAATTGGCAGATTGGGCGCGTGTTGTCATCTGCCCTGACCCCCTTGACCAAAGCTGTAAAACAAGCCGCTGCAAAGGCCTTGATCCCGGATGCCGACCGCCAGATAAACAGCAAAAATCCGGAGTAAGACAATGTTCTCACGCGATGCGCTCAGCTATGATCCGATCCCTCTGCCCGACCGGTGCGAGATGAGCGATGCCGAGATGCAGCAGTCCGCGCAGGCATTCTACGACAAGATGCGACAGCGCCATACCGTTCGAGATTTCATCGACCGCCCCGTTGATCGCGAAGTAATTGAGACCTGCTTGCGGACCGCAGGCACCGCGCCATCCGGGGCCAACCACCAGCCATGGCATTTTGCCGCCATCGCTGACCCGGCTTTGAAACAGCGCATCCGTGAAGAAGCCGAAGAAGAAGAACGTCGTTTCTATGCTGGCGGCGCAGGGGATGAATGGATCAAAGCGCTAGAGCCCATCGGGACCAACGCGGTCAAAGAACACCTGACCATTGCCCCCTGGCTGATCGTGGTTTTCGCCCAGCGCTGGGGTGAGTTCGAGGATGGCACGCGGTACAAAAACTACTACGTCCCGGAAAGCGTTAATATCGCAACGGGCTTTCTGTTGGCTGCCCTTCATCACGCCGGGCTTTCGACTCTGACACACACGCCGAACCCGATGAAGTTCCTGAATGACGCGCTGGGACGGCCGGCATCGGAAAAGCCCACAATGATTATCGCCGTTGGTCACCCATCAGAGGCCGCGACTGTTCCCTCCGTTGCCAAGATGAAGAAACCTCTGGACGAGATTTCGTCGTTCTTCTGATTGGAACTCTAACGACGTTAGCCGCCCTGCAGATCAGGTGTCGCAGGCTTGGGTAAGACGACCAGATAACAGGCGGCGGCTGCGACCAGACTGCACAGGACGATAAACGCAACCGCCAGCGAAACCTCATGCATATGCGCGACCGCTGCCAAAGCGGCTGACATGGCAACGGCGGTCAGGCGTGCGATGCTTTTGATCGCGGCAGAGGCCTGAACCCGCTGCTCTTTCGGGGCGACGTCCAGAAAGTAGAGCTTGCGCGCGCTGCTGATCCCCGTGACGGCAACCGTTGCGATGAACAGGGCAATCGCATGCAGGTGCACTTCGTGGTCGATACCCAGATAGTGAAACGCCAAAAGGACGATCCCAGTGATCGCCACCATCAAAGTCCCTGCGACCATGACGGTACGATGGGATTTCATGTTCAACAGCTGCCAAAGCGGGGCCGAGACAAGATAGCCAGACGCCGAAGACACAATCATCGCGGTCAGTCCCTTGGCCGAGCTATGATGCGCCTCGGCCGCAATCAGAGCGAAAAACGGCACGGACAAGGACACCACGACAAGCGGCATGCGCATGACCAGGTAGCGGCGAAACCAAGCATGTTCGAACATGCTGAAGATGGACTTGATATTGGCTTTCAAAGACAGGCCCAAGTGTTTGGCTTCATTGGATTCTGAACTGTTGGTCTTGCGGATCTCAAACATCGCAAGGATCGACAGGGCAGATAGTAGAAAGAACGTGGCGGACACCGCGATGACGACCGAGTGGCGCGAAAATGGCGGATTGTCCTTGGTCAACTCATGCAACAAAAGCGCCAACCCTATGGCACCCAGCCCTCCGGCCCCCAGTTGCAAATATTGCATCATCATTCGGGATTTCGAATGCACATGATCGCCCAGTAGATCGGTTAACATGAGGTTCTGCACCTCATCGATAAGCCCGATCAGGAAAAAGACTGCGATGAAGGCAATGGCGATCAGCGGCACGATGCCTGTGGCGGCTACCCCCATGGCGACCAAAAGGCAGGTTCCAATTGCGATTTCGGTCATCGCAATCCCGCGTTTCTTCTCGGGCCGCGCGGCAATCGAACGGGCCAGAAAGAAATCCGCGATCATGCTGCCGACCATGCGAACCGAGACCAACGCCCCGGCGATGAACATCGGCAGCTCGAATGAGACTGCCAGAAACGGCAAAACCACCGACGGGCTGCCTAAGGTCCACGCGACCTGAGACAGAATGCTCTGCCCGGCTAGGACCGGGACATTGCGTTTTGCCAGATCTGACGGGTCATGCGCCATATATCACTCTGGCATTAAAGCCAGCCTTTTTGTTTTCTCGCCCACATTTCAAAGAGTAATCGCTTGAGCCTGATCAGCCAAGCAACACTTCGGAAGCTGAAAAAACAAAAGCCCGACCAAACGGGCCGGGCTTTTCGGTACCAGTTGTCGAGTGCAATCAGAGCTGCGCCATGACCTCATCAGTCGCTTCGAAATTGGTTGTCACGCGCTGAACGTCATCGTCATCTTCCAGCGCATCGACCAGCTTCATCAGCTTCTGCATGTCTTCCAGACCCAGCTCAGTGGTCGTGGTGGGTTTCCAGACCAGCTTGGTGGATTCGGATTCGCCCAACGCCTCTTCCAGCGCATTCGATACATCGTTCAAATCGGTATCGGCGCACCAGATGATGTGACCATCTTCCGAGCTTTCGACATCCTCGGCACCCGCCTCGATCGCGGCTTCAAAGATGGTATCCGCATCACCTGCATCCGCCTGATAGACCACCTCACCTTTGCGGTCGAACATGAACCCGACCGAGCCGGTCTCGCCCAGATTTCCACCGTTCTTGGAAAAGGTCGAACGCACGGTCGAGGCCGTCCGGTTGCGGTTATCCGTCATGGTCTCGACGATCACCGCGACACCGTTAGGCCCGTAGCCCTCGTACCGGATTTCTTCGTATTCGTCGCCTTCGCCTGCAACCGATTTCTTGATCGCGCGGTCGATCACGTCCTTGGGGACCGAGTTCGACTTGGCCTCTTTCACCGCCAGACGCAGGCGCGGATTCTTGTCGGGATCGGGGTCGCCCATCTTGGCGGCAACGGTGATCTCTTTCGACAGTTTGGAAAACAGTTTGGACCGCGCGGCGTCCTGACGTCCCTTGCGGTGCTGGATATTGGCCCATTTGGAGTGGCCTGCCATGGTGCGTCCTCGTCATCATATTAGCTTATTCGGCGCTCATATAGACGTTTGCGGGGCAAAGGATCAAGAGAGCGGCTTGCGAGACGCCCATCTGAAGGTAAGGTGGCCGCATGACGACCGACCAAATCATTCTGTTTGCGCTTTTCATTACAGTCTTTGGAATGCTCCTTTGGGGACGTTTCCGGTATGACCTTGTGGCTTTCACCGCCCTGATGATCGGAGTCACTCTGGGTGTTGTGCCAGTCGACAACGCCTTTGCTGGTTTCGGACATCCCGCAACGATCATCGTCGCCTTGGTGCTGGTGGTCTCGGCTGGGCTTGTCCGGTCAGGTGCCGTGTTCCTGATCACACGCACCCTCGTAGATGCCTCGCGCGGTCTTGGCGCCCATATAGCACTGATGGGCGGAATCGGCGCGGTTCTGTCGGCGTTTATGAACAACGTCGCTGCACTAGCCCTCCTAATGCCGGTCGACATACAGACCGCGCGCAAAGCGGGCCGCGCGGTGGGGCTGACGCTCATGCCGCTCAGCTTTGCCACGATCCTCGGTGGCATGGCGACACTGATCGGGACACCGCCAAACATCATCATCGCCTCGATCCGGGCCGAGACCTTGGGCGAGCCGTTCAAGATGTTCGACTTTGCGCCCGTTGGCGGGATTGCGGCCATCGCCGGATTGGCGTTCGTGTCGCTGATTGGCTGGCGGCTGATCCCAAACCGAGGCGCACAGGAAGAAGCCTCCGAGGCGCTGGCCGAATACATCGCCGAACTCACGCTGCCGTCTGAGTCGCCTCATATCGGCAAGCGCGTCAGCGAGCTATACGAGGATGCCGAAAAGTCCGACGTGGCAATCATTGGGCTTATCCGCGACGGCAAACGGCGCTATGGCCGATCTGCCCACGCCACGCTGAAAGAAGGCGACGCGCTGGTGCTGGAGGCGCGGCCCGAAGCGCTGGATGAGTTCCGCGCGGCGCTTAAGCTGGATTTCTCGGACACCCGTCGGCAAGAGATGCTGACCGCAGAAGGCGACGGGCTTGAGGTGATCGAAGTTGTCGCAACGGAAAGCGCGCGCATCACCGGTCGTACCGCGCAAGGGTTGGGTCTGGCGTGGCGGCAAAGCACGGTTCTGATGGGCATTTCGCGCCAAGGTCGCCGCATCACTGAACAGGTCCGCAAGACCGAGGTCGAGGCCGGCGACATCCTGCTTCTGCTCTGCCCCCGCGACCGGGGTGCCGACGTGACAGAATGGCTGGGCTGTCTGCCACTGGCGCAGCGGGGCCTGAACGTAACGGCAAACGAAAAAGCCTGGCTCGCCATCGGTCTGTTCGCCGCTGCAGTTTTGGCGGCCAGCATTGGGTTGATCTACTTGCCCATCGCGCTGGGTTTTGTTGTCGTAGCCTATGTCCTGACCAAAATCATGCCGATCAGTGACATCTACAACCATATCGAATGGCCGGTTGTAGTGTTGCTTGGGTCCATGATCCCGCTGGGCAGCGCGTTAGAGACCTCAGGCGGCACCGAATTGATCGCCAACGCCTTGATCCAGTTGACCAATGGACTGCCCGCCTGGGCCATCCTCACCGTGCTGATGGTCGTGACGATGACGCTGTCGGACGTCTTGAACAACACGGCCACGGCTATTGTTGCCGCTCCGGTAGGCATCCAGATGGCCCGCACGCTCGAGGTCTCGCCCGATCCGTTCCTGATGACGGTTGCCGTTGCGGCCTCGGCCGCGTTCCTCACGCCAATCGGGCACAAAAACAACACGCTGGTTCTGGGGCCCGGAGGCTATCGGTTCGGTGACTATTGGCGCATGGGTCTGCCGCTTGAGATCCTGATCATCGCAGTTTCGATCCCCGCGATCCTTGTCTTCTGGCCGCTTTGACAGGTAAAGCCCCACTATGAAACGCTTTCTGATCCTTCAATTGCGCCCTGAAGCTGACGCATCGGATGCCGAATATGCCTCGATCCTCGACAAAACCGGCCTGACGCCCGAGCAAACCCACCGCATCCGGCTGGATTGCGAAGACCTGCCCAAAGGCTTGAATGTCACCGACTACGCGGGTGTCATCGTCGGCGGAGGTCCGGGTTGCGTCAGCGACGATCCAGCAACGAAATCCGAGTTGGACACAAAGATCGAAAACGCGGTCATGGGGCTGATGCCTCAGATCACGGCACAGGATCACCCCTTTATGGGCTGCTGCTACGGGTTAGGCGTTCTGGCCGCGCATCTGGGTGGCGACGTCAGCAAGGCCAAGTTCGGTGAACCGGTTGGCCCTTCGGCATGCCGTCTGACAGAGGACGGCGCCGCTGATCCGTTGACTGCAGGCCTTACGCCCAAGTTCGACGCGTTTGTGGGCCACAAAGAGGCCGTCCAGACCCTGCCGGATGGATGCGTGCATCTTGTCGCCTCAGACCCCTGCCCGTTTCAGATGATCCGCTGGGGGCAGAACGTCTATGCGACTCAATTCCATCCGGAAGCCGACGCCAAAGACTTTGAGCAGCGCATCAACATCTATAAGCACCACGGCTATTTCCCTCCTGAGGACGCCCAGCGCCTGATCGATATCTGCAACGCCGCCGACGTCACACAGCCGGGCGAAATCCTGCGCCGGTTTGTAGAACGTTATAGATGACCTAACGACGCGGTTGCCTGACGGTTTCCCCCTCGCTTAGTCTGCATTGAAACGACTTTGGGAGGAGTTGTTCTTGGATTTTCTAATCAATGTCGGCCTGCCTGTTTCGCTGGCCATCATCATGTTGTCTTTGGGTATCGGGCTTGAGATCACCGATTTCCGACGCGTCCTGACCCGCAAATACCCGTTTGCAATCGGTGCGCTATGTCAGGTTGTGCTGCTGCCAATCGCGGCGTTTGTGACCGTCAAACTGCTAGGTCTGCCGCCAGAGATTGCGGTCGGTTTCATGCTCCTCAGCTTTTGTCCGGGTGGTGTAACCAGCAACATCCTGACGAAATTTGCCAAGGGTGATGTGGCGCTTTCGGTCAGCCTGACAGCGGTGATCAGTATCCTGTCGATCCTGACTGTGCCGATCCTGGCTGCCTGGACCATCGCGCATTTCATGGGCGAGGACGCGCCCGACGTGTCGATCACTGGGCTGGCGATCGCCATGTTCCTGATCACGACCCTGCCCGTCGCCATCGGCATCACGGTTCGCAGGTTTGCAACGGGGTTTGCAAACCGGATCGAGGGCGGGTTGTCCAAACTGGCGGGCGCTCTGTTCGTGCTGATCGTCATCGCCGCCGTGGCCGGAAACTGGCAGCTCTTTATCGAGAACCTTGGCATCATGGGCACCGGGCTGGTGTCTCTGAATATCGCCCTGCTTCTGATTGGTCTGGGCGTCTCGCGCGCGGCGAACCTGTCCTGGGCGGAATGCAAAAGCATCTCGATTGACACCGGCATCCAGAACTCAACACTCGGGCTGACCTTGGCGGCGCTGATCACGGGAACCGAAACCGGGTTCAGCACTCTGGCTTTACCCTCGGCGGTTTATGGCGTCACTATGTATGTTGTTGTGTTCCCCTTCCTCCTTTGGTTTCGTAAACGCTGAAAGGACCTGACATGGCCAGTAACACGGCAGATGCGATCGTTGTCGGAGGCGGATTGGCCGGGCTGTCGGCTGCGGCCGAGCTGGGCGACCGGGGCAAAACAGTGATCGTTGTGGATCAGGAACCCGAGAGCTTCTTGGGCGGACAAGCGTTCTGGAGCCTTGGCGGCCTGTTCATGGTCGACACGCCCGAGCAGCGCCGGATGGGCATCAAAGACAGCCACGACCTAGCCCTGCGGGACTGGATGGGCAGCGCGCAGTTTGATCGCGACGATGATCTGTGGCCTCGTAAATGGGCCGAGGCCTATGTTGAATTCGCCGCAGGGGAAATGCGTACCTGGCTGCACGATATGGGTCTGCGCTGGTTCCCGGTGGTCGGTTGGGCCGAGCGTGGAGGCTCCTATGCGGACGGGCATGGCAACTCGGTCCCGCGGTTTCACATCACCTGGGGCACCGGCCCTGGCGTGCTGGAACATTTCATCCGCCGCGTGAAGGAACATGTCAGCGCCGGGCTGATCCAGCTGAAGTTCCGCCATCAGGTCAGCCACATCATTATGCAAAACGGCTGTGCCAAAGGTGTCTCGGGCGAAGTTCTGGCCGAGGATACAGCCCAACGCGGCGCCAAAACCAACCGCGAAGAGCTGGGCGAGTTCGAATATTACGCCCCTTCGGTCATTGTCACCTCGGGCGGGATCGGCGGGAATTTTGAGATGGTCCGCAAGAACTGGCCCCGCGACCGTCTGGGTGAGCCTCCGCAAGACTTGGTCGCAGGTGTCCCGTTTCACGTAGATGGGCGCATGATCCCGATCAGCGAAAAGGCGGGCGGCCATGTGATCAACGGCGACCGCATGTGGCACTACACCGAAGGCGTGCGAAACTGGGACCCGATCTGGCCCGCGCACGGAATTCGCATTCTGCCCGGTCCAAGCTCGATGTGGTTCGATGCCAAGGGCAACCGCTTGCAACCGCCCTGCTTGCCTGGGTTCGACACGCTGGGGACGCTGCGCGAAATTCTGAAAACGGGTCACGAGTACAGCTGGTTTGTTCTGACCCAGAAGATCATTAAAAAGGAATTCGCTCTGTCGGGGTCGGAACAGAACCCCGATTTCACCTCGGGCAGTTGGAAAGAGGTGATCCGCCAGCGCATCCTGTCGGGCAGCAAAGCCACGGCCCCCGTTGAGGCGTTCAAGGAAAAGGGCGAGGATTTCATCGTCGCGAACACTCTGACCGAGTTGGTCAGCGGCATGAACCAACTGGGTGGAGGTCTGATTGATGAAGCCCATCTGAGGGCGCAGATCGAGGCGCGGGATTCCCAGGTCGACAATCCGTTCTCGAAAGACGCCCAGATGATGGCGATTCTGGCGGCACGCAACTATCGCGGTGACAAGCTGATCCGGACGGCCAAGCCGCACAGGTTCCTCGATCCCTCAAACGGCCCATTGATTGCGGTCAAGCTGCACGTGCTCACCCGCAAGACGCTTGGCGGGCTGCAGACCAATCTGGACAGTCAGATGATCGGAGCGGACGGGCAAGTGGTGCCCGGCCTGTTTGCTGCCGGCGAAGTCGCCGGTTTCGGCGGCGGAGGCTATCATGGCTACAACGCGCTTGAAGGCACCTTCCTTGGCGGCTGCATCTTCTCAGGCCGCAACGCAGGGCGATCCCGCGCTGTGGCCTGACGCGTCACTGCTTCCGTACCAGTTTGATGACGGGTTCGCCCGCCTCATCCAGAAGGGCCAACGCGCTCCCCTGGACAGCGAAGGTTGTGACGCTCTGCATTGTTTTTAGGAAGGCGCGTTCGATCTCATCCAAAGGTGGCGGGCAAGCCATAAGGGTGGCCGCCATATTATCAGGAAACTCGATGCGGTTGCCTGATATCTCGGCCTGACCAGTGAACCGATTGCACCCGCCGGTGCCCGAGAACGCGCCGCCTTGGCCAAAGATCAGCTCCGGTCGTCTTTCCGTTTCGATGGGCTCACCGTTTAGCGATGCGGCGATCCAGTCCGAATTCTCCAGCATTGTCGCCCCCTGCGCCTGAACTTGCACGAGCATCAGATCGACGGAATTGCCCGCCTCATCAGAAATTACCGGATAGACCGTGTCCGTGGTGAACAGCAGCTTTTGCCCCTGAGTAATCGTCGCCCTCACAGAATAGCGGTGCCCATCCTTGATCAGGGTGTCGTCATAGCTCAGCTGAAACGAGGCCGGAACGGCAGACAGAGCGTAGCGCTGCGCCGCAAGCGTTACGGCTGGCGCATCAGCAAGCGAAACATCCTGCAGCTCAACAAACAGGGTTGCATCGGGCGGAACGGCGATCCTTTCGCGATAGCTGGCCGAGCCTTCGACTGTTCCGGCAAAGCCAGTGCTCGCCATCATCGCGCAGGCGATCGCGGCAATTGCGGTTCCTTTTGCAGGCATGGTCCAATCCTCTTGTCGCAAAATACATTCATAAAGCTTTGTGTATCGGCCAAGATTTGCAAGAGGCACCGCAAAATGACGGCGGGTCAGTGCCGATCTTACAGCGGCCAGAACAGCGGAATGAGAAGTGATGCCAACAGCCCAACGGTCAGGTTCAGCGGAATACCCACTTTCATGAAATCCGTGAACCTATAGCCGCCGGGGCCATATACCATCATGTTGGTCTGATACCCGATTGGCGTCGCGAAAGAAGCCGAAGCCGCAACCATGACAGCAACCACAAGTGGACGCGGGTCCATCCCAACGGCTTGCGCCAGACCAATTGCAATCGGCGTGACAACTACGGCGACCGCGTTGTTTGAGACCAGCTCGGTCAGAACCGAGGTCAGCAGGTATACCGCCCAGATGATCAGGAACGGAGGTAAAACACTCAGTGACGGCGCGACCGCTTCGACAATCAGGGACACCGCACCCGACGCGTCCAAGGCGGCCCCGATGGCCAGCATTGCAAAGATCAGCGCCAGCAGGCGACCCTCGACAAAGGAAAACGCTTCATCCGCGTCGATGCAGCGCGTCAGAAGGACTGCAGCGACGGCTAGGATGGACAGCAGCAAGATCGGTGCAACGCCGAGAGCCGCAAGAACCACGATCCCGATCAGAGAACCAATCGCAATTGGCGCATGGCTTCGGCGGAAGGCCCGCGCCGAGGGCTGGGTGACATCGACCATGTCCATATCGGCGGCCAGCTTCTGGATATCAGCCGGAGACCCTTCGAGCAGCAGAGTATCCCCCACCCGCACGACAAGTTCATCGAGCTGCAATCCGATATTCTGGTTCCGCCGATGCACCGCCAGCACATAGACACCATAACGACGGCGCAGACGCATCGTACCCAGCGCCCGCCCCACCATCCGACAGCCCGGAGTGATCAGAACCTCGACCGTTTTGGTCTCGACTGCCGAAAGCTGATCAACCCTCTTGAGCTCCTTGTTGCTCTGCAGGCTCAGCAGCTCAGTCATTTCGGTGCGCAGAACCACCCGGTCGCCGACATTCAGCGTCACCCCTTTGAGGTTTCGCCGCAAGGAATCATCGCCGCGCAGAACGTCGATCAGTCGCACACCGGGACGCTTGAACAGCTGCACGCCGGTGACCTCACGCCCAATCAGGTTACTTTCCGGGGGAATGACGGCCTCGGTAAAGAATTTCATCTTGGACCGGTCGCTCAGCATCGAGGCCATGCTGTCCCGTTCCGGCAAAAGGCGCGGTGCGATGAAGCGCAGGTAGACCATGCCATAGATCACCAGCACGATACCCAGCGGCGTCACTTCGAAAATTGTAAACGCCGGCATGCCCTGCGCCCGGGCTACACCGTCCACCAGCAGGTTGGTCGAGGTTCCGATCAGGGTCAGCGTACCGCCCAGAATGGCCGCATAGCTTAGCGGGATCAGTAGCTTCGAGGCAGGTACGTTCAGCGTGCGGGCGATCTGAACAAAGACCGGAATCATCACAACGACCACCGGCGTATTCGACACCACGGCGGACGCCACCACCACAAACCCCATCAGCAAGGCAATCGCTATGCGCGGGTTCACCTGCGCCTGCTTTTGGGCCGTTGAGGTGAACGCATCCAGTGCTCCGGTCCGCACCAAAGCCCCCATGATGATGAACATCGCGGCAATCGTCCAAGGCGCGGGGTTCGAAAGTACGGCCAGCGCGCTTTGATAGGGCAGAATACCCGTCACTAGCATCAGTGCGACGCCGCCAATCGCTACGACCTCGGTCGGGTAGACCTCGCGCAGGAACATCACGAACATGCCTGCGACCACCAAAAGCGCCAGTATTGCGCTGCCCGTGTCTGTCAGTGAGAGGAATTGCATTCGTGGTTTTCAGTCCGAACCCTAGGCCCAAGCGCCTGACTTCCAGTTTCCAGCATTGCGCGGGTCAGGGCAAGTATTTACGGCCCGGCCTGTTCCAACCGACCGCCCACGCGGACCATGCGCACTGATTTTGCGCTGCCATCCTGATCATTGGTCTCGACGAACACTCCGCTGAGGGTTGCTTCGCCATTGGCCGGAGAAAAGCGCGCCTTGGGCATGCCAGTGATGAACCGCCGCATCGGCTCAACCTTGTCCATACCAATGACCGAGTCATAGTCACCGCACATCCCCGCATCCGTAAGATAAGCGGCACCGCCGGGCAGAATCTGCGAATCCGCCGTCGGCACGTGCGTATGCGTGCCCACCACAAGGCTGGCACGCTTGTCGCAATAGTGGCCCATCGCCATTTTCTCGGATGTCGCCTCGCAATGCATATCCACGATGATGGCATTGGCCTGCCCGCCGCGCGGGTGGGACTTCAAGATCGGCTCGACCGCCGAGAACGGATCATCAAACGGCCGCTTCATGAAAACCTGGCCCAGAACCTGCACCACCAGGACCTTCCGCCCTCCGGGTGCGTTGAACAGGCGATAACCCCGCCCCGGCGCGCCCTTGGCAAAGTTCACCGGGCGCACGATGCGCGACTCTTTCTCGATGTGTTGCAGCATGTCTTTCTGGTCGAAGGCATGATCGCCCAGCGTCACGCAATCCGCGCCCGCATCGAGCAGCAGCTTGGCATGGTCCCCGGACAGCCCCATCCCGTTCGAGGCGTTCTCGCCATTGACCACAACAAAATCCAACCGCCATTCGTCGCGCAGGCGCGGCAGATGCTGTTGTATGGCCGTGCGTCCCGCGCGGCCCATGACGTCACCCAGAAAAAGTATCCTCATCCCAACGGTCGTAAGTCTGGTCAACGCGAAGCACAAGTGGTTATGCTGCCGTAATAAACCGTCAAAGCCCTTTAGATCGGAGAAACTTGATGTCGCGTATCCTATTGTCTGCCCTTGGCCTCACTGCGCTAGCCGCTTGTGACCAGGCGGGAACGAGCGATTCCAACACCCAGATTGCCAACCCTGCGGCCACGTTCTGCGTGGAAAGCGGTGGCAAATATGAAATCCGCGACGGTGCCGACGGGCAAACCGGCGTTTGCATATTGGCCAGCGGCCGCGAGGTAGACGCTTGGGAATACTTCCGTGAGAACCACTCGATCTAACGAGGCAGTCTTAGAACGTCAGAACACGGCTTTCCGTGACAACCATATCCAACGGCTGATCGGTTGGCTCCAACGGCAGCCCTTCGGCCTCTTGCCCATCGAAGGCAAAGCCGATCGCCAGGGTTGGGCGTTTGGCGCGTAGCCCTTCCAGGGTGCGGTCGTAGAACCCGCCGCCATAGCCCAGACGGCCGCCGTTGGCGTCAAAAGCCACCAACGGAACAATCAGGATTTCGGGGTCGAAGTAATCGTCGATCTCGGGCACTTTCGCCCCGAACGGCCCGTCCTTCAACGCACCTTCGGGTGTCCAGCGTGAAAATTTCAGCGGCTGCCCCGCAGCCTGAATCACCGGCACACCAACGGGGCCGTAAGCTGTCGCCTCAGCCATTGCAGGCAGCGGGTCAATCTCGGTCCGAATTGGCATGTAGCCGGACATGGGCACGCCTCGATGGCCTGCCAGTATCTCGGACAAACGGCCCGCAGCGCCCGGCAAAGAGGCATCAAACGCCGCTTTGCGACGGGCAAACGCCGCTTTGCGTGCCATCGCCTTGATTTCAGTCAGATCGGTCACAGAAGCACCACGCTGGCAAGTCCCAAGAAGATGAAGAAGCCCATGACATCCGTTGTGGTTGTCACAAACGTCCCAGATGCCAGCGCCGGGTCAATGCCCATTCGGTCCAGCAAGACCGGTACTACCGTACCTGCAAAGCCCGCGATGATCATGTTCACGACCAAAGCTGACCCAATCACGACCCCAAGCAGAGGCGAATCGAACCAAAGCATACCAACAGTGCCCAGAACGATCGCAAAGCACAGGCCGTTCAGCATGCCGACCAACAGCTCGCGTCGGATCACACGCATGACGTTCGAGGCGGTCAGGTCGCGCGTGGCCAACGCCCGCACCGCAACCGTCAGTGATTGTGTCCCCGCATTGCCACCCATCGAGGCGACAATTGGCATCAGTATCGCAAGCGCCACCAACTGATCAATCGCAGCCTCGAATTGCGAAATCACCAAAGAGGCACAGATCGCCGTACACAGGTTCACAGCAAGCCAAGGTAAACGCCGACGGCTTGTTGCGGCGACACTGTCCGAAATCGAGCTTTCGTCGCTTACACCCGCCAGACGCAGAATGTCTTCCTCATGTTCTTCGTCCAGAACCACCATGGCGTCATCGATGGTGATGACACCGACCAAACGGCCATCGGCATCGACAACGGGGGCCGAGATCAGGTGGTATTGGTTGAAAGCATAGGCCACATCCTCTTCGTCCTGATCGACGGGGATGATGTGGAATTCCTCTTCCGCCAGGTCTTTCAGCGGCACTTCGCGCCGCGCGGCCATCAGCTTGCCCAAGGTGATCTGCGCAACAGGCTTCAGGCGCGGATCAACCAGTACGACGTGATAGAACTGTTCCGGCAGGTCATCATTGGCGCGCATGAAATCAATGGCCTGCCCCACCGTCCAATGCTCGGGGGCCATGACGACCTCACGCTGCATCAAACGACCAGCCGAGTTTTCGGGATAGGAGAGCGCCTGCTCTGCCGCGACCCGCTCGGAATCCTCAAGCGCGTCCAGAATCGTTTCCTGTTGCGGCTCTTCCAGATCCTCCAGCAAGTCGACGACATCGTCGCTGTCCATGTCCCGCACGGCTTCGGCCAGAACGTCGGGTTTTAGGACACCAATGACCTCTTCCCTAACGGCCTCATCCAGTTCCGACAGGATGTCGCCGTCGAACTCTTTGTCATAGAGACGGATCAGGCGGGCGCGGTCGTAGGGATTGATCTGCTCCAGAAGGTCGGCGATGTCGGCGGCGTGCAGCGGCTCCATCAATTCAACCAGCTTGTCGCGATCATCCACGTCCACGGCAAACAGGATCGCCGCAACGGTACGGCGGTCCAGCGCGTAGACGTCTTCGTCAGCGGAGTCGGTTACGGGATCATCAATGCCTGTGGTCATGTGCTGCTCCCGTTCTTAGTCATGCCATTGGCCCCTAATTAGAAGAAGCAGCTACCGGAAAACAATGACAATGCGCCGATTTACCCTCATCTTTCGCACGCATATGCTGATGAACGGGCTCAAACAGCTAAGGAACAAGGCGAATGGCGCAAAAGACGCTTTTGAAAGGGCGCGTTCTAAGTTTTGACGGCTCCCCTTTTGAGGGAGAGCCAACGGATTGCACCAAACTCGACGAAGCGGTCGTGATCGAGGATGGGCGCGTTCAAGCCGTTGGTGCGCTGGATCGCTTGCGTGCCGTGCATCCGGATGCTGAGATTAGGGACTACGGCAAGCACCTGATCATGGCCGGGTTCGTTGACCCGCATGTGCATTTCCCTCAGACCGCCATGATCGCGAGCTGGGGCAAGCGGCTGATCGACTGGCTGAACACCTATACCTTCCCCGAAGAGATGAAGTTCGGCGATATCGATTACGCCACCGAGATCGCCAACCGTTACCTCGACCTAACAGCCGCGCATGGAACGACGACCACGTGCAGTTTTTGCACGATTCACCCCGAAAGCGTCGATGCCTTTTTCTCGGCAGCCCAACAGCGCGGTCAGCGGGTTGTTGCAGGCAAAACCTGCATGGACCGTAACGCGCCAGAGGACCTACGGGATACAGCACAAACGGCCTTTGATCAGTCTCAGGCTTTGCTGGAGAAATGGCACCGCGTGGATCGTCTGTCTTATGCGATCACACCGCGGTTCTCGCCCACCTCTACACCCGAACAGCTTGAGGCTTTGGGCGCGCTCTGGGCGGAGCATCCACATTGTCTGATGCAGACCCATCTGAGCGAGCAAACCGATGAGATCGAATGGGTCCGGTCCCTGTTCCCGGACGCGCGCGACTATCTGGATACCTATGAGAAGTTCGGCCTGCTGGGACAGAATGGCCTCTATGGTCACGTCATCCATCTGGAAGATCGTGAGCGGGATCGGCTGCGCGAGGTGGACGCCGGCTTGGTGCATTGCCCGACCTCGAACACCTTCATCGGGTCGGGCCTGTTCGACATGAATGGGTTGATCCGAGATGGCCACCGCGTTGGCCTGGCCACCGATACCGGTGGCGGGTCCAGTTTTTCGATGCTGCGCACCATGGCCGCTGCCTATGAGATCGGCCAGCTGCGTGGCCGCCCCCTGCACCCAGCGCAATTGCTGTGGCTGGGTACAGTCGGGTCGGCGCGAACGTTGCGGATGGACGACTGCATCGGGAATGTTGCCACGGGGATGGAGGCCGATTTGGTGGTGATCGACCTCGCCTCGACCCCAGCCATCGCCCAGCGCGAGGCCCACGCGGATGATCTGTGGGAGGCCGTGTTCCCCACCATCATGATGGGAGACGACCGCGCTATTGCTGATGTCTGGATCGGAGGGGCGCAGGTCGCCCGTTGAATGCGCCTTCGGCGGGGGTGTTTTTAGCCAGATGAAGGGCGGATCCCGCTATTGGGCTAGCGCGCGGGCCAGACGGTTTTGGGTCTCGATGGTGCGCGGCAGGTCAATCGTCGTGATCTGACCGTCTCGCACGATCTGGCGGCCTTCGACGAACAGATGTTTGACCTGCATTGGCCCAGCCAGAATCAAGGCCGCCGGGTCCCAACTGCCCGCGCTTTCGAGGCTTGTGCGGGTATCCCAGACCGCAATATCGGCCCGTTTGCCCGGCATCAAACGCCCGCAATCGGGCCGTCCAAGCACATCCGCTCCACCCCGTGTCGCGATCTCAAGTGCTTCGCGGGCGGACATTGCGTCTGCGCCATTCACCACGCGTTGCAGCAACATGGCTTGCCGCGCCTCGAGCATCAGATTGCCGTTGTCATTGCTGGCCGACCCGTCCGCGCCCAGCCCGACCTTCACGCCCTGATCCCGCATGTTCCTCACTGGCGCAATGCCGGACCCGAGGCGACAGTTCGAGCAGGGGCAATGGGCCACGCCTGTTCCCGTTCTTGCGAACAGGTCGATCTCAACCCCATCCAGTTTGACACAATGGGCATGCCAGACGTCTGCTCCGGTCCAGCCCAGCTCCTCGGCATATTGGCCCGGACGACAGCCGAATTGGGCTTCGGAATAGGCGATATCTTCGTCATTCTCGGCCAGATGCGTATGCAGCATCACCCCCTTGTCGCGCGCCAGTAGTGCTGCGTCTCGCATCAGGTCGCGGCTGACGGAAAAGGGCGAACACGGTGCAAGGCCCACCCGACACATCGACCCCTCCGAAGGATCGTGAAACGCATCCACCACGCGGATCATATCGTTGAGAATGTCTTTCTCACGCTCGACCAGACTGTCGGGCGGCAGGCCTCCGTCACTTTCACCGATACTCATCGCCCCGCGCGTGGGATGAAAGCGAATCCCCAATTCCGAAGCGGCGGCAATCGTGTCCTCAAGCCTAGCCCCATTCGGATAGAGATACAGGTGATCGGAACTGAGTGTGCAGCCCGACAAGGCAAGTTCGGCCAGACCGATCTGCGCCGAAGTGAACATCTCATCCGATCCGAACCGTGCCCAGATCGGGTAGAGCGTCTGCAGCCAGCCGAACAGCAAAGCGTCCTGCCCGCCCGGAACCGCCCGTGTCAGCGTTTGGTAGAGGTGATGATGCGTATTCACCAACCCGGGTGTGATGACGCAGCCCGAGGCATCGTGGACCTCTCCGTTTGTGATCAGATCCTGGCCAATTTCGGCAATCTGGCCGTCCCGGATCAGGATATCCGCGCCGTGCAGCTCTTGGCGATCATCATCCATTGTCAGGATGGTGTCGGCGTTTTTGATCAGTATTTCGGGCATTTCACGCTCCTGCTTCTGCCCGTCTCAAGCAAGGAGTGCATTAGCCAGCGGAAAACGGGCGCAAGAACCGGCTCAGTGCAGCTTACTCACGCGCGACCATTGCGGCAATGACATTCAATAGTTACGCAGGATTTCCAACGCTGCGGCGTGAATTTCAGCGTTGGCGGCTGCCAATGCCCTTCCGCCATTGTGGGCCGGGCCACCCTGCCAATCGGTGACGATACCGCCTGCGGCTTCAATCACTGCAATCGGCGCCTGAATGTCATAAGCGTTCAACCCGGCCTCGATCACCAGATCTGCCTGACCGGCGGCAAGAAGCGCGTAGGCATAGCAGTCCATGCCATAGCGAGTCAGCTGAACTTGCTCAGCTACGGTTTGAAAACCTGCACGATCCTCTGACGTGCCAACCTCGGGGAAGGTCGTGAACAGGGTCGCCTGCTCCAACACCTTTGTGCCACGCGTTTTCAACGCAGTTGTGCCCAAAGGCCCAGTCAGTTGAGCGATGCCTGATCCGCCAACAAAACGCTCACCGATATAGGGCTGATCCACCACGCCCATGATTGGGCCGTCCTGCGTTGACAGAGCGATGAGAACGCCCCAGGTCGGTGTACCGCTGACGAACCCTCGAGTGCCGTCGATCGGATCAAGCACCCAGGTTCGGCCCGAAGTGCCCTCAACCTGCCCGAATTCTTCACCAAGAATGCCATCTTCTGGCCGACGCTGTGCCAGAACCGCCCGCATGGCTTGTTCCGCCGCGCGATCAGCCACAGTGACGGGGTCATACCCGCCAGCCAGCTTGTTATCGGTTTCCAGATTGGTCTGTCTGAAATACGGAAGAATGGCTGCGCGCGCGGCGTCAGCCATTTCTTCGGCAACTTCAAGGTCGGTCAGGTCGGTCAGGCTCATGCAGCACAGGTGCTGCGAACACAGGCCGGTGTCAAGCCGTGGTGATCAGGCAACGTCGCTAAGAACACGTGCCAGTTCAAACAGACGGCGACGCTGGTTTTCCGGAATCGCGTAGTAAGAGCGCACCAGATCCAAGGCTTCCTTGTCACCCATCAGGTCAGCAGGAAGCGCGCTCTTGTCGGATTTCTCTTTTTGGCCTTCTTCAAGACCTTCAAAGAAAAAGCTGACCGGTACGTCCAGCGCATCGGCAATGTCCCACAAACGGGAGGCACTGATTCGGTTCGCCCCGGTTTCGTATTTCTGGATTTGCTGAAACTTGATACCAACTTGCTGCGCCAACTGCTGTTGGGTCATGCCAATCAGCCAGCGGCGATGTCGGACACGCTTGCCCACATGGACATCGACGTGATGAGTCATTGGTATTCTCCTCTACTACACACACATCTGTTGCGGGACTTCGCGCCGTTCACATAAACAGAAGTTAGAGAAGTCCCCATAAGCATCCCCCAACCAGACATGTGCGATCCCCCGATACAGCACTGCCGTCCAATATTGCCGCTTTTGACTTTTTTTTCAAGTTGGTTGAATTGGAATCTCTGTACATTGGTTTATGGTTGTGCATCTCTGTGATTTTGGCGGCGCGGCCTGACCAAACTGTCTTCGTTAGCGCGCTCAATCAGCTGAACGCATTGACAATTTCACTCATACTGCGACCTATTCCCTGAAAACTGAGATGAACCATCATGCTTGCATATCGCATAGAATCCAAAGGCGCCGACGCGCGAATTGTCGAAGTACCCACGCCGACACCTGCCGAGGGACAGGTCAGAATCGCCATCAAAGCATGCGGCCTGAACTTCGCCGATTTGCTGATGCAGAAAGGCACATACCAGGATACGCCTAACCCTCCGTTCACTTTAGGCATGGAAATCGCCGGTGTTGTCGACGAACTGGGACCTGAAGTCTCTGGTTTGAAGGTTGGTGACCGTGTCGCCGTGTACTCGGGCCACGACGGGTTGGCTGAGTACGGCGTGTTCGACGCGGATCGGGCCATCCCCATCCCGAATGAGACCAGTTTTGAAGAGGCTGCCGCCATTCAGATCGCCTATGGGACCAGTCACCTTGCCCTGGACCATCGCGCCCAGTTGCAGCCGGGTGAAACCCTGCTTGTGACCGGAGCAGCCGGTGGCGTCGGGCTAACCGCAGTGGAGATCGGCAAACTGATGGGGGCAACCGTCATCGCCCAAGCGCGCGACGCAGAAAAGCTGGCGGCTGCCCAAGCCGCCGGGGCCGATCACTTGATCGACGCCTCAGAAGACCTTCGCGCCCGCGTTAAAGAATTAGGAGGCGCTGATGTGGTCTATGACGCGATTGGGGGCGACGTTTTCAAAGCCGCCTTCCGCGCCACCAACCCCGAAGGTCGTCTGCTGCCAATCGGCTTTGCCGGTGGCGATGTCCCTCAAATCCCGGCCAACCACCTGTTGGTCAAGAACCTGACGGTGATCGGCTTCTATATCGGCGGCTACCTCAGGTTTCGCCCGGATATCGTGCGCAACAGCTTTCAGACGCTGTTCCAATGGCATGCCGAAGGGAAGATCACACCTCATATCAGCCACACCCTGCCGTTGAACGAAGTCGAACACGGCCTCCGCCTGTTGAAAGAGCGTAAATCCACCGGCAAGATCGTGGTTACGCCCTAGCCCACCACAGCCCGAAGGGGTGTGCCGCCCAGCATGCGGAAATTCTGTCGCACCAGTTGCGCCAGCGCCTCTATGACAGCATCGCGCCCCGGCTCTCCACCGTATAGATTAATCATATGCGCAGGCAGCTCGGGCAAAACACCACCCGAGTCGATCTGTTCAAGGTGTGCGGCCTCGGTGCCGTCCAGCATCGCGTGAATCGCCAGATCAGCGCTGACGGTCGCTTCGATGGTGCGGTCATTCTCGGTTTCGACGGAAAGCTCCCACGGGATACCTGCGGCATCCAGCGCCGCGATAACCTGCGGGCGGAACATGCAGCGCCGCCCCAGCGCAATCGGCACCGGGTTCTTGCGCCAGGCCGAGCCACCGGGCGCCCCGATCCAGCGCAGCGGAAGCTCGGCAATGGTCTCAGAGCCGTCGGATGACGAAGGCTCAGTCGTCAGGATCAGATCACATTCTCCGCGCTTAAACATATCCTTTAGCTGCAGCGAATAGGACGAGATCAACTGCACCCGCACACGCGGGAAATCGGCATTGAACCGCTGAAGTACGCGCGGGATCGCCGGGTAGACAATGTCATGAGGGACACCCAGAACCACCTCGCCCTCAAAGGCCTGATCCGTGAGTTTCGAGATCACCTCATCATTCAAAGCAATCATCCGACGGGCATAGGCAAGCAACTGCTCGCCCGAGGCGGTCAGCGCGATGGTCCGACCACTTCTGTCCAGAAGCTCCAGATCCAAAAGCTCTTCCAAGCGTTTCAACTGCATGGAGACGGCTGATTGCGTCAGATGCAGAAACCCCGCCGCCCGGGTAACGCCACCCTGATCGGCCACAGCCACAAAGGATCGCAATGTGGTGATGTCCAGATTTCTCATGTTCACGAATCCTTATGCATCCAATCAAAAATATTCGTTTTTAAAATGTGCCTTAACTCGCCATATAAATCAAGGAAGTTGATGAGACCGATCTAAACCATCTGAAAAACGAAAGGATAGACCATGAACTCGATCGCCCTGAACCGCCCTTGCCCTCAACACAAACAATCCCTGTTTGCGCGTATACGGTCCGTCCTGTCCGTACGACGTCAACGCCAACAACTGGCTCGGCTGGATACCCGCGCCCTGAACGACATCGGCATCACCCGTGCCCAGGCCGACGCCGAGGCCCGCCGTCCCATCTGGGATGCCCCGCAGTTCTGGAAAAGCTGCCTTTAAAACTCATGTTTTTTCAGCGATAGGCGATCTGCGGCAGCAGGTCGCCGTTTTTGTTGCGTATTTTAGGCGGAAATACCGCAGAAACTCTTGAAACACAGCCTGCAGTTGCCGATATTCAGCAGGAAAGCGGCCAATACTTACGGGCCGCACGCAGATACGTTTAGGGAGACCTTTTTAAATGGCACAATTCGATACGATTCGGACGGCCGCAGGCGCACGCGCCGCCGAGATTGATGAGGGCCTTCGCGCCCATATGAACAAAGTCTACGGCACGATGTCCGTGGGTATGTTCATCACCTTCCTCGCAGCCTGGGCGATCTCGGGTCTGTCGATCACCACCGATCCGTCGGCGGCCGTGGCGCAGCTGAACGCGAACACCTACCTGACCGCGCTAGGTCATTCGATCTATGTCTCGCCACTGAAATGGGTGATCATGTTCGCACCGCTGGCCTTTGTGTTCGGCTTCAGCGCCATGATCAACCGCATGTCGGCCGCGGCTGCGCAGTTGGTTTTCTACTCGTTCGCCGCCGTAATGGGCCTGTCGATCAGCTGGATCTTCATCGCCTTTACCGGTCAGTCGATCATTCAGGTCTTCCTGATCACCTCGATCGCCTTCGCGGGTCTGTCGCTCTACGGCTACACGACCAAGAAAGACCTGTCGGGTATGGGAACCTTCCTGATCATGGGCGTTATCGGTCTGATCGTCGCGATGGTGGTCAACATCTTCCTGGCCTCGTCGGCCATGGCCTTCGCGATCTCGGTCATCGGCGTTCTGATCTTCGCCGGCCTGACCGCCTATGACACGCAGCAGATCAAGAATACCTACCTCCAGATGGCACATGCCGGTGATCAGGAGTGGCTGGGCAAAGCCGCCATCATGGGTGCGCTGAGCCTGTACCTGGACTTCATCAACATGTTCATGTTCCTGCTGCAACTGCTGGGGAACCGAGAGTAAACCTCTCCCCCACTGCAGAAACCATTCAAACCTGCCAAGACCCGATCTTGGCAGGTTTTTTGTTTCCGGAATATGCGTGACGGCCCTGCAACGCGCAGGCGATGGCCGAGCGTCACCCCTCCAGCTTGCGCGCCACCAGATACGAGGCCGGGAAGGCCGCCACAAACCCCACCACAGCCGCCAGCACGATTGGAAGGACTGCGGTGTATCCCATAACCAGAACAGCAATCACGGCTGTTCCTGCGAGGGTAGAGCCAAGGAAGATATGAACGATCAACATCAGGGGGAGCATTGCGACCTCATTCAAGTATTCGACAATGCGCAAACATTGGCACGTTGATCGAATTCGGTCCTTGATCTGGGTCAGAGGTTTGGGGGGCTCAGATCACTTGCGACGGCGAGTGAGTATCCGTTCGAGGAAACGTGCGTAGTGGATGAATGGAGAGGGGAAGAACCGCGACCAATCCAAACGGATGAGCGGCGTCCCGGAAATTGTCCAGTGGACGAACTCAGCCGCAAACGCGGAGCCACGGAGCGCCAAAGCGTTCGCAACGGTTGATCAGTAGAACGGAGGGCAGCGCCGACCCGAGGGGCGGCGCAAACGCGCCGCCACATGGGGGCGGGTCGGCTCGGCCCGGCGGTGCCGCCGGGCGAGACAAACCCTTGTGAAACCCAGACACTTGTGAAGGTTGAAAGATACAACTTAGTACTACTGCTGTCTCGCTGAGCAAGAGACCTTAACCGTCAAAACACGAGCTAATTTATGAAGAACTCATTTCCAAATAAAGGTACAGCAGTAGAACAACTCATTCGACGAGAGTTTGCATACGAATTGGGGCTCTACCTTCAAACGTGCGCGCACATTGAAATGATGGCCAGCGCCTTAATTGTTTGCTTGAGAGGGCTGGAACCAGAAAGCGAGGATTGGTTTCATGAGTACTGTAAAGTTAGGAAGCTCCAAACTGGTCGATTCCTCGAACAGCTCGGTAAATGCAGTGAGCCAGCAAAAACATTTGGGTTCTCGGATGAGCTATCCAAGCTATCTGACTGGATTAAACGATTTGTACAGAATCGGCATATGGCCGCACACGGCGCATTCTTTGACAGTCCCCAAGGTTTCATGCGTGTCGACTATGTAACCAAAACCGGTACGAAAAAGGAAACCAAGTTTCAGCGCGAAAATACCGCTGTGACGCGGGAGCAAATTGACGTCGTACTAAAAGATGCTGACAGGATCTATCTCACTGTTTTGAGCATGATTGCCCTTATTCACGAAGACCTTCCATCCAGAATACATCAAAGAGTTGTGCCGATAGTAGTGCACCCAACCTAAGAAAACCAAACTTCTTCATCGATCTAATCGCGTGGGCACGTAGTTGGCTGCGCCAACGGCTTTCGCCTACCCACCGAAAAAATGGGCAGACTCAGCTGTCCATTTTTAGGGCGCTAATAAACGCCTCTTGTGGGATATCCACCTTCCCGAACTGACGCATCTTCTTTTTACCCGCCTTCTGCTTGTCCAGCAGTTTGCGTTTCCGCGTGGCGTCGCCTCCGTAGCACTTCGCGGTCACGTCCTTGCGCAGCGCCGAGAGCGTCTCGCGGGCGATGACCTTGCCTCCGATGGCGGCCTGAATCGGGATTTTGAACATGTGGCGCGGGATCAGGTCCTTGAGCTTTTCGCACATCGCCCGGCCCCGCATCTCGGCCCGGTCGCGGTGAACCATGGTCGACAGCGCATCGACCGGTTCGTCATTCACCAGCACCGACATCTTGACCAGATTATCCTCGGTATAGCCGGTCATCTGGTAGTCGAACGAGGCATAGCCCTTGGTCACCGATTTCAGGCGGTCGTAGAAGTCAAAGACGACCTCGTTCAGCGGCAGGTCATAGACGACCATGGCGCGGGTGCCCGCATAGGTCAGGTCTAGCTGGCTGCCGCGGCGATCCTGGCAGAGTTTCAGCACGTCGCCGAGGTATTCGTCGGGCACCAGAATGGTCGCCTTAATGCGCGGTTCCTCGATATGGTCGACCTTCGAGGGGTCGGGCATGTCGGCGGGGTTGTGCAGCTCGATCATCTCGCCGTCTTTCATGTAGACGTGATAGATCACCGACGGCGCGGTAGTGATGAGCTCAATATCGTATTCGCGTTCGATCCGGTCGCGAATGACCTCAAGGTGCAAAAGGCCGAGGAAGCCGCAGCGGAAGCCAAAGCCCAGCGCGGCGGATGTTTCCATTTCAAAGCTAAAGCTGGCGTCGTTCAGCGCAAGTTTGTCGATCGCGTCACGCAGGTCTTCGAATTCAGCCGAGTCTACGGGGAAGAGGCCACAGAACACCACCGGCTGCGCGGGTTTGAAGCCGTCCAGCGCGTCCTCAGTCCCGTTGCGGTCATTGGTGATGGTATCACCCACGCGGGTGTCGCGGACCTGTTTGATTGAGGCGGTCAGAAAGCCGATCTCACCGGGGCCCAGCGAGTCCACCATCTCCATCTCGGGGCGGAAGACACCGACGCGGTCGACATGATGCAAGGTACCGTTCGACATGAACTTGACCCGCATGCCCTTTTTCAACGTGCCGTCCATGATGCGGACCAGAACGATAACGCCGAGATAGGCGTCATACCACGAATCCACCAGCATCGCCTTAAGCGGCGCGTCGAGATTTCCCTGCGGTGCGGGCAGTTGCTGGACGATGGCTTCGAGTGTCTCATGGATGCCCTGCCCCGTCTTTGCCGAGACCTGAATCGCGTCCGTCGCGTCGATGCCGATCACATCCTCGATCTGTTCCGCCACGCGATCACAATCGGACGCAGGCAGGTCGATTTTGTTCAGCACCGGTACGATCTCATGATCGGCGGCGATGGCCTGATACACGTTGGCCAGCGTCTGCGCCTCAACCCCTTGGGTCGAGTCAACAACCAGCAGAGAGCCCTCGACCGCGCGCATCGACCGGCTGACCTCATAGGCAAAGTCCACGTGGCCGGGTGTGTCGATCAGGTTCAGCACATATGCCTCGCCATTGTCGGCGGTATAGTCGATGCGAACCGTGTTGGCCTTGATGGTGATGCCGCGCTCACGCTCGATGTCCATGCTGTCGAGCAGCTGTTCCTTCATGTCACGATCCTTGACCGTTCCGGTCTCTTGGATGAGCCGGTCAGCAAGGGTGGATTTGCCATGGTCGATATGCGCGACGATGGAGAAATTGCGGATATGAGCGAGGTCTGTCATGGATTGGGATATGTCCGGAGTTTGTGGTCTCGTCAAGCGCTGAAGCGTTGCAAAAAAGGCCATTCTCGCAGCTTTCTGAGCAATAGCATTTACCGGATTCTAGCCAATGGGTAGAATGCTTAAAGCGACTGATCCGAATAAGAGCCAGAAAGCAGCTATCAGGTGGCCGATTACTCTATCTTCGTTTTGGGCGAAAGCCAGCTAACGATTTCGGTCGCGCAAGGGCTGGACGGCCTCACTCAGGGCACCGGCATTCATCTGATTGGCGAAACAATCACGATCGACACTCTAGCTGTTACGGAAGTCTTCATTACGGACGCAGGTTCAGACACGAGCTTTGCAGACAATGATGGAAATCAGCGTTTGGATGGTGACCAAACAATTGATGGAACCCTGTTTTCCAGTGGTACGCGGGTTGAGGCCGAATATGGAATTACCCTGACGGATGGAACCAATACCTACCAGGCTGTTGCCTTCAATGTGAATAACTCCTCCCCCGCCTTTGGTACAGTTGAAGGGATAGCATTCATCGGCGGCCCGGGCGAGTTTCCTCCGTCAGGTATCCCACTGACCGTCGTCAGCACGCAAGAGGGTCCGAGCTTTGAATCCTCAGATTATGTGAGCCCAATCTGCTATTGCCGTGGAACACTCATAGAGACCCCAGAGGGTGATACCCCGATTGAGAAGCTTCAGGTGGGCGACTTGGTCTGGACGAAAGATGACGGGCACCTGCCAATCACTTGGGTCGGATCACAAGATGTGATCGCGAGCGGGAGTTTTAGAGCGGTCGAAATCCCCTCCGGCCCATTGCAAAATCCAATTTCGCTCAGCGTTTCACAGCAACATCGGCTGCTGATCACGCACCCTGCGGCTGAGCTAATGTTTGGGGTACCGGACGTATTTGTTCCTGCAATCAGCCTTGTTGATGTTGGCCTTGCCCACTTCTCCGATGCACGCGCCGTTAGTTATCATCACATCTTGCTTGATCGACATAGCATCCTAAAGGCCAACGGGGTTGAGGCAGAAAGTATGTTTGTTGCGAAAGCACCTCGGGACGCAGAGCCAGACGCTTTGTTTTTTCAGAATATCACCCCCCCAACTGCCGGGCCGATGCAGATCGCGCGAATGCCACTAAGACGTCGTGAAGCCACGGTCTTGCTTTGTGAAGTCCTACGTATTGATCCCAAGCCATGTTTGATTCATACTCCCGCGCAGATTGAGAGGGGCGCAAGATCCCTCCAAGCAGGCAAAAACGAGGCATGAGCATGAAACAGTTCCTCCTAATCGCATTTTGTGCGGCGTCGCTGACGACAGTGGCTCCGGTTGCGGACGCATCGCAGATCAAGCGGGCGTGTTTGGCGTCGGACCGTCAGGCAGCGACGCGGGCGCGGTGTTCTTGTATCCAGCGCGTGGCAGATCAAGCGTTGACGCGCAGTGATCAGAAGACCGTCTCGAAATGGTTCACTGACCCCCATCAGGCGCAGCAATTGAAGATGTCTCAGACTGCACGCGATGACGCGCTGTGGGATCGCTATCAGAACTTTGGCCAAATGGCGCAGGCGATCTGCAGCTAGGCCGTTCTGAAACCTTGACCTGATGCCCGCTGCGCCCCAAAAAAAGGCGCAGCGAAAGGTGTATCTTATGGTGATGAAAGGGCTGACCCTGCGGGGCCTTGAGGTGTTTGAGGCGCTGGCCCGGACAGGATCGGTGGCACAAGCGGCGGAGATCACGGGGCTCAGCCAGCCCTCGGTTTCTCAGCAGTTGCGCAATCTGGAAAAGGCCATCGGCACCGATCTGGTGGACCACGGGCGAAGGCCAATGCGACTGACGCAGGCCGGGCGCAGTTTTCTGACACGCGCGCAGGCGGTTCTGTCCGAGCTGCAGATGGCCCAAAGCGAGCTGACCGTGATGGATCTTGGCCATCTCACGACGCTCTCGATCGGATTGATCGACGATTTCGACAACGACCTGACACCGCGGCTTGCGACCCTTTTGGCCGACAGCCTGACGCGCTCGAAATTCAAGCTGATCACCCTGCCCAGCCTTGACTTGTTTTCCGAGCTTGAAGCACAGCGCCTGCATATGGCCGTCTCAGCCCATAGCGGCGAGGTGTTGGAGGGGGTCGTAGAGTACCCTCTGGTGCAGGACCCCTTCATTCTGGTCGCGCCGAGCAGCGTCGGCAATGGAACCGAGGCCGTCGAGAAACTGCCTTTCCTGCGATATGCGCGCGAGCAGCTGATCAGCCGTCAGATTGAAAGCCATATCGCCCGACAGCAAATCGAGTTCGAGGAGCGGTTCGAGATCGGCTCACACCTGGCCCTGATGGCGATGGTGGCGCGGGGCTTGGGCTGGGCGATCACCACACCGCTGGGATATATGCGCGCGGCCCGGTTCCACGAGGACCTGCAGGCCCATCCCTGCCCCCTTGGAGCGTTTTCTCGCACGATTTCGTTGTTCACCCGCACCGACTGGTCCGATCAGGTCCCGCAAGAAGTCTCGGGCATGATGCGACGGCTGATGCAAAGCCAGATGATCGACCCGGCCATTGCCAAGCTGCCCTGGCTCAGCGGACAGTTGAAGGTGATGAACAGTTAGCCCTCAAGATACGCGGCAAGCCCTTCGACAGCGGTTTCGATCAGATCCAGCGCGCCGTCAAAATCCCGCGTGTAGTACGGGTCAGGCACGTGATCCGCCCCGGCCTGAGGCGCGAAATCAGTCAATAGACGAACCTGGGTCTGATTACCGACCGGGCGCAGGGCTTCAATATTCGCGATGTTCTCGGCGTCCATCCCCAAAATCAGGTCGAACCGCTCGAAATCCTCAACCACGAATTGCCGGGCCCGCAGATCGTCCAGCTTGATATCCCGCGCCTTGGCTGCGGATTGCATCGGACCATAAGGCGGCTTGCCGATATGCCAGCCTGCCGTCCCGGCGCTGTCGGTTTCATGGTGGCGCGCGCGAGCGCGAAAAGTGCCCTCGGCCGCAGGAGACCGACAGATATTGCCCAGGCAAACAAAGAGGATACGATGTGTCATGGGCCAATCTGTAGCGCGTGAGGGGCATATGGAAAAGATCGTCATTCTGACCGGGGCCGGGATTTCCGCCGAAAGCGGCCTCAGCACCTTTCGCGATGAGGGCGGCCTGTGGGCGCAACACCGGATTGAGGATGTGGCAACGCCCGAGGGTTTCGCCCGCGACCCTGCCTTGGTTCAGGGGTTCTACAACGCCCGCCGCGTGCAGGCCGCCAAGGTGGAACCCAACGCGGCGCATAAAGCGCTGGCCCGGCTGCAACGGGGCTTTCCGGGCGAGGTTGTGATCGTCACGCAAAATGTTGACGGGCTGCACGAGGCCGGCGGCGCGCAGGATGTGATCCACATGCACGGGAAACTATCCGGCGCGCTCTGCGCATCCTGTGGCCACCGCTGGACAGCACCGCCTGAGATGGAGGTGGGCGAGCCCTGCCCGGCCTGCAACGCCCCCACCGCACGCCCTGACGTGGTCTGGTTTGGGGAAATGCCCTATCATATGGAGGAGGTTTTCGATCACCTCGCCTCCGCCACGATCTTCGCTGCGATCGGCACATCAGGCCAAGTCTATCCAGCGGCAGCTTTTGTCCACGAAGCTCAAGCAATTGGAGCGCGAACAATCGAGATCAATCTTGAGCCGACCGGCGGAGGCTTCGACGACCATCTTCTGGGCAAAGCGTCCGAAACTGTGCCAAAATGGGTTGATCGCTTACTACAGATTCAAACCTAGTGCGAACGACAAAGCGGGACTATCCCGCTCTATTTCAACAAGGTTTTTCAAGAGGCCGTAAAATGACCGACCAAGACCCCCAAACCGGCGAGATTCTGGACGATAACAGCATGACCGAGCGAGACAGGCTGAGCGCGCAACTTTCAAGCCTGTGGTGGACGTTTCTGATACGTGGGGTGCTGGCGGGTGCGGTCGGGATCGCCGCGCTGTTCTGGCCCTCGAGCAGCATCGCGCTGTTGCTACGGCTGGTTGGGGCACTGTTGATCATCGACGGCGGGTTGACTCTTTTGGGGGTTGGTCGTCGCGGGCTGTTGGGCGGGGCGGCCATCGGCGCTGTTCTGATCGGCCTCGTTCTGCTGATCTGGCCCGAAGGCACCGTCAAGCTGGCCTTCTTCCTACTGGGCGCCTGGGCATTGATCATCGGCATCGGCTCACTGGCCGCTTCACAACAAATGAATGAGCGCGACCCTCAACGCGGCTCGATGCGTGGGTCAGGGATCGCAGCTTTGATCATCGGCCTGGTCCTGATGATATGGCCAGCCGTTGCATTGATCGCACTGGGATGGGCCATCGCCTTTTCAGCACTTGCGATTGCAGCCGTGATGTTCTGGCTGGCCACCCGTCTGCACAACGCCAGCGACCGGGTCGGCATGAAAACCATCAATCGCTGATGTGCCAACACCAGCCTAGGGATGCAAAAGGCCGGGCTCTGTGCCCGGCCTTACGCATGGATGATGGCCGCAACGCGGTCCGAAGACAGGCGTTCACCTAGTTCGAATACGACCCGTGGTTATCATGGCCATGTTTGTCCTCGCGTTCCAGATCAACCGGAATCTCAACCACGACCTCACCTGCATTTTCAAAAACCAAGGTAACAGGCAGCATCTCGCCTTGTTCAAAAGGGTCCTTCAGACCCATGAACATCACATGGGCGCCCCCGCGCTTGAGCGCAAAGCTCTCACCCGCTGGAATCACAAAGCCTTCCTCGACATGCACCATCTTGGCCACGCCCGCATCGTCGATCATATGGGTGTGCAGCTCGACCCGAGCCGATACGTCCGAAGTCGCACTGATCAGGCGATCATCGGTATCACTGGTGTTCTGTATCACCATAAAGGCCGCACCCGCCTTGGCTGCCTTACCAGACGACCGAGCGTATGCGTCGTCTACAACGATGATATCGGCGGCAAAGGCTGGAACGGCCAACACACAACCGGCCAGTGTTGCGAACAGAGTGGATTTGAGGGACATCGCGCCTCTCCTATTTATTTTGGTCTGATTTGTATCGAAAGGGAATCAGACCTTCACCGGAGGGGCCCGCGCCGGTTTCCGCGGCAAAGGCAGCGCGATCAAGTTTTCATCGCGGCTGAGCGGCTGAACACCACGCATCAGCGGCGCATCAGGTACGACCGGAGGATGCGGATGAACTGCCCCTAGCAGAGCCAAAGCATAGTCCGGACAATAGTGCGGAGGCGCTGTCGGCTGCCCCTCCTCATCCATATAGACGACAACGGGTCCTGTGCCCGTACACAGCACCATTTGGCCTACTGCGCGGTCAACTCCGCGCGAAACGGCCAATCCCTGCCCTGTCAGAACAACCAACAGGCACATCACAACTGGAAGGATTCGAGGCACGAAACGTTTCATTCGGCCTGGATATAGGCCGCTGCGCAAACAAGCTACAAGCGCCAAACCGTCGCGCCCGAAATCGCTTCAGTATTCCAGACCGCGCCGCTTTACGGTTCCCTTTGTGAGGCTGGTATGAGACCGGTTAACCCGGCGCTGCATCCGGGAACATGCGGAAATTGTCTTACTTGCCAGCTTACTCAGCAAAAGAAAGAAATAAAAACTCTTAAATGACATTGGACAACACTCGTTGTTGATAAACCAATAATGTCAAAAATAGGGCGGCTTTGTCTGTGAACAAGATCACTCAAGAGGATTTTGTTTCCCGGACGAGCACAACCGTTGCCAATCGTTTCCAAATGAAAAAGCCCCGAACCGGCTAGGTTCGAGGCTTTGGAATTCTGTTAAGTGTAAGGACTTAGGCCGCGGCTTGGGCCTTAGCGATTTCCTTTTTCACTTTCAGAGCGTTTGCCGACAGCTCTTCGTCCTTGGCTTTCGCCAGGAACGCGTCCAGACCACCACGGTGGTCGACCGAGCGCAGGGCAGCCGCCGAGATGCGCAGCTTAACGCCGCGACCCAGGGTCTCGGACTGCAGGGTAACGTCGTTCAGGTTCGGCAGAAAACGACGACGAGTTCTGTTTTTGGCGTGGCTGACATTGTTGCCAGTCATCGGGCCTTTTCCGGTCAGTTCGCAACGGCGCGACATGGTTTCTTCCTTTGTTTCTGGAGGCCCGGCAAAACGCCTGCGGCCAAATCACAAGGGGCACAACCCGAAGTCGCGCCCGAAAACTGGTTGGATGCGTTTAGTGGGAATCGCTGGAAGGGTCAAGACACGGCGGACGGATTCTTTTACAAAACCGTTTACTGCGGAACGGCCTGCCGGGCCGCACCTGCGGCGCGCGTATTTTGGAAAAGGTGAAAGCACCTTTAGACCAGACTCGCCAGCATTTTCTCGGCGGCTGCAGCAGGGCTGAGGCGACCTTGGGATACTTCTGCATCAAGCTGCGCCATCTGGGCCTTGGCCTGGGCTGTTTCAAGGCGTGCAAGCAGCGAATGCCGCACCTCTTGATCGAACCAATAGCGGGCTTGTGCGGCGCGATTGGATTGCCAATGACCCGCCTCGCGCCTCCAATCGGTCAGACTCTGAATTTCCGCCCATGCCTTGTCCAGCCCATGTTCCTCAACCGCTGAGACGGCCATGGCCTTCGGGAAACCTTCGGGGTCCTGAGGCCGTTTGCGCAACAGGCGCAGGGCACCGGCGTAATCGGCACAGGTGCGGGTTGCGGTTGCCTTAAGGTCTCCGTCGGCCTTGTTGATCAGGATGATGTCGGCCATCTCCATGATACCGCGCTTCACGCCTTGCAACTCATCCCCGCCTGCCGGGGCCAGCAGCAGCAGGAACAGGTCCGACAGCTCCGAAACCACGGTTTCGGACTGGCCGACCCCCACGGTTTCGATCAAAACGACATCGTAGCCGGCTGCCTCGCACAGGGCGATGGCCTCGCGGGTTCGGCGGGCGACGCCGCCGAGGTGGCTCTGGCTGGGAGACGGGCGGATAAAGGCGTTTTTCTCACGGCTCAGACGCTCCATCCGGGTTTTGTCGCCCAGAATGGACCCACCCGAGCGGGCCGAGCTGGGATCCACGGCCAGAACTGCGACGCGCAACCCCTGCCCGATCAGCATCATGCCAAAGCTTTCGATGAAGGTGGACTTGCCGACACCCGGCGTACCTGACAGACCAATCCGCAGGGATTGCCGCCCGGATTGCGCCAGATGGGACAGCAACTCAGTCGCTTGTGCCCGGTGATCTTCCCGCTGGCTTTCGACCAAGGTAATCGCACGCGCCAAAGCCCGACGCTCGCCCTGCAATATCCTGTCGCCCAAGTCAGCTATGTCCATCCGTCCGGTCCCTTTAGAATCCGCCCTAGATGAATGTGCGACGCGTGGTTTGTCCAGAGGCCCTGCGGGATTAACTGCGCTGCTTCTGGACGTCGGGTCTCGCTTTGGCGATAAGGCCGCATGAGCCGTTTGCCGATAGATGACGCCCTTCCGGAACTCCTGGAGGCCCTGAGAACCCATGGTCGTGCCGTGCTGCAGGCCCCGCCGGGCGCGGGCAAGACGACGCGGGCGCCTCTGGCGATGCTAGAGGCCGGACTATGCGCCGGTCGGATTGTGATGTTGGAGCCCCGCCGGCTGGCTGCCCGCGCCGCAGCCGAACGTATGGCCGAAACGCTGGGCGAACGCGCCGGGCAAACGGTAGGTTACCGCGTCCGAGGCGATGCGAAAGTGTCGAAATCCACCCGGATCGAGGTGGTCACCGAAGGCATCCTGACCCGTATGTTGCAATCCGAACCGGACCTGCCCGGCGTCGGAGCGGTGATTTTCGATGAGTTCCACGAACGCTCTCTGAACGCCGATCTGGGACTGGCTCTGTGTCTTGAGGTGACCGGAGCCCTGCGCGATGATCTGATCCTGCTGGCGATGTCCGCGACGCTGGATGCAGATCCTGTGGGGAGGTTGATGAAGGCCCCGCTGGTGACCTCGGAAGGCCGCAACTATCCGGTTGAAACGCGATGGTTGGAGAAACCATTGGGTGCGCAGGCCCAGCGGCTGGATGCGCTGATTGATCTGGTCGCTAAAGCTGAGCGGGACAGCCAGGCTATCGGTGGCGGTATCCTCGTGTTCCTCCCGGGCGAAGGAGAGATTCGGCGCGCAGAAAGCGCACTGTCCGGACGTTTGCCACAGGATTGCGTTGTGCGCCCTCTCTTTGGGGCCATGCCCTTTGCCGCCCAGCGCGCGGCCATTGCGCCGGTTGAGAGCGGGCGGAAGGTGGTGCTGGCAACCTCGATTGCCGAAACCTCGCTGACGATCCCCGATATCCGCGTCGTGGTTGATATGGGACAGGCCCGGCGGGCACGGTTCGATCCCGGCTCGGGCATGTCGCGGCTAGTGACGGAACGGGTGACACGGGCTGAAGCGACCCAGCGCGCAGGCCGGGCGGGCCGGGTTTCAGACGGGCTGTGCTATCGGCTGTGGTCGAAAGGCGAAGAGGGGGCATTGGCCGCCTACCCGCCTGCCGAGATCGAGGCCGCCGACCTGACCGGGCTTGCGCTGGAACTGGCACTCTGGGGGGCCGAAGCCGGCGATCTGGCATTTCTGACAGCTCCGCCCGAGGGCGCTCTGGCTGAGGCGCAGGCGCTGCTGACCTTACTGGGCGCTTTGGATGGCAAGGGGCGGATCACGGATCATGGGCGTGCATTGGCTGCCCTGCCCTTGCATCCCCGCTTGGGTCATATGCTGGTTACGGCGGGGGCGCAGGCAGCCCCTCTGGCCGTACTGATGGCGGAACGTGATCCGCTGAAGGGCGCTCCGGTTGACCTGTCCTTGCGGCTTGAGGCTCTGCGCGACGCCCGTGCGTTTCAGCGCAGCCGAGTGTGGCAGGTCAATATGGGCGTGTTGGACCGGGTCAAGGCCGAGGCCAAACGGCTGCGGGCACAGGCCGAATCTGAGGTCGAAAACCTCAGCCCCGCTGCCATGGCTGCGCTGGCCTATCCCGACCGCATTGGCCAAAGGCGCAAGGGCGACGCGCCACGCTATGTGCTGTCCGGCGGCAAGGGCGTTGTTCTGGACAATGGCGACACGCTGGCAGGCGCGCCCTATTTGGTGGTCATAGATACGGACGGCAACCCGCGCGAGGCGAAGGCGCGCATGGCCGTTCAGATCAGCGAAAGTGAAATTCGCGCCCTGTTCGCAGATCAGATCGGATGGGAGACCAGTTGCGTCTGGTCAAAACGCGACCGACGGGTCATTTCACGGCGGCAAGAACGCCTCGGCGCAATCACGCTAGAGGACCGGATCTGGAAAGACGTCCCCGAGGACGCGATCGCCCGTGCCATGTTGGACGGCGTGCGCGATCTGGGGCTGCGGTTGGAGGGCGCAGCCGCCCGGCTGGCCGCGCGGGTTGAACTGGTGCGAGCTGATGGGGTCGACCTGCCCGACTTCTCGGGCCAAGGGCTGATCGAAACAGTGGAAGATTGGCTGCTGCCGATGCTCTCGGGCGTGCGCAGTGCAGAGGACTGGAAGCGCTTTGACCTGCTGCCCGCGCTGCGGGCCCGTTTGGACTGGGCGCAGACGCAAGAGCTGGACCGCCTTGCTCCGGGATCCTTCGTTACCCCGCTGGGCCGCAAGGTTCCCATCGACTATGGCGGCGACGCGCCCGAAATCTCGGTGCGTCTGCAAGAGCTGTTCGGTGTCACGCGCCATCCGGTGGTCGGAGGCACACCGCTGAAGATCACCCTGCTGTCTCCCGCGCAACGCCCGATCCAGATCACCCGCGACCTGCCGGGGTTCTGGGCTGGCTCTTACGCGGATGTCCGCAAGGACATGCGCGCGCAATACCCCAAACACCCTTGGCCCGAAGATCCAACGCAGGCCGATCCGACGTTGCGGGCCAAACGAAGGCCCGGCTGAGGCATCACCAAGCACCGAATTTTGCCGAATTCCCCCCAAATTGCGACAAAATTGCCGCCAAACCCCTAAGAAAAGCCGTTTTTCCGAGGTTACGTTGCATTCATCTACTCCGACGACTATCTGAACATGCATTGAGGTAAGATGTTTTCCGAGCGGCAGAAGAATGAAAGCGCAGTTGCAGAGAATCTGGGATGAGGTCGGACGACCTATGATACAGCGACCCAAGCGCGTGCAGGTGGCCGCCCTCTGTACGCGTCAGACCAAATCAGGCCACGAGGTTCTTTTGGTGACCAGCCGCGATACCGGGCGCTGGATCATTCCCAAAGGCTGGCCGATCGACGGACTGGACGGAGCCGGAACTGCCCTGCAAGAGGCTTGGGAAGAGGCCGGCGTGCGCGAGGCCAAAGCCAAAAAAGAGCCAGTGGGTCACTTCACCTATGACAAGGTCCTCAAAGACGGCTCAGTCGAAGCAGTGTTGACCAGCGTCTACCGTCTTCGCGTGACGAAACTTCTGGATGACTTCCCCGAAGCAGATCAGCGTCAGCGGAGCTGGGTGACGCCGAAGATAGCAGCTGAACGTGTGGATGAGCCTGAACTCAAGGCCCTTCTAAGGCATCTTTAAGGGTCAAGTGGCGTCATGGTTGCCCTCAGGTCGTGAAACCTGTAGGGACCGGCGTCAATCTTTTTGGACCTCATCACACCCATGTCGAACACGAACTCCAAACCGCGCTGGAAGGCGCTGGACAGCGACCTGCATCGCATCTCGCGGGTCGAGACAGCAAATGCGCATGTCGCCCGCCCCTTGCTTGCACCAGGCATAGCTCTGGCCTTCATGGCATTGGCCGGGTTGACGGCGGCAGTTCTGTTCGGGCAAGCGGATGGTGGCGTCATCGTCGTCGCAGCGGCGGCGTTCGGGGCCTATATGGCAATCAATATCGGCGCCAATGACGTGGCCAACAACATGGGCCCGGCCGTGGGTGCAAATGCCCTGACCATGGGCGGCGCGATTGCCATCGCGGCCATTGCCGAAAGCGCAGGCGCGTTGCTGGCAGGTGGAGATGTGGTTTCAACCATCTCCAAGGGGATCATTGACCCGGCCTCAGTCCAGAACAGCAATGTGTTCATCTGGGCGATGATGGCGGCACTGATCTCCTCGGCCATGTGGGTCAACCTTGCGACCTGGCTGGGCGCGCCTGTTTCGACCACCCATTCCGTCGTGGGCGGAGTCATGGGTGCTGGCGTCGCCGCGGCAGGGCTGAGCGCGGTCAGCTGGGGAACCATGGGGGCGATCGCGGCCAGCTGGGTGATCTCTCCGGTTCTGGGAGGCGTGATCGCGGCTGTGTTTCTGGCGCTTATCAAGGCCAAAATCCAGTATCGGGACGACAAGATTGCAGCCGCACAACGCTGGGTGCCGATCCTCGTGGGGCTGATGGCCGGTGCGTTCGCCACCTATCTGGCGGTTAAGGGGCTTAAGAAAATCGTTGCGATTGATCTGAACACAGCTGTTCTGATCGGTTTGGCCGCCGGTCTGATGGCATGGGCCGTGACGGTGCCTTGGGTGCGCCGTCGCTCGCAAGGGCTGGAGAACCGCACGCGGTCGCTGAAAACCCTGTTCGGGTTGCCTCTGGTGATTTCAGCGACCTTCCTAAGCTTTGCGCATGGGGCCAATGACGTGGCAAATGCGGTCGGCCCTCTGGCCGCTATCGTGCACGCAGCCGAGTTCGGAGATTTTGCCGCCAAAGTCACCATTCCCACATGGGTCATGGTGATCGGAGCCTTTGGGATTTCCTTTGGTCTGTTCCTGTTCGGGCCGAAACTGATCAGAATGGTGGGCAGTCAGATCACCAAGCTGAACCCGATGCGCGCCTTCTGCGTCGCGCTGTCTGCCGCAATCACCGTGATCCTGGCCAGCTGGTTGGGCCTGCCAGTCAGTTCGACCCATATCACCGTGGGTGCCGTTTTTGGCGTAGGCTTCTACCGAGAATGGCATTCTGATCGACGCTGGGCACACTCCAACCGCCAACGCCCGCCCGAGCAGCGACTGGCGCGGGAAGAGCATCAGCGGCGCAAGCTGGTTCGCCGGTCGCATTTCATGACGATCGTGGCCGCTTGGGTGGTGACCGTTCCAGCAGCGGCTGTGTTGTCCGCTGTGATTTTCTGGATGCTGACTGCATTTGGATAAGCTGGGGACTTGCGAGGCTCTGCCTCGCGCTCCGCGATATTTTTAGCCAGATGAAGAGCGGATCAGGGTCTGATCTGGGCAGGCCGCATGGGTTCTGTTGTGGTTGCACGGATCAATTCGGCGACCCGGCTGTTGATTGGGGTTGGTCTGTTCAGGGACACGCCTAGACGGATAATTTCACCTTGCAGACTGTCGATTTCCGTAGGGCGACCAGCGCTGAGGTCATAGGCCATCGAGGTTCGCGCGCTGGGGTCGATGGTCAGCATTTTAGAGGCGATGCGCTTGAACAGAGGTGTCGGCAGGCGCAGGATATGCGGCGTCATCCATGCAGGCAGCGGCGTGGTCGAGGCGACCGGGTGACCGGCGGCTTTAAGAACTGAAAGCGCCTCGACCATCTGATCGGCCATCAGGCTACGCCAACTGCGGTCCGTCAATTGTTCGACCAGCGTAAGGCCAGATAAGGCATTCAGCGCGTTGTTGAGGTTGATGACGAGCTTGCCCCACTGAACGGCCTCGATCTGGTCGCTCTCGGTGATCGCAAGCTGAGCGCTGGTCAGATGTTCAGCCAAGGACCCCGGGCCCGCTTGTATGACGATATCCCCGGACGTGGCGCGGTGATAGGTGGCAGGTCGGTTTGGAACCACGTTGAAAGGCACCATCCCCGCGCGAACATCGTGGTTGGGCAATGCGGCGCGCAGGGTTCGGGCGTTCTCCATCCCGTTTTGCCACGAAAGGACCGGAGCCGACTGCGACGCGTGCGCAGCGATCAGCGCCGCCATGTCTTCGGTCGCGCCAGATTTCACAGTGACGATGATCAGATCGGCTTTGGCCAGACAAGTGGGATCTGTGCTGAGCGTCAGCGACGTCGCCGGAACCGTGAGGCTGAGACCCGAGAAATCGGTGACCGTCAGCCCCTGCTCTCGGATCGGGTCCAAAACGCGGGCGCGGCCGAGCAGAGTGACCATATGCCCGGCATCAGCCAGCAACGCGCCGCAATAGCAACCGATACTGCCCGCACCTGCAATAACGATCTTCATGGCGATCCCTCCGTTGCGGCAAGGATCACCGGGATGGCATGCCGGGGCAAGTCCAGCGTCAGGTAACGTGGCGTTCAGCGGGCTAGTCTGGGTTTGGTGCGTTCCAGTTCCGGCGAGATGGGTATGAACTCCTGATCATCGCCGGGCGGCAGGTGGAAGGCTCCGTTCGCCCAGTCGGCGTTCTTCCATTCCCGTGTTGCGTGTTCGATTTTTTCCTTCGACGAGGACACGAAATTCCACCAAATATAGCGCTCTTCGTTGAGGGTCGCGCCGCCGAGCAACATAAGCCGCGCGCCCATCGGCCCGGCCGTGACCGAGAGCTTGTCGCCCGGACGGAAAACCATCATGCGACCGGCCTCGAAGTTATCGCCCGCAATCTCGACTGAGCCTTCGGTGACATAGACGCCCCGATCCTCATGGTCGTCCGGCAGCGGGAACGAGGCACTAGGGTCCAGTTGGACATCCAGATAGAATGTCTCGGACAGCATGGTGACCGGGCTTGTCTCACCATAGGCCGAGCCGAGGATCAGGCGGGCGCTGACGCCTTTGTCCTGAATATGGGGCAGCGCGCCTTGTTTGTGATGCTCAAAATCCGGTGCCATATCCTCATGCGCTTCGGGCAAGGCGATCCAGGTCTGGATCCCGAATAGCTTGTTTTCGCGGGCGCGCGTCTCAGCACTTGTGCGTTCAGAGTGGGTCACGCCGCGACCGGCGACCATCCAGTTGACCTCACCGGGGTAGATCATTTGGTGGGTGCCCAGACTGTCCCGATGTTCGAACTCGCCCTGATACAGATAGGTCACCGTCCCCAGCCCGATGTGAGGATGCGGGCGGACATCTATGCCGCCTTCGGTGATGAACTCGGCTGGACCCATCTGATCGAAGAAGATGAACGGCCCGACCAGTTGGCGTTCGACCGATGGCAGCGCCCGGCGCACTTCGAACCCGCCCAGATCACGGGCACGCGGGATGATCAACGTCTCAAGCGCCGGGTTTTCCGTGACGCAGTCGGGGGTGTGAGTCGGGTTCCAGCTCATGCCTGATCTCCTTTGGTCGGACGGACTAACTTTCTAACGTTCCTGAATGCACTGTAGCGCAGAGTTCACGACATGTATCGCGCAACTATGCACATACTTGGTGCGGCGTCTGGTTCGTTGAAGCTCGGTGGGCCATGTACCGTCACATAGCCGTGAACATTAAATTGTCCACGCTTAGACGGCGCGCGCTCGGTTTTCCAAACAAGCGTGCTATATTTTGGGATAGGCGAACCCGGCCAGTCAGGTCGGGCTAGAATGTGGGCCACATGACAGGAGAGTTTCCATGACGCGCCTTCATATAACCCGCCGGTCTCTTCTAGTTGCCGGCATTGGCACCCTCGCGACGGGTTTATCGGAGGGAGCGCACGCCAGCGGGCTCGCTGCGACCCCTTCGATGCGCGGTGGGTCCAACAACTATCGCCCCGGCGCGCCGATCGTCGACAGGATCGGTGGCGGAGGGTTCTGGATGACAGGCACGGTGCGACGCGCCGGGGATGGAGCGCCCCTGCCCGGTCAACGCATCCAGATCTGGGCGCACACGACCGAAGGGCACGAGCGCGATCCTCACAGTCACGGAGCGACCTTGACCGACGCCAATGGCGAGTTTCGGCTGGAGATGCCGCAGATCGTGCCTGCCTTCGGGCAACCGCATGGGCATCTGGCCTATGACAGCGGTGAGTTCCAGACGGTGTTCCTGCGGCCTGTGATGTCTAGCGCGAAAGACAAGACGCTGGCCGCACATTTCGTGCTACAACCTGCCTGAACCAAGTGATCCGCATCGCTCTGATTTGGCTGGGGATTGGGGGAGCGTTGCTTGGTCCTTTGATCACGGCCGCAACCAGCCCTTATCTCGCTTGGCGTGACCCAATCTACATCCTAGCAGGCTTTGCCGGGGTTCTGAGCCTTGGGTTGTTGTTGCTTCAACCTCTACTGGCGGCCAGAATTTTGCCGGGTCTTGCCCCGATGAACAGCCGTCGCATGCACAGATGGGTCGGGATTACGTTGATCTTGGCGATCTTTATCCATGTTGGCGGCCTTTGGATTACCAGCCCTCCGGATGTGGTGGATGCGTTGCTCTTCGTCTCAGCGACCCCGTTTTCCGCTTGGGGAGTGATCGCCATGTGGGCGGCATTTTTTGCGGCGTTTCTGGGTATCTACCGACAGCGCTTGGCCTTGCGGTTTCGCGTCTGGCGGCTAACGCATACGACGCTGGCTTCTGTGACGATCGTCGGAAGCGTTGTGCATGCCATGCTGATCGAGGGCACGATGGAGATCATGACCAAGACCGCCCTCTGCGTTTTGGTGCTATTAGCGAGCGGGCGGGCGCTCGCCAAACTGCGTGTTTGGGACGTGAGGAGACGGGCTTAAACGCCCAGACACCACCGCATCACTGCCTTTTGCGCATGAAGGCGGTTCTCGGCCTCATCAAAGATCACGGAGTTCGGGCCGTCCATCACCTCGGAGGTCGCTTCTTCCTCGCGGTGGGCGGGCAGGCAGTGCATGAACAGTGCATCCGGCTTGGCATGGGACATCAGCTCGGTATTGACCTGATAGGGGCGCAGCATGTTGTGGCGGCGCTCTTTCGCGGATTGGCTGTCATGCATCGAGACCCAGGTATCGGCAACCACCAGATCTGCGCCCTCAACGGCCTTGTAGGGATCTCGCTCAACGACGATTTTCGAGCCCTTCTGACGGGCAAAACCAATGAATTCTTCCTCGGGGTCGAACTGTGCCGGGCCGGTGAAGGTCAGGTCAAAGCCGAACTGCCCTGCCGCGTGAAGGAACGAGGCGCAAACGTTGTTCCCGTCGCCGGTCCAGACCACTTTTTTACCCGCAATAGGGCCGCGGTGTTCTTCGTAGGTCAGGATATCGGCCATGATCTGGCAAGGATGGGTGCGGTCGGTCAAGCCGTTGATCACAGGTACGTCCGAGTATTCGGCCATCTCGGTCAAGACGGTCTCGTCAAAGGTGCGGATCATGATCATGTCCACATAGCGTGACAGGACACGCGCCGTGTCGGCGATGGTTTCGCCATGCCCCAACTGCATGTCCTTGCCGGACAGAACCATGGTCTGACCGCCCATCTGGCGAACACCGACATCAAAGGACACACGCGTCCGGGTCGAGGGTTTTTCGAAGATCAGCGCGACCATATGGTCTTTGAGCGGCTGTTCATCATCCAGCGCGGCTTTTGGCCGTCCAAGGCGGGCCTGTTTCATCGCGCCCGCTTGATCAATCATGTTGCGCAGGTCGGCTGCGCCGGTTTTGTGAATATCAAGGAAATGGTTCATATCGTTTCGCTTTTGGCTGTGTGGTACGTGGGGGCCAGCCCCCACACCCCCGAGGAATTTGTGAACAGAAGAAGGATCAGGCGGTGGCCAGGTTGGCTTCGATTTGCGTTGCGGCCTTATCGAGGCGGATCATCGCCTGGGCGATATCGTCCTCGGTCAGGGTCAGTGGCGGCAGCAGGCGAATGACGTTGTCGGCGGCGGGAACCGTGATGACCTCGTTGTCATAGCCTGCGTTGACGACGTCGATATTTGTCGCTGTGCACTTCAGGCCCAGCATCAAGCCGGTGCCGCGCACCTCTTCGAAAACCTCGGGGTGGTCGGCCACCAAGCCTTCGAGTTTCTGGCGAAGCAAGCCAGCCTTGCGGTTGACGCCTTCGAGGAAGGCAGGCGTGGCGACCTGGTCGATCACGGCGCAACCAACGGCGCAACCGAGTGGATTTCCTCCGTAGGTCGAGCCATGCGTGCCTGCGGTCATGCCGCTGGCGGCCTCTTCCGTGGCCAGCACCGCGCCCAGAGGGAAGCCTCCGCCGATGCCTTTGGCGACCATCATGATATCGGGCGTGATACCCGCCCATTCGTGGGCAAAGAGCTTACCGGTCCGGCCCACGCCGCACTGGACCTCGTCCAAGATCAGCAACAGGCCGTGTTCGTCACATATCTGACGCAGGGCTTTGAGTTCGGCGTCGGGAACGGGGCGGATTCCGCCTTCGCCCTGCACCGGCTCGATCATGATTGCCGCTGTTTTTTCGGTAATCGCATTGGTGACTCCGTCCAGATCTCCGAAGGTGAGATGCACGAAACCGGGCAGCAGAGGGCCAAAGCCTTTGGTCATCTTCTCGGACCCGGCGGCGGCGATACCAGCCGAAGACCGTCCGTGGAACGAGCCATCGAAGGTGATGATCTCGACCTTCTCAGGCTGGCCTTTGTCATTGAAATACTTGCGGGCCATTTTCACGGCCAGTTCGCAGGACTCGGTGCCCGAGTTGGTAAAGAACACCGTGTCGGCGAAGGTATGCTCGACCAGCTTATCGGCCAGCGCCTGCTGCTGCGGAATGTGGTAGAGGTTCGAGACATGCCACAGCGCGTGTGCCTGCTCGGTCAGCGCGTTCACAAGCGCCGGATGCGCGTGGCCCAGCGCGTTCACCGCGATGCCCGCCCCGAGGTCCAGAAAACGTCGGCCATCCGCCTCGGTCAGCCAGGCTCCTTCGCCCTTCACGAAAGTCAGGGGCGCACGATTATATGTCGGCAGAACGGACGGGATCATCGGATCATCCTTTTAAGATAGCTTAAGCCCTGTGAGTGATACACCGGGGCCATGGTCGTCAACTGATTTGGTGGAGAATGCGCGGATTTGGACAGCGCAAATAGATCAAACGGGCCGGTTATGCGGTCAGGCGTCGGCGTCGGAGGCGCAGGATATGTGCGGTTTTGATCATGGCGGCTCGTATAGCGAGGTTCGATCTGTCTGGGAAGACCAATAGTTAGAAAGCCCTGAAATTTCACAATGAGATGAGAAGCCGCCATTTCACGCTTGCTATTTCAACTCCTGTGGCACACCGCTTGGCCATGATGCCGACACCTCAGAATCCGCCCCTTGCGGCCCTGTTGATCTTTGCCGCCAGCGCCCTGCTCGCAGGGACAACATTGCTGGCCAAAGCGTTGGGGACAGACACGCTTGGCCCTGCGCTGCATCCGATGCAGATCAGCCACGGGCGGTTTCTGTTTGCCTTTGTGGTGATCGTGACCGCCACAGTTGTTCTGCGCCCGGCGCTGAGGCGCCCTCATTGGGGGCTGCATATCGGCCGCACCAGTTTCGGATGGCTGGGGATCACGCTGATGTTTGCATCCGTCGCTTATATCCCGATCGCGGACGCCACGGCGATTTCCTTCCTTAACCCGGTTTTTGCGATGGTTCTGGCCATCCCGCTGCTGAAAGAAGGTGTCGGCCCTTGGCGTTGGCTGGCCGCAGCGGTGGCTTTAACCGGGGCACTGATTCTCTTGCGCCCGACGCCTGCCAGTTTCCAACCGGCCGCCCTGTTGGCCCTGACGGCGGCCGTGGTGATCGGGATGGAGCTGATTTTCATCAAAAAACTCTCGGGCCGCGAGATTCCGATCCAGATTCTTTTGGTGAACAACGGATTGGGCCTGACCATCGCCTCGGTCGCGGTGATTGCCGTGTGGCAGGCGCCGACCCCTGCACAATGGGCAGCTTTGGCCGGAATCGGGGGGTTGATGGCCTGCGCGCAGGCCTGTTTCGTCAACGGAATGGCCCGCGCCGATGCCTCGTTCGTTGCGCCCATCAGCTATGCCACATTGATCTTCGCGGCGTTCTACGACTTTGCGATCTTTAGCGTGATCCCGGATCGGATCAGTATCATCGGCTCATCCATAATCCTGACAGGCGCGTTGATTCTGGTCTGGCGCGAAACCATTCACCGTCAGGCCTTGAGCCGGTAGCCCGTCCGTAACATCTGCCAGGTCACCGCACCGACGAACAGCGTCGCCCCGGTGCAAACTGCCATTCCCAGCCAAGGTGAGCTATCGGAGACGCCGATCATCCCATAGCGCAGACCGTCGATCAGATAGAAAACCGGATTCAGATGACTCAGTTTGTTCAGCATCGGAGGCAGCGCCTCGACCGAGTAGAAGGTACCCGATAGGAAGGCTAAGGGCGTGACGATGAAGTTGGTGATCGCGGCCATCTGGTCGAATTTATTAGCAAAAATCCCGGCAAACAGGCCCAGCGCGCCCATGAAGGCTCCGCCTAGAATCACGAAGATTAGGGTGATGAATAGGTTCTGCGGCGCAATCGACAGAAACACCAGAAACGCGAGGGCCACAACACAAGCAATCAAAACGCCGCGCGCGATGCCGCCTGCAAGATAACCCAGCAGGATCTCCAGTGGGGAAAGCGGTGGCATCAGGGTATCCACAATGTTCCCCTGCACTTTCGAAATGACCATAGAGGACGAGGTATTGGCGAAGGCATTCTGGATCACCGTCATCATCATGATACCGGGCGCCAGAAAGATCAGAAACGGAACACCCATCACGTCAGGCCGACTTGGGCCGATGGCAATAGTGAAGATCAACAGGAACAATCCAGCCGTCACCAGCGGGGCCAGCAAGGTCTGGGTCCACACTGCCATAAAGCGCAGGGTTTCGCGTTTGGCCAGCGTGTAGAGGCCCATCCAATTGACCGCGCCAAACCGGCGCGCGTCCTGATCCATAAGATTCTGCATGAGAGCCTTTTAACTGATTCGAAGACCGCTTGTAACTCGGCCCGCAGTGATTAGAATAGGGCGCTGAGACGAATTCCCAAGGCGGCCCGAATCCGGGGCCGCTTTCCGCTTTTGAAAGGCAACCGATGTCCTGGACTGACGAGCGCGTAGAACTGCTGAAGAAAATGTGGGGCGAGGGCCAGTCGGCCAGCCAGATCGCCAAGGAACTGGGCGGCGTGACCCGCAACGCGGTGATCGGCAAGGTCCACCGTCTGGGCCTGTCCAACCGCGCAACCGGTACAACGCCCGCCAAGGCCGAGCCCAAGGAAAAACCGGCACCCGCGCCCAAGGCCGAGGCGAAACCAAAGCCCGCACCCAAGACCGAACCCGCGCGTCCCGCCCCTGCCCCGGCAGCCGAGGCGAAACCTGCGGTTCCCGCCCGCCGTCAGATCATCCCGGCGGGTCAACCTCTGCCGCCGCAGCCTTCGGCGAATGAGATCAGCCCCGAGGCGCTGGCCAAGGTCAATGAGGTTGAGAAGAAAGCCAAGAAGCTGACGTTGATGGAGCTGACCGAAAAGACCTGCAAATGGCCCGTCGGCGACCCCGCGACCGAGGATTTCTGGTTCTGCGGCCTGCCGGTTGAAGCGGGCAAGCCCTACTGCGAGGCGCATGTCGGCGTGGCCTTCCAACCCATGAGCTCGCGCCGCGACCGTCGGCGGTGATTGGGAACGCCAAAACCATATTTCTATTCTGGAATGTGGGAAGGGTGCGGGGTTTCTCCGAGCCTCTTATCGGAAGTGTTGCGAAGTCAAAACAACACTAGGCGTACCGGGCGCTGACGCGAAAAACATCCTCGCAGCTTTCCGCAAGGCTGTATTAGATCGGGGCGTCGGATGTGCGGACTCTACCGCCATTCGCCCGAATGATTTGAATGACTGTTTTCCATTCAAGGCATTCAGCTATCCTCCGTTGAGCGCAACTTGAGCCATGCCACAACGTTGGCCACTGCCTCATGGTTTTTAGTGGCTCGCGACATGAGGACATAGAAGTCATTTCTGCTCACGTCCCAGGCTGCACCAACCTCGACCAAGCGTCCGGCTTCAATGTCATGAGCTACTAGAAACCGGCTTACCAAGGCCACGCCTTGTCCAGCGATGGCAGCGTCGACCGCAAGCGACGTTTGGCTCAAGCGGAGGACACGGGGAGACTGGTCCTCGACGCCCAATTGCGCAAGGTAGCTGGGCCATAGATCATGGGTGTCATGGATCTTCGGCAGTTTGGCGAGGGTTTCTGGCTCAAGGAGACTACCGTCCTTGGCCGCGAATTTTGGCGCGGCTACCGCGATGAGCGATTGCTTGAACAAAAGCGTCACGTCCAGTGAAGCGCCGAAGGGTGGCGACCCTTGGCGCACTGCGAGGTCTATCCCGTCGCTATGAAAACTCGAGACTTTCTCAGTGGCCATGATTCGCAAATCAATGTTCGGGTATGCCGCCGAAAAATCCGGTAGGTTGGGGATCAGCCATTTTGCAGCGAAAGTCGGAGTGACGCTGATAAGGACTTTGTACGGCTCTGGCTTCAACTCGGCAGTTGCGGATCGAAGGTCTGCAAACACGTCAGCGATCCGGTTGTGAAAGCTGCGTCCTACCGATGTAAACCGTAGGCCCTTCGGTACCCGTTCAAACAAGGCCACATCAAGATGCGCTTCGAGCTGACGCACTTGTTGCGCCACGGCCCCTTGCGTGACGCCCAATTCATCAGCGGCGGCTCGGAAACTAAGGCGGCGGCCTGCTGCATCGAAAGCACGCAAACTATTGAGCGGGGGAAGGTCAGTCATTTTGCGATAGTATTTCTACTGTCATGTAACATCAATTCTCAATCGATCTCTCTCATATTGATATCCATATATAGTCCAATCATGAAAGGACACTAGTTATGTCAGTAGAAAAAGTAGCACTGGTCACAGCGGGCGGTAGCGGCATGGGAGCGGATGCAGCCCGTAAATTGGCGGAAGATGGGTTCAAGGTTGGCATCCTGTCCTCGTCCGGCAAGGGTGAGGCGCTCGGCGGCGAACTCGGCGGCTTTGGCGTGACCGGCTCTAACCTTGACGGAGAAGCGCTGAACGCTTTGGTCGAGGGTGCGAAGGATCGTTGGGGCCGTATTGATGTCTTGGTGAACTCTGCTGGCCACGGACCGAAGGGTCCGGTTCTCGAAATCAGCGACGACGAATGGCATAAAGGGATGGAAGTCTACCTGATGAACGTGATCCGCCCGACAAGGCTTGTCACACCCACAATGCAGGCGCAGGGCGGCGGAGCAATCATCAACATCTCAACCTTTGCGGCATTCGAACCCGACCCTCTTTTTCCAACGTCGGGGGTATTCCGGGCCGGGCTTGCTGCATTCACGAAGCTCTACTCGGACAAATTTGCGTCAGAGAACATTCGTATGAACAACGTCCTTCCGGGCTTCATCGACAGCCTGCCCGAAACCGAAGACCGCAAAGCGCGTATTCCCATGGGGCGTTACGGGTTGGCGTCGGAGGTGTCTTCTCTTGTTTCGTGGCTCGCCTCAGAAGATGGTGGCTACATGACGGGACAAAACCTGCGTATCGACGGAGGCTTGACCCGTGCAGTCTGATGCTTTGGTCCTTGGATCGCCTCGCGAGCGCCTTGTCTTCGCTGTCAAGTGGGGCGCATCCGCCGTTCAGATCATGGGATATACTGCAACGGGGTTTGGTTGGGCACCTTGGAACCTATACATGTTTCTTGTCGGTGTAGTTGGTTGGTTCGCCGTTGGCGCACTGTGGCATGACAAGGCGCTCATGCTTGTCCACCTTGTCGCGCTAGGCGCAATGATTGCTGGTATGGTTAGCAGCAGATGAGCAAAAGCAGCCATTCGTGCATAGCGTGGCATTCGGTATATCTGGGCTCGAAGCAGACATTGAGGTTTCGGTGATCTTGGAGCCGAGGGCACATGATCGGTATTTTACTGCGCCGGATGGGACGGCAGATCCGGTTCAGGTTGCCAGCCGGGCACATCTTCTGGCGCGACCGAGGCGTGCAGGTGTTCGGACTGGTCCTTGCCCACTATCCGTCTTTTGCGCAGCAGAAAAATCTTGCCCCACCCGCGCCACGTCCCAACCGAAGCCCCTTGGGCATTGGTCGGAAAACGAGCACGCCATCCCTCCGGCAGCGGCAGCCCATGCCGCTCGGCCTTGTCCAGCATCCAGATGAGAGAGATGTTGCTGAGGGCGCGTGCCTCTTCGTAGCCGTTCAACTGACCACCCACATCGCCATGGGTGCCCCGGAACCAGACCTGTTCGACATGGCCTTTGAACTCTGGTGTGCATTTCCACAGGACAGGTTCATAGACCTCCCGGGTCTCGTTCAGGGCCATCGCGTGATATCCGTGGCGGATCGCGCGGCCCAGCTGATGATTGTGGAAGGCGTGCTTTTCCTCAGCCCAACGCCACAGCAGCGGTAGGCGCAGACCAAGCGCTTTGACCGTGTCCCACACCCCGACCATCTCAATTGCCACATCCTCATGGCAAAATTTGCGGCGGAAATCGCGGGCCGCCGTGCCACTCGGGTTGCATTCATAGTGGCGGTAGGCCTGCTTGATGTTCCGCTCGGTCGCGTGTTCCGCCTTCAACAAGCCGATCATGTCGATCACACCCGCAAGGCTGCGAACACCGTAGGCCCCACGGGAATACCCTATAAAGTAAATCCGGTCTCCGGGTTTGTAGCGCGAGGCCAGATAGCCATAGGCCCGACGGATCTGCCGATTGATCCCCCGCCCCATCATCACATCGAGCGAAGACTTCCAGCTTTCCCACTGCACGCCAGCCTCATAAAACACGGAAACCTGAGGCCCCATTTCCTGACACAGGCGAAACGTCTGCCCAGCATGGGTTTCGAAGCCAGGCTCCAGCGTCGACATTGTTCCGTCCAGAATGACAACATGGCTGATCGGCTCACGGTGCAGCGCTTCGGCGGAATGCTCAGAGCGTAAGGGTCGCCCGAGCCATCCAAGAACCTTTCTGCTTAACCGTGACAGAATCATATCTCAGCCACTCCTGTACTCTTCGAGGGAGCGCGCGCGCCTCAGCATTGCGCCTCCCTGACCTTCAAGGGGCATCTGCAGCTGAGGCCTATGCGCCCATATCCCGCCTCGGTTCAACCGCCAACCCATTACTTGCCCACGCGCCGGTAGAGGCGAGGTACACTCAAGGATGGGTTTCATCCGCATGTCGGACAAGAGATCCAACGAAACCGTGAGACGTTGAAGCATAGCTGCAAGCCTAAGTGCGCAATTGGGCATCATCATGACTAAGGCGTGCGGCATGCGTGACCTCATCGTTACAGCCACCATATGTCTGAATATATTACGAAAGCTCAAACGCATTGCAAAATTCCCGAAACCGTCTGACGACAGATCACGAAACGAGCAGTGAAGCCGCATCTTTTCGGGTCGCCCCATCTCGTGACAGCACGTTACAAGTGTAGCTGAACGACCCAGTGCCTGTCTGTGGCGTCGTTCACTATCCCGGCGGGCCGAATGCCTTGTGGATTTGAGCGCAAAGCCTTCCCCTTTTGCCATCCTTTCGCTATTTCACGCACTAACCAAGATTGATGACGCAGGACGCACCCCATGGCGATGGAAAAGACATTCAACGCGGCCGAGGCTGAGGCCCGCATCTACGAGGCCTGGGAACAGGCCGGAGCCTTCAAGGCAGGCGCGAACAAATCGCGTGACGAGAGCTTTACCATTATGATCCCGCCGCCCAACGTGACAGGTGCTTTGCACGTGGGCCATGCGTTCAACAACACGCTTCAGGACATCCTGATCCGTTGGCACCGGATGCGCGGCTTCGACACGCTCTGGCAGCCCGGCCAGGACCACGCAGGCATCGCCACACAGATGCAGGTTGAAAAGATGCTGGCCGCCACACAACAGCCGGGTCGGCGCGAGCTGGGCCGTGAGAAATTCCTTGAGAAAGTCTGGGAATGGAAAGGCGAATACGGTGGCACGATCATCGAGCAGCTGAAACGTCTCGGTTCCTCCTGCGACTGGTCGCGCAACGCGTTTACCATGGCGGGTGCGGCGGGCGATCCGCGCACAGGCCATGAAAATTCGGCCAATTTCCATGACGCCGTGATCAAGGTCTTCGTCGATATGTACGAAAAGGGCCTGATCTATCGCGGCAAGCGTCTGGTCAACTGGGACCCGCATTTCGAAACCGCGATCTCGGACCTTGAAGTCGAGAATATCGAAGTCGCGGGCCACATGTGGCACTTCAAATACCCGCTGGCCGGGGGCGAGACCTACACCTATGTCGAGAAAGACGAGGACGGGAATATCGTGCTCGAGGAAGAGCGCGACTATATCTCGATCGCCACGACGCGCCCTGAAACCATGCTGGGCGACGGCGCGGTCGCGGTTCATCCCTCGGATGAGCGTTATGCGCCCATCGTCGGCAAGCTTTGCGAAATCCCGGTTGGTCCGAAAGAGCATCGCCGTCAGATTCCGATCATCACCGATGACTACCCTGATCCCGATTTTGGCTCGGGCGCGGTGAAGATTACCGGCGCGCATGACTTCAACGACAACATGGTCGCCAAGCGCGGCGGCATCCCGATGTACCGCCTGATGGACACCAAAGGCGCGATGCGGGCCGATGGTGCGCCTTACGCGGAAGAAGCGGACAAGGCGCAGGAATACGCACGCGGCAAGGAGTTCACCGAGAATGAGATCGACGCGATCAACCTGATCCCCGACCACCTGCGCGGCCTCGACCGATTCGAAGCGCGCGCGAAGGTTGTCGAAGAAATCACTGCGGACGGTCTGGCTGTTATGACCCGCGCGGATGATCCGCGTCTGGGTTCAACCGCTCTGAAGCCCGATCATGAAGGCGCGGACAAGCTGGTCCCGTTGGTCGAAAGCAAACCAATCATGCAGCCCTTCGGCGACCGCTCGAAAGTCGTCATCGAGCCGATGTTCACCGACCAATGGTTCGTCGACGCGGCCAAAGTCGTCGGCCCCGCGCTGGATGCGGTCAAGGACGGTACAGTCAAGATCATCCCCGAGTCTGGCGAGAAAACCTATTACCACTGGCTGGAAAACATCGAGCCCTGGTGCATTTCGCGCCAGCTGTGGTGGGGGCATCAGATTCCGGTTTGGTATGGCCTCGATCTCTCGGCTGAGAACTTCAAGGACGACGAAAACGACGGTGACCTTGATCTGGTCGAATTGGGCCGTTTGCTGAACGAAGGCGGCATGTTGCATCGTGGCAATGTCATGGAATGCGCTGCGAGCCTTGAAGCCGTTACAGAGAAATTCCTCGATGACAACGCAAACATCCCCAGCCCGCTGAGCCATGCGACGGTTGTCGAAGTCGCCGACAAGCAGGAAGCGATCCATCAGTTCGCTGAAAGCCTTGCTCGGTACGCGGTCGATCAAGACCCGACCAAGCTGGTCTACCCGGTCTGGCGCGATCCCGACGTCCTCGACACCTGGTTCTCTTCCGGCCTCTGGCCCATTGGCACACTGGGCTGGCCTGAACAGACCGAAGAATTGGAGCGCTACTTCCCCACGGATGTCTTGGTTACCGGTTTCGACATCCTGTTCTTCTGGGTCGCCCGGATGATGATGATGCAACTGGCCGTCGTCGATCAGATCCCGTTCCACACCGTCTACCTGCACCAGCTCGTCCGTGACGAGAAGGGCAAGAAGATGTCCAAGACCACCGGCAACGTCATTGACCCGCTGGAGATCGTGGACGAATTCGGTGCCGACGCACTGCGGTTCACCAACGCCTCGATGGCGGCGATCGGCGGCGTGCTGAAACTGTCCCGCGAGCGCATCACCGGTTACCGGAACTTCGGCACCAAACTTTGGAACGCCGTCCGCTTTGCCGAGATGAACGAGGTCTTCACCGACGCCGTGCCGCAACTGGACGTGGCCGACCTGAAGCCCAAGGCGGCTGTAAACCGCTGGATCATCGGCGAAACCGCCCGCGTGCGGGAAGAGGTCGATGCGGCACTGGAAAGCTACCGCTTCAACGACGCCGCCAACGGTCTGTACGCCTTTGTCTGGGGCAAGGTCTGCGACTGGTATGTGGAACTGTCGAAACCGCTGCTGCAAGGCGACGATGCCGAAGCGCAAGCCGAAACCCGCGCCACCATGCGCTGGGTTCTGGATCAGTGTGTGGTCCTACTGCACCCGATCATGCCCTTCATCACCGAAGAACTCTGGGGCCTGACCGGTGACCGCGCCAAGATGGTCGTGCACGCCGACTGGCCGACCTATGCCGCCGCTGACCTAATCGACGCCGACGCGGATCGCGAAATGAACTGGGTGATCTCGGTGATCGAAAACACCCGCTCGGCCCGCGCGCAGATGCGGGTTCCTGCTGGCCTCTATGTCCCAATGCTGGTGACCGAGATCGACGATCACGGCCAAGCCGCATGGGACCGCAACGAAGCGTTGATCAAACGCCTGGCACGGATCGACAGCCTGACCAAGGCCGACGAGCTGCCAAAAGGCACCATCTCGATTGCCGCCCCCGGCGCTTCTTTCGGCCTGCCGCTGGCTGATATCATCGACATCGGTGCCGAAAAGGAACGGTTGGAGAAAGCCAAAGGCAAACTGGCCAAGGAACTCGGCGGTCTGCGGGGACGTCTGAACAACCCCAAATTCGTGGCCTCGGCCCCGGAAGAGGTGGTTGAGGAAGCCAAAGCCAACCTCGCTGCGCGCGAAGAAGAAGAGGCCAAGCTGAACGAAGCCCTCGCTCGTCTGGCCGAACTCGCCTGATCTTCTTCTCGTTCCAAATACGGAAATCCCGACCTCATCACCCGAACCGGTGGTGAGGTTTTTCTTTACCTTCAGAGCTTTCCCCTTGTTCGCGCCAGCCCGCGCTTGTTAGCACTTCGGAATAACAACCCTCCGAGGCCCCTATGGCACGACCTTTCCCTCCGATGCAGACCGTCTCAACCGGACTGGTAGTCGCCATTGTCGGGTTCTTCAGCTCATTTCCCATCGTGCTGCAAGGGCTGAGTGCGATGGGCGCATCACCAAGCCAAGCAGCCTCGGGCCTGATGAGTGCTGCAATTGCAATGGGGCTGGCGGCGATTGTTCTTAGCCTGCGTTACCGGCAACCAATCAGCGTGGCCTGGTCCACCCCCGGAGCGGCGCTGCTGGCGGTCTCAGCCACCCCGGTCGCAGGCTTCTCAGGCGCAATCGGCGCCTTCCTCTGCGCCGGAGCTTTGACGATTCTGGCCGGACTTTGGAAACCCCTAGGGCGTCTGGCCGCTGCGATCCCGACCACTCTGGCACAGGCGATGTTGGGCGGTGTTCTTTTGCCCCTGTGCATTGTCCCATTCAAAGCGGCTGTTGAGCTACCCTGGCAGGCCCTGCCCGTGATCCTGACGTGGTTCATCGCCGGACGTCTTAACCGTCTGTTTGCTGTTCCCGCAGCCGTCGTCGCCGCGGCGCTGGTGGTGGTGTTCAGCGCCGATGGTACTTCGGTCCGGCCCGAGGCCTATCTGGCCGCGCCTGTCTGGACGATGCCCTCATTCTCACTTGCGTCAGCTATCGGCATCGGCCTGCCGCTATTCGTCGTCACAATGGCAACCCAAAACATCCCCGGCATCGCCGTGATGCGCGGCTTTGGCTACACACCCGCACCTGGCAAGCTGTTTTCCTCCGTCGGAGGGGCGAGCATGTTGTCGGCCCCATTTGGAGCCCCCGCCACCTGTCTGGCGGCCATCACCGCCGCGATGTGTTCGAACGAAGACAGCCACCCGGACCGCACCCTGCGCCATTGGTCGGCAATCATGGCCGGTGTGTTCTACTGCGTCTTCGGAATCTTCGCCGTGGCGATCACAGGCTTTGCCGCCCATGCCGACCCGCTGCTGATGGGCACGCTGACCGGCGTGGCCCTGATTGGCGTTATGGCCAACGCCACCTTCGCAGCACTGGAAATACCCGCCGAGCGAGAAGCCGCGATTCTGACCTTCGCCATCACCGCCTCAGGGATCACGGTGTTTGGTCTGGGCGCTGCGGTCTGGGGCTTGATGGCTGGGGGCGTCGCCTACATCTTGACCACCAAACTGCGATGATCCCTTTCTCCCCACGCCTGAAAAAGTTATCCTGCGCCCATGTTCGGATCACTTGGAAAACTGGTGGAACGCCAGATAGAGAAGGCTCAGGCCGAGGGTCAATTACAGGGTCTTGAGGGCGAAGGTGCGCCTCTGCCTGATCGCTCTGGCGAAGCGCAAAGCGATCCCGCCATTGCGGCCGGTCATCGGATCATGGCGCAGGCCGGGGTACTGCCCGAGGAGTTCGACATCAAAAAACAGTTGGACGAGGCCCGCAAGGAATATGCCGGACTGACCGATCCCGAGGCCCGCAAAGCCACGATGTCTAAGATCGCCGATCTCGAAATGCGCTACAACATGGCCCGAGACGCGCGGCGTGCCTTCATGCGGTGATCACTTGAACTCGGGCTTTCGGCCCTGCATCTGTGCCATCACAACCTCCATCTGGTCAGGCTTTCCAATCAGATCCACCTGTTCCGAGGACTCGGCCAGCAACACATCGGCGCGCGGATTGGTTTCGGCGAAATCTATGAGGCGCTTGGCGGCGCGGATGGCTGAGGGGCTTTGCGAGGTGATGTTTTCAGCCAATGCAAGTGCTTCGGTCTGTGGATCATCGGACAGCTTGGTGACCAAGCCCCACTCGGCCGCCTGTGCAGCCCCAATGGGACGCGCGGTATAGGTCAGCAGCCGCAAAACGTCTGAGCGAACCAGCTTCGGAAGCAGAACCATGCCACCCATATCGGGAATGATGCCCCATTTCATCTCCATCACTGCCAGCTTCGCCTCGGGGTGGGCGATGCGGATATCCGCGCCTAGGGCAATCTGAAGACCGCCCCCATAGGCCGCGCCTTGGATAGCGCAGATGACAGGAACAGGGATGCGTCGCCAGATCAGGGCCAGTTCCTGCATCTCGTTGGCGTCCTCGTGGTTGCGGGTCATCAGCCATTCGGTCGGGTCCATATGGGCCATTTTCGCGAAACTCGCCATGTCGAGACCGGCACAGAAGCTTTTGCCCTCACCCGACAGGACCACGGCGCGGGCGTCTGAGGCCGCAACCTCTTGCCCGGCGGCCAGCAGCGCTTTGATCATCGCCTCGTCCAGAGCATTCATCTTGTCGCCGCGCGTCAGCGTGACATGAGCGATGCGATCCTTGTACTCGACAGATACGCGCGCCATTGCGGACCTCCTTGTTTTGCAATCTTGGTAAGACTGCCCCGAATGCGAGTGTAGTTCCACTGCGACGTTGAGGCATGTTGAGGCGCGGGCTTGCAGCAACCCGCACGGTGGGCTTATCTGCGCCTATGACCAGACCTCGCTACACATCGCTCGCCCAATCCCTGCCCGCAACCGTCCCGTTTGTGGGGCCGGAAACACAGGAGCGCCAACGCGGTGCCCCCTTCAAGGCGCGGCTTGGTGCGAACGAAAGCGTGTTTGGCCCCTCGCCTCGTGCAATTGAAGCGATGCAACGGGCCGCCAGTGAGATCTGGATGTATGGTGACCCCGAGAATCACTATCTGCGCCATGCTTTGGCCGAGCATCACGGGGTTACGCCCGAGAACATAGTGGTGGGCGAAGGCATCGACGGGCTGTTGGGCTACTTGGTGCGGCTATTGATCGGACCGGGCGATGCGGTTGTGACTTCTGACGGCGCCTATCCAACCTTCAATTACCATGTGGCAGGTTTCGGAGGGGTTTTGCACAAAGTCCCCTATCGCGACGACCACGAAGACCCCGCAGCTTTGTTTGCCAAGGCAGCAGAGGTGGATGCCAAGCTGGTCTATCTGGCCAACCCCGACAATCCGATGGGAAGCTGGCATTCGGGCGCCGATATCGTGGCCGCGATGGACGCTCTGCCTGCGGGGTGCCTGCTGGTACTGGACGAGGCCTATGTCGAATGCGCGCCGGACGGCACTGCTGCGCCCGTTGCCGCCGAAGATCCGCGCGTGATCAGGATGCGAACGTTCTCCAAAGTGTATGGGATGGCAGGCGCACGGCTGGGCTATGCCATCGGTGCCCCCGAATTGATTGCCGCCTTTAACAAAGTACGCAACCATTTCGGGATGAACCGGGCTGCACAGGCCGGAGCACTAGCCGCGCTTGAGGATGGTGACTGGCTGTCAGAAGTGCAGGCTCGGATCACTGAGGCTCGGGATCGTATCGGGCGAATTGCGCAGGCCAACGGTTTGACCCCGTTACCTTCGGCCACGAATTTCGTTGCGATTGACTGCGGGCGTGACGGGGTGTTTGCCAAGGCTGTTCTGGACTCGCTGGTCGAACAGGGTGTGTTTGTGCGAATGCCATTTGCGGCCCCGCAGAACCGATGTATTCGCGTGAGCTGTGGTGGAGAGGCAGAGTTGGCGGCCTTTGAGGCGGCCCTGCCTTTGGCCTTGGCGCAAGCTCGGGCGGTCTAGGGGGGCTGTCTGCCCCCCATCGCGCCAAGGCGCGATTCCCACCGAGGATATTTTGAGCCAGATGAAGAGGCAGACCTGCGCTATGTGGCCAGTGTCGCGGCGGCGGCTTCCAGCGCGCCTTGGCCGCGGGGGATATCAAGTGCCGCCATGGCGGTTTCCATGCCACCCAGCATCGCCATGATCATCTGCGCGTTGACGTGCCCCATATGGCCCAGGCGGAAGCAACCGTCCCAGTCCTCCATCCCCAAGCCAATACCCAGTGTCAGGCCAAGCTGATTTTCGGTGTAGTTGCGCAGCGGTGTACCGCGCCCCTCGGTCAGGCGTAGGGCGGTGACGGCGTGGCTGCGATGGGTCGGGTCGGTGACGTTGAAATGAAGCGCTCCGCCTTGCGCCCAGACATCGCAAGCAGCCCAGATAGCCTTGGCAAGGCGCTCATGACGGGACCAGACGTTTTCGAGACCCTCACGGTGGATCAGGTCCAGCGCGGCACGCAGGCCGTAGAGGTGATGAGTCGGCGCGGTGCCGTTGAAATACTGATAGAACAGCTCGGGGTTGGCGCGCGGTTGCCAATCCCAATATTGCGAAACGCGGGGCATTGCAGCACGTTTCGCCTTCGCTTTGTCGTTGAAGAAGACAAAGCCGGTGCCCGCCGGGGTCATGAGGCCCTTCTGGCAGGCTGTCACGGTGACATCGACTCCCCAAGCGTCCATCTCGAACCGGTCGCAACCCATCGAGGCGATACAGTCGGCCATTAGCAACGCTGGGTGGTTCAAGTCATCCAGCAGGGCGCGCAAGGCAGGGATATCATTCCGGATCGAGGTGGACGTATCCACATGGACGGCAAGCACAGCTTTGATTTTGTGCTCCTTGTCGGCGTTCAGCGCCTCGGCGATGTGGTCGAGATCCCAGGGTGAAGACAAGCCGAAGTCTATCAGGTCGATCTTTGCGCCGATCCCCTCGGCCATCTCGGCCCAGCCATGGGTGAAACGACCCGAGGCCGGGGCTAGAACGGTTTCTCCGGGGGCGATCACATTCGATAGCGCGGCCTCCCACGTGCCGTGGCCGTTGGCGATATAAATGGCGACGTCGTGCTGGGTTCCGGCCACGCGCTTTAGGTCCTGCGTCAGCGCGGGCATCATCTCGATCAACGCGCCATCGTAGATATTGGGCGACGGGCGGTGCATGGCTTGCAACACCGCGTCGGGCATAACCGAAGGGCCGGGAATGGCCAGATACTCGCGCCCATGCACAAGGGAGGTTTGGTTGTTCATGAGGGTAACCTGTTTAACTTGTGGCTTACCCTAGCGTTTCGACTTTCGGCGTCAATCCGTCAGGTGGGTCGCCTCACGCGCAAGCGCTTCGATCCCGGACCAGTCACCCTCTTGAACCATCTGCTTGGGCGCGACCCAGCTTCCTCCGGCGCAGGCCACGTTGGACAGCGAAAGGTAGTCGCGGGCATTTGAGGGCGATACTCCGCCTGTGGGGCAGAACGTGATCTGAGGCAGGGGCGCCCCTATGGCTTTGAGGGCCGGTGCACCGCCCGAGGCCTCGGCGGGGAAAAATTTCAGCATGTCATAGCCCTTTTCCAGCAGGGCCATCGCCTCACTCGCAGTGGCCGCGCCGGGCAAAAGGGGCAGGCTTTCGGCTTCGCATGCGGCGATCAGGGCATCGGTCGCGCCGGGCGAGACGCCGAACTGCGCGCCCGCCTCTTTGGCGGCGCGGACGTCTTCGGGAGTGACCAGCGTGCCTGCGCCCACGACGCCTCCGGGCACAGCGGCCATGGTGCGGATCACGTCCAGTGCCGCAGGGGTGCGCAGAGTGACTTCGAGCGCGGGAAGACCACCTGCGACCAGCGCCTCTGCCAAGGGGCGGGCGTGGGCCGCGTCATCGACGACGAGCACCGGAACGATGGGGGCCAGCGCGCAGATTTCGCGGGTGCGTTGGGTTTTGGACATGGGTTAAACTCCGAAAATGCTGGCACCTGTGTCGGCGGACCCGACATTCTGGCGGAACGCGCCGAAGAGGTCGCGACCAACGCCGTGCTGGTTGGCAGACAGATCAGCAGTCGCTGGGCTGCGGTCGAGGACGCCGGGGGTGAGGATTTCAAGCTCACCCTTTACCGCATCGACGCGCAGAAGATCACCGTCTTGCAGATAGCCGATGGCACCACCGTCCAGCGCTTCGGGGCAGACATGGATGGCGGCGGGAACCTTTCCCGACGCACCAGACATGCGGCCATCGGTGACCAGAGCGACCTTTTGGCCCCTGCCCTGAAGGATCGACAGTATCGGTGTCAGCGAGTGCAGCTCGGGCATGCCGTTGGCCTTCGGGCCCTGGAACCGAACAACGACGATGACATCATCGGTGAATTCTCCGGCCTTGAAGGCGGCTTTGACATCGTTCTGGTCGTGGAACACACGGACGGGCGCTTCGACCACTTGGTGCTCGGGTGCCACAGCCGAGACCTTCATGACGCCGGTGCCCAGATTTCCGGTCAGGCGCGACAGACCACCGGTAGGCTGGAACGGGTCCTTGGCCGGGCGCACGATCTTTTCATTCAGGCTGTGACCCGCACCGTCTTCCCAAACCAGCTCGCCGTCTTTCAGCTTTGGTTCCTTGGTGTAGTTGTGAAGACCCTGCCCCGCGACGGTCAGTGTGTCGGGGTGCAGCAGCCCATCCTCCAACAGCGTGCTTATGGTAAAGCCCAAACCCCCGGCGGCGTGGAAGTGGTTCACGTCGGCCAGACCGTTGGGATAGACCCGCGCGACCAGAGGGACCACGGCAGAAATATCCGAGAAATCCTCCCAGTCTAGAACGATACCACCCGCGCGCGCCATGGCGATCAGGTGGATCAGCAGGTTGGTCGAGCCGCCTGTGGCCATCAGGCCAACGATACCATTGACGAAGGCGCGTTCATCGAGGATCTGGCAGACCGGTGTGTAGTGATTGCCCAACGCGCTGAGAGACAGGGCGCGGCGTGCGCCTTCCTCAGTCAGCGCATCGCGCAAAGGCGTGTTGGGGTTGACGAAGCTAGAGCCCGGCAGGTGCAAGCCCATGAACTCCATCAGCATCTGGTTGGTGTTGGCGGTACCGTAGAAGGTGCAGGTGCCGGGGCCATGGTAAGCTGCCATTTCAGCCTTCATCAGAGCATCGCGACCAACCTCTCCGGCAGCGAATTGCTGACGCACCTTGGCTTTTTCGTCATTCGGTAGACCGCTGGTCATCGGACCAGCGGGCAGGAAGACGGCCGGCAGATGGCCAAAGGCCTGCGCGCCGATGATCAGGCCGGGCACGATCTTGTCGCAAACCCCAAGAAACACCGCCGCGTCATAGGTGTTGTGGCTGAGAGCCACGCCCGTCGCCAGCGCGATCACATCGCGCGAGAACAGCGACAGTTCCATCCCCGCCTCGCCTTGGGTCACGCCGTCGCACATGGCGGGAACCCCGCCTGCGACCTGCGCTGTACCGCCTGCCGCGCGGATCGCCTGACGGATCAGCTCGGGATACCGCTCGAACGGTTGGTGGGCCGAGAGCATGTCGTTATAGGCGGTGACGATGCCAAGGTTCCCAGCCGTACCGGTCGCCATCGAGTTCTGATCCTCACCGGCACCGGCATAGGCATGCGCCTGACCACTGCAGGACAGATGCGCACGGGCGGGGCCCTTGGATTTGGCCTGTTCCATGCGCTCAAGATGCGGGCCGCGCAGGTCGGCGCTGCGGTCGATGATGCGTTTAGTGACGTCCGAAATAATTGTATTGACCATGATTACCCTCCGATCTGACGCCAACGGCGTCCATCGCGATGCATCAGCATCAATGCTTCTTCGGGCCCTGAACTGCCCTGATCGTATTTTGCGGGCTTGTCGCCACGCTCTTCCCAGCCGCGAATGATGGGATCAACCCAGGCCCAGGCGGCCTCGGCCTCATCGCCGCGCATGAACAGGGTTTGGTCGCCGCGGATCACATCCATGATGAGACGTTCATAGGCGTCGGGCGATTGCGCGCCATCGCCCAACGCATCGGCAAAGCTCATGTCGAGCGCCACGTCGGACAGACGGAACCCGCCCTGCCCCGGTTCCTTGATCGTAGTGCGCAGAGTGATGCCCTCGTCCGGCTGCAGACGGATCACCAGCACATTGCCGTGCAGAGGCCCCACATTGGGAAAAATCGTATGCGGCGGGTCGCGGAAGAACACCGCAATTTCGGACTCGCGCGCCCTCAGGCGTTTGCCGGTGCGCAAGTAAAAAGGCACGCCCGCCCAACGCCAGTTGCCGATATGAGCCTTCAACGCAATGAAGCTTTCGGTACGGCTGGCGGGATCGCCGACATGATCGAGGTAACCGTCGCCGCCCTTGTCCGTGCGATATTGGCCACGAGCGATATCCTTCGGCTCGACCGGCTCCAGCGCTTCGATCACCTTAACCTTTTCATCTCGTACCGCGTTTGGCGCGAATTTCGAAGGCGGCTCCATCGCGGTCAAGCAGAGAAGCTGCACCAGATGGTTCTGGATCATATCTCTCATCGCGCCGGATTGGTCGTAGTAAGCACCGCGCCCCTCGACCCCGACAGTCTCGGCCACGGTGATCTGCACGTGATCGACATGGGTCGCGTTCCAAAGCGGCTCGAAAAGGGAATTGGCAAAGCGCAGCGCCATCAGGTTCTGCACGGTTTCCTTGCCCAGATAGTGGTCGATCCGGTAGATTTGATGCTCTTCAAAACAGGCGCGCAGCCCCTCGTTCAAAGCCTTAGCCGAGGCCAGATCATGACCGAAGGGCTTTTCCACCACGATCCGGCTGTCAGGCGTTGCAAGCCCGTTATCGTTCAGACGCTGCGCAATGCCTGAGAACAAGCTCGGTCCGACCGACAGATAGAAAGCCCGCACCACATCCGGGCGCAAGGCTTTGGCCAGATCGGCCCAGCCCGCATCGCCCAGCGCATCCACTGGCACATAGTCAACATGGGTCAAAAAGCGATTCAGAGTGTCCTTGTCGTAACTCGGCGCGAATTTATCCATCGAAGCGCGCAACTGGTCACGAAACCCGTTACTGTCCATGTCGGACCGGGCGGTTCCGATGATCCGCGCATCCTCCGGCATCTGGCCCATTTCAAACCGGTGATACAGCCCTGGCAAGATCTTGCGCTGCGCCAGATCGCCCGTCGCGCCAAACAGCACGAGGTCGAACGGGTCTACCGGGATGACGCGTGAAACCATGATCAGCTTCCTTTTATGCTTCCTGCCTCAAGAAGCAGAACCTCAGTCGCGATGTGGGTCGCTGGCACGGCCCTGAATGTTATCGCTAACATTTCCACCGCTGGATACGGAACCTTGAAATAAAAATCAAGCCCGGAATCCCCAATAGGCCGACTGATGGGTCACGATTGCGACCGCAACCACTCCATGACCGCCGGGCGCACGGATTGCTCACCACGATGACGTGCATCCGCGATGATCTTGCGGACGTCCTGCAGGTTCGATCTCAGCAACAGGCTTTTGACCGGCCCGATCGAAGCCGGACGCATGGACAAGGTGCGGATCCCCATCGCCGCCAAACACAGTGCCTCAACTGGGCGGCCGGCATCCTCGCCACAGAAACTCAGCGGCGTATCCGAGATACTGCAGCGTTCCACGATCCGTTCGATGAAGCTGAGGAAGCTGACGTTCAACGTGTCATATCGGCGGCGCACCAGCTCGTTTTCACGATCGGCGGCAAAGAAGAACTGTTTCAGGTCGTTGCCTCCGATCGAGATGAAATCCACCTCATCAAAGAACTTTTGCGGTGAGAACGCCAGCGACGGCGTTTCCAGCATCGCCCCCACTTCGAGCGTTTCCGGCAGAATATGGCCAAGACGCTTTTCACGCTCGATGGTTTTGTTGACCTCCCAACGGGCCTCGCGGAACTCCTCAGCCTGCGCGACGAAAGGAAACATGATGGTTAGTGGGCGGCCATTGGCGGCGCGCAACAGGGCCTGCAGCTGCATCCGCATCACGCCGCGCTTATCCAGACCAACGCGAATCGCACGCCAGCCCAGCGCCGGGTTCGGTTCGGCCACGTGCTTCATGTAGGGCAGAACCTTGTCGGAGCCGATATCGAGGGTCCGGAACACAACGCGCTTTTCTCCGGCCGCGTCCAGAACCCGCTGGTATTGGGTCACCAGCTCAGACCGTTTCGGCATCTGGTTGCGGATCAGGAATTGCAGCTCGGTCCGGAACAAGCCAACGCCTTCCGCGCCCGAGTTCCCGAGCGAGGGCAGATCGGCCATCAGGCCCGCATTCATCGCCATGTTGATCCGCGCGCCATCCTGCGTAACGGTTGGCGTTTCCCGGATCGAGGCATAGCGCTCCTGCGCTTTGGCCTGCATCGCGATCTTGTCGCGAAACGCGCTGACAACACTGTCTTCGGGGCGCAGATGGACAACGCCGTTGTCCCCATCGACAAGAATGTGGTCGCCGTTCAGAGCTTCGGTCGTGATCCGCCCGACATGCACGACCAAAGGGATCGCCAGCGCGCGGGCCACAATCGTGGCGTGGCTGCCAACCGAGCCTTCTTCAAGGACGATCCCCTTCAGGGACCGCCCATATTCCAGCAGGTCTCCGGGGCCGATATTGCGGGCGATCAGGATCGGATCGGGCGGCAGATCGGCGCTATCGGTCTTGCCCTGCCCCGTCAGGATGCGCAGCAAGCGATTGCTGAGGTCATCCAGATCCGCCAGACGTTCCCGCAGATAGGGGTCGGTCACCTGACCCATACGGGCGCGTGCTTGCGACTGCTCTTTCTCGACCGCGGCCTCGGCGCTGAGGCCGAGAGCGATGTCTTCCTCCATCCTCCGCATCCAGCCCTTGGAATTGGCGAACATACGGTAGGCTTCCAGAACTTTTAGTTGCTCTTTGTCACCGTTCTGTGAGATTTCGAGCATCTTGTCGACGCCGACGCGCAGCTCCTCGACCGCCTCATTCAACCGCTCGCTTTCGCGGTGCGGGTCTTCGGCAATCGGGTTGGTCACGACTACGCGCGGCTCGTGCAGCCAGACATGCCCCTCGGCAGACCCTTCCTGCGCCGGACCGCCGGTCAATTGCACCGATTGCTGGTGCAAGGGGGAAAGGGCCGCGCCTTCGCCAACGAACGCGCCCAGTTCCGCCATCTCAGCCAGAACCATTGCGACCACTTCCAGCGCATAAATTTCATCGGCAGAGAATTCACGCGCGTCACGGGACTGCACCACCAGAACGCCCAGTTTCTGACCCAGCCGCTGTACCGGTACTCCGAGGAATGAGGAAAAGCGTTCCTCGCCAGTTTCCGGCATGAACCGGAACCCCTTGGCCGCGGGCGCATCTGCTGTGTTCACAACCTTGCCGGATTTGGCCACCCGGCCCACAAGACCTTCGCCCAGACGCATCCGGGTTTGGTGGACGGCCTCGGGCGAGAGGCCCTCAGTCGCGCAAAGCTCAAGGGTTTCTTCGTCACGGAACAGATAGATCGAGCAGACCTCGCAGCGAATGCTGTCCGCAATCAGCTGCGTGATGCGGTCGAGACGCTCCTGACCGGCCGCCTCGCTCGCCATTTCCTCGCGCAGCCGAACCAGCAGCTTGCGGGATTCTGTTTCCGTACCGTCTGCCATGGCCCAACCCAATTAGTGCGTCAGGCGAAACCTTTGGCCGATCAGCTCAGGCCGCCTTGTCCAGTTCAAAGGCATCATGCAGTGCCTGAACCGCAAGTTCCATGTATTTCCTGTCGACAAGGACGGAAATTTTGATCTCAGAGGTTGTAATGACCTTGATGTTGATCCCCTCATCCGAGAGAACCTTAAACATTTTGGCCGCCACACCCGATTGCGAGCGCATGCCGATGCCCACCACCGAAACCTTGCAGACGTCTTCGTCGGCCACCAGCTCGGCATAGTTCAGTTCGCCCGCATCCTTGATCGCCAACAGCGCCTTTTCAGCGCGCGCCACCTGATCGGTCGGGCAGGAGAAGGTCATGTCCGTACGCCCTTCGTCCGAAATGTTCTGGACGATCATATCCACGTTCACGCCCTCATCGCTGAGCGCGGTGAAAATGATCGATGCGATGCCGGGGCGGTCGGCCACGGAAACGACGGTCATCTTGGCTTCGTCGCGGGAATAGGCCACACCGGCCACAACATTGGATTCCATGATATCCTCCTCGTCGCAGACCAGTGTACCGGCCTCGTCTGATTGTTCTTCGAAACTTGAAAGAACGCGCAGTTTCACCTTATAGCGCATCGCCAGCTCGACCGAGCGGGTTTGCAACACTTTCGCGCCCAGTGACGCCAGTTCGAGCATTTCCTCGAACGAAATCCGGTCCAGCTTGCGCGCCTTTTCGCAGATGCGCGGGTCGGTCGTGTAGACGCCATCGACGTCCGTGTAGATATCGCAGCGCTCGGCCTCAAACGCGGCAGCAAAGGCAACAGCGGTCGTGTCCGAACCGCCACGGCCCAGCGTCGTGATCCGGCCTTCGGGGCTGATACCCTGGAAACCGGCAACCACGGCCACCCTCATGCCTTCGCCGAACTTTTGGTTCAGGTTGTCGGTCGGAATTTCCTCGATCCGGGCCGAGGAATGCGCGCCATTGGTCAGCAGCGGCACCTGCCAGCCCTGCCAGCTGCGCGCCGGAATTTCCATCTCCTGCAACGTCAGCGCCATCAGGCCGGCGGTGACGTTTTCGCCCGACGACACCACAGCATCATACTCGCGGGCGTCGAACAGCGGCGAGGTCTCGTTCACCCACCCCACCAATTCGTTGGTTTTGCCGGACATTGCCGAGACGATGACAATGACGTCATAGCCCTTTGCCACCTCAACGCCGATGCGTTTCGCCGCGCGGCGGATGCGGTCAAGATTGGCAACCGATGTGCCACCGAATTTCATCACGAGTACGGGCATGGGGGCAAGTGTCTCCGCGCCTTGGATTTAAAGTCCCGAGCCTCATATGCGAGGGGGACACCAAGAGCAAGGGGCGCTGCATAACAGATATTGCGTCACGGGGCCGCTTTACTTTCCGAAAACGCAATGTCAGCCTAGCGCTAAAGCAATTCCAAGAGGTTATTCATGCATCGTTTCGCAACCGTCCTTGCCGTGATCGCATCCCCAGCCCTGTCCCAGCAGGCCAGCGTGGCTGGCACCGATGGACAGAACGCGCTGGGTACGGTTCCCTGCGCCGGCAGAGCCGGTGATCCGCTGCAAAGCTGCAACGCCGAGCTGCGCCGCCGTGATGATGGCACCGCAACATTAGCCGTGATGTTGCCCGGTGGTGATGTTCGCAGAATTTACTTCACCGATGGCATTCCGGATTCCAGCAGCTCGCCCTCACCGATCAACCATGAAGTTCGGGGCGACATCATGGTGATTTTCATCGAACCCGGCGAAGTGTATGAACTGCCCAAGGCCGCGCTGAACACTCAGTAGGCGTGAGGCTTCCCGTCGTAGGTTTCGAAACAACCTGTGTTGTCCAGCGACAGCGCATCGAAACGCTCCATCAGGCCAGCGACGGCTTGATCCACATGGATGTCCGCCGCTGAGCCACCCATGTCGGTCTTCACCCAACCGGGGTGATAAATGCCCACTGCAATCCCATCCGCCTTTAAGTCGGCCGCCAGATTACGCCCCAAATTCAACGCCGCCGCCTTGGAGGCGCGGTAGATGTAGCTGCCGCCCGGCGCGCGGGTGTGCGATGCCATCTGAGACGACATGATCGCAATCCGTCCGACAGCCGCGCGCAGATTGGGCAGCAATGACTGCACAGTCAGGAAAACGCCAGTGACATTGGCCGCAAAACTCTGCGCCCACATCTCGGCGGGGTAGTCATCAATGCTGTGACCTTTGTCCAAATAAACGCCCGCATTGCAAATCAACAGGTCGACCGGCTGCCCTTTTAGCTGGTCCGCCATCGCCGCTTGCTGCGCCGGATCGGCTACGTCCAACTGAACCTCGGCGCTGCCATCACGCGCAGTTCCCGTGACGCCATGACCCTGCGCGCGATATCGCTCCGCCAGAGCCCATCCAATTCCCCGATTGGCTCCGGTAATCACGATATGCATGGGTCAGTTTGTCTTTCTGCTGGGAATAAAGGGAAGTGGCGCAACCGGTACCCCGTCTTCGATCAGGGATTTCGCCTCATCCGGTTTCACTTCGCCATAGATCGAGCGCTCGGGTGCTTCGCCCAGATGCATCTTGCGCGCCTCCGAGGCGAAGTCATGGCCCACATAGTCCGAGTTTTCTTCGACCTTGCGGCGTAGTTCGGCCAAGACGCGTTCAACTTCAGTGGGGGTGCTGGCTACGTTGATATCATCCGATGACGGTTTTGGCATTTGCGCGGTCTTCTGGGCATCCCGCGCAGGCCGGACACGCGGAGTCATGATCGCCTTTTCAACATGGGCACATCCACATACCGCGCATGTCACCATGCCCGAGGCTGCCAGCTTGTCGTAGGCTTCGGCAGATTGGAACCAGCTGTCGAAACTATGGCCCTTGCTGCACTTCAACGCGTATTGAATCATGGTCCTTCCAAAATGACGGTTGGCGAATAGATACCGACCGAAACTCCAATATCAAGTCTCTCAGCATTAAGTTTAGTGTATCCGGGGCGCAAATTTGCGCAAAATAGCGGCAAGATCCGGCGAGTTGACTCTCGATGCGGCCTTTTGAAGCGTACACCACTTACGTTTCCGCTGCCCTGTCTCTGGGAACTGATTCTGAACCTGATCCACATGCAGTGGGTAGACATCCACCGCGCACAGAACCGGACCACGCTTGGCGCAGGTTTTGGCCATCGAGAACTGGCCCAGCTTGACCGGCACACATGTGCCGATCACACCGGCCTCTTCCCAAGCTTCCTGAGCCGCGGTTTCCGAGGCGCTTAATCCATCAATCAACCAGCCTTTCGGGATGATCCAGCGCTGCGCCTTGCGGGAGGTGATTAACAGAACCTCAGGACGACCTCGCGACAACCGATAGCACAACGCGGCTGCCTGAGGCAGGACCGGAACCTGCCCCACATCGAGGTTTAGACTGGACGCCCGAGAAACCTTCATCGCGCCACACTCACTTTCGCATCAGATCAGTGCCTGTATACCGCGTCTTCTATTAAGCTTTTATATCGCGGCCTGTTAAACTCAGTATACCACATGATGCGGCAGCGACCAAATCTAACCGCTACATACGCGCGCTGAGCCTGCGAACCAGAACATCGTGTGAGATATCCGCGTCCATCGCCAACCGACGCAAACCAAAGTGAACATGGGCGATCTGCTGGTAGTAGCGGGTATAGATGTAATTCGTCCCACCCCCCGCAAGCGCCCCCAGAACCGGTACGGATTGCGCCGCCAATTTCTGACCCAACACAACCGATAGTTTTGGCGCCACAGCCGCAATCAGTTTCTGCATCGCAGGGCCTGTCAACGTCAGGCGCACGGAAAAGAACCCCAGATCCGCTCCGTCATCGTGCGACAAGGGACCTGCAGCCGCCAACACCCGAACACAGTCGAATTTCACGTTTTCTTCAGCCGGATCAAAGCCTTCACGCGCGGCTGCCCCTTGGATTGAGCGCAACAGCATCGCTGTGGTCGCCGGCAACTCGACCAAGGCGGTAGACAGGCCACCCAATCCGCCCGCAGCGCCCATTGCCGTTGTGACCGCGGTGTTCAGCCAAGGGGCCTGATCCGGTACGACCTGCCGCGATCCTTGCGCTGCCTGCATCGCCATCCAAAGGGCTTGCTCGGTCGCTCCGGTCAAGCCGTTGCGCAGAGGTTCGGGCAGTTGATCCAGCAGGGATTCCGCCGACCCGCCCAAAGCGTTGAGCAGTTTGACACCCGCCCCACCGGCCGAGCGGTAGTGTTTCGCCAAGCGATCCAATTCCGCGTCCGCGTCGACACTGTCGATCAGTATAACATCCTGCATCCGAACCCTCCGTTCCTTGAAAGATCGGTATTTCAGCGCGGTGTTTCAATAGTTCAGCGCGACCAGCGGGTTACGGCTCCGGTGATATTGTCCCACTTTCCGGGGCTCAGAGCCATGCCCAAAACACGGTCGGGGTTGGTTGGCGGGGGCATCTCAACCCCCGTCAATGGCGTGAACCCAAAACGGGCGTAATATGGCGCGTCGCCGACCAGCATGACGCGGTCCCAACCCTTTTCCCGCCCCGTTTCAACGCCGGAATGAATGAGGTAGCCTCCAAGCCCCTCGCCCTGATGAGTGGGGTGAACTGCAACAGGACCCAACAGCAAGGCGTCATGATCACCGACATGAACAGGCCAGAACCGGATCGCTCCGGCCAGAATTCCCTGCCCATCGCGCGCAACCAGAGACAAACCGGTCACTGGCGGCACATCATCGCGCAAACGGTAAGAGGAAAGCGCCTCACGCCCCGGCGCAAAGCACAGATCATAGAGGGCCTCGACCTCCCACCAATCCTGCGGCTCTTCCGGCCTGATCGCGAAGTGCTGCACGCCTGCCCTCTTTTCCTAGCTGGCAATCGCCCTAGCACTTCGTTACGCCTTGGGCAAACGCTTGGAGACCATATGTTCTATCGCCCCGAAGACGGCCACGGCCTGCCGCACAACCCGTTCAACGCCATCATCACCCCGCGCCCAATCGGATGGATTTCGTCGCGCGACGCTAACGGGATCAACAATCTGGCGCCTTACTCATTCTTCAACGGGGTCGCCTACTCCCCGCCGCAGGTGATGTTTGCCACAACCGGAACCAAGCACGACCAGGATGGCGGCAAGGACAGCATCGCCAATATCGAGGCAACGGGCTTATTCTGCGTGAACATCGTAGCCTTTGCCCACCGAGATGCGATGAATGCGAGTTCAGCCGGACTGCCAAAAGATACCGACGAATTTGCCCATGCAGGCCTGACAGCGGTCGAGTGCGAAACCATTGCCTGCTCACGCGTTGCAGATGCGCCCGCTGCGCTGGAATGCAAGCTGACCGAGATCACGACTCTACCCGGTGAGGCGAACCGCGTTGTCTTTGGCGAAGTAACCGGGGTCCATCTGCGCGATGACTGCCTGAAGGATGGCAAATTCGACGTGACAACCTTCCAGCCTTTGGCGCGGCTTGGCTACCGAGACTATGCCGTTGTCACCGAGCTGTTTTCGCTGAACAGGCCGGATGATTGAGGCCTGTCCCAAGGGGGCGCTGCCCCCGCCGCCCTGCGGCGACTCCCCCGGGATATTTTTAGCCAGATGAAGCAGGGGATCCTTTGTTCATCTGGCCTCAAATATCCCGGAGCGCGAGGCAGAGCCTCGCAAATACCTCAGTGGCCACCCAGGATGCCGGTACGGACCGAGTAGTCCACGGCCAAGCCGTAATCCGGGTCATCGTCGCTATCGACCATCAAGTGGCCCGCTTTGTTCAGCAGCTTGTGGCAGTCGTGGCTAAGATGACGCAGCATCACACGCTTGCCCGCAGCCTCGTATTTTGCAGCGACGTTTTCGATGGCCTGCAGGGCGGATTGATCGACCACGCGGCTTTCGGCGAAATCCACAATGACCACGTCGGGATCGTTCGGAACGTCGAACAGCTCGACAAATCCGTCCGACGAGCCAAAGAACAACGGACCCTGGATTTCATAGACTTTCGCGCCCTTTTCCGTCTCAGAGTCGCGGGTGACAGCATGGATACGCTTGGCGTTATTCCATGCATAGGCCAGGGCCGAAACAATCACGCCGACGACAACCGCAACCGCAAGGTCTTCCATCACCGTAACGACAGTCACCAGAACAATCACGAAGGCGTCCATCAAAGGCACCTTGCGCATGATCTTGAATGAGTTCCAGGCGAAGGTCCCGATCACCACCATGAACATTACACCAACCAGCGCAGCCAGCGGGATTTGCTCGATCAGCGGCGAGGCGAACAGGATGAAGATCAGCAGGAACAGAGCAGCCGCGATGCCCGCAATCCGGGTGCGACCGCCGGACTTCACGTTGATCATCGACTGGCCGATCATGGCGCAACCACCCATGCCTCCGAAGAAGCCGGTGGCTACGTTTGCGACGCCCTGCGCGATGCATTCCTGCGAGGCTCCGCCACGCTTGTTAGTGATCTCACCCACAAGGTTCAGAGTCAGCAGAGATTCAATCAGGCCAATTGCGGCCAGAATGACCGCGTAGGGCAAGATGATCTCGAGCGTTTCGAAGTTCAGCGGCACCATCGGGATGTGGAAGGCAGGCAAGCCGCCCTCGATCGAGGCCAGATCACCGACGCGCGGCACATCCAAACCAAAGCCGATCACCAGCGCGGCAACCACCAGAATACCGGCTAGAGGGGCCGGAATGATACGCGTGATCCGCGGCATGACCCATATCACCGCCATGGTTAGCGCGACGAGACCCAGCATTGTATAGAGTTGCATGCCTGAGAGCCACTCGCCCCCGCTCATCCCGTGGCCGGTGTTTTCCATGGTTCCGGGGACCTTGAACTGGCCCATCTGCGCCAGAAAGATCACAATCGCCAGCCCGTTCACAAAACCCAGCATCACCGGATGCGGCACAAGGCGAATGAAACGCCCCCAATGCATCGCACCAGCTATTACTTGCAGAATGCCCATCAAAACCACGGTTGCGAACAAGTACTCGACCCCGTGCTGCGCGACCAACGCCACCATTACGACCGCCAAGGCCCCCGTCGCGCCCGAAATCATGCCGGGGCGGCCTCCGATCAGCGCGGTGATTAGGCCGACCATGAAGGCCGCGTAAAGACCGACGAGAGGATGCACGCCCGCGACAAAGGCAAAGGCCACGGCTTCGGGCACCAGCGCCAGTGCAACCGTCAGACCTGACAGCAGCTCAATCCGCAGGCGCGACACGGTAAGGCCCTCATCGGGCACCCAACGGAGATCGGGCTTGGCAATACGGTTGGCAAAGCTTGCCAGCATGGCTCGGGGCATGGGACGGTCCTGTGGGTCTTTGTGTTCGCGCGAAAGGGCGCCTTTTACCTGTCAAAGCACCCAAGAGATACCGCGATCAGCGGGACCCTGATATGCGTCAACCGCATAGCTTAACAGCACAACTCGCGATGAACCGGTGCAAATGGCTGAGACCACTTGCCAATTTCGCCTGCGACCCGCAGTGTTTTCCCGCATGGATTGAGCAGCGGAGACCCAACGTGACCCAAACAAAAATCGCCGTCATCGGCGGATCAGGCATTTACGACATCGACGGGCTGGAAAATGCGGAGTGGGTCCGGGTTGATACGCCTTGGGGAGCGCCCTCCGATCAGGTTCTGACCGGATCATTGGATGGAGTCGATATGGTGTTTTTACCCCGCCACGGGCGCGGACACATCCATTCGCCAACCGAAGTGCCTTATCGCGCCAATATCGACGCTTTAAAGCGGCTGGGTGTGACGGATGTGATATCGGTCTCGGCCTGCGGATCATTCCGCGAGCATATGGCGCCGGGTGATTTCGTGATCGTGGATCAGTTCATCGACCGGACATTTGCACGAGAGAAAAGCTTTTTCGGAACCGGCTGCGTGGCCCATGTCAGCGTGGCGCATCCCACCTGCCCGCGTTTGTCGAATGCCTGCGAAGAGGCCGGAATAGCCGCTGGTATTTCCGTGCATCACGGCGGCACCTATCTGGCGATGGAGGGGCCGCAGTTTTCGACTCTGGCCGAGTCCAAGATGTACCGCGAACAGTGGGGCTGCGATGTGATCGGCATGACCAATATGCCTGAGGCGAAACTCGCCCGCGAGGCCGAGCTTTGCTATGCCTCGGTTGCGATGGTCACTGACTATGACAGCTGGCACCCTGATCATGGCGAGGTCGACGTGACCTCGATTATCGCAACCCTGACCGGGAATGCAGAAAAGGGCCGGGCTTTGGTCAAAGGGCTGCCAGGCTTGCTGGGTCCGATCCGCACGCCCTGCCCGCATGGGTGTGACCGGGCCCTGGACCACGCGATCCTGACCGCGCCGGAAAATCGCGACCTGACCGTGCTGGCAAAGCTGGACGCGGTGGCCGGCCGGGTTCTGTAGTCTTACTGCGGCGGCAGATTGTCTTGCACGGTCTGCCACAAGCCATGCGACCAGAGATCATTGTGTGTGCCGCCCTCAATCATGAACAACTGAGCCTCGCCTCCTTCGGCAAGCGCTTTTCCGTGATGCGGCGGGACGACGATGTCTTCGGAGCCATGAAAGATCAGCGTCGGCACCTCAATTTGGCCGATGATGTCGCGTGTGGCGAACTTGTCCTGCATGAGAAGTGAAACGGGCAGCCAAGGGTAGCGCTCGGCCGCGACATCAACGGTTGCGGTAAAGGGTGCTTCCAAGACCAGCAGTCCCGCGTCAGGGCGCTGTGCGGCAACAGCAGCCGCGACGCCAGTTCCGAGGCTCTGACCATGAAGCACAACCGATTGGCCCTGTGCGCTTAGTTGGTCATAGAGGGCCAGACCGTCAGCGACGAAAGCGGCCTCGGATGGGGTGCCATCGCTGCCGGGGAACCCTCGATAACTTGGCGCGAGCAGACCGAAGCCGCTGTTCAGGATTTCACGTAGCCGGTCGGCGCGATCTCCCAGATTACCGCTTTGTCCGTGGAAAAACAGAACGGTCGGCGCATCCTCAGCCACTGCAGGCGCGGACCAGACCGTCAGATCGGTGCCATCCGACATGGGCAGCGACAGGACCTCGACATCCGCCAAACCGATCGCGCTGGGTTCAGGCAACACGCCGGATGGTTTGAACAGCAGATCGCGCTGATTCACATACATATAAACCACGGCCAACACATAGAGCGCCGCGATCACCGCAATCAGGACAAATGCGCCTTTTCTCAGCCGCGCTGTGTGGTCTTGCGTCAGGTTCTGAGTCTGCTCCATCGGGGCCTCCGTTCATCCGTCTTATCAGTCTGGGCATCGATGCGCGGGATTCAAGAGAGATGTATCAGGCTTAATCCGGCCTTTAGAATTTCTGGGCGAGGCTGAAACCGCTTGACGCCTGCTCCGTGTGAGGGCTTGCTGCGAGGCGAACAGGAACAGGATGACCCATGTCTTTAGAACTCTGGTTGGCCTTTGTGGCCGCATCGACCGCGTTGCTGCTGATCCCCGGACCGACCGTGCTGCTGGTTCTCAGCTATGCGCTATCAAAAGGGCGCAGCGTGGCGGTTGCCTCGGCCACCGGTGTTGCCGTTGGTGATCTTGTCGCGATGACAGCGTCTCTGCTGGGTTTGGGCGCTTTAGTTCTGGCCTCTGCCACGTTGTTTTCTGTGTTGAAGTGGATCGGGGCCGCCTATCTGGTCTGGTTGGGCATCAAACTGTTGCGCAGCGCGCCATCGGGTGGGTTGAACCCGGTTGAAACAGGGCGTGATGTTACCGCGCGCGGGGTTTTCGGACATGCGGCAGCAGTTACCGCCCTGAACCCGAAATCAATCGCCTTTTTCATCGCCTTCGTCCCGCAGTTCCTGCGCCCAGCCGAACCCCTGGGCCCTCAATTCGCGATCCTGATTGCGACCTTCGTGGGCCTCGCGTGGCTGAATGCGCTGGCTTACGCGCTTCTGGCCGATCGACTGCGGCTCATGATCGGGCGCGCTGGCGTGATCAACGCAATGACACGGTTCGGAGGACTAGCTCTGATCGGAATGGGCGTTGCGACGGCTGTACTGCGGCGACCCGCCTAATCGTCTGCGTGTTCTTTCATGAACCCGCGGATAAAGCGGCGGATTTCGCGTGCGGCTGACGTGTCCAGCTCTTTACACAATTCGACAAAGGCATCACGTTCGTCCTTATCCAGACGCAACACCAACTGACTGTTTTTCTTGGTAGAACCCTTACCGTCTTTCTTCGCCACGCGCCTTAATCCCGCAAAACACTTGATTCTCTCCGCGATGCAATGTATATACATAGCATATAGGATGTAGATATCGGGCACCTAACAACAAAAAAAGGATTTTGGCAATGAACCTTCATGCGGCTCAGGCATTTCTTTTGAGAGACCAGCGCAATTGGCGCAAACCTCACCTGTCGTGGCTCCCCGCCACGCTGTACCGGTACTACGGACTATCAAAGGCCGTCCCGAACCGGCGCAGATAGGCGCAGGCGGCAATCTCTCCTTGCAAGGTTGACCCCAATGGGCCAAACACCCCGGCGTGTTCTGATGCCAAAGGGGTGCCTCATGTCCAGAAACAACTCGGTCAAGGATTACATCCGAACCATCGTCGATTTCCCTCATGAAGGGATCATGTTTCGCGACGTCACCACCCTGTTTGCCGATCCGCGCGGATTTCGCATGGCCATCGATCAGATGCTGCACCCCTATGCGGGCGAGAGGATAGACAAGGTCGTCGGGCTTGAGGCGCGCGGTTTTATTCTGGGCGGCGCAATTGCACACCAGTTGAGCGTCGGTTTCGTTCCCATCCGCAAAAAGGGCAAGCTGCCCGGCACCACGATCAGCCAGGACTACAAGTTGGAATATGGCGAGGCGATCGTCGAAATCCACGATGACGCCATCCAAGCAGGCGAAAAGGTTCTGGTCGTCGATGATCTGCTGGCCACCGGCGGCACCGCTGGCGCTGGCATCAAACTGATTGAGCGGCTGGGGGGTGAGATCATCTCTTGCGCGTTTATTGTGGATCTGCCTGAGCTGGGCGGGCGCAAAGTGCTAGAGGATATGGGCATGGATGTTCATGTCCTATGTGAATTCGAAGGTCTGTGAGCCGAAAAAACTCACATATTATTGTATTGAAATTTGAAACAGCGTTGGCTTAGCGCTGTTTCGCGACTGTTCAAGGCAATTCTTTGCGCAAAACGCGTGATCCGTATGCGCAGATCGCCGTATCCCGATTGATGCTGCTTGAAGCATTTCTAATTTGGGAGACCATAAAATGTTCCGCAAACTCGCAGTCGCTAGCGTCGCAACGATCCTGTTGGGCACATCCGCAATGGCAGACGGTCACGGCAAAGACATCGTCGATACCGCCGTCTCAGCCGGTAGCTTCGAAACCCTCGTCGCCGCCGTTCAGGCCGCCGAACTTGTAGACACTTTGAAAGGCGAAGGTCCCTTCACCGTGTTCGCCCCTACGGATGAAGCGTTCGCAGCTCTGCCCGAAGGCACAGTGGCCGACCTGCTGAAGCCCGAAAACAAAGACCAGTTGGTCGCCGTGCTGACCTACCATGTGGTGCCGGGCAAAGTGATGTCGGGCGATCTGTCCGACGACATGACCGCGGCCACGGTACAGGGCGGCGATATCACGATTGATCTGGATTCGGGCGTGATGGTGAATGACGCCAACGTCGTTCAGGCTGATATCGAGACATCAAACGGCGTGATCCACGTGATCGACAAGGTCATTCTGCCCGCATCATAAAGCAATCAGACACGGTCCGGACCGTTCGGGCCGTGTCTACGCCTTCAGGATCGCTCCGGGGTTCATGATCCCTTTTGGGTCCAAGGCAGCCTTGATCCCTCGCATCGCCTGAAGTTTGACGGGATCGCCATAGCGCTCCAAGTCCTCGACCTTCAACCGTCCCACCCCGTGTTCCGCGCTGACCGAGCCGTCAAACGCGTGAACAAGATCGTGAACCGCGTTCTTCACCGCTTTGCGGTGGCCATCAAAGGCATCGCGGCTCTGACCCTTGGGCGGGAAGACGTTGTAGTGAAGGTTACCATCGCCCAAATGCCCGAAACAGTTGATACGGAACGGACCTAACGCGCCGATCGCCTCGGCACCCTGCCGAATGAATTCGGGGATGGTCGAGATCGGGACCGATATATCATGGCTCGAGACGGACCCGATCAGGCGGTTGGCCTCAGGGATACGCTCACGCACGGCCCAAAGCGCGCGGCGCTGCGCCTCGCTCTGGGCAATCACGCCATCTTGGACAAGGCCCCGAGGCTCCGCAGCAGCGAAAATCGCCTCCAAACGCTCAGACGCGGTCTGCCCGGCCGCCAATCCAAGCTCGATAAGCACGCTCCATTCGGGCGGCGTATCGAATGGCTGGCGCACATCGGGCAGCACCTCGGTCAGGAAACCCAACCCTTGCCGGTGGATCAGTTCAAACGAACTGACCGTCTCGCCCACCAAATCGCGCGCAAGGGCCAGCAGGTCGATCGCGGCCTCGGGCGAGGCCACTTGAAACATCGCTGTCCCTACCTCAGCCGGACGTGGAAACAGCTTAAGGGAGGCGGCGGTGATGATCCCCAGCGTCCCCTCGGACCCGATCAACAGATTGCGTAGATCATAGCCCGTGTTGTCTTTTCTCAACCGGCTCAGCCCATGCCAGATTTCACCGCTGGGCAACACCGCCTCTAGCCCCAGACACAGATCACGTGCATTACCATATCGCAGCACGTTGACGCCCCCGGCATTGGTCGCGAGGTTGCCCCCGATCCGACACGATCCCTGCGCGGCCAGAGACAGGGGAAACAGCCTGTCCGGCGCCTCTGCTGCGGCCTGCACGTCCTCAAGAACGGCCCCAGCCTCGGCAATCATTACGTTTTCAGTTGGATAAACCGCGCGAATGGCGGTCATACGCTCCAGTGAGATCAACAAAGGTGCCGGACCAGAGGTCATGACCTGCCCACCTACCAAGCCCGTGCCGCCGCCATAGGGCACAACCGGCACGCGCGCACCCGAGGCAAGCCGAACCAGCGCCGCCACGTCCTGCACGTTGCGCGGCAGGGCCAACAACCCAATTTCGCCCGCAAACCGGTTGCGCGGCTCTTCCAGGTAACGTTCAGAAACCGGACGCAACACATCATCGCCCAATTCAGCGCGAATGGCGTCAGCAAGCTTGGCATCTGCGGGGTTCAAATCCATTCGCCTTCCTTGCCCAACATGCGCGCGACCGGCAAGCCCTATTCCAGATCGATCAGATATTGCGGCTCTAGCACGACAACTGTGGGCCGGTCCGGCAAACTGCGCAGCGAGACGGTCAGCTCTGACACACCTTCGCGTACAACCGGGAAGTCATTGCGAATATAGACGAGAAAGCGATCCAGCGAGAAACCGGAGAACCAATGCATGGGAATAATCACCGAGCTTTTCAGCCGTTTGAGGACCGAGATCATCTCGGGCAGAGGCATGGTCGTCCCGCCATCGACGGCTGCCATCACTACATCCAAACGCCCCAGCGCGGCAAACTGCTCATCCGAGGGCACGTGATGCAAATGCCCCAAATGACCGATACACAGCCCTTCGACCTCGAACACGAAAATCGAGTTCCCCTTCTCCTCGACCCCACCATAGGACGACCGGATATCGGTCGAGACATTGCGCACCAGCATCTCGCCTAAATCCAGATGATGGTCTATCCCCTGCCCGAACTCACCCCACCCTGGCAGCACATTGGGAATGGCCGGGTCCGGATGTGCCGTCCAATGGGTGCTGTGCGCGTGGTTCATCGTCACCACATCCGGGATCAGATCGGCGCTGCCGATGAACCCGGTGAAATCCGTGACCGCGTTCAGCCCGCCCGCAGTCTGGATCAGAAAGGACGCATGCGCGATATAGCTGATCCGCACCGAAAACTCCGGCACCGGGTCCTGCCAAGCGGCCTTGTGCAGATATTCAATCCCAGGTGCTGCGTCGGCGATGGCAATGCAATGGCTCGGCCGCCGCTCCTGCGCAGCAGCCGCACCCGAAAGAAATATCAATACAGCTACAATCCAGCGCATAGGAGGAGTGTAGCGCATCCCTCCGCCAAGTCATGCCCCTTGTTCATCTGGCCAAAAATATCCCGGGGGAGGCGCGGCTTGCCGCGACGGGGGCAGAGCCCCCTAACCTGCGTCCGTCCGGCCCCGGCGATCCGACCGCAAGCTGGCGTAAAGAACATGCGTCCGCCACCGCCCGTTGATCTGCAGATAGGACTGCGCCACACCCTCGTATTTGAAACCCGAGCTTTCCAGCAGCCCGCGAGAGGGTTTGTTTTCGGGCAAGCAGGCTGCCTCGATCCGGCTTAGGTCCAAGCGGGTGAAGGCGTGATGAACGACCGCTCCGATAGCCTCGCGCATGTAGCCGTTGCGCGCAAAGCTCTGCCCGGTCCAATAGCCCAGGGTTCCAGCCTGCGCAGGACCGCGGCGGATGTTGTCCAGTGTGATCGCCCCCACCAGCAGGTCATCTGAACGGCGGAACAGAAACAACGGGATTGCGGTTCCGCTGGCGACCGAGCGCTGCGCCCAATAGACCCGGTTGGTGAAAGACTTGCGGCTTAAATGGTCCTGCGCCCAGATCGGCTCCCAGGGGGTCAAATACTCCTCTGAGGCGCGGCGCAGAGCGGCCCATTCGTTGAAGTCGGAATGCACAGGCGGGCGCAACCTTAGCCGCGCGGTTTCAAGTTTCAGCTTGCGCCTGCCCAACAGCATCACGCCGCACGCCTCTCCTGCAGTTCTACCAAGGATGGCGCGCCCGAGACCGGACCGTATAGCGCCAAGGCCGCCGGGGCCTGAACGGCCATGCGTTCGGCGAAGGCCCGGACATCTTCGGTACTGACCGCATCAATTTTGGCGACGGTATCTTCCAACGAAGGCACCCGCCCCCAGATTTGCACCAGACGCGCCAGACGCTCAGCCCGGTTCGAGGGGCTTTCCAGACCCATCAGCATCCCGGCTTTCATCTGCGCACGGGCACGAGCGACCTCTTCTTCGCTCATGTCTTCGGCGGCGCGCTTCATCTCGTCTATCGTGATGGTTGCCAGCTCGGCGACCTGATCTGCCGACGTTCCCGCGTAAATCGTGGTCGTGCCGGTATCCGCATAGGCCCCGGTCTGCGCAAAGATCGTGTAGCAGAGCCCGCGCGACTCACGCACTTCCTGGAACAGACGCGAGGACATGCCGCCGCCCAACGCCGTCGAATAGATCTGAGCGGTATAGATCCCATCGTCGCGATAGCCCGGGCTTTCCAGCGCCAGAGCAAAATGCGCCTGCTCCAGATCTTTTTCTTGCCGCGCCTCACCGCCAGTGAAGCGGGCAGCTTCCGGGATCAGGCCCTTGCGCGGTTGCAAGTGGCCAAACATCTCTTCGGCCATTTTCATCAGCGCGTCGTGATCCACAGCACCCGCCGCAGACAGGATCATTTGCTCAGGGCCATAGTGCTCAGCCACGAAGCCGGAAAGATCTTCTCGCGAGAAGGAACTCACCCGTTCAGACGGACCGAGGATGGTGCGGCCAATCGGCTGGTCGTGATAGCTTTGTTCCTGCAGCCAGTCGAAAATCACGTCGTCCGGCGTGTCATAGGCCTGACCTATTTCCTGGAGGATCACGCCACGTTCAACTTCGATCTCACGCGGATCGAAAACCGGGTTCAGAACGATGTCGCCGATCACATCCATCGCCAGCGCCACGTCGTCTTTCAGGACGCGCGCGTAATAGGCCGTCACTTCGCGCGAGGTATAGGCGTTGATATAGCCACCTACATCCTCAATCGCCTCTGCGATTTGCAGCGAAGAACGCCGCTCGGTTCCCTTGAACGCCATATGTTCAAGGAAATGCGCGATCCCGTTCTGTTCGATCCGCTCATGCCGCCCGCCGGCGGTCACCCAGATGCCGATGGCTGCCGATTGCAGCCCCGGCATATGTTCACTGACGATACGAAAGCCGTTCTTCAGCTGGTCTTGTCTGACTGTCACTCAGCGATATGCCTTCTGATATGATCCTCGAGGGCACCCAGATCATTGGCAATCCGCGTCACCCGTTCCGGACGTTCATACAGATCAGACATGCGGGATGGAAGAGGCGGATGTTCCCCGCTCGCCTTCTCGACCGCAGCCGGGAATTTCGCCGGGTGCGCGGTGGCCAGAGTGATCATCGGCACATCTGCTGCGCGGTGGTCCTCAGCCACTTTGATGCCGATGGCCGAATGCGGGCAGACCAGCTCGGCACTATGGGCCAGAGTATGTTTGATCGTCTCAAGCGTTTCATCTTCGGACACGCGGCCCGAATCAAAGCTCTCGCGCAAGGCCTCCATCGCGCCTTGGCTGACGTTGAAACCACCAGATTTCAGCTCATCCATCAACTGAGCGACCGCGCTGCCATCCTCGACATAAGCATAATACAGCGCGCGTTCGAAGTTTGAGCTGACCTGAATATCCATCGACGGGCTGATCGAGGGGATGGTCTCGCCTTTGAAATATCCCTCACCCGACAGGCAGCGGTGCAGAATGTCGTTCTGGTTGGTCGCCACAACCAGTCGGTCGATGGGCAGCCCCATACGTTTGGCCAGATAGCCTGCGAAGATGTCCCCGAAATTGCCGGTGGGCACGGTGAAGCTGACTTCGCGATGCGGCGCGCCAAGGCTGACAGCCGCCGAGAAGTAGTACACGATCTGCGCCAGAACGCGGGCAAAGTTGATCGAGTTTACGCCCGCCAATTTGACCTCATCCCGGAAGTCGAAATCGTTGAACATATCCTTCAGTGCGGCCTGACAATCGTCAAAGTCACCATCCACGGCGAGCGCATGGACATTGCTGTCCGCTGGCGTCGTCATCTGGCGGCGCTGCACCTCGGACACCCGTCCATGCGGATAGAGGATGAACACATCCACCGCATCCAGGCCCCGGAATGCCTCAATCGCTGCCGAGCCGGTATCGCCGCTGGTCGCGCCAACGATGGTGACACGGTCGTTGCGGCGATTCAGGGCCACCTGGAACAGCTGACCGATCAGCTGCATGGCAAAATCCTTGAAGGCCAACGTTGGCCCGTGGAACAGTTCCAACAGGAAGTGGTTTTCGTTCAACTGCTTTAGCGGCGCGCGGGCGTCGTGACCGAAGCCTTCATAGGCGCGGGCGATGATCTGTTTGAACTCATCCTCTGCGAAGGAACCGCTGACATAGGGCCACATCACGCGAAACGCGATCTCCTCGTAGGACTGACCAGCCATGGCGGCGATCTCGTCATGGCTGAGCGTAGGGATTTCGGCCGGCAGGTACAGGCCACCGTCACGGGCCAGCCCGGTCAGCATCGCCTCTTCAAAGCTCAGTTCAGGCGCTTGGCCACGGGTCGAGATGTATTTCATTGCGGGTCACTCTCAGAAGGGGCGCGATTGCGCCACAGGAAGTATCCGGTCATCGCGGCCCAGACGAGGGCCAGTCCAAACCATGTGATTGCATATTGCAGGTGATCATTGGGGATCCCCGCCGTGTCGACCGGCAGCGGGGTCACGCCCGGATCGGTCTGAGACCGGGCGATCAGCAAGATCGGCTCGGTCCCCAGCGCGGCGGCCAGATTGGGCACGTCGCGGGCGAACCAGATGTTGCTGTCGATATCGGCCTCAGGCGTATAGCTGTCGATCTCATCTGGCCAATGCAGGTTGCCTGTCACCTCCATCGGGCCGGTCAAACGGTCAGTCTGCTTGGCCGTGGTTGGCACAAAACCCCGGTCCACCAAAATGGTGCGATCCTCGGTGCTGAACGACTGGATGATGCGATACCCGGCCCCGACTTGCTTGACCGAGACCAGAACGTGGATCTCGCCCGGCTCCATATCACCCGAGACCGTCACAGGCAGATATTTGTCTTCATCCTCTGACACCTGTTGCGGCAGCGGAACTGGTTCGGCGGCGATGCGGCTTTCAATCTCGGAAAGGATCTCTTGCTTCCACGCCAGACGCTGGACCTGCCACGTACCAAGCCACAGCAATACGCCCAATCCGGCGAGACTGAAGATCAGCAGAAACAGAGTGCGGCGCATGGAAGGACTATCGCTCGTTGCAGGAACCGGCGTCTTGTTAAGGGGGGCAGGCACGAGAATGCAACCACGCAATTGTATGGGGCGCAATCTTGCCCTCGAAAATGCGAAAAAGCCGCCCCGAAGAGCGGCTTTTGCAGTTCAATACCAAAGCCGCTTAGAACAGCGGCGCCTGTCCCCAGATGTAGACTGCGAAGAACAGGAACAGCCAGACCACGTCAACGAAGTGCCAGTACCAGGCTGCGGCCTCGAAACCGACGTGTTTCTCGGGGGTGAAGTCCCCTTTCAGCGCGCGGATCAGACAGACTGTCAGGAAAATCGTACCGATCACTACGTGAAAACCGTGGAAGCCGGTTGCCATGAAGAAGTTCGAGTAGAACTGGTCACCGCCAAACTGCCAATCCTCATGGGCCAGCAATTCATAGTATTCAAACGCCTGAAGCGCCGTGAACAGGATACCCAGCACGATACCGATGGCCAGACCGTTGATCAGCGCCTTGCGATCGTTGTCGTGAACCAGAGCGTGGTGCGCCCAGGTGATCGCACAGCCCGACAGCAGCAGGACCAGAGTGTTGATCAGCGGCAGGTGGAACGGATCAACCGCGTGGATATCCGGCTGGATGTATTCGGTGCCCGCATAGTCGTACATCGGGTACATGCGATGTTTGAAGAACGACCAGAACCAGGCGAAGAAGAACATTACCTCGGACATCACGAACAGGATGAAGCCATAGCGCAGACCGATGCGCACAACCGGCGTGTGGTCGCCCTGACGGCTTTCCACCACAACTTCGGACCACCAGGCGAACATGGTGTACAGCACGGCAACGAGACCGGCCCAGAACAGCCACGGCGTCACACCGTGCATCCAAAGGACGGCTCCGAACAGCATCACAAAGCCACCGACAGCGCCGATCAGCGGCCAGATCGACGGGGCCAAAATGTGATAATCATGGTTTTTTGCGTGTGCCATCAGCGTCCCTCACCTAAAGGCGTTAGTTCGTGTTTGTGTCTTCCTGCGTTTCAAGGGCGGCATAGCCCTCGGGCAGGTCAATTTCGTAGAATGTATACGACAGAGTAATCGTATGCACATATTTCGCTTCGAGGTCTTCGACCATTTCCGGATCAACAAAGAAGCTGACCGGCATCTCTACCCGCTCACCGGGTTGCAAAACCTGCTCTTCAAAGCAGAAGCAGGCGATTTTCTGGAAATAGCCACCTGCCGAATACGGCGCGACGTTGTAAGACGCCTGCCCCGCAATCGGGCGATCGGTCGGGTTGTAGGCCTCATAGAAGGCCAGCCCGGTTTCACCGATGCGCACCTCCATCTCACGCTCGACGGGCTTGAACTCCCACGCCATGTCCTTGGCTTTGGATGCGTCGAAACGGACCGTCACTTTGCGGTCGAGGATATCATCAGGCGCGGCTTCGGCGACGCCAGTGGTGCCTCCGAATCCGGTAACACGGCAGAACCAGTCGTAAAACGGCACAGCCGCCCAGGCGAGGCTGCCCATCAGGACAACCACACCCACGGTTTGCACAACAGTTTTCTGAGGACCGGACAGAGCCATCAGTTTTGCACCTCCTGCACGGGTTGCCCCAGGCTGGTGCCCGAGACCTTGACGATTGTGAGGCCGAAGATGATCACGATGAAGGCCGCAAGTGTCAGGCCAACACCCAAGTTTCGGCTGAAACGACGTTGGTGAATTTCATGGCTTTTGCGCAGGCTCATCACCACCCTCCCAAGCCGTAGGGTTTCAGCAGCGCCTCAACCAGAATCGCGCCAAAATGCAGGAACAAGTACAGCAGAGACAGCTTGAAGAAACTCCGCTCCACCTTGAAATTGTCCGCTTCCGCGTCGTCTTCGGTGCGGCGCGAGATCTGCCATGCGCCACGCAGGAACAGGGCGTTCAGCACCATGGCAACTGCCAGATAGATCGGCCCGCCGATGTCTGAGAACGCGGTGCCAACGGCCAGAACAGCCAGAAGGCCGGTGTAAACGAGAATATGCTTACGGGTCGCGCGACGACCATGGGTCACGGTCAACATGGGCACGCCCGCATCGTCATAGTCCGAGCGCATGAACAGCGCCAATGCCCAGAAATGTGGAGGCGTCCACATAAAGGTCAGAGCAAACATCAGCCACGGCTCAAGCGTCATCGACCCGGTTGCGGCAACCCAGCCGATCACCGGAGGGAACGCACCTGCCGCGCCGCCGATCACGATGTTCTGCGGCGTCGAGCGTTTCAGCCACATCGTGTAGACCACAACGTAGAAGAAAATGGTGAAACCCAGAAACGCGCCGGCGAACCAGTTGGTCGCAAGGCCCAGCATGATCACCGACAGGCCGGACAGCGCCAAACCCAGCGACAGCGCCTCGCCTTCCTGTACTTTACCGGCGGGAATCGGACGGCCTTTGGTCCGCTTCATCACCCGGTCGATATCCGCATCCCACCACATGTTCAGTGCACCAGACGCGCCGCCACCGATGGCGATAAACAGGATGGCGCAGAAACCCACGAAAGGATGCACCGACGCCGGAGCCGCCAGCAAGCCAACCAGAGCCGTAAACACGACCAGAGACATCACACGCGGCTTCAGCAGGGCGAAATAATCGCCAAAGCTGGCCTCATCCGCGTATGCCTTGGCGGTCGATGTGCTGGCATTGATGCTTGCGTCGGTCATCTCGGGTCCTTTTGGGGCGAAAGCCGCGCGGTTTAGCGCGCAGCCAACGAGTATTCTAAGGCGCGAACGCCCAGTCTACGCTCAGTTCGAGGCCACTTGGAAGTTTTGCGGCTTGCCCGCATATTCCTCGATCGCGCCGTTCAGCCACTGCTCGTAGGCCTCTTCGCTGACAACTTTGACGGTGATCGGCATGTACGCGTGGTCCTTGCCGCAAAGCTCGGAACACTGGCCGAAATAGACGCCCTCTTTGTCAGCTTCAAACCACAGCTCGGCCAGACGACCGGGAACGCCGTCCTGCTTCACGCCGAAGGACGGGATCGTCCAAGAGTGGATCACGTCAGATGCGGTGACCTGCATCACGATGACCTTGCCGACCGGAACCACAACAGCGGTATCAGTGGCCAGCAGCCATTCATCATCGCTGTAGCCTGCATCAGCCAGTTTGGCGCGCATAGCGTCATCCAGAACGAAGGGGGTCACATCCGCGTCTGCAGGGCGTGCGCCTTCATCAAGCGTAGCGGGGTGGCCAAGCAGGTAGCTGTCGAACGCGAAATCGTGATCAACATATTCGTAAGTCCAGTACCACTGGTTGCCGACCACTTTGATGACCACATCACCTTCGGGAATTTCCTGCTGCTTGAAGAGAACCGGAAGGGAGAAAGCGCCGATGAACACCAGAATCAGGATCGGACCCAAAGTCCACGCGATCTCAACCGGGGTATAGTGCGAGAACCGCGCCGGTGTCGGGTTGGCGCGCTGGTTGTAGCGCACGATGCAGTAAACCAGCAGCGCAGCAACAAACAGGCAGATCACGGTGATGATTACCAGAATCATCGCGTCCAGCCTGTGAATCCCGTCTGCAAGGCTGGTCGCTGCGGGTTGAAAGCCCATTCCACCGTCAACCGGCTTGCCAATTATCTCAAGCTCCTGAGCCATGGCGGGAAGGCTGGAGAGGGCCGTAGCAAGCCCGGAAAGCATCAAAGCATTCTTCATGTCTTGTCCTGATCGTTTGATCTTTGCGTCTCTGGCGAAAAGGTATGAATCGGTGAAACCACACCCGTTGTCTTTGGCCGCGTTAAAAACCATATTCCTGCGGGTAGATAAAGCAAAATGCTTGCGTCAAACAGACGCTATTTTTGATCTGGATCAAACCGGAAAGGTTACAGCCCATGACTCAGGCCCCGTTTCGCCCTTTTGAAAGCGCTCTTCCGCATGATGAAGCGCTCTCCATTTTGCAATCGGCGACCGCCGGGGCCGAGGACGGAGAATTGTTTGTCGAACGGCGGAAATCCGAGTCTCTGGTCTTTGACGATGGTCGGTTGAAGACCGCATCCTACGATGCATCCGAGGGATTCGGGCTGCGGGCCGTTCAGGGCGAAGTAGCGGGCTATGCACATTCGACAGACGTTTCGATTCCCGCGTTGAAACGCGCGTCCGAGACCGCTCGGCTGGCCGTTGGTGACGGAGGGGGCACCCTGGCCGATGCCCCCATGGCGACCAACAAACGCCTTTACACCGATGAAGATCCCATTGAAACCGCCAGCTTCCCTGTCAAGGTTGAGACCCTGCGCGAGATCGACGCCTTCGCCCGCGATCTAGACCCTCGCGTCGTGCAAGTCAGCGCCACTATCGCCGCCGCGGTGCAAGAGGTCGAGATTCTGCGCCCCGACGGCGTGCTGGTGCGCGACGTGCGCCCGATGACCCGGGTAAATGTCTCGGTCATCGTCGAGCAGAATGGCCGCCGTGAAAGCGGCTCGGCTGGTGGCGGTGGCCGTGTAGGGCTGAGTGGGCTGATCGACCCTGCCGACTGGCAGAGCAAGGCGCGTGAGGCCCTGCGGATCGCACTGGTCAACCTCGAAGCTGTCCCCGCCCCGGCCGGAGTGATGGAAGTCGCCTTAGGCCCCGGCTGGCCCGGTATCCTGCTGCACGAAGCCATCGGGCACGGGCTGGAAGGGGATTTCAATCGCAAGGGCAGCTCGGCATTTGCAGGTCTGATGGGGCAGCAGATTGCCTCCAAAGGCGTGACAGTGGTGGATGACGGCACGATTGCTGATCGGCGCGGCTCGATCACTGTGGATGACGAGGGAACGCCAAGCTCTCGCACAGTATTGATCGAGGACGGTATCTTGACTGGGTACATGCAAGACCGCCAGAACGCCCGCCTGATGGGCGTCACCCCTACCGGCAATGGACGACGGCAAAGCTACGCGCACAAACCGATGCCGCGCATGACCAATACGGTGATGCTGGGCGGCGATGCCGACCCGGCCGCTCTAGTTGCTGATATCAAGGACGGTATTTGGGCCGTGGGTTTCGGTGGTGGTCAGGTCGACATCACCAACGGCAAATTCGTCTTTTCCTGTACCGAGGCCTACCGGGTCGAAAACGGCAAGATCGGCGCTCCGGTCAAAGGCGCGACGCTGATCGGGGATGGACCTTCTGCGCTGAACCGCATCCGTGGGTTGGGCAACGACATGGCGCTGGATCCGGGAATGGGAACCTGCGGCAAGGATGGTCAATGGGTGCCCGTAGGTGTCGGCCAGCCAACGGTTCTGATGGACGGACTGACCGTCGGAGGCTCCGCCGCCTGAGTCGGAATCACCTGAAATAGGAAAGGCGCAGGGTTAACATTGCGCCTTTTCGCCAAAGTGGCTGAAGTCAATTGGAATTGCGGTTCATTCACCTTGGCAGAAGTTTTATACTTACAATACAATTGCTTAACAGCATTCCCTGGAGAACACGCCCAAAAAATTGCATCTAATTTTCAACGATTTACAGGCTGTTAACCCCGACACACGTAAACCAGTTCTGCAATCAGGCGGAGCATCGGATGACCGAAGAGCAGCATTCTTCCAATCACCCCCCACTCCCACCCACCACGGAAGAGGATCGGTTTTCGTGGCTCCGCCTGTTGCGCTCACGCAAGGTTGGTCCGGCGACGTTTCGTCGGCTGCTAAGCGAACATGGCTCAGCGCAGAACGCGCTGGCCGCGCTGCCTGAAATGGCACGCGCTGCCGGAATAAACGGGTATGAAATCTGCCCTCCCGGCGTGGTTGAGGCGGAACTCAAGGCCGCACAAGCCGCCAAAGCGCGGCTTGTGTGCCTTGGGTCCGCCGATTTTCCAAAAGCTTTGCAGGATGTATCTGACGCGCCGCCGCTTCTATGGGCTTTTGGCGATCTTTCCATGCTGCAAAAACCCGCAATCGCCTTGGTGGGCGCGCGCAATTGCTCCTCGCTCGGCGCGCGTATGGCCCGTGGTCTGGCGAAAGAACTGGGCGATCTCGGCCATGTCATTGTCTCTGGTCTTGCCCGCGGAATCGACACTTCGGCCCATCTGGCCGCGCTGGAAACCGGCACCATCGCCGTGATGGCCGGAGGGGTCGATGTCATCTACCCGGCCGAGAACAGCGAACTGGCGCATAAGATCGGCGAGACAGGTCTACGCCTGTCGGAGCAACCTATGGGGCTGACACCACAAGCCCGCCACTTTCCGCGCCGCAACCGGATTATATCGGGGCTGGCACAGGCGGTCGTGGTGGTTGAGGCCGCGGCTAAGTCAGGCAGCCTGATCACTGCAAGGGACGCGCTGGACCAAGGGCGCGAGGTCCTCGCCGTTCCCGGCCATCCGTTCGATGCACGGGCCTCCGGATGCAATTTGTTGATTCGGGACGGCGCGACCTTGATCCGATCTGCGGAAGATGTGATCGAAGCCCTGCCCAAGGGAGAAGACCTCTTCCGAACACCCAGTGAGCCTCCTGTTGCGCCAATACCGACACCCGCTGTAGCGCTGCACGATCAAATCCTGCAACGACTCGGCCCATCGCCCATCGCCGAAGACCAACTGCTGCGCGATATCGCTGCTTCGGCCGGTGATCTTGGACCCGCTTTGGTAGATCTGGAACTTGAGGGCCGAATCCAGCGTCAACCCGGTGGGCTTTTGTCGCTAGCAAGCTGAAATGGACGTATCGCAACGCAGCACCCCCATGAGGCTTCGCCTGCCCCAAAGGCATATAGGGGGCTGAAATCTAGGGATTTTTCACGCTGCAAAAGGAACGCATTGACATTCCGGCCTTGCCCCACACATTTTGCACGACCATAACAGGCGCCCTATTCGTCGAGCGAGGTTTCCCCTTAAATGCCCGTAGTTGTTGTAGAATCTCCGGCCAAAGCAAAAACAATCAATAAGTATCTCGGCCCCGACTACACGGTTCTGGCCTCCTATGGCCATGTGCGGGACCTGCCGCCCAAGGACGGATCGGTCGATACCGACCATGAATTCGAGATGAAGTGGGAGGTCGGCAATGATAGCAAGAAGCACGTCAAAGCGATTGCGGATGCGCTGAAGGAAGACAACGCGCTGATCCTCGCAACTGACCCTGATCGCGAGGGGGAAGCGATCAGTTGGCACTTGCAGGAAGCGCTGACCAAGCGGCGCTCGATCAAGAAAGATACCCCAGTCAGCCGCGTGACCTTCAACGCGATCACCAAAGAGGCCGTCACCCAGGCGATGCAAAACCCGCGCGAGGTCGACATGCCGCTGGTCGAGGCCTATCTGGCCCGCCGCGCGTTGGACTATTTGGTGGGCTTCAACCTGTCGCCGGTTCTGTGGCGCAAATTGCCCGGCGCGAAATCGGCAGGCCGGGTGCAATCTGTCTGTCTACGGCTGATCGTCGAACGCGAGATGGAGATCGAGGCGTTCAAGCCGGTTGAATACTGGTCGGTCAAGGCCCTGTTCGAAACCCCACGCGGCCAAACTTACGAGGCGCGCCTGGTTACCTATGCCGGCAAAAAGCTGGACAAGCACGATCTGAAAGACGCGACACAGGCAGAGCTGGCTGTTCAGGCCATCACCAGCCGCGCGCTGAGCGTAACCTCGGTCGAGGCGAAACCTGCGGCACGCAACCCCAGCGCGCCCTTCATGACCTCGACCCTGCAACAGGAGGCTAGCCGCAAATTCGGTATGGGTGCGCGGCACGCGATGCAGGTGGCGCAGCGTCTCTATGAGGCAGGCTACATCACCTATATGCGAACTGACGGCATCGACATGGCCCCCGAAGCGGTCGCCGCCACGCGCGACGCGATTTCGGATCGCTATGGCGCCGAATATGTGCCGGACAGCCCGCGCATCTACAAGAACAAGGCCAAGAACGCGCAGGAAGCGCACGAATGTATCCGCCCGACGGACATGACGCGCGATGCAAAAGAACTGAAAGTGACCGATGAAGATCAGCGCAAGCTTTATGATCTGATCTGGAAGCGCACGATTGCTTGCCAGATGGCTGCTGCGCGCCTGGAACGCACAACCGTTGAAATCGGCAGCGACGACGCTCAGGTCGGCCTGCGCGCGACCGGTCAGGTGGTGCTGTTTGACGGTTTCATGCGCGTCTACGAAGAAGGCCGTGATGATGTGGCAGATGACGATGAAAAACGTCTGCCGCAAATCATGCAGGGCGATCCTGCGAAATTTGCCAAAACCTCGCTGCGCGATCAATTCACCAAGGCGACGATCGACAGCACGGACAAAACTGCCAAACAGGCGATCCTGTCCGATAACGAAGCCGTTCTGGCGCTGCAGCACCATACGCAACCGCCTCCACGCTATACTGAGGCCACTTTGGTCAAACGGATGGAGGAGCTGGGGATCGGCCGTCCTTCCACTTATGCCTCAATCGTAACTACGATTCAGGACCGCGAATATGTGCGTAAGGACAAGAACCGCCTGATCCCCGAAGAAAAGGGCCGGATCGTCACCATCTTTCTGCTGAACTTCTTCCGCCAATACGTGGGCTATGAGTTTACGGCGAATCTGGAAGAAGAGCTGGACGATGTCAGTGCCGGCGATCGTGACTACAAAGATCTGCTGAGCAAGTTCTGGCGCGATTTCTCGGCCGCGATTGGCGAGACGTCTGAGCTGCGAATCTCGGAAGTGCTGGACAAGCTTGACGAGGCGCTGGCCCCGCAATTGTATCCGCCACGTGAGGACGGGTCGGACCCACGCATTTGCCCGAAATGTGGGACGGGTCAACTGCATCTAAAAACGTCTCGGACCGGCGGGTTCGTTGGCTGCGGCAACTATCCCGAATGCACCTATACCCGACCCATCGCGGGCGAAGGGGCCGAAGGAGATGAACGTCTTCTCGGTGAGGATGCAGGCGACGAAATTTGGCTGAAATCCGGCCGGTTCGGTCCCTACGTTCAGCGCGGAGAGCCGACGCCCGAGAACAAGAAACCCCCGCGCGCCTCTCTGCCCCGTGGGTGGAGCAAGGACGACATGGACCTTGAGAAGGCCCTGACCCTATTGTCCCTGCCCCGCCAAATCGGTGAACATCCCGAAGGCGGTATGATTAGTTCGAACTTCGGGCGGTTCGGGCCGTATATCATGCACCAACTGCCGGAAGAGGCGAAACCGGTCTACGTGAATGTCAAAGACCCCAATGACGTGTTCGAGATCGGCATGAACCGCGCGGTCGAGATGCTGGCAGAAAAACGCGCCAACCCGGGACGTGGGCGGCGCGCTGCGGCCGCCCCCCTCAAAGAGTTGGGCGAACACCCTGATGGAGGTGCCATGCAAGTTCTTGATGGGCGCTATGGGCCTTATGTGAAGTGGGAAAAGGTCAACGCCACCATTCCCAAGGACATCAAGCCCGAAGATGTGACGCAGGAAATGGCCATCGAATTGGTCAATGAACGCGCCGCAAAGAAGGGAACAAAGAAGAAGGCTGCCCCAAAGAAGAAGGCCGCTGCCAAGAAAACAACTAAGAAAACGGCAAGCTAGGGTTGGATAGGTAGAAATACCACCAGCCCTTTGGATTCGTTGACTTCCCCCTGACGCGGCGGCACAACCTGCCCATCACCATGTCATTGGGGGAGTTTTCCATGAAGAAAATCTATGCCAATGCCTCTGACGCGCTCGACGGAGTGCTTTCGGATGGCATGATGATCGCGGCGGGCGGTTTCGGCCTTTGCGGCATCCCGGAACTGCTGCTCGAGGCGATCAAAGAATCGGGTGCTCAGAACCTGACTTTTGCGTCAAACAATGCGGGTGTCGACGATTTCGGCATCGGCATCCTGCTGCAAACCAAGCAGGTCAAGAAAATGATCAGCTCATACGTCGGCGAAAACGCGGAATTCATGCGTCAGTACCTGGCCGGAGAGCTTGAGCTGGAATTCAATCCGCAGGGCACTCTGGCCGAACGGATGCGCGCAGGTGGCGCAGGCATCCCCGGCTTCTATACCAAAACCGGCGTGGGCACTGTGATCGCCGAGGGTAAGGAACACAAAGACTTCGACGGCGAGACCTACATTCTGGAAGAAGGCATCTTTGCCGATCTGGCCATTGTCAAAGCATGGAAGGCCGATGACACCGGCAACCTGATCTTCCGCAAGACCGCCCGGAACTTCAACGTGCCTGCGGCGACTTGTGGCAAAATCTGCATCGCCGAAGTCGAAGAGATTGTCCCCCGAGGCTCAATGGACCCGGATGCGATCCACCTGCCGGGCATCTATGTGCATCGGATCATTCAGGGCGATCACGAAAAGCGCATTGAACAGCGCACCACCCGTAAGAAGGAGGAAGCATAATGCCTTGGGATCGGAACCAGATGGCCGCCCGTGCGGCGCAAGAGCTTGAAGACGGCATGTATGTGAACCTCGGCATCGGTATTCCGACGCTGGTGGCAAACTATGTGGGCGACAAGGACATCACCCTGCAATCCGAGAATGGTATGCTGGGTATGGGCCCCTTCCCGTTCGAAGGCGAAGAAGACCCCGACCTGATCAACGCGGGTAAGCAAACCATCACTGAGCTGTCGCGCACCGCATATTTCGACAGCGCGACCTCGTTCGCGATGATCCGGGGCGGCAAGATTGCCGCAGCCGTTCTGGGCGCGATGGAAGTGGATGAAGAAGGCGACTTGGCCAACTGGATGATTCCCGGTGTTCTGGTCAAAGGCATGGGCGGCGCGATGGATCTTGTGGCCGGCGTCGGCCGTGTAATTGTGGTGATGGATCACACCAACAAACACGGCAAATCCAAGCTGCTGAAGAAATGCACCCTTCCGCTGACCGGGAAAAAGGTGGTGAATCGCATCATCACCAACCTCGGGGTTCTGGATGTGGTTGAGGGTGGCCTGAAGATCGTCGAGATCGCTGAAGGCGTCACCGAAGACGAGATCCGTGCCGCAACTGAGGCGAACATCGTCAACTAAACCAAAATCTGGGCCTGCTGATTTAGGCAGGCCCCATAGCGTTTCGGGTTAGACTTGTAACGCGAATAACCTGCCACGCTTTTAGTGTTCTCGGGACATTCGCGTCACTTGATTATTCAGGTAAAACCCGAAACGCTTTAGTTTAGCGTTTGGAATACGCACCCATCCGAGGCATAGACCGGCGGCGTCGCGCAGAGCGCCCGCGCGACCTGAAAAGCCGCGAGCACCTTGGGCACATAATCCCGGGTCTCTTCATAGGGCGGCACACCGCTGTGTTTGCGGACGGCCCCCTCTCCGGCATTGTACCCGGCAAGCGCCAATATCGGGTCATTGTCGAACTCACCCATCAGCCAATCCAGGTATTTGACCCCACCCGAGATATTCTGAGAGGGCTGGAAGCTGTCCTGCACGCCAAACCGCTCGGCCGTTGCGGGCATCAGCTGCATCAGCCCCTGCGCCCCGGCCGAGCTGACCGCATCGGCCCGCCCAGCCGATTCCACCGAGATAACCGCCAGAACCAGTGCAGGTGAGACGTTAGTGCCAATGGTCGAGCGCAGGATATCGCGCCCCTGATTGTTCACGATGCCCTGTAGGGTCTGCAACCGAGGTGTGGACACGCTAGTAGCGGCCAAGGCGTCTATCGCAGAATCCAGCCGTCCCGGCCCGGCCTGTGCCAGCTCGGGCGAGATCTTCTCCCAAAAGGCTTTATACGCGCCTTTCGGAGGTGCTTTGGTCGCGACGACGGGGGCGTCTGCTGCCGGAGGTACTTTGGCATGTTTGATGACATCGGGGACTACCAGTTCCGCTCCGGTGCTGGGTGCGGACGGTCTGGCCGCGTGTTCTTCAGAGGTAATCCGAATGTTAACCTTCGGCCGCTGACCCGGCTGAGGCGCCTTGATCCTTTTATAGACACCACGCGGTTCGACCTCATCGGCGCGCACGGTGTCTGGCGTGCATACCAAAAACGCCAATACGCCGGCGCATGTAACTGCGTCCCGGAGATTCATTTGCCTGCCTCATGTTTTAGTTTTGATTGATTTGAACCTCGAATCTTCGCGCAAAGCCAGAAAAACCAAGCAAATTGGGGCAGTTTCGCCTCATTTGCCGCAAATTTGCATCGCTAAAAGACGACCCCAAACAACCAGATTTGTTTTTTTACATTTATTTTCAATATCTTAAAAACTAAATAACCAAAAAGTTAGGCATCGGGCAAATTTTTCCCTGTTTGGCCCAATTCCTGCCATGCACAACAGGCAAACATAGATGCATACCGAGACGATCGGGAGCGGACTGAGAGAGGAAGCTCTGAAAGACGCCGAGGTTTAGAAGACTTTTTTAGATCCTTTAGGAGGGACGTAACATGATCAAGTTCATCAAGAACTTCCGCAAAGACGAAGACGGCGCAGTAACAGTTGACTGGGTTGTTCTGACCGCAGCAGTCATCGGCCTGGCAGCCGTTGCATACCAGCAAATCGAGGGCGGCGCGACCAGCCTGGCGGACGACGTAGACACCGCGCTGAGCACCGCTACTGTTTCGACTGGCGACAACACCAACGCAGGCGGCATCACCACAGCAGGCTCTGCGACCGGCACCGACGAATAATTTGGCTTACAGCTAAGTTTCTAGGCCGCACCAAGATTTTGGTGCGGCTTTTCTTTTTGAGGTAAATACACCCAAAGTCTACAAGGCGCTATTTTAACAAGCGCTTTTTGTCACCGTCAAAAATGAGTTTTTGTTCCGTGACCAATGCGAAAGCAGTGGCAATTTGGCATGACCTCCTTTTTCTGGCCCAATTTCCGCCATCCACGTCAGCTAAAACTGTATAGATCGAATTATCTGCACTTGGGCTGGCGATGGCTTGAGTAGAAGAGGCTCTTGGAAGGACGACACATGAAACAGTTTCACAATCGCTTTGTGAAAAGCGAAGAGGGCGCAATCACGGTTGATTGGGTCGTCTTGGTCGCTTTGATCATCGGGCTCAGCTCTGCACTCATACTTGTGATGAGGACCGGAATGGACAATTTCGGCGGAAACGTGGACCAAGCTTTGTCAACGGCGACAGTCAGCACTGGTGACAATGACAACGCTGGTGGAATCACTTCAGCCGGAACCGTAAACGGCGAATGATATCTTTGCCTTGAAGATCGTGCGCCTGTGACAGTTAGCAACGAGTTTTCTGTCCGGCGCGCGATTGCTTTGACGTCAGTGATTTGTGCGCGCGCGTCGCAGATGAACAAAAAATTTTTTGCATCGAAAAACGCTTTTGCCCCAGATTTCGACACAATTCCCCGTTAAACAGGTCGCTGTTTCAGAACTTCTTGTTGGGCACTATTTGCCCAACTAGCACAGAATGAGGTGGATGTATGCGAGCGATATTCGGACTTGTCCTGATTGTCGGACTAGCTCTGGCCGGTGGTGCTGTCTACATGGCGCAGAACTATATCTCTGCTTATCAACAGGAACTCGCACGCGAACGGCAAGCAGCAGCAGCCGCGTTAGAGGCCGCCGCAGCAGAAAACGCTGCGATAGAAGTGATTCCAACCGTAGGTGTTATTGTATCAAATCGGACCCTGAAATACGGAGAACGTCTGGCAGAAGACGACGTGCGTGTTGTTGATTGGCCAGAAAACGCGATCCCGGAAGGCAGCTTTACCGACCTTGCGGTTCTTTTCCCCGAGTCAGGCAGCAAAGATCGTTTCGTTCTTCGCACAATGGAAAAAGACGAAGCGCTGATGGAGGTCAAAATCACTCAGCCGGGCGAAGGGGCGGGTCTGACGTCTCAGCTGGACAAAGGTATGCGCGCTTTCGCTATTCGGGTTGATGTGGCTTCGGGCGTTTCCGGTTTCTTGCGCCCCGGTGATTTTGTGGACGTGTACTGGACCGGTTCGCGTCGCGGGACAACCGCCGAAGCGGATGGCGAGATCACCCGCCTGATCCAGCCCAGGGTCGAACTTATCGCCGTTGACCAGATCGCAGGAACGGACGTGACCGGAACAACCATCGCGCGAACGATCACCGTTGCAGTCACACGTGAACAGGTTGCTGTACTTACGCAAGCGCAAAACACGGGCAGACTGACCCTGGCGCTTGTCGGGATTGAAGATGAAACGGTGTCGTCAGAAGTCATCGAAATCGACCAACGCGCGTTGCTGGGTGTCGTCGAGGAAGAAGCCGCCCCCGTCCCTGAACGTGTGGAGCAACAAGTTTGCAAGACGCGCATTCGTCGCGGTAACAGCGAAGTTGCCGATAGTGTGATCGCCTGTACAAACTGACGCCTATTCAGGATGTTACACCTGCCGAGCCGCGCAATTCGCGCGGCTCAATTGATTCCTATGTTGCTAATTGCCCACATAAGGAAACTTCCGGAAACCCTTGATTATTGCAATAAATTCCGTTTTCGCGCAGAGTTTCGCCTATAGGGCATAAGACCCATAAAAACGAGGCGTGATCGGAGAGGCAGGTCACATGAAAATACGTTCCTGGATCAGCGCAACCCTGCTGGGGTTGTCGCTCGTTGTTAGCCCAGTCGGCGATGCCGCTTGGGCCGAAACTCTTCGCGTGGTGAAGAAGGGCACAGTGGAAACGCTGGAAGTACCTGTAAACCGCGCGATCGTTGTTGAAAGTGAAGAGCCATTTGCCGAACTGAGTATCGCGAATGCCGGTATTGCCGACATCTCGTCGCTTTCAGAGCGAACGATCTATGTCTTGGGCAGAGCACCCGGCCTAACTACTCTTACACTTTTCGATGGGGCCGGTATGCTTTTGGCGAATGTCCGCGTACGCGTGTCCCCTGACGTGACTGAATTTAAAGAGCGTCTGAGGCAGATCTTGCCGAACGAACAAATCGAAGTGCGCACTGCGAACGACGGCATCGTCTTGTCCGGCACGGTTTCAGGAGCGGCCAAACTAGCCCGCGCATTGGAACTAGCCGAACGCTATGCCCCCGACCGGGTCTCGAACCTGATGTCGGTCGGCGGTGTGCAGCAGGTCATGCTGAAGGTTCGCTTTGCCGAAATGAACCGCTCGGTCGCAAAGAACCTGTCGACATCTCTTGGCTTTGGAGGCGGCGACGTCACAGCCGGTTTCAACACCCTAAACACGCAAGGTGCGTTGAACAATGCGCTGGCCAACAACATTCCGATCGCGCAAGCAAATACGGGCGCAATTCTGTTCGGTTTTGGCGCCGGTTCTACCCAAGTTAGGCTACTGCTTGAAGCACTCGAAACCAAAGGTCTTGCGCGTACGCTCGCCGAACCGAACCTATCCGCTCTGTCCGGTCAGCAGGCAACGTTCCTAGCCGGTGGTGAGGTCCCGATTCCTGTGCCCGCAGATGACGGTGTTGTCGCAATCGAATACCGCGCGTTCGGTGTTGAGATCGACTTCATTCCGCGCGTGGTCGACGGTGATCTTATCAACTTGGAGCTTGGCACTGCAGTATCGAGTATCGATACGTCTTCGGACTTTACGATCAACGGCGATTCGGTCCCAAGCTTCATTACCCGCCAGACCTCAACAACCATTGAGCTGCGCGACGGTGAAAGCTTTGCGATCGCAGGCCTGATTCAGGATGACTTCACGGACCTGAGCAATCAGGTGCCATGGTTGGGCGACGTTCCTGTTCTGGGCACCCTGTTCCGCAGCGCACAGTACCAGCGAGAACAAAGTGAGTTGGTTATCATCATCACCGCGCACTTGGTCTCACCGACCCGTGGGGAAACGCTTGCTTTGCCGACAGATCGAGTAAAACCCCCCAGTGAGTTTGATCTGTTTATAAACGGTCGCGTTGCTCGGACCGAGCGCGCAGGCGCAGGTGGCGCATCGGAAGTCGCCAAGCAAGATTTTGGCAGTTCTTACGGCTATATTCTGGATTGATGAGGAGGTTAGGACCAATGAAAACGTTGATACTCACCTTAGGTCTTTCGGTCGCAGTTACCGCATGTACACGCGAAGCCGGGTATGAAATTGATGCGGGAACCTTTGGCAACGCGACGCTGAACAATTCGCAGGTCATGAACGGAGAGCTGACATACGCTCAGATTCTGAGCCGCCGGTTCGCCGCTGAAGTCCCCAGCCAAGTGAACTTTGCCTTCAACAGTTCACAGCTCGATGCGTCGGCCCAACGTATTCTGTTGCAGCAGGCGGATTGGATCAAACAATTCCCTGAAGCACGGTTCCGTGTGTATGGCCACACGGACGCAGTGGGCTCAGCCAGCTACAACAAGAGCCTTGGCTTGCGTCGGGCACAAGCTGTTGTGTCCTTCTTTGCCCAACAGGGAATCTCGCGGTCTAGACTAGAGGCGGTGGTTTCTTTCGGCAAAACGCGTCCACTGGTTGCTACAACGAATCGCGACCGCCGGAATCGCCGGACGGTGACCGAGGTTTCGGGCTTTGTGGATCGCGCACCACAAACGCTGGACGGCAAGTATGCTGATGTCATCTATCGCGAATACGTCGAAAGCGCAGCTTCCGGTTCTACAGTCGAACAAGTCGACGCAACTGGCGGCGGCGGTGGATAATCCCATCTGAACGGGCGACATCGTCGCCCGTTTCCCTACAATTGGTTCTTTTGCGCCAAATTCTCGCCCAACTTCAAAGCAATATTGTGAACAATAGGGTGACCTGCGGCCAAAATTGACCGCATTGGGGCGACAGCAAATCTACCCGAGCGTATTCGTTCGCATGAAATGCCAAGCCCTCTCTACGAGGATTGTGTATATGAGTAGCGCGACGCCGCAAGACAACGACTCGGGAATTCTGGCCTGCACGATCAGCCGGGACGTCCAGAACTTCGATCTGCTAATCGAAGACATGGAAACCATTCTGGGTGAGCGTTGGGGCGATCTTGGCTTTGCCGAAGCTCTCGCGTTTTTCAGCCAACCCGAAGCGGAAACACTGGAATTCGTTGCCCTGGCAATTGATGGAGATGATGAAGACAACCTCTCGCTGATGGGCGAGATCATCACCCAGGCAAAAGACAAGAAGATCAAAGTGGTGCTTATTGCCGAGGACGTGACCCCCGCCTCGCTGCATCAGCTTCTGCGCAAAGGCGCGGATGAGTTTGTCCCCTACCCGCTTCCCGAAGGTGAACTGAACGAAGCGATCGAGCGGATGAACAAGCCCGATCCCGTGGTTGCAGCACAAGCCGCGGCGGCCACTTTGTCCAGCGGAGAATCAAAAGAAGGCGCTCTGTTCGTAGTGCAAGGGCTGGCGGGCGGCGTTGGTTCTACGACATTGGCTGTGAACCTGGCCTGGGAACTCGCCACAATCTCGGACAAGGACGCGCCTTCTGTCTGTCTGATCGACCTGGATCTGCAATACGGCACGGTCTCGACCTATCTGGACCTGCCCCGCCGTGAAACCGTTTTCGAGATGCTGTCCGATACAGCGTCAATGGATGATGAGGTTTTCTCGCAAGCCCTTCAAAGCTATGAAGAAAAAATGCAGGTTTTGACGGCCCCATCCGACATGGTGCCGTTGGATCTGATCACGCCCGAAGACATCCAGCGCGTGATAGATACGGCGCGCAAACATTTCGACTATGTGATCGTGGACATGCCCAAGACATTGGTTTTGTGGTCAGAAACTGTTCTACAAGCTGCACATGTCTATTTCGCCATGATCGAGTTGGACATGCGCTCGGCTCAGAACGCATTGCGTCTGAAACGCGCCTTGCAGGCCGAAGAGCTGCCGTTCAACAAATTGCGCTTCGCCCTAAATCGGGCCCCCAAGTTCACCGATCTAAACGGCAAGGGGCGCATCAAACGTATGGGCGAAAGCCTCGGGATTTCGATCGACCTGCAACTGCCCGATGGGGGCAAGCCGGTGATGCAAAGTGGCGATCATGGCCTGCCACTGGCCAGTTCAGCCGCCAAAAACCCGCTGCGTCGCGAAATTGCCAAGCTTGCAAAGTCGCTCCACAGCCTCGGCAGCAACGACGCTGAGGCCGCATAACACAACTCCAAGGGAAGAGCCGCCATGTTTTCCAGATATAAGAAAGCGTCTGATGCGCAGCCGGTCGAGACTCCGGCCAAAGCGCCCGAAGCGGCCCCCGCAGCGCCAACGGCAACAGCAGTTGCACGCAAGCCCGTTCAGAAGAAAGCTGGCGAAGTCACGAGCGCCGACCGCGACCGCAAACGGAAAGAGCGCCTGAGCGAAATCAAGATTGAGCTGCACCGGGAACTACTGGAAAATTTGAACCTCGCAGCCCTTGAAAACGCAGGAGAGGCCGAGCTTCGCACCGAGATCAGCGCAATTGCCAGCGAAGTTTTGGAAGCCAAAAGCATCGTGCTCAACCGCGACGACCGCGCGCAGCTGAACAAGGAGCTTTACGACGAGGTCACGGGCCTCGGACCACTTGAAGCCCTGCTTCGCGACGATACGGTCAACGATATTCTGGTGAACGGCCCGCAACAGATTTTTGTCGAACGTGCGGGTAAGCTGGAAATCAGCGACATCACGTTTAAGGACGAAAAACACCTGATGCGGATCATCGACAAGATCGTGTCCGCAGTGGGCCGTCGTGTTGACGAATCCAACCCCTATGTCGACGCCCGTCTGGCCGATGGCTCGCGTTTCAACGCGATGGTTCCTCCGATCGCGGTTGACGGCTCGCTGGTATCGATTCGCAAGTTCAAAAAAGACAAGCTGGGCATCGATGATCTGGTCAATTTTGGCGCGTTCACTGAAGAAATGGCCGCCTATCTTCAAGCCGCCGTTTCGACACGCCTGAATATCATTGTCTCGGGCGGTACGGGTTCCGGTAAAACGACCACTCTGAATGCGCTTTCGAGCTTTATTGACGACGCTGAACGTATCTTGACCATCGAGGATACGGCGGAACTTCAACTGCAGCAGACTCACGTTGGCCGGATGGAAAGCCGCCCGCCAAACGTTGAGGGAAAAGGTGAGGTCAGCCCCCGCGACTGTCTGAAAAACGCCTTGCGGATGCGTCCCGACCGCATCATCGTGGGTGAGACCCGTGGCGCCGAGGTGATCGACATGCTGCAGGCGATGAACACCGGCCACGACGGCTCGATGACCACAATCCACGCGAACTCGGCGCGGGATGGTATCTCGCGTCTCGAGAACATGATCGCAATGGCGGGGATCGAAATGCCGATCAAGGCGGTTCGCAGCCAGATCTCAAGCGCTGTGAACTTGATCGTTCAGGCCAGCCGTTTGCAGGATGGCTCGCGTCGCATGACCTCGATCACCGAAATTACCGGGATGGAAGGCGATGTGATTTCGATGCAAGAAATCTTTCGTTTCCAACGCGTTGGCCTGACACCCGATAACAAAATCATCGGTCACTTCACCGCCACCGGCGTGCGCAGCCACTATTCTGAACGCTTCCGCCTTTGGGGCTTTGACCTGCCCTCGTCCATCTACGACCCAACCACAATGTAGGAGATCACGACATGCAATTGCCTATGGAGGCTCTCATCTATGTCGCCATCTTCGTGGGTGTCCTTGCCCTGGTGGAAGGCATCTATCTTGTGGCGTTCGGCAAATCCATCAGCCTGAACAGCCGAGTCAACCGACGGCTCGACATGCTCGACAAGGGCGCGGGGCGCGAGCAAGTTCTAGAACAGCTGCGCAAGGAAATGCAGCAGCATATGAAAACGCAGAGCATCCCTCTGTATTCGCTGCTTGCAGACAAAGCCCAAAAGGCTGCCATAGCGTTTACGCCAAGACAACTGATCATGATCATGGGTCTTGTTTCGGCTTTTGCCTTTGTTGGCTTGAGTATTGGCACGGCAACTGAAACTGTGCTGCGCGCCGCTATTTCGATCGCCATCGGTGTTGGTGGCGTCTTCATGTGGGTCAGTAGCAAGGCCAAAAAACGCATGAGCATGATCGAAGAACAACTGCCCGACGCAGTCGAGCTGATGGTGCGCTCACTGCGCGTCGGTAACCCTTTCGTATCTTCGATTCAGATCGCTGCAAACGAAGTTCAAGATCCACTTGGAACCGAATTTGGCGTCATTGCAGATGAGTGTGCCTATGGTCGTGACGTGGGCGAGGCCCTCAAAGACATGGCAGAGCGACTGGATATGCAAGATCTACGCTTTCTCGCGGTCGCAGTTGGCATTCAGCAACAATCCGGCGGCAACCTCGCCGAAATTCTAGCCGGATTGGCCCAAGTGATCCGTGCCCGTTTCCGCCTGTTCCGCCGCGTAAAGGCGATCACCGCCGAGGCTCAATGGTCCGGCAAATTCCTTTCGGGATTTCCGTTATTTTGTCTGGTCTTCATTTTGGTAAAATCGCCAGACTACTATGACGAAGTTCTTGACCACCCCTGGTTTATCCCATGCTGTTTCATCGTTGGCATCATGCTGACACTGAACCTGATCGTTATGAAAATGATCACCAATATTAAGGTGTGAGGTCACTGTCATGGAATTTCTAGCCTCCATCAATGATACTTTGACGCAGCAGCTGGGAGAGTTTGGCCCCCTGATCGTGGTCGGTGTTCTCGGCGTGGTTTTGGTGGCCGTGGCGGTTCTGTTGATGCTGAACCAGCCTGAAGATCCCCTCAAAAAACTTCAACGTTCGAACGCAGCGCCAAAAACGCCGAAGAAATCCAAAAAGGATCAACTGCGTCAAAGCGGTCGAAACGAACAGCTGGAAAAGTTTGCGACTTTCCTTGAACCCAAAAGCGAAGAAGAGCTGTCGGCCATTCAGCTAACAATGCGTCAAGCGGGGTATCAATCCAAGGACGCGGTCCGGTTCTTTCACTTCGCTCAATTCGCTCTGGGTATCCTGGGTATTCTCCTCGGAGTTGTATGGGTCACGGTATTTGCTGGCGATCAGGAGTTCACTGGAACCCAATTGTTGATCCGTGTTCTGGTTCCGGGCGGGATTGGGTATTTCATACCGAAATACTGGATTACTCGCCGTGTTGAAGAGCGACGTGAAGCCATTACGTCTGCCTTTCCGGACACGTTGGATTTGATGCTTGTCTGCGTCGAAGCCGGTCAGTCCCTCGACCAGGCGATCGTGCGCGTTGCATCGGAAATGAAAAGCTCTTACCCGGAGATTGCGCAGGAATTCGAAGTCGTAGCCTATGAAATGAAAGCAGGTAAGGACAAGGATACGGTCTTGCGTGACTTCGGAACGCGCTGCGGCGTTCAGGATGTAAGAGCATTTGTAACCGTGATGATCCAATCAGCCACGTTCGGCACCTCTATTGCCGAGGCTCTGCGGGTTTATGCTGCCGAAATGCGAGACAAACGTGTGATGCGTGCAGAAGAAGCCGCAAACAAGTTGCCTACGAAGATGACTCTGGTCACAATGACCTTAACGGTACCGCCTCTATTGATCATTCTGGTGGGGCCTTCTGCAAGCGTCATTTCGAACTTCGGAGGATGATGTAACTTCGATGCTCCCAGAAAAAGGCTGTGCCTTGCGTAGGCTTCGCCGAAGTTTTCAGGCCATCATGGTTTTCGCCATGGTGGCCTCTTGCACGGAAGGGCGCCTGTCGGATGACCTCGATGCGCCGGGCATAGATCCGTCGGGACAGGCCGAAGACAACATCACCGTAGGAAACCGCCTGATGGCCGCCGGAGAATATGAGCTGGCCCTCGACAGCTTTACCCGCGCCGCGCTGGAACAAGGGATGACGCCGCAGGTTCTGACCTCATTGGGGACCGCAAATCTGGGGCTGCGTCGTTTGGGGCAAGCCGAGACCCTTCTACGCCGCGCGGTCGAGGATGACACGGACTGGCCCATCGCCTGGAACAATTTGGGTGTCCTGCTGATGGAAACCCGACAATACCCCGAGGCAGAACAGGTGTTTCGACGGGCGTTTGCCTTGGACAATGGCGAAAGTGACGCAATCCGCGACAATCTTCGCTTAGCTATCGCAAAAATGGAAAATCCTGTTAATAATACTGACCAAGAACAAGAATATACGCTGGAGCAGCTAGGCGACGGGCAATTTTCGCTACGCAAAATCCAGTAACCGAGGCAAGAGCAGTAAAAGGACGCAAAAATGCGCCAACAATTCTTGATTCCATCACTCGTGGTCACTGGGTTGATCCTGTCCGCCTGTGCAAAAGAAACCGAAGAAGAAAAGGTCGAACGCACATTTCAGGAGGTGAACGTCATTGACGAAACCAACCTGAACGACGTGCTTCTGACCGCCGCCGACCCCAACGAGGCAGTCACTTATTTCCATAATGCCGCAGCCAAGAACCCTGACCGGATCGACCTGCAGCGCGGGCTTGCGATCTCGCTGGGTCGCGCCAAACGCTCGACCGAGGCGGCCGCCGCGTGGAAACGCGTGACGACCATGAACGGCGCCAATGCGGCCGACAAGGTTGAATACGCGGATGCGCTGGTACGCAATGGGGATTGGAACACGGCCCACACCGTTTTGAACTCGGTCCCGCCGACGCATGAGTCGTTCAAGCGCTACCGGCTTGAAGCCGTCGTAGCGGATTCCCGCAAGGAATGGAAACGCGCCGATCACTTCTATGAAACGGCTGTGGGCCTGACCACGCGCCCGGGTGGGGTGATGAATAACTGGGGCTACTCCAAGCTGACGCGCGGGCAATATGCTGAGGCCGAACGCCTGTTCACCGAGGCCGTCCGACAGGACAAGAGCCTGTTTACAGCCAAGAACAATCTGGTTCTGGCCCGGTCGGCGCAGGGGAATTACAGCCTGCCAGTCGTGCCCATGACACAGGTTGAACGCGCCCGGCTGTTGAACACGATGGCAATTTCCGCGGTGAAACAAGGGGATACGACAACCGGCAAGAACCTCCTCCGCGAGGCGATTGCGACCCATCCCCAGCATTTCGATGAAGCCGTCCGCTCGCTTCGCGCGCTTGAGGACAGCTGACACATGGCGATACCAGCCTATGCGGCAGCATGGTTTCTGCCCTTTGTGCTGCCGATCTGCTTTTATGTCGCGTTCACGGATATGCGCGAAATGAAGATCAAGAACCACGCCGTCACGACGCTGGTTCTGGTCTATATCGTCGTTGGTCTGTTTGTGCTGCCTCCGTGGTCGACGGGGCTGATTGGAGGGCAGATCGGCCCTCTTGATATCGCATTACCGATCTATGTCTGGCAATTCCTGCATATCTTCGTGGTTCTGCTTGCCGGTATCATCCTGAACGCCGCCGGAGCGATGGGCGCGGGCGATGCCAAATTTCTGGCCGCAGCCGCTCCGTTCATCTGGTTCGCAGATATGATTCTACTCATGGCTATTCTGATGGCCTGTACTTTGGGGGCCGTATCGACCCACCGTTTGGCCAAGCACACAAGGCTGCGCGCGATTGCCCCACATTGGGATAGCTGGGACAAGGGCAAAAAGTTCCCGATGGGGTTGGCCCTGTCTGGTTCGCTTGCCATGTATCTGATTCTTGGGACTGTTCTCGGATCGTAAACTATCATCTGCGCGCCTTGTCGCTGCCTTGGTCCCGCCACAAAGCTGCGCCAGATTTCACACAACTGGCCTGCTTTGGGGCCTTTGGTGTGACATCAGAACAGACGAGTCCCGCTCATGAATATGCAGACCTCCGCAGTTATGGCGCCCCCTGCCCCGAAGGGTTTGGGTGAAATGCAGCTCCCGCTTGTGATGATGCGGGACATTTTGCTGAAGACGATCTTTCGCAAGAATGCCAGCACCGTGACCGAAGTGGCCGAAGCCGTCTGCCTGCCCGGCTCTGTCACGCAGGAACTAATCGACATTGCCCGTGACCAAAAATTACTTGAGGCCACAGGCACACTGAACGCCAATAGCGGCAATGAGATGGGCTATCAGCTGACCGACGCCGGCAAGGCCCGTGCGTTGGACGCGCTCAGTCAGTCGGAGTATTTCGGTGCGATGCCCGTACCGCTGGATGTGTATCGCGAGCAGGTCAAACGCCAGTCGATCCGCAATATTCAGGTCACGCGAGACCAACTGACCAATGCGATGGGTCACCTGGTTTTGCCCGACAGCCTGCTGGATCACCTCGGCCCCGCGGTCAGTGCAGGCCGTTCGATCCTGATGTATGGCCCTCCGGGGAATGGTAAGTCTTCGATCTCGAACGGTATTCGGGATGCGTTGGGTGACAATGTCTATGTCCCCTACGCTATCGAATATGCCGGTCAGGTGATCACCGTTTATGACCCGATCGTACATACCGCGATTGAGCAGGAGCCTGACGACCCTAACAGCCTGCGTCGCCGCAAGAGGTTCGATTCGCGCTATGTTCAGTGCGAGCGCCCAACCGTTGTAACCGGTGGTGAATTGTCGCTGAGCATGCTGGACTTGGTCTACAACCCCACCGCGCGGACCTATCAGGCCCCGCTGCAGCTGAAATCGACCGGTGGCATCTTCATCGTGGACGACCTTGGACGACAGGCAGAACCCCCTCAGGCCCTCGTCAACCGCTGGATTGTTCCGCTGGAAGAGAACAAGGATATCCTCGGTCTGCAATCGGGTGAAAAGTTCGAAGTCCCCTTCGACACGCTGGTGATCTTCTCGACCAACTTCCACCCGAATGAGATCTTCGACCAAGCGGCCCTGCGCCGGATCTTCTTCAAGATCAAGATTGATGGTCCGAACCAAGAGAACTTCCTGAAGATCTTCGCAATGGTCGCCCGCAAACGCGGCATGCCACTGGATGAGGCCGCGCTGGTGCATCTGTTGAAGGTGAAATACCCGACGATCGACAACATCTATGCGAACTACCAGCCGATCTTCCTGATCGACCAGATGATCTCGATCTGTGAGTTCGAGGGCATCCCCTATCAGATGAGTCCCGACCTGATCGATCGTGCCTGGGCCAACATGTTCGTCAAAGACGAGAAAATCGTCAAATAACGCCGTGCCATTTTCGGGATGACAGGGGTAGTCTGCGCACATGACGCAGATTCCCGCCCGGATCGGCACTTGGTTCAGCACCAAGGGCTGGACCATCCACCCTCATCAGCAGGACATGTTCGACCGAGCGCAGGACCCGGCCACTTTGCTGATTGCACCCACTGGCGGCGGCAAAACGATGGCGGGGTTTCTGCCCTCACTGGCCGAGTTGGCGGACGGTACACGTACCGGATTGCATACTATATACGTCTCGCCCCTCAAGGCCCTTGCAGCGGACATAAAACGGAATCTGCGCACACCCGTGGACGAGATCGGGTTGCCCATCCGCATTGAGGACCGCACAGGCGATACCTCAGCCACGCAGAAAAAACGCCAGCGCGCCAACCCGCCGCATATCCTGCTGACCACGCCCGAGAGTCTGGCTCTGCTGACCTCATATGAGGACGCTTCACGCATGTTTGATGGAGTGCAACGTGTGATCGTCGATGAAATCCACGCTTTGGCCGAAAGTAAGCGCGGGGATCAACTGATGCTGGCGCTGGCGCGGCTCCAGACTCTATGTCCAAACATCCGACGTGTGGGCTTGTCGGCCACTGTTGAGGACCCTCAGGCCATTGCCCGCTTTCTGGCCCGTCACCCCGACCCGTGTCAGATCATTCAAGCCGATCCTGGCCCCGATCCCAACATCGCGATGCTGGAAACTGCCGAGATGCCGCCATGGTCGGGCGGAGGCGCGGCCTATGCGATCCCAGCGGTGCTGGACCAAATCCGCCAACACAAGACGACACTGATCTTCCACAACACCCGCGCGCAGGCTGAGATTTTCTTTCACAATCTGTGGCTTGCCAACGAGGACAGTCTGCCCATCGGAATCCATCACGGCAGTCTGGATCGCCAGCAACGCGAGAAGGTCGAGGCCGCCATGGTCCGAGGTGACCTGCGCGCCATTGTCTGCACCGGCTCCCTCGATCTAGGCATCGACTGGGGGGATGTTGATCTGGTGATCCAGATCGGCGCGCCCAAGAACGTCAAGCGGCTGGTGCAGCGTATCGGACGGGCAAATCACCGCTACAACGCGCCGTCCAAAGCCTTGCTGGTACCTGCCAACAGGTTTGAAGTGGTCGAATGCGTGGCCGCCCTTGAGGCCGCAAATGCCCATGATCTGGACGGAGAGCCGCGCGGCGCAGGCCCCCGAGACGTGCTATGCCAACATATCCTGATCGCGGCATCTGCGGAACCGTTCAATGCGGATGCACTGTTTACCGAGATGACCTCGGCCGGGCCGTTTGCACAATTGACGCGACCCGAGTTTGACGATTGTCTCGAATTCTGCGCGACCGGCGGCTATGCCCTGCGGGCCTATGATCGATGGCAAAGGTTACAGCAACGCGCCGACGGTTTGTGGCAGCTAAGGGACCCCCGCGCCGCGGCACGCATTCGGATGAACCTCGGCACCATTCAGGACAGCGATACCCTGAAAGTCCGCCTGAAGCGCAACCGGGGTGGTAAGCCGTTGGGCGAGGTGGAGGAGGCTTTTGCAGCCACTTTGACCCCCGGCGACACCTTCCTGATCGGCGGTCAGATCGTGCGCTACGAAGGCCTGCGCGAGCTTGTGGTCGAAGTCAGCCGCCGTGCCGACAAGAAGCCCAAAATCGCCACTTTTGCGGGAACAAAGTTCGCCACCTCAACGCAGCTGAGCGACCGTATCCTGCGCATGTTCGCGCAGTCCGATTGGCCTCAGCTGCCGCAACACACAGCCGACTGGCTGAAGTTACAGCGGCATGTCTCTCGCCTGCCCCAACGCAACCGCCTGTTGGTCGAGAGCTTTCCCAGCGACGGGCGCGAGCATATTTGTGTCTACGGCTTCGCCGGACGCAATGCGCAACAAACCTTGGGCCTACTCCTCACCAAACGCATGGAGGAAACAGGCCTTGCCCCTCTCGGATTTGTTGCGACCGACTACGCGACCCTGATCTGGGGCTTGGATGCAGTGACCGATCCAACGCCTCTGTTTCGGATCGATGCGCTGCGCGACGGGTTGGACACATGGCTGGCTGGGAATGCGGTAATGAAACGCACGTTTCGCGCCTCGGCCACAATCGCGGGCCTGATCGAGCGCAACACTGGCGGGCAACGCAAAAGCGGACGGCAGGCCACGTTTTCGTCAGATATCCTCTACGATACGTTGCTGAAATACGACCCCGACCACATTTTGATGCAGATCACCCGTGAAGAGGCCATGCGCGGCCTCGTCGATTTTGGCCGAATCGAAGCAATGGTGGAACGGATTGGCGACCGTATTGATCTGGTTCGGCTGGACCGCGTGTCACCTCTCGCCGCACCCTTGTTCCTTGAAGTTGGAAAAGTCCCAGTCAAAGGGGCCGGCGAAGAACGTTTGTTGGCGGAGGAAAGCGCGCGATTGCTCCAGGCGGCCGGGCTGGATACGCTCTGATCCACCTTGCACGGGCGGGCAAAACGCGCGAAGAACGTTCCATGAACAACGTTGAATTTTCCTTTGCCGGGCAGAACCTGATCGCCCTACCCTCGGGCGCATTGTGGTGGCCCGCGCAACAATTGCTGTGCGCCTCCGACCTACATCTTGGCAAGTCAGAACGCATGGCCCGGCGCGGTGGCGCGATCCTGCCGCCCTATGAGAGTCAGGACACGTTGGACCGGCTGGCCGCGGATCTGGAGCATACGCGCGCTGCAACCGTGATCTGTCTAGGGGACAGCTTTGATGATCTTGACGCCTCCCTGTCGCTGCCCGGCCCCGAGAGGCTGCGCATTGCCACCCTACAAGCCGGGCGCCGTTGGATCTGGATCGAAGGCAATCACGATCCCGGCCCGGTAGAGCTTGGTGGTACGCATCTGGCCGAGTGGACCTGCGACACACTCACCTTTCGCCATATCGCGCAGTCCGGGGCACAAGGTGAGATTTCGGGCCACTATCACCCAAAGGCCACGCTGCGTGCGCGTGGCCGCAGCATCACGCGCCCGGCTTTTCTTTTGGATTCAAATCGTCTGATCCTGCCCGCCTTTGGCACCTATACCGGCGGGTTGCGCAGCTCGGATCAGGTTCTGACCGATTTGATGGAGCCAAAGGCGCTGGCGATCCTGACGGGTGCTCAACCGCAGATGATCCCGATGCCTCGCTAAGTCTCAGATCAGGCCGTCCTTTTCCAGCATCGGCCGGTACTTACGGCTGACCGGAACAAGATCGCCATTAACCAAACTCAGGAAGATCTTGCCCTCGGACCGCTCAACTCCCGCCACGGCCTTATCGCACACCCAATGCGACCGGTGCAAGCAATGGCCTGCAACAGGCTCCATCTCGTCTATGGCATCGGTAAAACGAGAGCGGATCGTAAAGGTCCCCTCGGAGGTCACGACGTCCACATTGTGGTCGCGCACGGTCAGGCGGTAGAACTCACCCTGAAAACTCTCGGGCAGACGACGCGCGAGCCGTGGCATGGGCTTTAGCTCAGGCTCGGCTTCGACCTTGCCATCGTGCCATTCGGCCCGACGCACCAGCAACAGGCCTGTCGCAAACAATATCCCGTAACTAGCAACAGTCGCCATCTCAGGCGCCATATGACCACCCCAAGTGAACAGCAACCATGCCAAAAGCCAGAGGGTCGGAGTGAACATCGCAAGAATCACAACCGCATATGCCAGGTCGCGCGCGGGCAGTTGCTCCAGTATCTGATGTCGTTCAATCACATTCCGCGCGGCCCAAATGGCGGCCAAAGCCAAAACCAAAACGCCGGCCCAAAACAGCAAACGCAGGGGAAAAGACAGCTCTGCGGCCAGAAAAGGGGGGAATACGTAGGCAAGCAAGGGCAGGAACACAACGCCTGCGACTACCCGCTGTGGGGTGCAATGAGAACGCAATAGCCCGATGTATAACGTCATACTCACAGAACAGCGCCCAAGACCCAGTCAGGACATCTTGGACGGCCACGGTATTTACTCGGCAACTGACTGGGAAATAACGGATATCATGAATTGAGTTCCTGTAAAACACAATTCATGCATGGGCTTGAACGCAGGCCGCTGACCCCGGCCCGCGTCTCGTCAGGGTCGGACCGCACAACGCAGTCCGACGAAGTCGTGGATCAGGCTGTAAGGCCCTCGGGCTCTGGCAGGCCGTTGGCGCGGCAGCACGCAGTCAGAGTGTTGGCCAGTAGGCAGGCGATGGTCATCGGACCCACGCCACCCGGAACCGGAGTGATCGCGCCTGCGCGCTCAGCTGCGCTGGCGTAGTCGACATCACCGACCAGCTTGTTCTTGCCGTCGCGCTCGATACGGTTGATGCCCACGTCGATCACGGTTGCGCCTTCTTTGATCCAATCGCCCGGAACCATCTCGGGGCGGCCTACGGCTGCGACAACGATATCAGCGCGGCGCACGACGTCCGGCAAGTCCTTGGTGCGAGAATGCGCGATGGTCACGGTGCAGCTGTCACCCAGCAGCAGTTGCGCCATTGGCTTGCCCACGATGTTCGACCGGCCAATCACAACCGCATCCATGCCCGACAGCGAGCCGTGGTAGTCGCGCAGCATCATCAGGCAGCCCAGAGGGGTGCAGGGCACCATCGACTTCTGACCGGTACCCAGCAGGCCCACATTCGAGATGTGGAAGCCATCAACGTCCTTGGCCGGATCGATCGAGTTGATCACCAGGTCTTCGTTCAGGTGCTTGGGCAGCGGCAGCTGCACCAGAATACCGTGAACCGCAGAATCGTTGTTCAGCTTGTCGATCAGTGCCAGCAGGTCCTCTTCCGAGGTCTCGGCGTCCAGCTTGTGCTCATACGAGTTCATGCCGACCTCAACGGTCTGCTTACCCTTTGAGCGCACATAGACCTGGCTTGCCGGGTCTTCGCCCACCAGAACCACGGCCAGACCGGGCGTGATGCCGTTTTCTTCTTTCAGCTTTGCAACCTGATCGGCCACTTGCGCGCGCACTTTCGCCGCAAAGGCTTTGCCGTCGATAACCTGGGCTACCATCCTGTGATCCCTTCTTTCCAAAAACGGATCGGGCGCAAAGCGCCCGGGTGTTCAGTCAGGGCCAATCACGCGCTCTTCGCGGGCAATCGACCAGTCAATCAAAATGCGCCAGAGCTTTTCGGCCAGATCCGGGTCCATCCCCAACTGATCCGAGCTTGCGCGCACACGCTGCACCACCTCTTCGACACGGTCCGGGATTCGTGCCGGAAGGCCTTCGCCTGGCTTCAACTGCGAGGCGCGATCAATATATCCCGCGCGCGTCACCAACATCGCGATAAGTTGGCGGTCCAGCTTGTCGATCTGAACGCGCAAGTCCTGCATCGTCTCACAGTCTTGCGGCGGTGTCAGAGTGGGCATCGTGATCTCCTCATGGCCCGGGGTGTAATCCCCGGACCACGAGATGGTTCAAAAATCGGCTTAGAACAAGCCCTCAATCTGACCTTCTTCGTTGAGACGGATTGTCTCAGCGGCAGGTTTGCGCGGCAGACCCGGCATGGTCATGATCTCACCGCAGACAACCACGATGAAGCCGGCACCTGCGGACAGACGAACTTCACGTACCGGAACCGAGTGGCCGGTGGGTGCGCCACGCAGGGTCGGGTCGGTCGAGAACGAGTATTGGGTTTTCGCCATGCAGACAGGCAGGTTGCCATATCCGGCTGCTTCCCATTCCTTCAGCTGGTTGCGGATCTTGTTGTCTGCCAGAACCTCGTCCGCGCGGTAGATGCGCTTGGCGATGGTTTCGACTTTCTCGAACAGAGGCATATCGTCAGGGTAGATCGGCGAGAAGTTCGCGGTGCCACCTTCAACGATTTCGACAACTTTCTCGGCCAGAGGCGCCGAGCCTTCCGAGCCCAGTTCCCAGTGACGCGACAGAACTGCCTCAACACCGTGATCGGCGCAGTAGCTCTTTACCGCTTCAACTTCGGCGTCGGTGTCGGTGACAAAGTGGTTGATGGCGACAACAACCGGCACACCGAAGGACTTCACGTTCTCTATGTGGCGGCCGAGGTTGGCGCAGCCAGACTGAACCGCGTCGACGTTTTCGGCACCCAGATCGGCCTTGGCAACGCCGCCATTCATCTTCATCGCGCGCACGGTGGCAACCAGAACGACGGCCGACGGTGCGATGCCGGCTTTGCGGCACTTGATGTTCATGAATTTCTCGGCACCCAGGTCGGCGCCAAAGCCCGCTTCGGTCACGACATAGTCAGCAACTTTCAGAGCGGTTTTGGTCGCGATGACCGAGTTACAGCCGTGCGCGATATTCGCGAACGGGCCGCCGTGGACGAAGGCCGGGTTGTTTTCCAGCGTCTGCACCAGGTTCGGCTGCATTGCGTCTTTCAGCAGAACGGTCATTGCGCCTTCTGCTTTGATGTCGCGGCAGTAAACCGGGGTCTTGTCGCGGCGGTACGCGACGATGATGTCACCCAGACGCTTTTCCAGGTCTTTCAGGTCGTTTGCAAGGCAGAGGATCGCCATGACTTCCGACGCAACGGTGATGTCAAAGCCTGCTTCACGCGGGAAGCCGTTCGACACGCCACCCAGCGAGGCGGTGATCTGACGCAGAGCGCGGTCGTTCATGTCGACCACACGACGCCATGCGACGCGGCGAACATCGATCTCAGCTTCGTTGCCCCAGTAGATATGGTTGTCGATCATCGCCGACAGTAGCGAGTGCGCCGAAGTAATCGCGTGGAAGTCACCTGTGAAGTGCAGGTTCATCTCTTCCATCGGAACAACCTGAGCGTAACCGCCACCTGCAGCGCCGCCCTTCATGCCGAAGTTCGGGCCAAGCGAAGCTTCACGGATACAGATCATCGCGTTTTTGCCGATGCGGTTCAAGCCGTCGCCCAGACCCACGGTGGTGGTGGTCTTGCCTTCACCCGCAGGGGTCGGGTTGATCGCGGTGACCAAGATCAGCTTGCCATCTTCGCGGTCCTGGACCGAGTTGATAAAGTCCTGGCTGACCTTCGCTTTGTCGTGGCCGTAAGGCAGCAGATCGGTAGATTCGATACCGATCTTTGCGCCGATTTCCTGAATCGGCTTCTTGTTCGCTTCGCGCGCGATTTCGATGTCAGATTTGTAGCTCATTGGGCAGGGTCCCTGATTGAATGCCGTGCAAAACCGACGCGGCGCGTCGGTGCTGTCAAACCCATACAGTTGCATACCCAAGCAGTGGCTAAGGATTCCGACATATTCGTGCCGCGAAACGGCGTCGCTCAATTTCAAGCGTTTCCAATCGGAAACGAATGAGCGCTATGGCTGCCAGAGCGGCTGATCGGGAACAAACAGCTGTAAACGATCGCCGATATGCAGAGCTCCGGGCCGTTCGACCCATCCCGTGATCCCCCGCCGCCCCTGCGCGGCCGGTTTGAAGGCGGCACCGTAGCCGCTGTGATCCGCCTCGATCTCACGTCCGGGCAGGACACAAGGTGCGTTTTCCATATCGACTGTAATCGTCAAACCCGCCTCGGACCGAAGGCGCGAAGACGGCGGGATATGAGAAAAGTCAGGGATGCCCTTCAACACGATCGAGGCCCCCAGGTAAGACGGATCGAGCTTGTCCATCTCCATCGCGGCGGCAATCTCCGACAGCTCCTCGGCTGACAGAATCGACACCTGACGGACATTCCGAATCTCGGTTCCTTTCGGGTAGACGTTGCTGACCCGCACGCATGAAGCACGGTTGAACCCCTCGTGCCGTTCGCCCTGCACTCCGTCAAAGCCAAACTCCAACGTTTCAACGGGCTCAGCGCGCAGCGACTGACCGGCCGGGACGCGCCCTAACCAGACGACCTCGGCAGAGTATTCGGTTTCACGCAGGAACGGCATGGGGTTTTCCTTCTTCATCCATCTGCGCGCATAATGACGAGCAGTTGGCGGATGAAAAGAAAAAACCCGAGGTTTGGACCTCGGGTTTGTCGTGTTTATGCGGTTGGCTCCGGCTCCATCCCACCTTCGGGTGGAGATTTCTTGGGCTTGGTCTTAGGAATAGCCGTGACGCTGGGCGCGCTGCCCTGATCCGGGCTGTCGCCCTCGTCATCGCCTTCGGTCGGCGCATCCCCATTCATGACCCGCTTGATCTCGTCGCCGGTCAGGGTTTCGTATTCCAACAGGCCCTGCGCCAGACGCTCCCATTCCTCACTCTTGTCGGTCAGAATCTGGTGGGCGCGCTCATAGCCCTGCTGGATCAGACGCTTCACCTCTTCCTCGATCAGCTCTTTGGTATGGGCAGAGACCGAGAACCCAGCGGTGTTGCCCGAGTAGCCTTCATGGGCTTCGGCGTAGTCGATATTGCCGACCTTGTCCGACATACCCCAGCGCATCACCATGGCGCGCGCCAACTGGCTGGCCTGCATGATGTCGCCCGCCGGACCATTAGAAACATGGTCTTCGCCATATTTGATGACTTCGGCCGCCTTGCCCGCCATGGTCATGGCCAGCTTCTGCTCACACTCATCACGGTGATAGTTCAAACGATCCATTTCGGGCAGTGAGACAACCATACCCAACGCGCCACCACGCGGGATAATCGTCGCCTTGTAGACCGGATCGCACATCGGCAGTTCCAGACCAACAACAGCATGGCCAGCCTCGTGATACGCGGTCTTTTCCTTTTGATCCTGGGTCAGCACCATCGAGCGGCGCTCAGCCCCCATCATCACCTTGTCCTTGGCGTTCTCAAAATCCTCCATGGTGACAAAGCGACGGCCTACGCGTGCAGCCATCAGCGCCGCCTCGTTCACGAGGTTCGCCAGATCAGCACCCGAAAAGCCCGGAGTACCGCGCGCGATGATGCGCAGGTCAACATCAGGGCCCAGAGGCGTCTTGCGCGCATGCACGCCCAAGATCTTCTCACGGCCTTTGATGTCGGGGTTCCCAACAGTAACGTTCCGGTCAAAGCGGCCGGGACGCAGCAGCGCAGGATCCAGAACGTCTTTACGGTTGGTCGCGGCCAGAATTATCACACCTTCGTTGGCCTCAAAACCGTCCATCTCGACCAGCAATTGGTTGAGCGTCTGTTCGCGTTCATCATTACCACCGCCATAGCCGGCACCCCGATGGCGACCCACGGCGTCGATTTCGTCGATAAACACGATACAAGGCGCGTTCTTCTTGGCTTGCTCGAACATGTCACGGACACGGCTCGCACCAACACCCACGAACATCTCAACGAAGTCAGAACCCGAGATGGTGAAGAACGGGACACCCGCCTCACCCGCAATCGCACGGGCCAAGAGCGTTTTACCGGTACCCGGAGGGCCAACCAGCAGAGCGCCCTTGGGGATCTTGCCACCCAGACGGCTGAATTTCTGCGGGTTGCGCAGGAACTCAACGATCTCTTCCAGTTCTTCCTTGGCTTCGTCGATACCAGCAACGTCATCAAAGGTCACGCGGCCGTGCTTTTCGGTCAGCATCTTGGCCTTGGACTTGCCAAAGCCCATCGCGCCGCCTTTACCGCCACCCTGCATCCGGTTCATGAAATAGACCCAAACGCCGATCAGCAGCAGGAAGGGCAGCAGAGTGATCAGGAACGACTGGAAGCCCGATTGCTGCTGCTTGACCGCTTCGACCGGAATCTGTTCGTCGATCAGTAGCTTCGTGACCTCGGCGTCACCAGGTTTGATCGTGGTGTAATTCGCGCCGCTTTGTGTGGTGTAGCGAATTTGCTCACCATCCAGCGTGACGTTCTTGACCTCACCGCTTTGAACGGCGCTGACAAAGTCGGAATAGGTGCGTTCATTGCCCTGAAGAGTTCCGCCCGGTCCGCTGAATAGGTTGAACAGTGCAAGGATCAGCAGGAACAGAACGACCCAGAAGGCGATATTACGAGCGTTGCCCAAGGAAATTCTCCTAAAAGATTTCGGCAGACAAGGACCTGCCGGGTTACTTCTTAAAATAGAGAGGATTGGCTGAGGTTCAATGCGATAAAAAAGATGCGTGAAACTCGGGCCAATCAGGGGCCATATCAGCACTCCAACCATTGGCGAAACCGGCCAAGGGTGCGGCCTCAAGAGTGTCGCCCCTCCAAACCGCTGGGGACGCTTGCAAAGCAAGCCGGGGACGCCCCGTGGCACGCCAGTCTGGCAGCATCTGTAAACCGTTTTCACCAAGAGCCCGAATCTCCGTCCCCGGAATATCGGGGCCGGACAACACCCATCGCGCGTCCCATGTACCCGTGATTTTCGCGATCAGGCCGTCAACCGCGTTGAACTCCCTGCAGATCCACTGTTTTTCTGCCTTTGAAAACAGCAAACAGCCCCCAATTGCGGCAGGACCCCCGTTCAGAATGGCCAGCAACGCCTGATCCACAGTCGATTGGCGCGGCGGGTAGCCGGGGCCCGCGATCCATGAAACAGCGCCAACCAGAACCCTACGCCGGATTTCTTCAGGCAGCGCGGCGAAGCCCTCGCGATCCAGCACAACGGACCCGGCATCGACCGTAGCTACCCGTTGGGCGGAGTCCTGCGCATAGCGTTCTAGCGCCTCACGCGCTTGTGTAAGGTTGTCGGCGACACGCGTCAGGGTTTCGGCCGATATGCCTAGCGGTTCCAGATCAGACACGGCTTGCCGCGCCTTGATCCGGCCAAAGCGTGTATCCTGATTCGAGGGGTCCTCGACCCACTGCGCGCCGATCTCGGTCAAATAGGCCCGCAGCCTGTCTCGAGTGATCCCTAGCATAGGGCGCAACAGGTCGATCCCATCGTGGATTCGACTGCTTGGCATACCCGACAGTCCCGTCACCCCGGCCGAACGGGCCAGTCGCATAAGAAGTGTTTCGGCCTGATCATCCGCCGTATGGCCCAATGCAATGGTGCTGATGTCGTTGCTCTTCGCCCACTCGGTCAGCAAGGCATACCGCGCCTGCCGGGCCTGATCCTGCAGATTGCCTAAGCCATTCCACCCCTGCCACTGCAAAATTTCGTGGGGGATACCTAACGCGGCCGCCTGCTTTGCAACCGTTCGGGCCTCATCCACCGACTCGGCGCGCAAACCGTGGTCGACCGTGGCGGCGAACAGTTCCACCCCCTCATCCGACGCAATGCGGTGCAAAAGGTGCATCAGGGCAACCGAGTCCCCTCCGCCCGAGACCGCGATGCTCAGACGCTCCGGCAAACGTTCAGGCAACCGGGCGCGCAGATCGGATGTCAGTTTGTCGAGTGGCGGGGTCAAGAACACCCCAAGGAGGCCATTTCCTGCACCGCACTTGAGGCTTGACCCGAGGACGGGAAGCGCACGCCAACCTCGGACAAGGTTATGCAGGCTTGATCGGTCTGTCCCAAACGACCCAAAGCTGCGCCAAGTTCAAACAGCGCCTCGGGGGCCACGGCACCTTCGGAATCTCCCGTGAAGCTGGCGAGGAATGCACGTGCGGCCTCGCGCGTATCCCCGAGCCCTTCGAGCGCTTTGCCACGGTTCAAATGCGCCTCGGGCGCAAGCGGGCTGCCGGGATAAGAGGTGTCGAATTGTGCGAACATCGTCGCAGCAGTCTGGAAATCACCATCGGCCAATGCTTGCGACGCATCATCAAAATCCGCTCGCTCGCCGACGGCCAGCTCGCCTTGGTCCGAAGTGTTCGGTTCCGTTGGAGCGGGTGTGATGGCAGCGGTGGATTCCCCTTCGCCACCTAAGGTGGAGGTCTCATCCAGTGTCGACAAATCGCCACCTTCCAGCTCAACCAGTCGGAATTCAAGATCTCCGATCCGGTTGGTGCCGTCGGTCACGATGTTCTGAACGCGCTGGTTCAACTGCTCGGTCTGACGGGTCAGGCGCTGCAGTTCGGCCTCAATCGCATCCACACGTTCAAGGATCGAGCTGCCAGACAGGTTCGGCGCGGGAGAGCCGGTAGTCGAAAACTCACGCTTCAGGCGCTGTATCTCTACATGAAGCACGGTCAGCTCCTGCCGGATATCCGCCAGGGTCTGCTGATCCTGCGCTTGCGCCACGCCCGCTGTTGCCACAACTGCGGCCAGAACCCATCCTGCAACTCTCATCGTCTTACCCCAAGGTTGAACCAGTCAGCACCGTCACCGCGCGGCGGTTTTTGGAATAGCAATCTTCGGTGCTGCAAATCTCGATCGGGCGTTCTTTGCCGAAGCTGACCGTCGTCAGACGATTGCCTGCGACCCCACGCGAAATCAGGTATTCACGCGCCGCATTGGCCCGGCGTGCGCCCAGCGCAAGGTTGTATTCCCGCGTGCCCTGCTCATCCGCGTGACCTTCGATGGTTGCCACGTAATCCGGGTTGGCCAGCAGCCATTCCGCCTGCCCTTGCAAAACGGTCTGCGCCTGCGGCGACAGGGTGGACTGATCAACCGCGAACAGAACACGATCCCCGACCGTCTGCTGGAAATACGCGGGCGAGCGCGGATCACTAGGAGAACCCGCAACGATCGAGCCGCTACCACCAGCGCCGCTGCCACCCAAAGCCGAAGGATCATTGTTGGTACAGGCCGCGACCACGCTCAGCGCGCCCAAGGCCAGGATTTTGCCCAATACGTTCATCTCAAGTGCCTCGTTGTTTTGTTTGTTGCCGCCTGTCTATCACAGCGACGGTTTCTTGTGAACTTTGCCGCGTAGTGGCGGCGATCAATTCTGCAATGGCCCCCAGGACGGGTCGCTGCCGCCATCCGGCGTCCGCACGGGGCGCAGGTTCCGACCCGAGATATCCACGGAATAGAGCGTCGCCCGACCGCTTGCGCCTTGCGTTTCGCGGGTGAACATGATGACGCGGCCGTTTGGCGACCAGGTCGGACCTTCGTCCAGGAAGGACGATGTCAGCAGGCGTTCCTCACTGCCATCGGTGCGCATCACTCCGATATGGAAGCGGCCTTTGTTTTGCTTGGTGAAGGCAATCAGATCACCACGCGGCGACCAGACCGGCGTACCATACCGCCCCTGCCCAAAGCTGATCCGCGTCGCTTCGCCTCCGTTTGCCGCCATCACGTAAAGCTGCGGCGTACCCGAGCGGTCGCTTTCAAACACGATCTGACTGCCATCCGGCGAATAGCTGGGCGCGGTTTCAATCGCAGGCGTGTTGGTCAGGCGCGTACTCTGACCCGAGGCCAGATCCATCCGCCACAGATCGGTGTTGCCACCCTGAATCAGCGAATACACAATCGACCGCCCGTCCGGCGAAAAACGCGGAGAAAAGCTCATAGTGCCGTCTTGCGTTCGCAGCTCGCGCCGCTGCACACGACCGACATCCAGAATGTAGATCCGCGGGCTACCGCTTTCGTAGCTGGTATAGAGCAGTTGCTCGCCTGTTGGCGAAAAGCGCGGGGCCAGAACGATGGCCGCGCTATCCGTCATGTACTGAACATTGGCCCCGTCATAATCCATGATCGCCAGACGCTTGAGGCGCTGATCCTTGGGGCCGCTTTCTGACACGAACGCAACGCGGCTGTCGAAATAGGCGCCCTCGCCCGTAATCCGGCTATAGACCTGATCGGCAACCTTGTGCGCCATGCGCCGCCAGCCATCCGTGGTGCCCGCCAGCTGCAGGCCGTTCCCAAGCTCCTGCCCCGAGAACACGTCCCAGACCCGGAACCGAACCGTCAGCCGCTTGCCCGAGACATTCACCGCCCCTGTCACCAATGCCTGTGCGTTGATCGCTTTCCAATCGGCAAACTGGACCGGAGCGTCAAAGCTGCTGACCCGGCTGATAAACGCGTCCGATGAGATTTCGCGGAACAACCCCGTTCCGGTCAGATCCGCCGCAACCACACGCGAGATATCGTTGGCGAACTGCGTCGCTGCCGGGCCGTCGGGCACAAAGTTGGGAACCGCAAAGGGCATCGGCTCGATGATGCCTTCGTCGATTTCCAACCGCAGGGGGCTGTTCTGAGCGTAAACCGGGGCCGACACCAGGGTCAGCCCAAGAAAGAGGCTGGTCAGAAGTTTCATCATTTGATCCGCATCCTCTCGGGATTGAATGTAATCTCAATATCCTGCCAGTGATCGTATTTGTCAGCAGGCAGATCATATCCACGCGCGCCACAGCGCAAAATTGCGCGTCGGGCCGCCTGATAGGCTTGATTTTCGGCTCCCGTTGCACCGCCAGAGCTATTCAGCAAACGAATGCTCTCGCTGATAATCGTGCCATCACGATTGAGCGAGAACGCAACCGTCACCACGACGTTCAGTGCGTCGGTCGATAGTGATCCCACATTCCAGCACCGCGAGACCGCAACGCGCATCGCATCCTTTTCACCACTGGTGAGCGGCGGGCCGGATGGTTCAGTTCCACCCGCCAAGGCTTCGGACAACGCGTCATTGATGGCGTCACTATTGTCCGGCGCAGGCATTGGCGAGGGGGTTTCCGGGGCCGGTTCCGGAGTTTCTGCAACCTCAGGCGCAGGTTCAGGACGGTTGGGCCGCACACGCGGACGCGGAGAAATCAGAGGTGCTGGCTCGTTGGTCTCCTCGGCCTCAGTCACGATCTCTGGCGCAGCTTCTTCAGGGGCCGTCTGATCTTGTTGCTCCTGCTGCGTCTCTGCGCCTTCGTCCAGTGAGACGGGGGGCGTTTCCACCTCGTCCGGTTCAGCCTCGGGCGGAGGCGGCGCGATGGCCTCGGGGGCGACACGCTCAGCCGGGCTGGGTTGCGCTTCAGGTCCCGGCGGCACCGGCAAGGCGGCCGTTTCCGGTTCCGTCAATGTCGGAGGTTCTTCGGGCAACTCAGGCTCAGGTGGAACCTCGACCGTTTCGGGGACAATCTCAGGCTCCGGCTCTGCGGGCGTCACCGGTTCAGGACGTGGTTGTTCTTCCGGTGTCACCTCGGGGGTGCTGACCTCAGGTTCCGGCGCGTCGGGTTGTTCCAGAGTACCCGGAGACTCCGGCAGCTCAGGCGCGTCGCGTTGCGCCGTGAGCGCTGCGAATTGCTCAGCCGAAATCACGGAAACATCCTGCACTTGTGTCGGCAGCGGCTCGGATCGGAAGGTGCCGCCGAACAACGCCCAGCCGATCAGGCTGACATGCGCAATCGCTGAAATCTTGGTGCCGGTATCCACCGCGCGACCCCACCTTTACCCATCGTCCAGCGTCGGCCCGCCGGTATCCGTCACCAGACCCACATTCGAAAACCCGCCCGCATTCAGCGCGCCCATAACCTGCATCACCTCCGCGTAGGGGATCGCCCCATCCGCTCGCAGGAAGACTCGGTCACTGCTGCGCTCTGCCGCGATGGCGCGCAAACGTCCAATCAGCTCGTCGCGCGCGATATCCGTGGTCTGGATCTGAATACGGCCATCGGCGGTCAGCGTGACGGTCAGTGGCTCCTCGCTGTCGCCAGGCAAGGCGCTTGCGGCAGTCTTGGGCAGATCGACCGGCACCCCAACGGTCAGCAGAGGCGCTGCGACCATGAAGATGATCAACAGCACCAGCATGACGTCGACAAACGGCGTGACGTTGATCTCAGCCATCGGCTGAGCGCGACCGCGCCGGCGTCCGCGCCTACGTCCGTTCCCGCCCGAGCTTTGCTGAACCGCTGCCCCCATGGTTAGCTGTCCAACTGGCGGGACAGGATGGTGGCGAACTCATCGGCAAAGGCCTCATAGCCTCCAACGATCCGGTCACTATCCGCGCTGAGCTTATTGTAGAAAATCACTGCCGGGATCGCGGCCAGCAGGCCAAGACCAGTGGCCAACAGTGCCTCGGCAATGCCGGGGGCCACAACGGCGAGGTTTGTGTTCTGCTGCTCGGCAATCTCGATAAAGGCGTTCATGATGCCCCAAACCGTACCGAACAGACCAATGAACGGAGCGGTTGAACCGACAGTCGCCAGGATCGGCAGACCTTTCTGCAGCGTCTCCGCCTCCTTTGCGATGGCCACATCCATGGACCGGTCGATACGAGCCGTCGCCCCGGCGATCAAACCGCCATCTGTGCGGTGCGACCTGCGCCATTCGATCATGCCGGCCGCAAAAATCTTCTCGGAACTGCCATCGGGCTGCGAGCCGATCTGCTCAAACAGCTCATCCAGCGGGTTCCCAGACCAAAAGCTCTCATCAAACTTCTGCGCTTCACGTCGGGCCGCACGGTAGTTGATGAGTTTCTGAATGATGATGCCCCAAGACCAGATCGACGCCGCTATCAGCATCAGCATCACGAGTTTTACGATAAAGGTCGCGCGGGCATACAGCCCCCACATGGAGAAATCGATCTCCTGCGCCAGCGCCAGCGTTTCAGCTTCCATGAACCTGCTCTTTTTTGCCTGATGGCCGTTTGTTTGGCCTTGTTTTGCCAAACGCTAACGCAGTTGGGGTTGAAAAGCCAACAGAACCACCCCGGGCTGCGAAAATGTTACATCAATGCGCGAATCTCTGCCGGGAGGCGGATCGGTTTGCCGTCTTTATTGATGCAAACCGCCGTGACCGAAGCGCGGAAAATATCAGTCTCACCCCGTTTCACAAGCTGCGCCATGGTCAGGCGCACGCCGGAAATCTCGGTCACTTCTGTTTCGACGATCAGTTCGTCATCAAACTTGGCGGGCGACAGGTAGTCCGCCTCGACCCGTCGTACGACCCAGACGATCCCCTCATCCCGCATGGCGTTCTGGTCATTGCCCAAACGGCGCACCCAGTCCGAGCGCGCACGTTCGATGTAGCGCAGATAGTTCGCGTGATAGACGACACCGCCCATGTCGGTGTCTTCATAGTAAACGCGAACCGGAAAGATGTGCTTCATTGCGGCGGCTCCAACCGGGCAAACAGGCGTAACGCGTGCGAAGCATCCTGCGCCGCCCCCGGCAAGATCGGATCGTAAGCGGCCCGGATCAGGCCTGCAATATCCGGACGCAGGATCGTCGCCTCACCCGCCACAGCCAGAGGCGATTGCTTTCGAAACGCCGTATCCGACCACAGCAGAATGGTCTGCACCACTTGACTAAGCGCCAGAGTCTCGGCCGGGACTTTGGACAGTTCTTTGTCCATGCGTAGAAATACAAAGGCCGCGCGGATCGCGCCATCTTCTTCGAACCGGAAGATGCGGTATTGATTGGCATCCGCTGCAACCAGACGCTCAACCAAAGGCGCAAGATCGGGGACAAGACGATCCAGATCCGGAACCTCAAGCAACTCCTGCCAGTCGCGGAAGAAAAAGACCATGCAATTGGCGCCCAGCTCTGGGTCCGTTTCGGCCATCTTGTGACCGGCCAGTGTCACCACGGCCTCGAACGCGCCTTTGACGGTTGCCAGCGTCTCATCCTCGACACCGAAAACGATCGGTACGATGGGGCGACCCCACCGCGCAAACAGGAACTCTCCGCTTTCGCGCGCAAACAGCGCCTCGATCTCGTCCGGTGTCACGCCCAGCCTTTCATCATTTTAACAATGCTCTCACCGAAGGCTTAAAATTTCTGGGTGATGCCTTCAACCAAACAGATCACTCTGACCTTTTGGTGCCGCCATGCCCAAATGCGTCCACGCCTTTTGTGCCAACATCCGCCCGCGCGGCGTGCGCTGGATCAGCCCCTGCTGCAGCAAATAGGGCTCGATCACTTCCTCAAGCGAGTCGCGACTTTCCGATAAGGCCGCCGACATCGTCTCAATCCCAACCGGACCACCGCCATAGTTCTCAGCGACCAGTTTCAGATACCGACGGTCCGCGCCGTCCAACCCGAGATGATCCACACCCAAGCGGGTCAGCGCGCCATCGGCCAATTCGCGCGTAATCCGCCCGTCACCCTCGACGATGGCAAAATCCACCACGCGCCGCAGCAAACGACCTGCGATCCGAGGCGTCCCTCGCGACCTGCGCGCAATTTCACGCGCGCCGTCGTCGTCTGCTGGCGCACCAAGTTTGCGTGCGTTGCGGGTGACGATCTCGTGCAACTCATCGACTGTGTAGAACTGCAACCGGGTCGGGATACCAAAACGGTCGCGCAGCGGCGTGGTCAGCAGACCCATCCGCGTGGTGGCTCCAACCAACGTAAACGGCTGCAATTCAATCCGAACGGTCCGCGCTGCTGGACCTTCACCAATGACCAGATCGAGTTCGAAATCCTCCATCGCAGGATAGAGAACTTCCTCAACCGCCGGGTTCAAGCGATGGATTTCGTCGATAAATAACACATCCCGCGCTTCCAGATTGGTCAGGATCGCCGCCAGATCACCTGCCTTGGCCAGAACTGGACCAGAGGTCATACGGAAATTCACCCCAAGCTCGCGCGCCATGATCTGCGCCAGCGTCGTCTTCCCCAAACCCGGCGGACCATGGAACAGCGTATGATCCATCGCCTCGCCGCGCTGTCGGGCGGATTGGATGAAGATACGCAGGTTTGCACGCGCCTCGGCCTGACCGATGAACTCATCCAGCCCCTGCGGGCGTAGGGCGCGGTCATTGTCCTCGGGCAGAGGGTCCGGCCGCAGCGTGGGATCGGCGTCTACCATTCAATCACCCTTTCGGAGCCAGCAGCTTGAGCGCCGCGCGGATCAATTCAGCCTCACCCGCGTCGGGCAGATTGGCCGCGGCCTCCGCCACGGCCGAGGCCGCCTCGGATGGGCCATATCCCAGATTCGACAAGGCCGACAACGCCCCCGCGGAGGCCGCTGCCGACCCCGAGGCCGGTTTTGCGGTCCGTTTCGGCGCTGGCTGCGGCTCGACGGTCTCAACAACTTCCAACGCGGGGCCGTCCGTCGCCTCGGTCACGGTGCCGCCCATCGCCATAACCCCCGGCGCCTTGTCCTTAAGGTCCAGCACGATGCGCTGCGCGGTCTTCGGGCCCACACCCTTGGCAGCCTTCACCGCACCCCAATCGCCCAAAGCGATCGCGCGGCTTACACCATCCGGCCCCAACGCGCTGAGAATGGCCAGCGAGACCTTGGCCCCGACGCCCTGAACCGAACACAGCAACCGATGCCATTCTTTCTCGATCAGTGAGAGAAACCCGTAGAGCTGCATCAGATCTTCACGCACGACCATGTCGGTATAGATCGAGACCGCCTCACCCACACCCGGCAAGGCAGCCATGGTCCTGTCCGAGCAATAGACGATGTAACCCACGCCCCGCACGTCGATCAGGATGTGGTCTGCGGCGCGATAGTCCAGACGCCCTGTCAGTTTACCGATCATGCCCTCACCTCTTTCACACGCGGCTGTTGTGTCTTGCCGTAATACGCATGACAGATCGCAATCGCCAATGCATCCGCTGCATCCGCGCCTTTAGGCAGACAACCCGGTAGTTGCAGTTTAACCATGTGCAGGACCTGCTCTTTCTCGGCATGCCCAACGCCAACGACGGTTTTCTTGACCCGGTTCGGGGCATATTCGCCCACCGGCAGCCCGGCCTGCGCCAGCGTCAGCAAGGCCACGCCACGCGCCTGACCGAGTTTGAGCGTCCCGGCACCATCCTTGTTCACGAAAGTCTGCTCAATCGCAGCTTGGTCGGGCCTAAATTCGGCGATGACCTCGACAATCTGATTGTGCAGAGACAGCAGCCGCTCACCCAGATCATCCCCGTCAGATTTGCACAAACCGTTCGAAACGTGGCTCAAACGGCTGCCATTTGATTCGATGACGCCCCATCCCATGGTCCTAAGACCCGGATCAATGCCCAGAATTCGCATGCTTCGCCTCAGCCCGCTCGGGTTTTGTGATCTTTTTTCAACGGATAGCACGAAGCGTGAACATTTTCCAAGCGAATTGACCCTAAGTCTGAAAACGACACGGCAATCCTGCGCGCGACACAAAGGGCGGTTTGCGACTTCGGAAAGTCTGAAATCGACACTTTTATGAACCCGTTTTAACCATGTTTTTAAGGTGCCTACAGAATCAGCAAGCGTTGCAAAAACTGCATAGGACACATGCAAAAAACGCTATTGCGCGGGCAAATCTTCGACACTAGATGCCGCTCAGATCGCAAGATCAAATGTTCACACAAACCAGAAGGAAACAGGATATGGCTGCACTGGACTCGACCCGCATCGCCACCACTGGCTCATTCGGCCTCGTTGGCCGTATCGGCGCATTTTTCACATCGGTTGCACATGCCGCCGTCGATTGGAATGACGCCCGCGTAACACGCAACGTGCTGACCGGTCTGAGCGACCGCGAACTGGATGATATCGGCCTGTGCCGCGGCGACATCGACGTGATCGCCGAAGGCCGCCGGTAAAACGACCCCCTCACGATACGCCCCTTTCTCCTCCCTGTAGGGGCGCAAAGAAACACCGCGAGCCGAAAGGCCGCGGTGTCTTCTGTTTCAGCTTGTGCTTAGTAGAGAACTTTGTTGAGCTGAACCGAGAGGAACTGTGAAACCGGGTCGATCTGCATGATCCAAGCGCCTGCCTGTTCGACTTGGGTGCCTTCTTTCAGGCTGTCGATGCGGTATTGATATCCTGAGGGACCAAGGCTGGACAAAAGAAACGCCTTGAAGGCAAAAACCGCAAGCAGGGTAGACACCAATACTTTAGCCGGAACCGCTGAGCGAACCCTTTGCGGCTTCATCACCACCAAGCCATCTTTGCGCATCGTTGCGCGATAGCCTTTGCTGAGCTTCGAGTGCTTCTTGTTCAGGCGCTGAACGCGCTGATCAAATTCCAGTTGTTTTCCCGCCATGGCAGCCTCCACAAAACCGCCCCCCATCAAAATGATTAAAAAAGGGTAAGCATAGATTGCGACAAAAACGTGGCGCGACTCTAGAAAACTCCTGTAAATGGCCCCGATTTAGCCCTGTTTACTTAAGATTAGCGTCGTCCATTCACCAATCTCACCTCGATGGTGCAGATTGAAGCCATTCTGGGAATAAACATTCACCACATCATCGGCCTGTTCGTTCAGGATTCCCGACAGGATTGCATAGCCCTCAGCCCGGAGATTCGCCGAGATTTCCGGCGACAGAGCGACCAGCGGACCCTTCAGGATGTTGGCGAAAATCAGATCATAAGGCGCATGGGCGTTCAGGTCCGGATGATCGAAGCCAGCGGCCTCGACACAGTGAACTTGGCCGGACATGCCATTGGCCTTCAGGTTGGCTTCGGCCACATCGACGGCAACCTGATCAATATCACTTGCGATGATGTCCCCTTCCCAAACGCGCGCAGCCGCCATGGCCAGTACCGCAGTTCCACATCCGATATCGGCGACCTTGCTGGCCAAGAACCCTTCGTCCAGTAACTGATCCAGCGCCTTCAGACAGCCCAGAGTGGTTCCGTGGTGTCCGGTGCCAAAGGCCATCGCGGCCTCGATCAACAGGGGGATACGGCCTTCGGGTAGCTTGTCAGCGTCGTGGCTGCCATAGACAAAGAAACGACCTGCCTCGACAGGGGCCAGTTCTCGACGCACATGGGCGACCCAATCGGTTTCGGGCAGCTCGGACACCACAAAGGGCTTGGCCTCAAAAGCCGCGGCCAGAACGGCCAGCGCCATCTCATCAGGGGCTTCGGTGAAATACCCACCAACCTCCCACAGGCCCGAGCCATCTTCGACTTCAAAAACGCCAACGCCAGTGGGTTCGGGATCCAGACGCTCCATCGCTTCGCCAAGAACTTCGGCGGGTTTCTTGCCGGTCAGCGTGGTAAGAGCGGTGAATGTGGGCATGGGGGCCTCCTGTCTGGGTCAAGACAGCGCGTAGGGCGTGGGCCCGCCAAGGTCAAGCTCTTGCGCCTATTCGGCGGGTGCCGGCGCGTATTTGGTCAGGATGGTCTCATTGCCCGGCTCAGGATGGCGCGGGATCAACAGAGACAGAGCAAGCGAGATCATCGCCATTGCCGCCGCCAGCGCAAACACCGCACCGGGTGAGGCCACCCAAAGCAACCCAAGCAGCGCGGGAAGGAACACCGCGGCGATATGGTTGATGGTAAACGCCACAGCGGCCGTCGGTGCGATATCGGCCGGATCGGCGATTTTCTGGAAGTAGGTTTTCAGGGCCAAAGCCAGTGCGAACAGCACATGGTCGATCACATAGAGGGTCGCCGCCAGAACCACGCCCCACCCAAACCAGTAGATTCCACCATAGGCCGCGAAAACAATCGCCAGCCCGGCATATTCGAAGATCAATGTCCGGCGTTCGCCAAATTTGGACACCGCTTTGCCCAGCATCGGAGCCGCCGCCATATTGATCACAAGGTTGATCAGATACAGGCTGGTGAGTTCGTGCACCTCGAACCCAAATTTCTCAACCATCATGAAGCCCGCGAACACCACAAAGATCTGGCGGCGCGCGCCCGCCATGAATTGTAGCGCGTAATACAGCCAATAGCGTTTGCGCAGGATCAGCTTCTTGGTCTGAGGCGTCGGCGCGTCGAATTGCGGATAGGCCAGCAGGCAAAACAGAGCCAACAGCGCCGTCGCACCGCCCGCCATCATGAAGACGAAGTTATAGGACAGGTCGAACCGATCCCAGGTCAGGACGATCAACCCATAGACCACTGCCGTCGCCGCCGAGCCCATCGCCACAAGCCATCCCAGAATCTGTGGCGCACGGTCCTTTGGTAGCCATTGCAACTGCAACGACTGGTTGACCGTCTCGTAGTAGTGAAATCCGATCGAGCTAAAGAGCGTTACGAATAGCAGCCCACCAAGGCTTGGGAACCATGCAGTCACCGCCGTCGCCACGCCCAGCATCATCAGCGAGATCATGGCCAGAACCTGTTCCCGCACAAAGATGATCACAGCGATCACACCTACGGCTAGAAAACCCGGTATTTCCCGCACCGTGTGCAGCAAGCCGATATCCGCGCCATCGAAATTCGCCACTTCGATGACGAAGTTGTTCAACAGCGCGCTCCACCCATTGAACGCAATGGGCATAGTCAGCGCCATCATGAACAGCAGCGTGATCGGGCGACGCCAAAACGGCAGGCTTTGCGCCTCGGAAAGTGGCATTGGTTTCAACATGCGACTCCCTCTACGCCGATTTTTGCGCTTTGGCGAGAGGAGAGATCCCGGCGCACATCCGCTCTGCGCCTATGCAGAGGTTAGTAGAAGTTCTGCGGGTCGATATCGACGGTCAGGCGGATATCCCCTTTCAGGCGCAGAGGCGCGATCCAGCGGGCGATGGCGTCCTGAATGGGCGCACCCTTGGGGGCCTTGACCAAAAGGCGTACGCGATGCCTGCCCCGGATGCGGGCAATCGGCGCAGGGGCAGGACCAAAGACCTGAGCGCCAATCTCGCGCAGCGGCGCATCATTGCGCGCCATCGCATTGCCGATATCAAAGACCGGAGCGACCTCGGGGCCAGACAGCACGATCCCCGCCATGCGCCCATAGGGCGGCACACCAGCGGCCTGTCGACCAGCGGCCTCGGCTTTCCAGAAGCCTTCTTCATCACCCGATAGAATGGCGCGGATCACCGGATGCTCGGGCTGAAACGTCTGCAACAGCGCCTGCCCCGGCTTATCCGCGCGCCCCGCACGCCCCGCCACCTGTCGCATCAGTTGAAACGTCCGTTCTGCCGCGCGCAAATCTGCGCCATGCAGGCTGAGATCGGCATCAATGACCCCCACCAGCGTCAGCCTGGGAAAGTTGTGCCCCTTGGCCACCAGCTGCGTGCCGATGACGATATCCGCATCCCCGTCGGCGATCTCTTCGATCTTGGCCTTCAACGCACGGGCCGAGCCGAACAAGTCGGAGCTGAGCATTGCGATCTTGGCCTCGGGGAAAGTCGCCTCGGCCTCTTCCGCCAGCCGTTCGATCCCCGGGCCGACCGGGGCCAGTTTCCCTTCGACCCCGCAAGACGGGCAAGTATCTGGCATCGGTTTGGTCTCGCCGCATTGATGGCACATCAGGCGCTTGAGGAACCGGTGCTCGACCATCCGCGCGTCGCAGTGATCGCAGGCAATCTGTTCCCCACAAGCCCGGCACAAGGTCACCGGCGCATAGCCCCGGCGATTTATGAACAGCAGTGTCTGTTCACCCTTTTCGATCCGCTGCCGCACCGCCTGCCGCAAGGACGGAGAAATCCACGTCCCGGTCTGCATTTGCTCGGCCCGCATATCGATCGGTTTCATCTCGGGCAGCACCGCTGCCCCGAAGCGTGAGGTCAGATCCAGCCGCTCATACTTGCCCGCCTCGGCATTGGCCCAGCTTTCCAACGAGGGCGTCGCGCTAGCCAGAATCACTCGCCCGCCGCAAATGGCCGAGCGCAGAACCGCCATGTCTCGCGCGCTATAGTGCACGCCGTCTTCCTGTTTATATGAGGTGTCGTGTTCCTCATCGACCACAACCAAGCCCAAATCACGGAATGGCAGGAACAGGGCCGAGCGCGCGCCCACCACCAGTTGCGCATCACCCTGCCCGACCATCCGCCAGACCCGGCGACGTTCGGTCATCGTGGCCCCTGAGTGCCACTCGGCTGGGCGGGCACCAAACCGGGCCTCGACTCGGGTCAGGAATTCGGCCGTCAGTGCAATTTCGGGCAGCAGAACCAGCGCTTGTCGCCCCATGCGCAATGCTTCGGCGACGGCTTCAAGATAGACCTCGGTCTTGCCCGAACCCGTCACACCTTTTAGCAGCGTTGTACCGTAGGTGCCCGTCCGCTGGCCCGCCTGCAGACGCGCCACGGCCGCCGCCTGGTCTTCGGTCAAGTCTTTACCGGGCAACTCGGGATCGAGATGAGGATAGGGTAGATCGCGTGGGCTGTCCTCTTCCCGAACAGCGCCCAGTTTGACCAACCCTTTGACGACAGAGGTGGTTACCCCGGCCTGCTCGGCCAGTTCCTTCAAGGTGAAGGCCAGCCCGCCATATTCTTTCAACACCTCAAGCACCCGGGTGCGTGCATCGGTCATCCGGTCCGGTTCAGACGCACCCAACCGGTAGACCTTGCGCATCGAGGGCGGATCCCCCAAGCCCGGCGCGCGAGTCGCAAGCCGCAGCATCGCAGGCATCGGAGTCAGCGTGTAGTCCGCTACCTTTCCCAGAAACACCCGCATCTCGTCGCGCATGGGCGCAACTTCAAGCACCCGGATCACGGACCGTGCTTTGGTCAAATCGAACCCGCCCTGCCCCGGCCCCCAGACCACGCCCAGCACCTTGCGCGGCCCCAATGGCACCTCGACAAACGCACCCAGAAAGCACCCGCCCTCGGGCGCTTTGTAGTCCAACGTCCGATCCAGAGGTTGCGTGGTCAACACTGCAACCAGCTCTCCTTCGTCGAAAAATCCGTTAGCGCTCACAGCATATCCTATGCAGGGGGTTCCAGCAGGGGTCTCTTTGAGGTAAAGCCATCCGCGACCAAGGCCAACCCATCAAAGGACTGCCCGCATGAAATTCTTCGTAGACACCGCCGAGATCGACGCCATTGCCGAACTGAACGACCTGGGCATGGTGGACGGCGTCACCACCAACCCTTCGCTGATCCTGAAATCAGGCCGCGACATTCTGGAAGTCACCAAAGAGATCTGTGATTTGGTCGAAGGCCCTGTGTCCGCCGAAGTTGTCGCCACCGAGGCCGACGACATGATCGCCGAAGGCCGCAAGTTGGCCAAGATCGCCCCGAACATCGCGGTCAAAGTACCACTGACATGGGCCGGCCTGAAAACCTGTAAAACCCTCAGCGACGAAGGCCAGATGGTCAATGTGACGCTGTGCTTCTCGACCAACCAGGCTCTTTTGGCAGCCAAGGCGGGCGCAACCTTCATCTCGCCCTTCATTGGCCGTCTCGATGACATCAACCTCGACGGCATGGACCTGATCGCCGATATCCGTCAGGTCTATGACAATTACGGGTTCGAGACCGAAATCCTCGCTGCCTCGATCCGCACCGTGAATCACGTGACCGACAGCGCGCGCATCGGTGCCGACGTGATCACCGCACCGCCCGCCGTCATCAAGAAGCTGGCCGACCACCCGCTGACAGATAAAGGTCTGGAAACCTTCCTGGCAGACTGGGCCAAAACCGGTCAGAAAATCCTCTGACCCTTTGCACGACCGCGGGGGGGGGGAAAGGAACAAAAGGGGGAAAAACGTGGGGGGGTGGGGTCTGGGTCGCGGAAAAAAAAAGAGGGGGGGGCGGGAACAAGGCAAAAAAAAAACCACACAAAAACGGAGTTTTTGCAACAGA
>NZ_JBSWYP010000012.1:0-143682 GCF_056161185.1 Ruegeria sp. ABV3_008 | reverse complement strand
AAAAGAAAGGGCAAAGATGGACGACTTTTACGCCGCCCGCAGCAGGGTCATCCCGCCGCTACCGTGGTCGACTTTCTCACCGCCATTCTCAACGAGGACGTTGCTGATGTAGCGCTCTAAAGCTTGAGATCTTGGTTGCCGGTATCTTACGTCGAGCTAAAAAGTGAGGATTTTGTACTGGCAACGAATGTCAGCAATGCGGATTGCGGACGCAGAATCCGACAACACAGATGGACGGCAGCTCTGGGCCGTCCGCGTAGGTGCGCTGCTGGCTAAATTTGGAACATGCTGCTTTTGGTCCACAATTGCAGTGTACCCGACGGCGGTGCCGATGTGGAGTCGGGCGCGTTTCACACCCCCGCGGCGACAGAGGAGTGGTTTCAAATTCTTGCCTGGCCTTGCCGTCAGTCTCAGACTTGTCACAAAACCGGCCCCTAAATCGTCTTATATCCAAAGCATGCGTTTTGGAGGCATCAGTGGAACGAAACATTCTCTTTGGCGTTGGCGTGTTCGCGATCCTCAACGCCGCCTTGATCTGGGGCGCAACTGAGCTTTGGTACGATAGAACGCCCGGCGTGTCCCAGACGGGTCCTTTGAATCTGCATTTCGCGCGGGATGTTGGCTTGGCTTTCCTGTGCAGTGGACTGACACTCATCTTTGCAGCATATCGTGGTGACAAATCCATAGGCGTTTGTGGTGCGGCATGGCTTGTTTCACATGCGGTGTTTCACATCTGGATATGGATCGCGCGGGGCATGCAGCTGGATCTTGTCGCGCTGACGAATGTTTTGGGAATTCAGGTCCCGGCCGCGCTTGCCCTTTGGGCTGCACTTTCGCTCCCAACCGGGGAGGGGCAAGAATGATCGCGACCCTCCTCAAAAGCAGCTTTCGGAAGTTTGCGACGCGCTACGACTATGACGCGAGGTACATGTCCTACGTCGCGGACACTTCAACATCGGCGGGTCTGCGTTTGTCCCTGTTATCTCTTTATAGTCAGTACAGCGGTGGCCCGAAGGCGCGCAATGCTGCAGCCGGTGCCGCACTGGCATCGACGTTGGATGGGGATTGTGGACCGTGCGTGCAGCTTGTCATCGACATGGCGATCGAGGCTAATGTCCCGGCGGATGATCTGGCCTGCTGCCTGAAAGGGTGCGCAGAAGATGCAGGTGACGTCGGGCTTGGGTTTCGGTTTTCTCAAGCAGCAATTTCTGGCGGTTCGGATCTGGACGCCTTGCGCGCCGAGATTGAGGAAAACTTTGGCAGAAAGGCCCTCATCGCGGCGTCCTTTGCGGCATCAAGCGGCCGGGTGTATCCCGTTCTGAAGCGCGGCTTGGGTTTTGGTCAAACCTGCCTTGACGTCAAAGTCGCGGATGACCGGATTATGGTGGGACGCCAAAAATGAATATGCAGACAGATGTGTTTCAGACGGAGCGCCCCAAGCTAATTTCACTTTGTTATCAGATGCTGGGCGAAACTGCGGGCGCGGAGGACGTCGTTCAGGAAACCTGGCTGAAATGGGCGGCGACGGATCCGGGCCAGATTGAAAACCCGGCGTCCTGGTTGCGGCGGGTGGCCACAAATATCGCCATCGACACACTGCGTTCGGCACGCAAGCAACGCGAGGTCTATGTCGGGCCGTGGTTGCCTGAACCTGTAATCCCCTCTGAAATGGAAGAGAATATATCGCATTTCGAACTCGCACAGGAATGCGAGCTGGCTCTTTTATGGGCGATGGAGCGCCTTAACGAAAAAGAAAGGGCGGCTTTTATCCTGCGAGAAGCTTTTGATGCGAGCTATCCAGAAATTGCACGCACTTTGGGAACAAGCGAGGCGGCTTGCAGGCAGTTGGTAAGCCGTTCTCAAAAGAAGCTACAGGACGCAGGGCCCCGGTTCGACGCGACACCAGAAGAGGTCGCCGCACTTAGCCAACGGTTTTTTCTGGCTGTTGTCGCGGAAGATTTTGACACTGCACTGAACCTGCTGACGCCCGATAGCGTCGCGATTTCAGATGGCGGTGCCAAGCAACGCGCGGCCCGGCGCCCCCTGATCGGACGGGCGGAGATCATCCAGGTGTTTCGCGCGTTGCATGACAAGGCGAAGACAGAACAGGGGTGGGAGACGAAAGCTGCCATCGTGAATGGGAAGCCTGCAATCTTAAGACAAAGGTATGGGCAATTGGACAGCGTCGTTCAGGTGGTCCCTGACAATTTTGGAAAGATCGCATGGATCTTCATGCACAGGAACCCCGAAAAGCTTGGGATCAAAATCCAAACCCTTGATTTAGGAGGAGATAATCATGCTTGAAACGGCTGCAGTACTATTGGTCTTGGTTGGCGCAATGCACAGCTTTGCCGGGGGACCGAGGTTGATCACTCCTTTGCTGCGGCAAAAGGGCTTTCCGGTCATCCTCGGAAGCCAGCGAAATGGGCGTGTCACGCTTTGGTTTGGATGGCACGCCTTGACCCTGTTTTGGTGGGCATTGGCAGCAGTGCTTTTGACGATGAGTGTAGATCAAGATGCGGCGGGCCCGGCGCTCCTCATCTCGCTCGCCTTCGCCTGCGGGATTTGCGGACTGGCAGCTATTGTCGCAACGCGGGGGCGCCATTTGTCCTGGGTCTTGTTCCTGCTTCTTGCCGCAATCCTAGGGGGCACGTTTTTCACATGATCTTCCTTTGGCTTGCCAATGAGAATTCCCCTAACCCCGAAACTTAGACGACAAAGGTTTTTACGATGGATTTTCCCATTCTCTTCGCCGGAGGACTGTCCGCGATATGGTGTCTGGTCCACATCTTCATGGGCGGACCGCAAGTCGCCCGCCCGCTGCTGGCCGCCACTGATCTGGAAAAAAGCGCAAAATACGTGGCCTACTACTGCTGGCATCTTGTCTCAATCAGCCTTGGCATGATGAGCTTGCTCTTTTTGTGGCCTGCGCTTTGGGGTGGAAGCAACGACCTTGCTATTCTCGGTACCGTCATGGCCGCACTCTTTGCAATGTGGGGTATCGGACTTGGGCAGTTCTCAAAATCAGACCTGCGTTTCGCTGAGCTTCCTCAGGGCTGGCTATTTGTCCGCGTAGCCATCCTTGGCGTTTGGGGAAGCCTGATGTGATGCCTTCGCGACTGGCTAACTTTAATCTGATGCGGCGTGATACGTCGGTCGCACCAAACTGAAAGTGGGAGGTCGCGCTGACTGATAGACAGCCGATTTTCAAGTCCGGACTGCATGAACACATCACGATAGGTTTGATCGGCTTTCCAACCATCTGTAGAATTGCCCTTATCAGCAAGACCGCTGAGCGAAGAAGCATGTTGTTGAGACCAATATCCCGAAAGCTCGACAATCTGGGAGTTCACTCAAGCCTTGATTTTGCGTCCGCAGCGAACGACGGGTAAGTGGATGCAGCCGCAGCAACTTGATGAGCAGGTCAATGTCCGGTATGGGCCGTAATTTAGCTGAGCCAGATGGGTCCTTCGGGCTAATGCTGCACCCCATCCGAGGTTCGCACAGAGCCCGTAGCGGAAGTGTTGAATTCTCGCTGCGCGCACTCGCAGAGAAATCGTCGCCGCAACATCGCGAAATCCGCCTCTGCAGCGCGGCGAGATTATCCGCCATTCGTGCATGCCGCAGCGAGAATTTGACAGAATAGGACCGTGTTGCGGACGAAGCCGCCACCTCTCGAATGACGGTTGTTGGCGGCAGCGTTGACTGACCAAAGCTGCACCGCAGTCTTTGTTCGAACGAGGATACGCGGAGATCGCCCGTGACCACGCCCGATGCCCTTTGCACCCTGACGTCCAATTCGCCGGCCGCCCGGATTCCTCCTGGACGCCTCGCTATTGCGATTTGATGGGCTTGGGAAGCATCGCGTCGTTCGGCCTTCTCCTTGTTTCAAGTGGCGACCAAGCGAGCCGCGTTGCCCTCAAAAGGCGAGCCAGAGCAGAGCCATCGCGCATAGCGCGACCGGTCCGAGCCGCCGTAGATGCTTAAGCAGGATGGGAGCAGCGGCAACCGGCTCCTTTCGTCGGACGGGCGTATGGGACCTACGCGCCACTTCTGCTTGGGTTCGAGCGACAGCGCCGAAGGCATCGATGAGCATGCTTGCCTTGTTGGGCGTCCAGTTGGGGCGGTTGTAGACATCGCGCATGGTGCGGTCCTCTTTTCGAGCGGTGATTGGGGCGATCCGGGTGTAAGAATTGTCGCGGGGGTCCGGGAGGCGGGCGTTACCGACGCGTGAAAAACGTGATAATACTTTGGCGTTTCGGTCACGGGAGGTTCACAAGAGTGATGCGTTACAGCCTGAAGCTCATGGGTCGCTTTCAGCTAGCCGCGCTGGGTGGAAGCCCAGTAGAAATGGCGTCGCATCGGATGCAGGCGCTCGTCTTAGCCCTGGTGCGGGCCCAAGGTCGACCGCTGCCGCGTCAGCGCCTGCGCGACCTGCTCTGGGAGGATCGGGGCGAAGAACAGGGGCGGAACAGCCTCCGCAAGTTGCTCTCCGATCTCCGGCGCGCGTTCGAGCCCACGATGGATCTTCCGTTCCGCATTACGACGAGCGACGTCGCTCTGGAACCGGAGGCCATAGTGACGGACCTGGAGGAGCTCGCCTTGTTCGACGCCCCATCCGCCGGGCGTGAACTCGCTGCCCGACCCTACGCCGAACTGCTGCAGGGCGTCGACCTCCCGGGTGCAGAGTTCCAGCGTTGGCTCACGACCGAGCGGCAATGGGCGCTGGATCTTTACCTCGGTGCCATGTCTGGGCGCATGGGAATCCTCGAAGCGCGTGGCGATCTCTATGAGGCTCGGCAGTTCGCCGAAGCAGTCCTCTCCGCCGACCAGGCGAACGAAGCCGGGTTCCGCATTCTCATGCAGGCCGCGTGGCTCGACGGCGACCGGTCGGCGGCGATCCGGTATTTCGAGCGTTGCCGAGCGAATTTGGCGGCGGAGTTTGGCGTTGGGCCGGACCAGCGAACGATGGCGCTACTGGAAACGATCCGCTCTGAGCCCGCCGAAGGCGTCAAGGCCTCGCCTCGGCGAGACGGTGTCCAGATGTCCCCGTTACAGGAGAAACCCTCGATTATCGTTCTGCCCTTTGATGCGCTTTCGGAGGAACCCGGCAATCAACATCTGAGCGATAGCCTGACCGACATGATTACCGGAGAGCTCTCGCGCTTTCACGACCTGCATGTGATCGGAAGCCGTTCGGCCTTCGAGTATCGTGATCGTGAGGACAGCGTTTCGCAGATATGTGCCCGCCTCGGAGTTGCCTTCGCGCTCACTGGAAGCGTCCAGCATGCCGGCAAACGTGTTCGGGTCGTTGCGCAGCTAGTCGACGGACCGACAGGCCGCGTGGCCTGGACCGACCGTCTCGACCGCGATCTCGAAGATGTTCTGGCGCTTCAGGACGAATTGAGTGAGACGATCGCCGCGCGGCTGGCATCTGGCTATGGCGGGCAGTTGCGCAGGGCCTGGCAGCGTTCCAGACAATCGACCCAACCGGCCGACATGGCTGCCTATGAGTGCTTCTCCCGGGCTCAGGATGCGATCGATGACAACTGGTCGCCAGAGGGAGTGGCGCTTGGTCGGAACCTCCTGGTCCGGGCAGTGGATCTCGACCCAGGGTTCACGAAGGCCCGGGCAAAGCTCGCGTGGACTTACCTTCTGGACGCCTCCGAAGGGTGGAGCGCGGACCCAGAAGCCGACATCTTGCGCGCCGTCAAAGTCGCCCGCGACGCTGTTACCACCGACCCCTACGAACCTTGGGCCGTCTGGGTGATGGGAGCCTGCGAAATCTATGCTGGGCGCCACCGCGACGGCCTTGACTGGTTCGAGCGGGCGATCGAGCTCAATCCGAACGACGCGGATCTCGTTTGCGACTATGGCTACTACCTCGGGCTCGCGGGAGAGCCGGAGGCTGGACTTCGCGCGACGGAAAAGGCGATGCGTCTCCAGCCGCACCATCCGAGCTGGTATCTGATGCAGTATCAGCAGGTCCAGTTTGATGCGCGCCTCTACGCCCAGGCGATCGCAACAGGCGCACGATTGCGCGGATCGGAGACGCGGATCACTTGGATGTTGCTTGCGGCCGCACACGCTGGCTTGGGCGACATGGCGAATGCACAGGAAGCACTGGCTCGACTTCGGATCATGGACCCAAAGACCACCCTCAGCAAATGGACCGACCCCAGACTGCTGCCATACGCCGATGCCACTGCGCGGGAGCATCTTGAGGAATGTCTTAGCAAAGCTGGTCTCGACTGACAAAAGAGCAATTTGCGGATAAAGCAGCCGTTCGATCGCAGGCCTCGAGTGGCTGGCCCGCGCTCACAGCCGACTTGCGGCGTCGCGGCAGGGCGAGCCTCAACCGCGAACCGAAAGCCGCCGCTTCCAGAAGGCGGATGAGTCCACCCTTTCAGTGTAATGGTGTTGCACCCGGACGCTCGGTGGTCGGAAGCGGTCGCTCAATTGTCAAGGGAGCAACAGCGGCTCGGAGCCCAAAGCGGGGGTGCTCGCGCGGTGTCTATCTCACCAAGTGTATGAATGCTTTCGCTCTAGGTTCTGGCCCCGCCAAAAGGCATGGTCTTAAGTCCGGTGACTGCTCCACGTCGCGAGCGGTTGCGGTGCTATGCGTCGTAAAGTGTAGTGCCGGTAGGAAAATATGTTCAGAAAGAAGGTCTTTTCGTGCGAGCATTGTCATCAAATGATCGCTTGAAATCAGGCTAGGGTTAAAATGAACGGCGCTCAATCACTCGTAAAAACCCTTTTGAACAATGGTGTGAATACGGTCTTTGCAAATCCCGGCACCTCGGAAATGCACTTTGTCGCTGCCTTGGATGAACACTCGGAGATGAATTGCATTCTTTGCCTGTTTGAAGGCGGCACGACGGGTGCTGCAGACGGGTATTTTCGCATGAAGCGAAACGTTGCGGGCACGCTCCTGCATCTTGCACCCGGCTTTGGCAACGCCTTTGCCAATCTGCACAATGCCCGAAAAGCGGGGTCCGGGATCGTGAATGTAGTGGGCGATCACGCAACGCATCACCTCCATTATGAAAGTCCTTTGAAGGGAGACATCCTCGGTATCAGCCAAGCGGTTAGTCATTGGACGCGTGTGTCGTCCAATGCCACCGATGTAGCCACGGACGGAGCGGCTGCGGTTCAGGCGGCCCGCGCGCGCAACGGTCAGATCGCAACGCTGGTCCTGCCTGCCGACACAGCTTGGAACGAAGCGAACGCAGCGGCAAACCGATTGGACAACCGAGAAAGCCTCCATCGACCGTCAACAAGCGATATAGAGGCCGCGGCGGCCCGGCTTGTGACGCCGAACGCCGCGCTGATGATCGGCGGATCAGCTCTGTTTAGACCCCTGCGTGAACTGGCTGGCAAGATCGCTGCCGCGACGGGGTGCCGTTTGTTGGCTGATACTCTGATACCGCGCATTTCCAAAGGCGCAGGAACAGCAAGGCTAGACCAACTGGTCTATCCGATATCGCCCAAGATCGCTCAGCTTGAAGCAACCTCTTCGATCACTCTGCTTGGCGCAGATAGGCCAGTCGCCTTTTTTGCCTATCCCGGGAAACCGAGCGTGCCCGAACCTCCGCATTGCCCCATTACGGACTTGTGCAAGCCCTCAGATGATATCGAGTGGACGCTGCAAGCGCTCGCCGACGCGGTCGGGGTTACAAGCAAAACGGCGACAGAAACCCATCCGCTCGACCTGCCAGACGTTCCCATCGGACAGTTGACCCTCGAAAAAGTTGGTTTGACGTTGGCCGCGCTGATCCCGGAAAACGCGATCATCTGCAATGAATCCGTGACATCAGGGTTTCACGTCATTCCACCGACGGCCACCGCTCGCCCGCATGAGTTGCTCGCTGGCACTGGCGGCGCGATTGGGCTGTGTTTGCCTTGCGCAACAGGTGCGGCTATCGCCTGCCCGGATCGAAAAGTCATCGCCCTAACCGGCGACGGGTCCGCCATGTATACTCTTCAATCATTGTGGACCATGGCCCGCGAAAATCTGGACGTGACAATCGTTGTGTTTGCGAACCGCGGTTATCAAATCCTGCGCGATGAACTCACAAACGTCGGCGTGGCGAGCTATGGTCAGAATGCTCAGGCTATGTTTGACGTGGTGAACCCGACGTTGGACTGGGTTTCGCTGGCGAAAGGCCATGGTGTTCCGGGGACACGCGCAGATGACATGGACAGCTTCGCAAAGGCGCTTTCCGCCGGTCTCTCCAGCGAAGGGCCATCGCTGATTGAAGTTGTGTGCCCACCGCCCGCATGAGTATTCTGACACGGAACCTGAAAAGCAGATGAGACTAGGGGTGCAAATTGAGGGTCAATTTTATTTGATACTGTGAAATGACTTTGCGATGGACCAAACGGCGGCCAAATTACCACTTTAGCACACAAAGCAGCCATTCACACACCGCACAGCGAACGACTGGAACGAGCCCAAAGTGCAGTTTTCTGCGCGATGCCCCAACGACTGCAATGCGCAGTTAGCAGACATTGCAAATCTGCAAAGTCCACTCACAATCCGCCAAAGGCGCGATCCTGATCGATAGCCGATTTTATCAACCTCCATGCGCCTTCAAGGCGGAAACTCTTTTAAAGGCTTGTGACGCTTGTTTAGAGGCTGAGAAGCATTGTTCCTTTAATGTTGACGGCAAAAAATCAAAAGCACTTTTGGCCATAAGTGAATTCATTCGACGATCTCCACCATGAGACCTTCCGGAGATCGAACCACCGCTTCATAATATCCGTCGCCCGTTTGCCTCGGTTTGGACACTAACAGCCCAGCGTGTTTGAAGCGGTCTGCGACCTCATCAACTTTCGATACACTACCTACTGAAAAGGCAACGTGTGCCCAACCACCTTCCTCGTGCAAGCGAGGCTTTACCCATGGTCCTTCCATTAGTTCGATACGAACGTCATCGTTTGGCAGCGTGGCGAAGCGGGAGGTAAAGCCGGGGCGGTTCACGCTCTCATACCGGTCGCTGAGTTCCGCTTCGAAAAACTCTACCCAAAATTTCGAGGAGCGCTCCAAGTCTGTTGTCCAAAGAGCAACGTGGTTCAATTTCATCCCAATCTCGCTCGCATCTATTCAGTATTGACGGACGTCGCATAACAGCCTATGCGGTTTTTTGCAATATTCTGAAGGTTTCTGCATGAATCTGAATGTCCCAGACACTCGTCAACTCGAACTGGCCCGGCGCTTGCAGGAAGGTCAACAAGTCATTGCGGTCGAGGCTGCTCAAGAATTTGACGTTTCAGTTGATACGATCCGGCGGGATATTCTCGCCCTCGAAGCAGAGGGAAAGGCCCAACGCGTTCGCGGTGGTGCAGTGCCTTTGTCCACTCCGGCACTGCCGTTGCATAAAAGACTGTCGGGAGATGTCGCGCCTGACGCGAAGCTGGTATCGGCCGCTATCCGAGAGATCGGCAGTGCGGCGACACTCCTGATCGATGGAGGCACGACAACACTTGCCATAGTCGAACACCTGCCCCACGAAGAGGGTCGCCTTGTGATTACACCGTCGCCCTGGATTGCGATTGCCTGCCAGCAAAAGAACGTTCCGGTCTATGTTTTGGGTGGTAGCCTAAGGCCGCAAGGCGGCATTGCGACAGGAGACACCGCAATCGAACGAGTTGGGGATGTCACGGCAGATGTTGCCATTCTGGGAGCGTGCGGATTGGATGCTGAGTTCGGTTTAAGCTCGGACGATGCAGAAGAAGCCATGATGAAGAAGGCAATGCACCGCGCCGCGAGCCGCACTATTGTTGTGACTAATCACGCGAAGATCGGCCTCAGAGCCCGTCATCGAACAGTAGCGCTCCCAGAGATAGATGCCGTTGTCACAGATTCACACAACGCGACAACAGATTTGATCGCATCCCATACGCGTGTGGTGACCAAATGAGCGATAGTTCTCGTGTAAGTGAACCGACCCCGAGAATTGGCCGGCCGACTGATTATTCGGCGACAAACTCGGCGCGTTTAGCCACACGTTTGGCCTTTTTTACGGCGGGTTTTTCTTTGGCCTGTTGTGCGCCCCTTTTCCCCTTTTTCAAAGAATCCGTTGACGTCGACAAAACTCAATTTGGGTTACTCCTGCTTTGTCTTGGATTTGGATCCATAATCGCTATGCCGGTTACCGGTGTCTTGGCGGCGCGCAGTGGAGCGCGTCCACTTATTTTGCTTGGAGGCTATGGTTTGATCGCCATGCTTCCCCTTCTGGCACTATCGCAAACGCCAATAGCTTTGGGTGCAGCTTTATTCGTTTTCGGAGCGTCACTTGGGACCATCGACGTCGCAATGAATGTACATGGCGCGGAAATTGAAGCTATCGAAAGTCGCCCCCTTATGTCGAACTTTCACGCCCAATTCAGCATTGGTGGGTTTTTGGGAGCTGGTTTGGTTACACTGTTGTTGTCATTCTCCATCCCAGTGCTGACTTGTTCCATTCTGGGGGCTATCGTGGCGTTGGCTGCTATGCTGCTGGCCCGCTCCCGGTTTTTGGAGGTCAGTGGCAAAGATCCGGAACCCATTGTTGTTCCGCGTGGGATTGTTTTGCTTTTGGCCATTTTGGCCGCAATCACGTTTTTGGTCGAAGGTGCCTTGCTGGATTGGGGCGCTCTTCTGATCATTGATCTTGAACTCGCCGAACCCGAGAGCGCTGGCGTGGGCTATATCCTGTTCTCAATCGCAATGGTACTGGCCCGCCTGACTGGTGACCGAATTGTTGAGCGATGTGGCGAATATCTCGTGCTGATGGTTGGCGGATCACTCGCGATCATTGGGATCGCGAGCATTCTTCTGTCGATCAATTCGGTTGTAGCCCTGCTTGGGTTCGTCTTGATCGGGCTCGGAGCCGCAAATCTGGTGCCGATCCTATTCAGCGTTGCTGGACGTCAAAACTTGATGCCACCTGGGATTGCTATCGCCTCGGTTACTACTACGGGATACGCAGGCATCCTTATGGGGCCAGCGTTGATTGGTTTCATATCTGGGGCATCGACGCTGGCGACGGCATTCTGGATGCTTGCGCTGCTAATGGTATCTGTTCCGATTTTCGCGAGACTGGTGGCAAAAGTCTGAACCCAACATAGGCAATAGCCGCGATACGTTTCATCATTATCTACGTACTGTTTCCAGTATCATGTTTCGCGTATTGACGTCGTTGTGGAAAATCCTGTCGGCGAAAACTCATGCCATACGCATTTTAGCGACGAGCCGTTTTGCTTATTCTGGTTTTCCCAACTGATCGCGCGCAACGGCTCGGAGAAAAAGCGTATGAGTACTCGCGACTGGGGCGGCGAAAACAACAGTATTGAGGCTGTTAACCCTTCGGCTCGCTTCACGTCCGCTAACTCAACTTGGTGAATAAAGATCAAGCACGGATAGCACACGTGAACGAGTCTCACGATCTTTCACAAAAAAATGTTCTACGACGCTGCGGGCAGGGAAGTCTGGCCAAGTGTCCAACATTTCGACAATTGCCTTCTCCGCCCCCACAGTATTGCCTGTTTCGTGATAGGCGGTGGCGAGCAAAAAGAGGCTTGGCGGACTCACAGGATGGCCTCGCTCTGCTGCTTTAGAAAAGGCATCGATGACTTCACCATAGTTCTCCAACATAAGTTGTGCAGCCCCATAGATGTTGTTGTATGCGAAACGACCCACGCCTAGTCGAGACCGTTGTGGATTAGAAACTTCGGCCATTAACACAGGATCATCTACAACTAGGGCCGTGATGCCTATCAGATCCAAAGTATGTCCGTCTTGAGGGCTAAGATCCAAGGCAATTCGGGCACGTCTAAGCGCTCCTTCACTATCTCCAGTCACAGCAAGGGTCCAGCCATGAGCGGCTTGCGACCAACCATCCAAGGGATCTAGCGTGGTAGCGCGTTCTGCCATTTCCAAAGCTTCAGCAACTAAAGCGGTTGAAGCGTCAGCATCGCTTGTCAGAAGTGACTTAAGTGTGAGCACCTGGGCCGAACCCGCATAACCTGCAGCAAGTTGCGGATCGAGGTCAATCACATACTGAAACGTTTCCAAGTTAATGGCTTGCCGTCGGAGGTCGAACAAAGGAAAAAACAATCCCCGTGTTTGCTCAGCTAAGTTTGCAGCCTGAACACTGGTGAATGACTTCTCCCGAAGCGCAGCCAATTCTGCGGGGTTTTTATTGGTTGTGAACTGTGTGTTCGATTGGGAACCGCGTAGTCCAAAATATCCTAGGACACATGCCAACAAAAGCGTTGTTCCGATGAGCGGTAACAGGAGTTTACGACGCCAGAAACCGCCAGAGTGCGATGATGCCGACTGGCTTTGCCCGCTACTTGGCTTCGTCGCGACGGATGGTTCAAATTGTGGTCGATACCCCCCGGTTTGCATAGTTATGCGTAAAGGGTCTGATTTGCCCGCGTCACTGTAGTAGTTCTCCAAGGCACGCCTAAGGCGACGGGCCTCAACCCGAACGAGATTTAGTGCCCCACCGGTCTCGTCAAGCTCCTTATCGTAGACATCAGTCGCGATAACTTTGCCCTTTATGGAGCGCCCATGACCGTCAAGTTCCTGTTCGACAATGTATCTTAGAAAGGACTGCAGCCTGGGTGAGCCAGAAAACTCTGCGGATGAAAGGACCCGCTCAAGTGCTCGCCTAATTTCTTCAGCCTCTACCATTTCCCCAGAGCCACATCCATTTTTTTATTTTTTTCAGTGTTTTAATGACCATCCCGCCTCTCTGAATCTAAGCTGAACTCACCCCTAGCTCACCGTAACTCACTTTCTTTCCGCTCCACCCACCTTCTAACATATTGGCTAAAGTGAATACAAAAAGGCCACACTCAACCATGAACTGCAGGGAACTCCACGCCCTCATACCTGAGCATTCCGAGGCGGCTCTGTCCCGAGCGCTAAGGAACGAAAATGTACGTGAGGCGGTGGAAGACCTTGATGAAGTTCTCAAGCATGTAGCCCTCTCACCAGAAAAGTCTCCTGTGCGAAAAGAATGGGAGACTGTTCGAGACGAACTGCTGTCTGAAATTCGACGACTTACGCAGAGGCTCAGCGATGCTAGTTGATATCGGCGATGGTTAGGAAACGCAGGTCCTTGTCTTCAGGAACCAAGAAAAAACAAAAAACTGTGCACCAAAAAAACTCTCGGAGGATCCAAAAATGAGCCAATCACGCAACCCTTACGGGCAACGCCCCGGCGGTGGCATTACGCTGCCGGAGTATTTCCGGCCGACACCCGGCTGTACAAGCAACAACTTTTTCCCACCCAACGAGCTTTTGCCAAAAGGCGAGATGCGGATTTGTTTTCCGGGTAGCACGCCTTGGCCTCCGACGATGGTACAGTCCGGCACATGCATTGTCTTGGAGCTGGGGAACGGTACTCCATTCCCGCGCCGCCTGTTCTTTGATTTCGGCAATGGCTGCGTAAGGAATATTATTCAGCTTGGCATTTTGCCGCCGATGGTGCGCGACATCTTCATCAGCCACTTGCACGTCGACCACTATGCAGACCTGCCCTACTTCATGCCGTTCCGCGCATGGTCGGGAGGCTGGCGTAACGGTTTGCGCATTTTCGGCCCATCAGGTGACCGGCCAGAGACGGGCACCCAATATATGGTCGACAAGATGCATGAGATGATGACATGGCATCTTGAGAACTTTGACCACTGCCCGATTGGCGCCGGCTACGACACCGAAGTTGTTGAGTTCGACTACAAAGACGAAGGCGGTGTGGTTCTGGAAGAACCCGGTTTGAAAGTCACGCACTGGGCGCGAAGCCACGTGAAAAGCGGTGCGTCAGCATATCGCGTGGATTGGGAAGAAGCCGGATTGTCCTTTGTCTGGACAGGCGACGGGCGCCCTGATGAAAGCACAATCGAGTTTGCGAAAGGCTGCGATATTTTCGTGACCGAAGGACAAGCCGATCTACCGCAACTACTCAACTACAAATACGGCACGCCCAAAGAAGTTCTGGAATTCACTCTGGATACCTACCACACGCCTTACTATGCGGCGGGATATCTGATGAACGAAATTCAACCTCGGGCCGGTGTGATCTGCCACTACACCGAGGAATCGGCGGGCGAAGCCATCGCGGAAATTCGCGCGCATTGGGATGGTCTATTCCTCTTTGGTGGACCAGACACCAAGGTAATCAACGTCACAAAGGATCGTATCTGGGAACGTATGGCCCTGCGTCCGGAAATGCCGGCGATGCAGCCACCAGATCCCAGAACGATACCGTTCCCGGATGGCGAGATGCCGGATTACATTCAGATTCCGAAACCGCGTTTGCCGCGTGAGGAACAACAGGATGCCTTCCTGCGGGAACGGGAACTAGATCCAGCTCTCTACATGCCTGAGGACGTACTCCGTCCACTGACGCAGCACTACGACGAAGAAACTTTCCGCTTCGACCTCCACGCCCTGATTGCTGCGCGCGATCATACGGATTGATCTGATACTGACTAAAAAATACGCGCCGCGTTTCTGAGCTACGCGGCGCGATCACAGTTCTTGCAAAGGATGCAGCCATGAACAACACCCCAAAAGAACCTGTCCCGCTGACGATCTTAACAGGGTTTCTGGGTGCGGGAAAAACTACTCTGCTGAACCGGATCTTAAAGGGTGATCATGGGTTGAAAATTGGCATTCTTGTGAATGATTTCGGCTCGATCAATGTCGATGCAGAACTGGTTGTTGACGTCGAAGATGGGATGATTAGCCTCGCGAACGGCTGCGTCTGTTGTCAGATCCGAGATGATCTCGTTGAGTCGGTCGCAGCGTTGATCGAGCGTGATGATCCCATTGAGTACATATTGCTTGAAGCCAGCGGAGTAGCAGATCCGGCAAGCATCTATATGACCTTCGTGGATTCAGCATATCGCGATCTGATACGGCTTGACAGTGTGACGTGTGTCGTCGACGCCGATCAAGTCTTTACTTATGACGACCCGGACCTTGCCAAGCTCAAGCTGCAGCAGATCGGATTTGCGGATCTTGTAATCCTTAACAAAGTTGATTTGGCAGGAGTCGACGAAACTGCAAAGGTAAAGAGGTGGATAGACGGCTTCTTCTCAAGGGTTCGCATCGTTCCTGCCGTCAAATGTAACGTTCCACTCGAAATCCTGCTGTCTGTCGGTCGTTTCGATGTTTCTCGCGCAATGGCTGATCAAGCGCATAGCCACGACCACGAACATCATCATAAGCACAATCACGGTTCTTTCTTTAGCACCTGGAGTTATACGCGCAACGCGCCATTGCAGCGCAGAGCATTGGAACGAATGATCAAGAGAGAACTGCCTTCAAATATCTATCGCTGCAAGGGATTTGTTTACCTGGATGACGACCCGAACAGCCGTTATTTGCTGCAAGTTGTCGGGCGGCGGGTCGAGTTGACAAAAGACCGCCCTTGGGGGGGCGAGGATCCGGCAAACCGGATCGTTGCCATCGCACACAAAACAACTCTTGATCAAGCGCACTTGTGTGAGTTGTTCGATGCTTGCTCTGGTTCGTCTGTCGGGAACGAAAATAGCGAAGCTGTAACTGTCGCAACAGGATAGTTACCATGCATGAGTTGGAAATCCTGATCGTTCAAGCGGCGAGCTACATCCAGGTTCTATTCGAAGCGGCGAGCGTCATCGTTGTTGCCGCTGGAGGCATCGCCTTTGCACGAGCGTTCATTATGCATCGGAAGTCGGATGCCGAGCCTGTCGCACGGCGCATCCTTGGAAAATACCTGATTGTGGCGCTCGAACTGCAACTAGGCGCGGATATTATAGCGACTGCAACAGACCCAACAATCGAAGAATTGGCGAAACTGACAGCCATCGCCTTCGTCCGAACTTTTCTCGACTATTTCCTCGTTCGGGAAATTCGCGAGGAGAGAGTCGAGGATAAACCAAGTGAAACCTGATTTGCTAACTGAGGCCTCCAATGGACTTTGACGACGAGGACATGCTGCAGCGTTCTAACAATCAGTTGGCCGGCGAACGAACAGATCTGGCGTTCGAGCGGTCCCGGCTCGCTTCGGACAGGACGACCATGGGATATATGAGAACGGCTACGTCGCTCGTTGGTTTTGGCTTCTCTATACCCGCACTATTTAGAATTTTGACTGATGTACCTGGGTTGGAAGAGGTTCCGATAGAACATGCACGTTTTGTCGGATTATTCATGCTGATACTGGCAGTAATAATGCTATCTGTCGCCATCATACAGCAAATTACTTTTCTTAAGCGGATCTCTGATATCTCCGGAAAGCCATTTCCGATTTCACCTGCGCTGGTCTCAGCCGGGTTGATCTTGGCGGTCGCTATTTACGCTACGATCAGCATCCTTTGGAATGTGGAACCGCTGTGATGGAGTCGCCGCTGCCGTTTGAGCAATCCGTCACCCTATTCATCCATATCTTCATTACTCTGGCCATGCTTTGCATCGGGATGAGTGCAACGCTGCGCGAAATGGGTGCTGCGGTTCTGGAACGCGAAAAGCTCACGCACCTGCTTGCTGCAAATGTCTTTATACCGCCCGTCATTGCAATCCTGATTATCGGGATTTTCCCCCTACCCAGACCGGTCAGCGCCGTTTTGTTTTTGTTAGCGGTCGCCCCCGGCGGCATCAACGCTGTCCAGTTTTCGACCAAAGCGCCGGGACAAGTCAGCGCGGCCGGGGCCCTGCTGGTTTTACTTTCAATCATCGGCTTGGTTCTTGCGCCGTCGGCCGCTCAGGTCGTTTTGCCAACCGCCGCGCTGGAACGTGTCGCTTGGGACCAACTAATGATCCGCATCGTGGGTGTGATCGGAATTCCCTTGCTTCTTGGGATTTTGATCCGACGATTTTACCCGGATGTCGCCGAGCATATATACAAACCGGCGATGCTTATTTCGACAGTCTCCTTCATTGCATCTGTCGTAGCAAGTATCAGCATCCGGCAGGAAGCCGCTGTTGGATTAGGACCTTCGAGCCTGATCGCGATATTGGTTTTCATTCTGTCCCTAATGGCGCTCGGCTGGTTTTTAGGCGGCGAGAATAAGGAGTATCGGCAGGTACTTGCGACCTGCACAAACCTTCGCAATGTCGGTCTTGTCTATCTACTTGTGGATGCGTGCTGCTTTGATCCGGCCTATTCAGCGAGCGTTCTGGCCTTCATGATGCTGATGGTTCCAATCAACCTTGTGTTCACTATTGCCTGCGCAGTGGCAAGAAAACGGCATAGCCAATCTGGTAGTGATGACAGAGGCTCCGATACATGACGATTGGGCGAACGACATCGCGAAAATATCTTGCAACCATGCTCGCTATAGCTGCTTCCACTTCTTGGGCTCAGACCGGAGAAGACGAAAAACTATCGGATGATCCAACAAAGATCGTAACGAAAATCGGCGTTCGTTATAGTGACTTTGGCACCGTATTCGGCTCGGTTGCTTTCGGGCCCGTAACGAAGATCAATGTCTCGGTCTCAGAAGACGATCAGTGGCGCGTTGGTGGCTCTTATCTCTTCGATTTTGGAATAGTTAATTTCTCAGCGTCCGAGCAAGAGCTGGAAGGTGGCGTCAAACAAACGCAATACGCCATAGGGACCTTTGTGCCGCTTGCCGCGTTGGGCGTTCAGCCTAAAGGATGGCTTTTGTTCCCGGCACTGGGAGCAAACTATACTGACGGTCGGATCGGTAATAGCGATATTGAGTTTGCTGATGCCTTTCCCGCTGAAATTGCCAGCAAGGGCGGTTATATCGGTATACTTGGCCTCAAGCCATTGTCAGAACGATGGGTTGTGAAGACCGGTGGTGTCCTATCTGCCGGTTCCAACGATTACTCTGGGTACACCGTTGGTGCGGGCGTTACCTTCAATGCGTCGCCGAACGACAGCATCAGCGTATTTGGCAGCCATATCGACAACACTTTCGGAACACGTGATCTGGTTGGCATCAGCTATACGCACGAGTTTTGACGGCAACTGAACAAAAGAAACACAGTGAGGGCAATTCACGATGCTCATTATTCTCGGTCTTTATTTTGGTATTGTTTGGCTGGTTTTTGCGAAGCTCAAAATCCTGCCTTGGAACGGGTTCTTCAAGACGGTCGTGTACGGTGGAGCTTTGGTCATCGCGTTGGTTGTTGTTGGAGCCTTAAACCACACGACACCATCCGGGACTGTGTCCGTGCAAGGTGCTGTCATCAACATTGCGCCGAACGTATCCGGCCCAGTCACTGAAGTAGCGGTCACGGCAAACCAACCGGTGGCGAAGGGTGATGTGTTGTTTCGAATAGATGATACCACCTACGCGGCTGAAGTTGCCCGACTTCAAGCCTCGCTCGCATCAGCACAGTCCGCAGCAGACCAGTTGCAGACAGACTATGAGGCGGCGCTTGCAGAAATTGATTCTCTTGAGGCCCAACTTTCTTTCGGTGTGCAGCGTCGCGATGACATCGTCCAGCTTACCGGACGCGGTGCCGCGGCTGAGTTCCAATTGCAGGAAGCCGTTTCAACGATTGAGCAACTTGAAGCCGGGCTCCGAGCAGCACAAGCGCGTAGGCAAAGCCTTGAACGACGCATCGCGGCTCAGGTCGACGGAGTCGACGTCGGTGTCGTTGAAGTTCAGGAGGCGCTGGCCCAAGCTGAGTGGGCATTGCAGCAGACAGTCGTTCGTGCGCCGGATGACGGTGTTGTAACGGCGCTCTCACTCCGCCCAGGCAATCGTGTTACGACGTTACAAGGCGCCGTGAATTTTCTACTCCCTTCAGATCGGCTGCTCATAGCGGCGTTGCCGCAAAGCAGCTATCCCAACGTGGCGGTTGGCGATACGATCCGGATTGCTTTGGGCACTATGCCAGGTCAGGAATTTGAGACCACAATACGGTCAATCCCTCCGGGAACACGAGAGGGCGCGTTGGACACGAGGGGCGGGCTGCCTAGCCTGCGCGAACTTACAGGCGCGTCGAGCTACATCGTTACTATCGATATCCCAGAAGGCCTTCCGTCTGATCGTGCACAGCTTGGTACGTCAGGAACCGCATTGGTAATAACCGAAGGGGCTGGCGCAATCTCAGTGCTGGCGGAAATCCTGTTTTGGATCAACAAGAAACTCAACTACATCTGAGCCCAAATTCGACAAAAGGGGCAACCCGGCCTTGCAAACACAGGAAATAATATGCGGCTGATCAGAGTTTGCTTGATTGCGACAACAGTGATTGCACTCACCGTAGTTGGCTTAAGGTTGGCTTTTCCGCTGCCTGAGCAGAATTTTTCGCGGCAAACGCTGAAACTGGACGCCGATTGGGTTGGAGCATTGGGCGAAACCATTCAATATGCCCTTAATCGCAACCCCGGTCTCGACGGAGTTCGGACTTTGGGCGATGGTCGCGCTGCATTTGCAGCCAGGGCTATCCTTGCGAGAGAAGCGACCTCCTCAATCGATGCGCAATACTATATTTGGCAAGATGACGTTACAGGTCTCATGCTACTTGACGAGCTGAGGGCGGCAGCAGAACGCGGTGTTCGCGTCAGACTACTGGTCGACGACAACGGTATCTCAGGGTTGGACGATCTGCTTTCAGAACTAGACACGCTCCCCAACGCGAATGTGCGTATTTTCAATCCGTTTACGCTGAGAAAACCCAAGTTACTCTCTTACGCATTTGACTTCAGCCGACTAAATCGGCGGATGCACAACAAGTCAATGACTGTAGATGGAGTCGCAACGATTGTTGGAGGGCGCAACATCGGCGACATCTATTTCGACTATGGGGGTGGAACGCACTATCTTGATTTAGATGCGATAGCCATCGGGCCTATTGTGGACGAGGTTTCTAAATCGTTCGACGCTTACTGGAACAGTGCATCTTCTTACGATGCTGGACTATTCTTAGATCCTCCAGCCGTACGCAGTCTGCAAGCTAAGGCGGATGCGGCACGGCGAACCGCCGTAGGCGCAGGTTACCAAAAGGCAATTCAGGAAAGTGAACTGGCCGACAACATCGCAGCACATACTCTGAAATTTGATTGGAGCGAGGTTACACTTTTTGTCGACGATCCGGCGAAGGGCTTGGGCGAAGTCAAAAGTGAAGACCTATTGGTCGAACAACTGATCGAATTCGCTAAAAGCTCACGGACCTCACTGGACCTTGTTTCGGCATACTTTATTCCTGGTGAAAGAGGCTCTAGCGTCTTGGAGGAGTTGGCCAAGTCAGGTGTTAGGGTCCGTATCTTGACCAATTCTTTGGACGCGACAGACGTCATGCCGGTTCACGCTGCGTATATGAGTTACAGATATGATTTGTTGAATAGCGGAGTAGAACTGCTGGAGCTACGTGCCTTGCGGCGGGAACATCGCGACAGAAGCCTGCCAGAGATCCTAGCTGGGTCGGCGTCAGGGCTGCATGCAAAAACCTTTGGGGCGGATGGCGAGCGGATCTTTATTGGCTCATTTAATCTCGATCCAAGGTCTGTGCATCTCAACACTGAAATGGGCATCATGATCGAAAGTCCAACGATTGCTGCATCACTAACAGAGCAATTGAACATACCGGAGTTTTCGTATCGCGTTGAACTCAATAACAGAAATGAATTGATTTGGGTTCAAGAAGAACAAGATGGCACAGTCACTGTGCATACTACGGATCCGGAAACCAATGGCCTACAGAGAGGTCTTACTACAGTCGTCAGGTGGCTACCGGTAGAATGGATGCTGTGAGCAGTTTTTTGAATTGGTTGTATTATTGAAAAGGTCATGCTCCCTCTTCCATTCCGTACCAATGCACCTTTTTAGTATTCGACGTAGCGCTATACTGTTTCAGATTTTGCCGATTTTGACCACGAAAGAGAGTGCATGGAGCTAGAAAGCGGATCACGGCCAATCACATATGCTGATTCGAAGGCCGCTTTGTCCGCTTGTCGGGATTTGCAAAGTTCAGTTTGGAAGGTCCGCTTCGGGCTGCCTCCAGTCGTAGACACGTGAGGTAGCGAAGGTCGACTACGAGCCCATATTTGCAGGATGCTGCACCCTGTACCAATGTCCGCTCCCTGGGCCGAGGCCAAAAACGTGACAAAATCAAACCGAGTTTTGCCAAGGGTTTGTGGCGCAATATTTTTCAATGATAACGGCCGCATCTCCGCGGGTGTCAAAAACGACTGTTTTTGACACTATAGCCGCAGCGGTGCACACGCAGGGGTTGCTATCGGGCTTGGACTTCATCGACAGCTGCGAACCCATTTTCCGGATGCTGTGCTTTGTATGGAAGTCGGGTTCTCAAATCGTCCTGACAGGCAAGACCAAAATACATCGCATCACTTAGCGGGCGGTGCTATTGTCGTGTTGGGGAGAACGCGAATGCCTACATTTGACAGTGAAAACGCTGCGAAGCTGCACCGCGAGTTGCATACACACTTGCCGTCAGACCCTGTGCTCAGGGTCAAGACATTGGAAAGTCTTGCAGTGGAACGTGGTCTGGTCGCGCCTGAAAGCCTCGACGCTTGGATTGAAGCCTATTCCGAGCATATCGGACCGAAACGCGGGGCGCATGTAGTGGCGCGGTCATGGCTTGATCCGGGATTTCGGACACGCCTGTTAGATGACGCGGCAGAAGCCATCAAAGAGTTTGACTATCAGGGGGACGCGAGTGCTCACCTGAAGGCGGTCGAGAACACCGACACGCAGCACAACATGGTCGTGTGCACGCTATGCTCTTGCTATCCCTTTTCGATCCTGGGGATGTCACCGGCGTGGTACAAATCGACCGAATATCGCGCCCGCGCCGTTCGAGAGCCTCGCAAAGTGCTTACTGAGTTCGGCGTGGCACTCCCTGAAGATGTGGGCGTCCGCGTCTGGGACAGCACTGCCGAGCTTCGCTATATCGTTGTCCCGCAACGGCCCTTGGGAACCGATGGGTGGAGTGAGGAACGCCTGGCAGCCCTTGTCACCCGAAACTCCATGATCGGGACAGAGCGAGATTTGAAGGCGGAGGCGGGCTGATGGACGGCATTCACGATCTCGGCGGCGTTGAGGGTTTTGGCCCGGTGCCCGTAAAGAGCGGCGACAAGGATTTCCGCGACTTGGAAGATTGGGAAAAACGCGCCTTTGCGTTGAACTGGTCGCCGATTGCGCCCGGAAGCACCATAGACTGGTTTCGCCACGGGCTCGAACGCATGGTGCCTGCTGACTACCTTGCCTTTTCCTACTTCCAAAAGTGGTGCACCAACGATCTGATAAGGATGCTCGATAACGGCACGATAACACTTGAGGACGTCAAACGCGGTCACGTACAAAACCCCGTTGCGCCGCCTCCTTCCATGACCGTTGAGGAAGCTGTGGCGGATGTGGCCGCGTCGGATTTCAGTTTTGAGAGAGACACGTTGCAGCGGCCCGCTTTTTCCGTCGGAGACACGGTGCAAGCGCGGCGTCATATCAATGCAAATCATACCCGCCTTCCGCGGTACGTGCGAGGTCTAAAGGGTGTGGTACTTGCCCATCATGGTGCGCATGTGCTGCCAGACCGCAATGCCGAAGGTGTCGAGGTGCCGGAACATCTTTATACGATTGGCTTTCGCGCCGTTACATTATGGGGCGAGGATTCCGACCCACGCGACGATGTCACACTCGATTTGTGGGAAAGCTACCTTGTTCCAGCCTGACGATCCACTTGCCCCACCCCAGCCGGTCTTTGATGAGCCTTGGCAGGCGCAGGCGCTCGCCCTGGCAGACAATTTGGTCCAAGCCGGTCATTTTACCGCGACGGCTTGGGCAGAAACGCTTGGCCAAGAATTGAGAAGCGCCGAGCGCAAAGGGGCTCCAGATGATCTTGACACATATTATGCAGCAGTCCTGAGTGCACTTGAAACGCTCACAGAGAGTGCCGGTATTTGCGAGGAGACCCGCATGCAGCGTCGCACCGATTGGGAGACCGCATACCATCGTACCCCTCACGGGAAACCGGTTGTGCTCTAGACTGGAAGGCACAGCGAATCAACTGCATGCTAGCGCCAAAGTTGATCTCAAGTTAGCGCTCACAAACGACCGTTTTTGACACTCGGGCCGTAGCGACGCAAACGCTTGAATTGTGGTAGGGCTGCCGGTTCAGTCACAGAAGCCAAGTCGGCGCAGACAAACTTGCCGTGCGATGATAACTTCAATGGATGACACAAGAAGACGTTTCCAAGCTTGGCGGCTGCATGTGCGGCGCGGTCAGGTATGAGGTTTCCGCCGAACCATATTATGTGGCCGTTTGCTCCTGCACCTTCTGTCAACGGCTCACTGGCTCCGACTACAATGTCGAGAGCATGTTTCGGGAGCATCAATTTCGCCTGACCGAAGGCCAAACCAAGAAGTACACCTACATATCCGATGGCAGCGGACAACAAGTTCACATTCATTTCTGCGGAGACTGTGGCACCTCGATGTTTCTGAGGCCAGACAGGTTTCCAGATTGCGTGGGCGTCTTCTCGGGCTCATTCGATGACCCGAACTGGTTTCGCCGCGATCCCGAAACGGTTGGGTATTTTTTCACCTCCGAAGCCCCGCGCGGGATGCTCATTCCAGCAGGGTTTAATGCCTATTCAGGCCATGCAAAGGCGCTTGATGGGTCGATGAACGAAGCCACACGTCATGCGGAGACATTCATGGTGGGACGGCCAGAACGCTGAGGCGTTTCGGGGCGCGCGGTTCGTACCACTGTTGTCATTGGGGGTTGGTATGCCGGATACATTTCTTGGAGGCTGCAAATGCGGGTTGGTCCGATACTCAGGCATGCGTGCGGACGCACCGATGTTTCGCTGCCATTGCCGTGATTGCCAACAACTCACAGGCTCGGGTCACTCAGAAATGGTGCCATTGATCCGGGAAAGCTTTGAGATCAGTGACGCCTGCAAAACGTATGAAATGACCGGAGGATCGGGTAGATCGACGTATAGCGGATTTTGCCCAAACTGCGGGTCGCAACTAACCCGGCGCAGCGAAAGAATGGAAGACCGGATATATGTGCATGCGGGATCACTGGATGACCCGTCGAAATATGCTCCGGAAAAATCGATCTACTCTGACGCGGCACAATGCTGGGACGGTACAGTTGTCGAAAGCGATTGATCCTGGCTCGCTTATGATTTCGTTCCTGTGCGCACCAGAATCCCTCTAGAAGCCGACAAGTTCAGCGACGGTTCCATCGGGCAAGCGGAAGTGCACCCAATGGCGACCGTCTTCCGACTGGATGTCGGTAATCTGTTCAACGCCAATCCGAGTCAACCGCTCCCAGGTTGTTTTGAAATCCGGAACGGAGAATCCGACGACGGGGCCAGTTGTAAAGAAGCTGTGGAAATCGTTGCCGTGGCTGTAAGCCTCCAAACGCGTCCCGTCTGACAGAAAATACCCGACCTGATCCGAGGATGAATCTGTTGGAACCATTTCGAGACCCTCTTCAAAAATCTCGCGTAAGGAGTCCAGATCAGTCGAACGAAATCCGACGAAACCGACTTTTTCAACGGGCATCGCTCCCTCCAAAAAATGCAACTCAAAGCCTACATCAATCACTTTTCTAGGACGAGGTATTCCACGGTCAGATCACATAAGCTGCCATTGGCGCAAGTGCAGCGAATTGGCACTTTGTCCGCAGAACGGCCGTTCAGCCGCAGAGCAGCGAATGGCTACTTCGAGCCCAATGCAGACCTTTGCGGGATACCCGGCGCGAGACTGGGTGGACTGGCTAGTCAGCCATCTGATGAATGCTAGGGCGCCGTTTTGATTGCCATGCAAACACACAGATTGTACTGCAAATATCACTACCGATTCAGGGAGCATTTGCCATGTTAAATTGGCCGGAACCTTTTTCAATCGAGGGGCTGCATGTTACGGTCGAACCTCTCTCACAGCTTCATCATGATGACCTCGCTGAAGCCGCAGCCGATGGGCAACTTCATCGCCTTTGGTATACCATGATCCCCAAGCCGGAGGGTATTCACGCAGAAATCGAACGCCGTCTATCTTTACGTGAAAACGGCTCGATGCTTCCTTTTGCGGTAATCGAGAACTCTACAGGTCGCGCCGTTGGCATGACGACCTACATGAATATTGATGCCTCAAATCGTAGGCTTGAAATTGGTTCAACTTGGTATCGACAGTCGGCACAAAGAACTCCGCTGAATACGGAATGTAAGTTACTGCTATTGCAGCACGCATTTGAGGAACTTGACTGTATTTGTGTCGAGTTCAGAACCCACTTCATCAATTCTAAAAGCCGCAGAGCCATCGAAAGGCTTGGAGCAAAACTTGATGGTATCCTCAGGTCAAACATGATCATGGCAAACGGAACAATCCGGGACACCGCTGTGTATTCCATTATTAAGTCCGAGTGGGCGACGGTAAAAGCTAATCTCATCTGGAAGTTGGAAAAACCAAATCCCTAACATCAACTTGGAACGTCCATCGGCTTTTTGATATTTCGATGTCCGCCTTTTGTTTCTCCGTAAAATAGATCCGACGTCGATACGCCATTCCAACACTCCATCTTTACTCTCAAAGTGAAGTGTTGCGTCGATCCATCGAGACCGCCGGACAAAGCGGTCATTTTAAAGAGTTGAGTTTGGCGCTTGCAGCGAAGAAATCAAGCACGTGCAGAAATAACGCGATGAACGCGCACCGGCATATTGATTACTGCGTTAAAACGATGCCCGTCTCAGCTTCAAGTTTTTCTGCGTCGACGGTAATTATGCGTCCCGTTGCGTCGGTGCTGATGACGCCGCCTCCAGACTGATGCAGTGACTTGAGGAATTTCAATACTTCCGGAGATGAACCGATCTTGAAATGCTTCAGCGGGTCACCGGACTTAATGTTGGTCAAGTCAAATACGGCAACCTTCAGACCACCAAGCTCAGACACGGATTTGATATCACCGACCCTATCTCCCTGACGCCGAAGTTTTGCTGAGAGGCTAAGCGCCAGATCATCATTTGTTGTCAGCAAGATGATGGGTATACCTTGCGCCAGGACAGGTTGTGCCTGCGTGCGGAAAACATCTATGTCGAGGTCCGCAGATATCAGGATAAGAGCCCGGATTTTCCGCAAAACCGATATTTGATTTTGCTGAGCCAATTCACGCATGGAGTCCATGGCCACGAAATTTCCCATGGAGTGGGCAACCACCAGATAGTTCGTTAGACGCGACTCTGACATGGCGGCGAGGGTCTCCTTGAATGATCCACGGGCAAACAATGCGCTTTCACGGTCATCAAGGTATTTCAAAACGCGGCCAGCAGACGGCCACGAATACACGATTTCGACCCCTTCGCGTCCGGTATCTTCTGCGAGGGCGGTTGCGCGTATGACAGCTTCGGCTGAATTGGTATTGAACCCATGGACGAAAACAAATCCTTGACGGTCATCGACGGCGCGTTTGCCGACCTCTTCATTTATGGCCCGCACAAATGCCTGTTTGCCTTTCAACCGCACGGTAGAAGAGACCAGGAACTGCGTGTGCGGATCAACATCTTGTCCTTTAGGGTACCTCACTTCCCCGATTTCCCGCGCTGGCGGTATCGAGATGACAAGTTTGGAATAATTGGTCTGATCGGAACGGGTTTCAGTAAAGAAATCTGGCGCGGGTGCATGCGCCCGGGAGGCCGCGACAAGGATCGTCCTTTCGCGTGCCGGCGTTGCAGCATTTGGCAACAGGGCCAATGTTCCGCGTTCACCGCAGCCGCTGATCATTGCGGCGGCAACGACAACCAATACAGTCAAACTGCGCATGGCCATGTCCTTTTTTGAAGCGCTAAAAACAATTGATTAGTCGCGCCAGTACGTCAGCCGTCAGCCAGAGGCCGATACACGCGGTGCCTCGGTGTCGTCCGCGGTGGCAATAACATCGTCTGAACGATCCACTTTTACAGTACGTTCAGCAAACTCGATACCGTTGTTTGCAAAGCCTTGCTGAACCAGCCTGTAGACTTCGCGGCGGATAAGAAACTGTTCGCCAGGCAGGGTTGTGAATTTGATACGTACGGTCAGCCCGTAGAGATCGACGCCGTAGATACCTTGAAACTTAACAGGAGAGAGCATTTGCGGACCAAAATACTCATCCTCTTCGATTTGCCTGGACAGCGCCTTGATGACTTTCTTAACTTTGAGGATGTCCGTGTCATGCGGGACCTGAAACTCAAGCTTTGAGATGACCCAGTCCCGGCTGAGGTTCTTGACCGATTGAATGGTGCCGTAGGGGAGCGTTTGCAGCGCCCCCCGGTGGTGCCTGATTTGCATCGATCTCAGAGAAATCTTTTCGACGGTGCCGCGTGTCTCGCCGATCTCTACATATTCTCCCAGCCGAAAGGCATCGTCTATCACAAAGAAAATGCCCGCTAGAATATCCTTCAGGAGGCTCTGTGCCCCCATTCCCAATACGATCCCGACAATGCCTGCCCCTGCCAACATCGGTGCAATTTTGACCCCAAGCTCTGCAAGGGCGACAAGGATCGCAATGATGACGGTAAAGGTGATAAGGATTGCCCGCACTAAGGGGATAACACTGAGACCGCGTGACAAAGGCGCATGATCAGGGTCGGTGGTTTCCTGCCGGGCATTACTGGTCAACAGGTAGTGGCGCAGCACAGCGAGCATGGCGAGCGACAACAAGCTGCCGCTCAGCAGGAACAAAAGAACGCGGGTTGTCGAGGTGATCTGCTTTGTTTCGCCATGAAGCAGGATGCCGCCAAACACGACCTCTGCCACTACGAGGACGGCCGAGCCAAACCCAACCAGCCACCAGTACAAGGTGCTTGGTTTTGCCAATTCAGTATCCCCCTCTCTTCAAAAAATGCAGCAAGCGCTGCGTCGCTAGTACATCATTGCACGCCGGTAAGTGCGCTGCCTTTCGCGAGCTAAATACGTCATGCCCCTGGCTTTCTGGAGAAATAGAAAATCTGCCTCGCCGTCTGAGGTGTGTTCTGCTTTTATTGGAGAGCGACGGTGGCGGCCAGCAGCGGTGCCTCACCAATGCAAAGCTGGCGCCGGGTTGTGATGGTCTCATGTTTTTTCGGGTGATCCTGCATAACATCCTCCACGGAATTCATCATTGACAGGACCCCGTCGGAAACAGAGCCCTGTTAAGGGGTTAGTCGCTCGCGCGATGCATTGCGTCTTCCAACCGTTTCTTATCGGCGTCCGAGAGTTCCGGCCGTTCGATTTTCAACGTCAGTTTGTCCAGCTTTGCAGTCAGGTTGAACGGCGGTTTGTAGTCGTTGTCGTAGACACCTGTTAGCGTATCCTGCCCGATGTCGAACGATTCATCCCATTGCAGAATGACCGGGATGGTGTTTTTCATCTTCTTGGTTGAAACTACCTTGCCATCCACGCTCAGGGTGCCGGTTCCACTCTGTCCGATGCCACTGGCGTCGCCATAGGCCAGCGTTCCGTCACCCAATCCGTCATATTTGAAATCGAACTCGACGGTATGTTTACCTGGTGTCAAAGCGTCGTTACCCTGCCACTGGATGCGCTTAAGATTGAGCATGTTCCAAGTGAAGGTCGGTTTGCCGTCCTTGAGGTAGAACCCGTAGCCCGCGAACCTGCCGCCAGAAGTCACGATCATACCCTCCGCGCCGCCTTCAGGCACCTCGATCTCGGCCGTGAACGTATAAGACGAATTCAAGATACTGGGAGAGTCGCCCTGAGGCACACCGATCATGGGTTGCGTATAGACAAACTCGGTGCGGCCTGCGGTGATGCTGGGTCGCGGCTTGGCGAGGCGCGACGTCACAGAGGCATCCAGCGGGAAAACCTGGTATTTTTTGGCTTCCTCGATGAAGATCGCTTTCAGTTCTTCCACCTTCTCCGGATGATCCTTGGCCACGTTCTTTTGCTGGTTCATGTCCGTTCTGAGATCATAGAGTTCGAACTCCTGATTGTTCAGCGGGTCGGGGTTGGGTGTCTTGGGGGTTTCCCATGGCATCCGGTTGACCTTGGTGCTCAGGAACCAGCCTTCGTGATACAGCGCCCATTGGCCCATCATCTCAAAGTACTGCGTACGGTGACGACTTGGCGCGTCCGCATTCGCCTTGTCGAAGGTATAGGCAAAGCTTGTGCCTTCAATTGGTGACTGAACGATGCCGTCCACCTCGAGCGGTTCAGCGATACCGGTCACTTCGAGAAGGGTCGGGACGACATCGATCACGTGCAGGAACTGATCGCGCATCCCGCCTTTGTCGGTAATCCCTTTGGGCCATGATACGACCATGTTCTGACGCACGCCACCCAGCCGGTTGGCATTTTGCTTGAAGTAATCGAACGGCGTGTCAAAAGCCCATGACCAGCCTGCGGACATGTGGTTGTACGTCTCTTCAGTGCCCCAAACATCATACCATTGAAGTTGGGTCTTGGCAGGCATGGCCGAGATACCGTTGAACCAGGCAACCTCGTTCGGCGTTCCCATGGGACCACCCTCGGCGGATGTCCCGTTGTCACCGTTGATGTAAATGACCAGCGTGTTCTCCAACCGTCCCAGATCGTCGATAGCATCGACAACGCGGCCAATCTCATGGTCAGTGTAGGCCGCATAGGCGGCAAAGACCTCAACCTGCTTGACGAACAGTTTTTTCTCGTCATCGCTCAGTTGATCCCATGGCTTGATCTTGTCAGCGGGCCATGGAGTCAAGGTCGCATCCTGAGGGACAAGCCCCAGCTTCTTCTGGTTTTCGAATATCGTCTGGCGCAGCGCCTCATAGCCGTCGTCAAAGAGGTTCATCGCCTCAATCTTCTCCACCCATTCCTTGGTCGGGTGGTGCGGGGCGTGCGTTGCACCAGGCGCGTATTTCACGAAGAACGGCTTATTGGGTTCGATTTGGGTCAGACGTGAAATATGCTGGATCGCATCATCCGCCATACCCGTGATCATGTTCCATTCCGGATTTCCGTCATAGGGGTAAATCTGGGTCGTGTTGCGGAAGAGATTTGGTTGCCATTGGTTCGCGTCTCCGCCAACAAAGCCATAGAAATACTCAAACCCGAGGCCTGTGGGCCATTTGTCGAATGGTCCCGCCTGGCTGGCGGCGAAAGACGGCGTGTTGTGATCTTTACCAAACCACGAAGTTGCGTAGCCGTTGTCTGATAGTATCCGGCCGATGGTGGCCTTATTTTCAGGTATAATGCTGTTATAACCGGGGTAGCCGGTGGACTGTTCGGAAATGACACCAAAGCCGACTGAATGGTGATTGCGACCTGTGATCAAAGCCGCTCTTGTGGGCGAGCACAAAGCGGTCGAGTGGATATTGGTGAAGCTCAGCCCTGCTGCAGCAAGTTCGTCCATCGTATCCGTCGGGATTACCCCACCGAAGGTGCTTGGAACGCCAAACCCTGCGTCATCAAGGATGATAAGCAGAACGTTGGGTGCCCCCTCCGGCGGTACCACGCGCGGTGGCCAGTACTCGGTTGACTTGAGCGCTTGAGGTTCAATTTTGCCGCCAAACTCAGACGGTGGCGGAGGTAGTTGTCTGCCGTCAATTGTGGTTGTGGCACCCGGCGATCCTAGCGGGGCTTCGGTCTGTGCATGGGCACTCAGGCTCACGCAAGACATAGAAGCTATTGCTACAGCCAGTGCTAGATTTCGATGTGTCATACTCTGTTTCTTCCCTTCGATCTGCTGCGCATCCTGAAAGTCGGAAAAATCTTGGCGGCAGGTAGCGTCCCCACCGGATTTTGCCGAGCTTGGGTATTGAACAAGCATCCTGAAGCGGAGTGATCCTATATTGATTTGGATCAAAATACTGGTCTAAATTTGACTTCAGTGGCCAAAATTCGACGAGAAGCTGGAGACTACTCTTATGCCATCATCCATTCCACTCATTCGCGCCGCGTCCATTTATCCAATGCGGCGATGGGCGCATGACAATCATCTTGACGTTGACGGTTTGCTGGCGAAGGCGGGGCTGGAGTGGGTTCCAGATAATGACCCTTACCTGCCAATTCCACTGCGCGGCACCGTTCGTTTTTTGGTGGAACTTTCGAGGCAGGAAGGTGCTGACACCCCACGAAGGATCGTAGACGGGCGCGGCGGATTCGAGATCGGCTTGATTGGTGCCGCGGCCTTCGCTGGGCCAACTGTACGCCATGGGTTTCGCCGGGTATCGCAAAAGATGCAAACCCATTCCACACATGAAATCTTCATGGTTGTTGATGGGCCGAATTCAATTCAAATCACAGATGGCTGGATCTTGGAGGTGGGCGAGCAGGAAGTTCTGCACTACGTCCAGCAATATGTGGCGGCGTTGGTTGACATGATTTGCTCTGTGGCGACAAACAATACACCAGCTGTTTCGCGTGTCGAACTTGTACCCCACCCAGACGAAGGTTTGTCTCATTTGAAACCTTGGCTCGGGGATCGAGTGATGCCCGCGAAAAACCGCACGCTGAATGTAAAAATTGATCAGGACGTGGCCGAGGCCGAGTTCCCGGAAGAAGTACGCAGCCTGGCCGTCAAAAAAGACGATATAAACCTGCGTGTATTGCGCGAGAGCCAGTCGCTGGCCGATCAGGCTGGTGCGCTTGTCGAAAGCATGCTTGGAAAGGCGCCGCCAAGCTTGGACAGCTTGGCCGCTGCTGCAGGTACCAGCGCACGCAGCTTCAGACGTCTACTTTCTGAGGAAAACACAAATCTTGAGCAGATTGTAGATAGGGTTCGCGCTGAGACTTCTCTTAGTCGCCTGCTTGAAGAGCCAAGCGTTTCTCTGAATCAGTTATCGCGCGAGCTTGGCTATGCAAATCAGGAAACTCTTTCCCGCGCAGTCAAACGATGGACAGGTCAAACGCCGAGCGGCTATCGACGGCAACACTCCTCGCCGTGACGGTGTTAGTTTCCTTTCATACGCACGGATCAGTCGCGCCTAAGAGCATGATGGCATGAGGATTTTCTTGCACTTGCGAAAGTCCGCACTGCCCGCTCCTTGTTAGTTCAGGCAATGTGCCTCGAGGGCTGGTTTTTTAACACATCCCATTTAAGAAAGCTGCAATGCAGTAACTCAAAGTGCGATGGATGTCGCCTTTGGGAGGACCGCGCAGGGTATCAGGACGGAGGTGTTGTGGATGCGGCACCGCAGCCGAGGTCGGCCTCTCGAACCCAAACCTGGCTTTGGTAGGGGTCTAATGGACCGCTCTTGGTGCACTTACGTTCGCGTAATCTCCAACGTGGAAATTCGACCCATTTGAGTGCAAGGTAACTGAAGGGCTGCATTTGGAGGAATGTGTTTTGATGGAATCGAATTCTGACTCTGGTACTCCTCGAGACTATTCCAAAGCGGTGGAAAACTTTGATCTGAACATCGCAAAGTCTGTCTTTTCCGGTAGTTTCAGCGACGGGATCAATGCATGCGTCGAATGTTGTGACGCCCATTTGCAGGGCAATCCCCTGGCTTTGAACTGGATTGCATTGGACGGGCATTATGAGACTCGCAACTTTATGGAGTTGCGCGATGAAGCCGCGCGTTTCGCCAACTTGCTGAAGGAACAAGGCATCCAACCCGGCGACATCGTGGCGGGTCTATTGCCACGCACCCCGGATCTCGTGACAGTTGTTCTCGGCGCCCTCCGGGCTGGCGCGGCCTATCAGCCATTGTTCACAGCCTTTGGGCCCAAGGCTATTCAGGACCGTTTGACCATGAGCGGTGCGAAGCTGGTTGTGACCGACGCCGCAAACCGCGAAAAGCTTGCAGGAGTGGAAAATTGCCCGCCAGTCGCGACGATTGCGGACACCTCGCAAGAGCTTGTTGCCGGAGACATTGATTTCCGCCGGACAATGGCCGCGCAATCGCCTGAGTTGGTTCCAGTTTTGCGGAACGGCGATGATCTGATGTTCATGATGGCGACCTCTGGAACGACTGGTCCCGCCAAAGGAGTGCCCGTGCCCCTAAAGGCTCTGACTGCCTTTCGATCTTACATGGTCGAAGGGATCGGCCTGCAGCATGAGGATGTTTTCTGGAACATTGCCGATCCAGGCTGGGCCTATGGTCTCTACTATGCATTGATCGGCCCGCTACAATTGGGACATGCAACCACTTTGGTCGAAGGGCCATTTACAGTGGACAGTACATATGACGTGATTTCGAAATTGGGCGTGACCAACTTTGCAGGCGCGCCCACTGCGTTTCGACTAATCATCGCCGCCGGAACCGAACGCGCGTCACAGCTGCGCGATCAGATCCGGTGCATCAGCAGCGCAGGCGAGCCATTGAACCCCGAAGTCATCCGCTGGTTCAAGTCCGAACTGAATGCGCCGATCAAAGATCATTATGGGCAGACCGAAACGGGTATGCTGGTGAATAACCATCACGGGCTCGAACATCCGGTTCGTCCGGGATCGGCAGGCTATGTGATGCCGGGATACAGGGTCGAGGTTTTGGCTGAGGATGGCAGCATTGCCGATCTCAATGAGCCAGGTCAATTGGCCGTCAACATTGCGGAGTCACCTCTCTTGTTCTTTGGCGGCTACCTGAACAAGGGCAACAAGTCGATCGAAAACGGATACTATCTTACTGGGGACACGGTGGAGCGGGATGAAGACGGCTGTATCACGTTTGTTGGTCGGAACGACGACGTTATCACCTCTTCGGGTTATCGCATCGGACCGTTTGACGTTGAAAGCGCTCTGATTGAACATCCCTCTGTGACGGAAACGGCGGTCGTAGGCGTTCCTGACAAGGAGCGGACCGAAATAGTGAAAGCGGTGGTCGTACTGGCGGAGGGCAAAGAAGGTACTGACCAGTTGGCTGAAGAGCTGAAGGAGTATGTCAAACAGCGCCTTTCTGCGCACGCCTATCCTCGGCTTATCGAATTTGTCAAAGAACTGCCAAAGACACCCAGCGGCAAAATTCAAAGGTTCCTGCTTCGACAAACGATACGATGAATGACTGGAAAGCGGCCCTGAGCGTTTAGCCTTATATTGGGGGTGCTGCACGCTCGGTAACCAACTGTCTGGCAACGACCCTTTCGCGATGTATCATGTAAAGCCCTGCACTGATGATGATGGCAATACCAAGCAGGCTAAGCGCGTTTGGGAAATCACTGAAAACAAGATAGCCGAACAAAGTTGCTACTGGCAGCTCAAAGTACTGCAGCGGAGCCAATGTTGCCGAAGGGGCAAACGAAAGCGCATAGGTCATCATCATGTGGCTCACAGTCGCAAAAAAACCGGCTCCCAGAAGCCATAGTATCGCGATGTCTGTCGGCCAAACGGGATCGAACAGCTCGGAACCAGATCCTTGCGCAACTATTAAGGTTGGAATGCAAAACAAACTGGCAATCAGGCCGGTGTGGAATTGTAGGGCCACGGGGTGCATCCGACGCGACAACCCCCGCGTCACAAGAATGTATAAAGCGAATGCAACTGCGGTACCAAGCGGAATTATGGCAACTGCGCCGAAAGTCGCGAAACTGGGTTGGATAACGAATAATACCCCAACAAACCCTACAAGAGCCGCGCCGACACGACGGGGCCCGACGTCTTCACCAAGATGAAATTTTCCCACCAACAGGACAATGAACGGGGCCACAAACACGATTGCCAGCGCATCAGCAAGTGGCATTACTCGGATTGCTGAAATGAAGCAGAAAGTTGCAAAGAGCAAAAGTAATGAGCGGAATACAAGAACCTTCAATTGGCCAGGTGCCACACGCAATGACAGCCCCATTGCCCAAATGAACGGTGCCATCAACGCGCACTGCACGATGAAGCGAGCAGCCGTAATCTGCCCAACTGGCACACTGGCCGATGCGAGTTTTGCCGCCACATCCAGCAAAGGAGCTGTCAGGCAAAACCCAAGCATCAGCGCAACGCCAACAAGGGTTCGATCCGTAGATTGAGGTATGGATTCCGCGTTGGTCATCTCATCATGTTGAGATGTCGTCAAATACGTGTCTATCCTCTATGCGACGCCGGGCAAAAGTCCCGCAGTTTGCGCGTTCGGGTTGGATTTGAATTCGAGTCCGCAGTGAGTTGCGGGTTCAACGGGCCGCGTCGCAGTAAATCGACCAAATGGTCATGTGTGTCGAAAGCCAGAGGCGGATCTTCGCCTTGGGATCAAGTCACCATCGACACAGGCGGTCAATACCCGGCTTCCGTCTTAGAGTTGCCGTTGTCTCAAGCAAAGGATCTCAATGTGGCCAACTCAATAGTTGAAGAAGACCTGACAATCGAAGGCAACGTCAAGTCAAACGGAGGAGGTGTTGACGTCAAAGGCAATGTGGTTGGGGATGTCAGTGCTGGCTCGATTACTGTTCAATTGAGCGGATCTGTTGATGGCGCGTTGTCAGCCAAAAAGATCACGATAGAAGGCAAGCACAAAGGCAGCTTGAGTTGCGACGATCTCAAACTTTCATCGACTTCAAGGGTTCAGGCTGATGTTGTGGCCAGGACGATGGAAACCGAGAGTGGTGCCAGGGTTGTGGGCAAGGTTGAAATCACCGGCGAACAATAGGGCCGTTCTGGCAGGCTTCTGCCGCAAGGGAGGACATGAGTCTTTGCGATCGCCCGGCACTTGAAGACCCCTTGGTCGGCCTGGACCACGCTGTGATCACCATAATTTGGAAAACCGATTTCCCTAAGGTAAGTCGGATCATTTCCGGTACTCTGACAGACCGAGCTCTTCCCACATCCAGCTGAAATCATAGTCTGCAACGGGCGAGCCTGTCTGCCGGGCACTGCGGTTTTCGACTGTCTTGAGCCAGTCAATTACCGCCTTCTTGCCCTTGGCACCGCGAACGGCCTGGCGGGGGGTCTTGTCATCCAGGGCCGGGATCGGCTGATCAAGCGTCTCACGGTAATGCCGATCTAGATATTCCTGTGCGAGCTGCTGGGCTAGCGCAGGAGGGTTGTCTTCGTCCACAGCGGGTCCCGTCTCGGGATTATCCTTTGCCATCATCTGTTCAACGGTCTGGGTCGCCGTCAGCCGCGGCTTCACCAGATCTCCAAGCAGCTCGAGGATATATGCTTCGCCGCGTCTCGCACGTGCGACGGAATCTACAGACAGTGTCAGCGCTCTGCCTTTTAGCGACAGAGATCCGAGGACAGCAGTGCCAGACATCGACTTGTCCAGAACCAGCCCGGTCGCGCGTCGCGGGCCGCGTGCGTTGTCCAAAGCCAGCCATGTCCATTCTTTCTGATCTGAGACCACGAGGTCAGCGGCCTGTAACAATCTCTCTGAAACTCGGTTTTGAGTAACCCCGGTGGCGAAAGGGAAGCGCAGTTCGTGGAAAACCAGATCGTCGCCATCGCTATTGCTGATCTGCGGCGGTTCGGGATTCAACAGGTTTGGCAGATGTGCGAAGAGCCAGGCATTGGCGAACAGTGGGGCCGAGCGCCGTAACTGGTCCTGCGTCAGGCGCAGGTCATCTTCGGCGCTCAGTTTCAGGACGGTCCGAAGCCCATCTTCAAGCATCGCGACGGCGTCCGAATCGAACGGCAGAAGAGCACCCGAGATCACATTGTGATCGCCCTGCCTGACCACCCGAACAACAATACGATCCCATTGCTGCAACATCTGCGTGGCGCTTTGCTCCCGAACAGTGACAGGTTCAGCATTCGAAAGCATGTCCGTCAGCACCATGGATTTGCCGGGTACGATTGCGCTGACCTCGTAGAGGCTGGCGGGAGTATCCCGCAATCCCTCGATGTAAATTCGGGTCTGGGCACCCTCCTTCGATCCTTGCTGTTCGAGATAGGCATCTGCGGCGTTTTCCTTGTCAGGCCCGAAGCGTCTGCCCAGCAGATCCTCCAGCCCGCCGCCCCACAGAACCATTGGCCAATCGTCACCAAGCAAATCGCCCAGGTCTTCGAAGTCGAGATCAAATGCTTCGAGGGCTGGCAGAAAATGCTCTTTCAGGACATCCGCTAGCCGCTCGTGCCAGACATCGTCGCGGGTGATGAACCTTATGAGCCTGTCAAGATCATGTCCCATCGACCTGCGCCTTTCTTCATCAATGACCAAACATGTGCGACTTAGCGCAGATTACTGCCATCAGCCAGAGGTCAGACCTACACTGGCGTAGATTGCCTTGGTGGCCCCGCAGTGGAATAGCTATTGTCTGGTCTTCTAAACAAAGAGCTCTGTGAAGAACGCTTCTGATCGGCGCAGCCCATCCTCGCTCAGTACAACTAACTTCACCTTCCCTTTGGGGTCCAGGATCAGTCCTTTGTGGTGCAGACGGTCAAGCGTGCCCCAGTCAAAACCCTTCCAGGCACGCCGCCCGTCATGCAGCGTCAGCCAAAGCAATGCCAGAACCGCATCATCCACCTAGTCTTCATCAACGTCCATGATCTCAGCGGACGAAATCAGGGCCGGGTCCGTCAAGGTTTATTGCTGTCGATCCAGCGGGACATCAATGAGCGATCCCGAAAGCACTCATCCTGAACAGCGCTGCGCTTGATCCGCGCAGTGCGTTCTGCAAAAGCCACCTGTTTGGCGCTTGGTCGGGTATCACGTGCACGCGGCGCTGAGCGCTTAAACGTACAAGAGACATCACAGATAATTGAATATTAATTGCATGAACTTATGCATAAGAATAGCGTTAAGGTGCACGGTACAAGTATGAAAAGTCGAGACTGCAATTTCCAAGGAAAAGCTGAATTGCCGGGTTTAGAGGCAGTGCTTTCCGATGGATATTGCGATCACTGTGGCGTAACGGCGTCGGAATTGTCGCGCGTTGGGGAAACCCTCGAAATCTGCGGGGAAGAACATTGTTTTGACTACGAGACGCGTGAGAGTGTCGAGACGCCCGTTGCATTGTGCCCTACCTGTCATGCAGCCAACCATCTGGATGCGAACCAACAACACAACCCATGTCATATTTCCGCACGGCGGAGTCGCGAAGAATTGGGTTGACCTTCACTCATTCTGGCCGAGTAGAGCGACAAGCATTGTGCAAAACAGGAAACTTGAATTCTCGGCTCCACCGTTTTGATTGCTTGTCCAATTCCTCGATCTTTGAGCAGGCCGGTGCTTCCGGGAAGCTCTTTTCTGCGTGAGCACAGTCTTTCAAAGTAGAAAACTGTGCGAATGTTCGTTCACTAGATGTAGGTCCCATTGAGGATTAGAATCCATTCTGACGAATGGATCTCGCAAAGTCATTGGACAGGCGGTCTGAATTGACCGACAATCGGATCATGGAGCTGACAGACACCACACCTGTCCACCTGATCCATGTTGACCCGGACGTTAACATGGCGCGGTTCTATGGCATAGAATTGCAGCCGACGCTGTTTGGGGAAGTGTCCGTCCTTCGTACCTGGGGACGTATTGGCACATACGGGCAAGCCATGATGGTGACGTATGATGACGAAGCCCAGGCCAATGAAGCGCTCCAAAATCTCGAAAAGCAAAAACGCCGGCGAGGGTATGTTCCGGTCGGTGAGTGGCTTCGGGTTGCAGTCAGTTTCTGTTGCAAATCCCAAGCCTGTCGGCTCGTGACCGGGCTCTAGGTTCCAGCCGGCATGCCGGCTTCCACCCAGAACACCCCAGCATGATCTCCCTGACGCAATAGCCCCTGATCCGTCTCATGCGAGCCGGGGCAGGGGCTTTGGGTCATGGTCGGTTCATGCCGTAGTGATCTGCCCATGCGGGTGACGATCCCTTTTGCGTTTCCGCAGAATCAAAGAACCCTTGGCTTCTTTTGTGGGTCAGGCGGGATTTGGACAAGCCAAACGCCACCCGACGTCAGGGGGAAGGCGCAGCCTCCCCCCTCGGACAAGACAAATAGACCAGACCGTGTCCTCGCGCGCCTGCGCTGCGGGCCGCACCACTCTTGTCGATTTGTCCTGTCTCGCCCCTCTCCGCGTTCGCCACGTGGCAGGTTTTAGAGACGACGCCCTTTCAGGGCTCGGCTCAAAACCAGCACCAAAGGGGATCAGCCCCGGAGGTCGCACCACTAAGGAGAGACGGTTTTGAACATTGAGACGACAAAAGAAATTGAGACTGACACCAGCCTGCAGGCGGCAGAGATTGCGGCCCAGAATGACCTGTTTCGGAAAGCCCTGATTGATCCGAACGCAGCAATCGAGATGCACTCCAAAGGTATTCAGGGTCAGGTTTTCGTCACGCCCGGCGTGTCAGGCGAAGGGATGGGTTTCCAGACTGCGGCTTTTGCGGCGGTGGCGTCGGACGACCAGTTCGATGAGGGCAATGACCCTTATGGCGATCACACATTCGGCACGGTGACGATCAACGGCCAGAAGCTGTTCTGGAAGATCGATCTTTACGACGCGGATTACAAATACGGGTCTGATCGCCCGTTTGATCCCGCAGTGACCCAACGTGTTCTGACCATCATGTGCCCCAGCGAATACTGATCTTAACCGCCAACCAGAAAGGAGGTGAACACCATGAACAATGAAATCTTGCAGCAGCGTATCGCAGAAGCGTGGGCGCTAATCAGGAAGGGCGACAATTTCCACATCGCGCGCCGCTTCCTGATCCAACACGCAGCCATCTAAACGGCTCCGCTCTACCCCGGAAGGGGTAGGGCATCCTTAACACGAAGCGAAACACTCAAACAAGGATTTGTCCTATGAGCAAACTTGAAACATTCACCGCACCGGAAACCGTCGAAACCGTATCCCTGTCCGATCTCTACCTGTCCGATTTGAACCCGCGACAGGAGGTTGCCGAGGAGGGTATCACCCTGCTGGCCGATAGTCTGGTCATGTGCGGCCTAATCCAAAACCTGAGCGGGTTGCGTGATGCGGATGGCAAAATCGCCATCGTCGCAGGTGGCCGCCGCTTGCGCGCCTTGAACATCGCCGTGACAGAGCGTGCTGATCTCTCTCACGTGCCGGTCAAGATCACAGACAATCCCTTTGTGGCCGAGCAATGGGCCAATGCAGAAAACACCGCGCGTGAGGAACTGGAACCGGTGGACGAGGTCCGCGCTTATGGGAAAATGGCTGCAAAATCCCTGTCTGTTGCCAAGATCAGCAATGCGTTCGGCGTGACCGAAGCCCATGTGCGCCGCCGCCTCGCACTGGCCAGTCTGCCCGCCGCCGTTCTGGACGCGCTCAAAGCCGGTGAGATCAGCATGGGGCTGGCCAAGGCCATGACCGTCAGCACCGAAGAAGAGAAAATTCTGGAGGTTCTGGAACGGGCCAAAGACTGCCGGTGGTTCAGTGAGCATGATGTCAAACAGGCCCTGACATCAGAGGCTGTCCGCAGCACCAACCGCAAGGCGGTGTTTGTGGGGCAGGAGGCCTATGTTGAAGCCGGTGGCACGGTCACTGCTGATCTCTTTGCTGATGAAACCCTGTTCAATGACGGCGAGCTATTGGACCGCCTGTTTGCCGAGAAACTGGCAGTAGAAGCGGAAAAACTGCGCGACGCGGAAGGCTGGGACTGGGTGGACACCCATGATGAAAGCTACATTCCCTATGGGTTCTCGGGAACCGAAGGCATGCACCGTCTGGACATGGAGAGCCGGGACTTCTCAGAAGAGCAGGCCGAACGCTATGACGAACTTGCTGAACTCCATGAGGGTGAAGCTCTGGACGCGGATGGCGAAAAAGAGTTAGCCGCGCTCGAAGACTACGCCGCGCCGTTCTATTCTGACAATCAACGCAAACTGTCCGGCGTGTTTGTCTATGTCGGCAACAATGGCGAGATCAAAACATCCCCGGCCTATGTCGCGGCGGAACATGTTCAGGCTGCCATTGAGGCTGGTGTTCTGGCCCCGGTCAAAGAACCGGAGATCAAGGAAGAACCAAAACCAGTTTATTCGCAGAAGTTCATCGACGACATGGTGGCGATCCGGCTGGCAGCGGTTCAAACGGCCCTGCTGGACAAGCCTGATTATGTGTTGAGCCTGTTTGCTTTCTTTGCCACCCCGGCCTCCGGTCTGAGCAGCAACCTGTTCGGGTTTGGTTATGGCGGCGCTGAACGGAACACGCCGGAGATCGATGACCAGTTCAGTCTCGACCCTCGCCTTGGCGGGGAGCGGGACGAGGCGGCAGAGGCAGCGTACGACCAGTTCCAAGAGGTGGCCGCACAAGGCAGCGTCGCGGCGTTCAAAGCGTTTCGCGATCTGGGCAAGAAGGCCCGCAATGGAGCAATCACAGCCTTTCTGGCCCGGCGGTTCCTGACCCAGCGCCCGGAGTTCATGGCAGAGATCGAGGCTGAAATTGGTGCTGACATCCGTTCGATCTGGACACCGTCGGCTGAGAATTGCTTCAAACGCCTGAAGGGCTGGCAGCTGGATGATCTCTACAAAGACCTGCTGGACCTGCACATCGACGCCGACATGTTCAAAGCCTTCGCGAAATCCAAAAAGGGTGCCAAGAACGAGGCGCTGCACAAGCTCTTCAATGATCCAGAGCATCAAAAGGCACTGGGCGTGACCGAGGCACAGAAAGCCCGGATCGATGCATGGGTGCCGGATTGCTTCTGAAACTGGCAGGGCAGGGCGCAACGCGCCCTGCTTTTCAGCAATGATTTTTGATTTTAGTTCAATGGTATAGGTTGTTTTGACTTGAAAGGTTGTAGCCTGTAGGCTACATATAGGTATGATAGAAATTCGTAAGACGGACCTGTTCGACAAGTGGCTCAAGGGCCTGAAGGACCAAAGGGCGAGAGCCAGGATCTTGGTTCGCATCACGCGGTTGAGCCTGGGCAATCCCGGTGATGTGAAACCGGTTGGTGAAGGTGTGAGTGAACTGCGTATCTCCGAAGGGAAGGGGTATCGCGTTTACTATGTGTCGCGCGGTGACGTTTTGATCGTTTTGCTGTGCGGGGGAGACAAGTCATCCCAGCAAGCCGACATCAAAACCGCCAAGGCGATGGCAAGAGAGTTGGAGTGAAAAACATGGGTGTCAAAACAACGAAGTTTGAAGCGGCTGACTATCTGGACAGCCCGGAAGCCATTCAAGCCTATCTTGAAGCGGCTTTTGAAACCAGCGACACGGCGCTGATCGCGTCGGCACTTGGCGATGTTGCCAAGGCCAAAGGTATGTCGAGTGTGGCCGACAAATCTGGTCTGTCTCGGGAAAGCCTCTACCGCGCACTTAGCGAAAATGGCAATCCCGAGTTTGGCACGGTGCTGAAAGTGCTGAGCGCTGTGGGTGTGACGCTCACCCCGAAAATGCACGTGAATTAACCCACTTTAAAGGCTATCCACCATGTCCACCGATGCAGCTCCGTCTACGGTTGAAAAAGCCGCCCGCCGCGTCTGGAAATCCGCGCAGATGTTCGTCGGGTTTCATACAGACCAGAAGGGCAAGCCGCGCGAACAGCCAAAGCTATGGCCGCCAAAGAACGGGAGTGCGTCGATCCATAGCGACCCCAGCGCGCAAGAGGCCATTGTTGTTGTCAAAGCTGCTGATCCGGAAGCCACGCAAGATGTGCAGATCAAGCTGCATCCAAACCGCATTGTTGTGCGCCGCGATGCAGATGCCTGGTGGCAGGGTGTCGCTGTAGATGAGCATACCGTGACGGTCCGAATGGCCGACAACACGATCATCGAAATCCGCCATGACGGATCGGTGAAGCGGCGCTCGGCAGAGGACGAAACCCATGTCGAAGCCGATGGCAGCATCTTCAAGTTCACGGAGTTTGCCGAGGCGCATATGACGGGTGACGGGGTGGAAATGACCCGCCGCACAGAGGATCGCATTGCCACGATCACGGCCGACGGTGTTGTCGATCGGGCGCGCAAGCGTTAGCCTTTATTCAATACCTCCAGACTTTCCTTTGGTTATACTTGTGGCCTGCTTCGGTGGGCCTCTTTCTTGGCACGGCGGTGCGCGGCTTCAGCCCTTGCACTGGTTCTTCGGTCATGCGCGCGCGAGATAGGTCGCGCGGGTCGTCGTGATATCGCAGAAAAACCCACCCCGCCAAATTGAGTCCGGCTGTTAACCTGTTCCGCGCAGGCACGGACCAGGGCCGGACCGTCCGGTCATTGACCTCCGCCAGTTGGATAGGGCGGTTTGCACCGTCCGTCATTCTTCATCCTTTGTGACGACGGCCATGCCGACCCAGAAAGGCCACCCGCACTTGGAACTGAGCACTACGCTTGTGTCGGATCGAGGGGATGTTGCTTCCACCAACCAAATCGCTTTGTTCAAATGCCCCGCGCAGCGATCCCAGAAAGCATTGCCCTTCCTCGGATTTGACAGTTTCTGGCCCGTTGCCTGAGAAGATCCTCGGCTGCTCGTGTTTCTGAGGTGATGAACATAATCGGGCAGTCGGGGAAGACGCGCGGTGCCCGGCCCGGGCGCCGCGCTTAAACAGGGAATGTCCCCTGCGCCTGCGGCGCATTCCGCGCGGATCAAATTCCCTGCTGACGTCCCCTTGATGCCCGCTTTTCCCATGTTCATCGAAACACGCCAAAGCGAGGATCAAACAATGGCTACTCAAACTCTGAAACTGAACGTCAAGACCGGTGAAAAAGAAGGCAAGACATTCTGGGATCGATGCGGGGTGCTCTTCGTCAATACTGATGAGAGCGGCAACATCACTTCGATCCAGGTCAAGCACAGCATGTTCCCCGGCGTCGAGATGGTAGCCTTCCCGAAGCGGACCGATGACGATCCCGTCACCGAATGACGAGAGGGCAGGGCGGCGCAAGCCGCCCTTTCTTCTGCTCCGGCCAAAACCCGGACCACAGATGCGCCACAGGTGGCGCGCGGCCTAACGGCTGGGCAGCGGTGTCGACCTGCCCCAATGCAGCAGTTCTCAGACCCTGCCCCACCCGCCGCGAAAGCGGCGGGAAATTGAGCGCGTTGAGGCGCGCGGAAAATGCCATACTGACCTTGAACGTGCCGGTATGTGACGGGCGCTGTTCGGGCAGCTCCCGCTTTGCGTGATTGCCCTGCGCCGGTCCACCGGCACCCACGCCTGCTGGCTGGAAAAGGGGCGGGACCCTTTTCCCGGCGTGGAGATTGCCTCCAAGAGCAAAACTGTTCCGGGGGCAATTTGAGAAAAAACGGATTTCCAAAATCACCCCCGGTTTCCTCTTGGAGAGTATGACAGGATAAGGTAGTTGTGTTACAAGTCATAAAAACAACCAGAGGTATACATTGAGCAAGCCCGGCGACACCACTGTCTTTTCCGTTCGATTGCCGTCAGATGCGTTGGTGCGTTTGGAGGAGGCCGTGCAGTCGCTTGGGGCCAAGAGCCGCAACCAGATCATCCAACGACTGATCTATCGTCTGATCGGGTATCTCGATCCTGACCCGGCCGTTGTCGATCTCTGGCAGACGCACTTGCGGCAGGTTCAGGGTGGATACACCAACCTCAATCAGCTCGCAAAATCGGCCAAACGCGGTTCGGTGATCTGGACCGATGACGACCGGCGCGATGTCGAAAACCTCCATCGTGCGATCATCCAGCACCGGCAAGACCTGAAGGCGCTGATCACCGCGGCCCGCCGAAACCGAGAGCCAGACTCCGCCATTCGCCGAATCTTGCGCGACGACAATTGGAGGCCTGAAGAGTGACCGCTGCGGCTCACGATATGACAGCAGGCGACTTCCTGGAGCTTGCCTTCCGCGAGGCTCAGAAAGGTGTCGATCGTTCTAAGCAGATCACTCAGCAGCTGCAGACCGCCAAGCGCATGAAGTTCATGATCTCGCGGGCCTCATCCATCAAGGCTCGGCTAGGTGCTGTGGTTGGAAAGCCTGAGGCGGTTGTGAAACACGTCCGCAAAGGTGGGGTGAAAAACGCGCATGAGTTGCGCCGCCAGATCAATTATCTGACCGTCAGGGCAGAGGGTGTGTTGGACATTCGAGACAATGGCGTGACACCGCTCGATGCGGATCAGGTCAATGATTTGATCGAGACTTGGGCCGAGGATTTCAACGGGAAAACCAACTACGGTTACACCCGTCACATGATCGTATCTTTCCCCGAAGGCACCTATCCCGACGCCGCTCACGAGGCCGGTTTGGAGTTCGCAGATCGTCTATTTGGGAGCGGTGATTTCGGCGATACCTGGGACTATCTTACCGTGTTCCACAACGACACTGACAACCCCCATGTCCACATCGTTGTGAACAACCGAGGCGTCGAGCATGGGCAGTGGTTGGCTATGGGTATGAGCAGCGAAATGAACATCGACGTTCAGCGCGCCATCCAGGTCGAGGTTGCTGAGGAATACGGAATTGAGCTGACCGCGACGACCCGCCTTGAGCGCGGTTTGCGGCAGGAAGTCGAGACCGACACGTGGAAAGTTCAAGCCGGAATGTCGGTTGTTGAAACCACTCCGGACGTCGAAGTTACAGCCCGCGACATGGCCGCCGATGTGATGACTCTCTCCATCGCAAGAATGTCGGACCTGTTTGATGAGCGCGCCAACGCCGTCAAAGACCGGATCGAAGAGTTTGCCATCCAACTCGTAGAAGGGGACGAACCTATGGTTTCGAGAATGGAACATCTGCTGGATCAGGCCCATCATTTTGATGATTACGGCGAGCCGGGAGACCCGTCTTATGTGTCGCCCGAAGTCATGAGCAACTTGCGACGTCACATCGAATTAGGCGGTTCTGAGGAGACAATCGCGCCCGAGCTGAAGGCTCAGGTTGTTGCCCATATCAGCGACGTTCGGGACAACGAACAGAGCCATCCTTATCTGTCTGCCCTTGCTGATATTGTCGATGACAAGGAGTTCCAGGCGTCCGCAGATTACGCCCCGGCAGCACGCCGATACGAGGTCTATATGCAGGACACCTTGGGCGAGGGGGCCTATGAGGACTTCCAGACTCAGACTAAAGATTTGTTGCAATCCATCGACAAGATGGAAGGGCTTGCCCGTGAGGTTGACGACCCTCATCTGCGTGTCGCTATGGATATTCAGATTGGCGAGCTGAAGGGCGACGTTGCGGATCTGCGCACCAACGATCCTGACCTTCAAGCCTTCATCATCGAGGACCGCCGCTATTCAACGATGATGGAAATGGGCACTGCCGAAATGGATGTCTTGGATTATCCGGAGGCCGAACAGTGGGCGGCGATCCGCAAGGAAGTCACCGACACGGCCAGCAGCTACGGCCTTGATGGCGAGGCGTTCGTTGCCCGCTTTGGCGATCATCAGAACGTCACTTTGGGCACAACAATGGGATGGCGCAGCGACGACATTTCGACCGCCGCTGCCCACTTCCAGGCTCAAGGATTGTCGGACAGCCGCGACCGCGCAGAGGCCGTTGTTGACGAGCTGCACCAGCTTGCTTCTTCCAAGATCATCGCAATCTCAGAAGAACTTTCAGACGTTCACGCCCACGCAACGCAACCGCTCTTGCAAGGGCGGGGCGACGATGACGGACACAGCCTATAAGGAGTTCACCCGGTCTGCCTGATGAGCGCGCCAACGCCGTAGGTAGATCCATCAAAGAGTTTTCCATCAACTCGCAAAGGAAAAACTATGGTTTCGCGTACAGACTATCTTTTGAACGAAGTCGAACACTTCGCACCCTATTCCCAATTCGATCAATCTGCCCCGCGCGAGGATCGCGTTTCAGAGCAGATCGACATCATCATGAAAGAGCAGCAGGCGATGGGCTATGATCGTGCAGCCATTGCTTCAAAGAGCTTCGACATCGAGGACCAGGCCAACCGCCGTGTTGACGAACACACGGCGCAAAAAGATCTGGTCGAAGAACTGAAAATCGAATTGGAGGCTGCGGAGCGGTCAGGGGAGCCGGTTGATCTGAACGACATGCAGGCTTTGGTTTCTCAGCACATGAACGACGCTCAGGAATACGACTTGTATCACCCTTACTATTCGTCCCTTGCGGATCTGTCCGGCGACAAAGGCTTTCAGGATTCCGACGACTACCAGTCGCCCGGTGATCGCTATGTTCAGTATATGCAATCCGCTCTGGGGCAGGCCGGTTTCGAGAACTACGAACAGCAGACCAAGGACATTGTGAACTCCATCGAAAACATGGAGGCACTTGCACGAGAGGTCGAAGATCCGCATCTGCGTGCTGCAATGGACGTGCAGATCGGAGAGCTGAAGGGCGATGTTGCCGAGCTACGCCCATACGACACCGACCTGCAGGCATACACTGTTGTCGACGACAGCTACACCACATCCATGAATGCGGCCGAGTTGGATAACCTGGACCCCTCCGAGGCCGAAAAATGGCTGGCAGTGCGTGACGACATTGTTGCAACCGCCAACAGCTTCGGACTCGATGGAAACAAGTTCCTGGCCCGCTACAACGATCATGACAGCGTTTCAGTCGGCACCACTGCGACTTGGCGAGACGCGGACATTTCCACCGCTGCCGCCCATTTCAACAGCCAAGGCGTTCCGGACAGCTACGAGCGCGCGGAGGCCGTTGTTGGTGAGCTGCACCAAGTTTCATCCAGCAAGATTGCCGCCGTGGTGCAAGAGATTGCCCATACCCGCGAACAGGCTACCCACGTCCATGAGTATGATGGACACAGTCTTTAACCACGGAGGACATGATAGATGATTGTTCGCGCCGGTGAATGTGTTGCCGGGAACAGCGAGACCACCGGGTTGGAGTAATGTGGGGTCTGTTCCGATTGGGACGGACTCTTGTCCTTGGACATTCCGGGCATTCGCTGCACCACGTTTGAATAGGCAAGAAGCGGGACGGAGCTGCCGTTCGTCAGTTTTCAACAAAGACTGGCGTTCAATTGGTTTTGCTCCTTTAGCACTTCCTCAAAGTTAGCTTCAAGAATGGGATAGCTAATGTTGCCAAATAGCACTTGTCGCCCATTGTTAAGCACGTATGTCGGGCTGCCTTTAACTCCGCGCGACTGAGCCAACTCGTAGTCTCGAGACAGCATCGCCATCGCTTCACCAGTTTCGATTCTCTTGCTTACGTCGGAAAACTTCAGGCCAATTTGGTCGCTGACCTCACTTTGAACCGACCAGTCAGAGATGTTCCTTGCCTCTTGGAAGAATGCGGAGCGAAGCGCCCTTGCAGCTCTTGCTGGCAATTGCAACTGATCGGCAGTCGCACCCTCCTCCTGCGCCACCAATTCAACCGCCTTTAGGAATAGATGAGGGCTGGCCGAGGAAAGCGGCCTGGTTTCTGACCAAACTTTCTCATGAACTGATATGCCGTCAAACTCGCGTGCTACGTCCTGCACGTGGCGTGCATACCCGTCAAAACCACCTTTATTCTTCCACAGTTTGGAGATTTTTGCCGTGGTATCAGGAAAAACTGAACAATAGTGCACTTCGATTTCAATCTGGTCACCGAACCGTTCTGCAAGTCGAGACAATGGCCCCTGCCCAATATAAGCCCAAATACATAACACGTCAGAGAAATGAACTAGTTTCAGTGTGCTCATAAGTGATCGTCCTTGCTTTCAGTCTCGAGAAACAAGGTACGATGTTTCCGAAACTGTATAAAATTCACCGCTTCAGTCCCAAGAAAAAACATCAATTTACATCCTGAGTTATGAAACCTGAACGCGTCAAGCTGGCTCCATTGGGCCGCCGGCTTCTTTCCACGCAGATATCCCACCAACATTCGACACGGTCTCAAAGCCCATATCCACAAGCGTCTTACCGCTGAGCGCTGCTTGACCTCCTGCGCCGCACACCAAAACGATATCTGCGTTTTTCTTCAATGCAGGGTTGTGGAGTTGATGAGTGTCGTCGGCTCTAAACTCGAGCATGCCGCGTGCAACCCAAACAGCACCGGCTATGGTGCCAGTCTTTGCAACATCAGCACTGTCTCGTACATCAACGAAAACTGATTGCCCGTCTTTGTGCTTTTTGATGCCTGCCTCCGTAGAGATTCTGGGCACGACGGCATTTGCTTCGGCTAGGTAGTCATTGGCAGATTTCATTTTGGTATCCCGTGCAAAAATAAGATGCGCCGACTTTCATGTTTGCTTACGGAAATAGCAAGCATGCGATCTGTCTGAAGTAAGGCTACGAAAAAACACGTTCGCTCTAGGCTCGCTGCAGACCTTTACTATATTTAAACGGGCGTCTGCAGTGCCCCGGTAAGCAGTTCTTGCACAGTGAAGTTTAGAATTTTCCGACGCGAACAACTGTTTGCAATAAGTGCGGACGTTTGTGAACAACCGGCGAAGGTCTTACAAGCGGACTTTGCCGACGTTTGGCTATACGATGTGATAGTCTGCTTTACCTTTTCAGTGATCGCGCTCGCAAAGGCCATGATCCGACAAAGAAGCCAGGACATAGCAGTCTTCGGTCACTCCGCCGCCATCGCAGCCGTTGGAAATCCGCACCAGTTCTTTCTCAAGCGCGCGGAGGCGTTTGATCTTTGCGCGCACGTCCGAGAGCTGAGCCGTCGCAATATCATTGGCCTCTGCACACGACCGGTCCGGGTGGCCCTGTAGCTCGATCAAGGCAGCAATAGCTTCAATCGAGAAGCCGAGGTCGCGGGCGTGCTTGATGAAGCTCAGGCGCTCCAGCCCCGCCGCATCATACCGACGCTGATTGCCTTCAGTCCGTTCCGGTGCGTCGAGAAGCCCAGACTCTTCGTAGTAGCGGATTGTTGGAACCTTGACGTTCGTGCGCCGCGATAGCTCGCCAATGGAAAACATGAAAATACCTCTTGAACCTCTAGTCACTAGAGATCGTATATCAGTTGGGACGCTGAAACCAGAGTGAACCATGTCCCAGAAATACCTCGCCGAAACCCCCATACTCGATTTTCGATCCGATGCGATCCAGGCATTGATCGCCGAGCGCGGGTGGTCTTCTCTTGACCCCACCGCACGCATCGGCACGGCCTATGATTTCGTGCGGAACGAAATCCTGTTCGGATACAACAGCGACGATGCGCTGCCTGCCTCCCGAGTGCTGGCGGACGGCTATGGGCAGTGCAACACCAAGGGCACGCTTCTGATGGCACTGCTCAGGGCGTTGAATATCCCTTGCCGGTTTCATGGTTTCACCATCGACAAGGGCTTGCAGCGTGGCGTTGTGCCAGAGTTGGTTTTCCCGCTGGCCCCCCGAAGCATCATCCATTCCTGGGTGGAAGTTCTGATCGACGGCAAGTGGATCAATCTCGAAGGGTTTATCCTCGATCAAGGCGTTCTGGGAGCGCTTCAGGAGACCTTTCCGGATCGCACGTCGCTCTGTGCCTATGGCGCGGGGACAGATTGCCTTCAGGCCCCGCCCGTCGAGTGGTCTGGCCAAAGCACATACATCCAGAAGACCGGGATCAACCACGACTTCGATGTCTTTGACAGTCCGGATGATTTCTACAAGGACCACCACCAGCTGTCCGGTTTTCGCGGGTTGCTCTATCGTCTTGTCATACGGCACTGGATGAACCGGCGCGTGGCGCGGATCAGGCAAGGCTATGTGCCAATCATCCCCGGCGGCGCAGAGAACCTTCTTCCTAAACAGGCACCAATCATTCTAAAGGAGGCCGTGTGATGTCAGGGTGTTGTGGACATGACGCTAAGTTCGATGGCGTATCGGACGACTACAAACGGCGGCTGTGGATCGTCATCGCGCTGAACGCGACGATGTTTGCCGTCGAGATGACAGCAGGCCAGGTCGCACAGTCGCAAGCTCTGAAGGCTGACGCCCTCGACTTCTTGGGCGATGCTCTGACCTATGGCATCTCACTTGCTGTCATCGGTGCTTCGATCCGCGCGCGGACGAATGCAGCGCTCGCCAAGGGCATCAGTCTTCTTCTGATGGGCCTGTGGGTCTTCGGCTCGACAGTCTACCGGGTTTTCTATGTCGGCGTACCGGAAGCGGAAATCATGGGCGTTGTCGGCGCTCTGGCTCTGGCGACAAACCTTGCAAGCGTCCTGCTGCTGGTCAGCTACAAGGACGGGGATGCCAATGTGCGCTCTGTCTGGCTCTGCTCGCGAAACGACGCCATCGGCAACGTCGCCGTGATGTTAGCAGCTTTGGGCGTATGGGGCACGGCCACCGGCTGGCCCGACCTGATCGTCGCTGCGATCATGGCCAGCTTGTTTCTGTCCTCAGCGTTCCAGATCGTGCGCCAGGCGCTCGCTGAACGCCGTGAGTTCAATTCACACAATCATGCCGAAGTCTGATGGAGGCCTTTCTTGCTCTTCTTGGCTTGGGGATTGCCGCAGGAACCTTGGCCGCGCTCGTTTGGTCGTTTGCGCGTCCATCGCGGCGGCTCTGGCCCCCGGAAGAATACACGATCAGAACGCCTTTCCTTGTCTGGGTTCCAACATTCACTTTGTTCGGCGTGCTTGTTCTGCTTGGCATTCTTGGATGGGCGACCCTGCCATTTCCAGACTGGATGCGGTTCTGGATCGGGGTGCCTTTAATCCTCACCGGAAACGCAGCCGTCTGGTTTGAAGTTGTACGCTTTGGCATCGCCCAAACCGGCGGTGCCGTTGGGCATCTGCGAACCGACGGTCTTTATCGCTACTCCCGCAATCCCCAGTATGTCGCAGATATCTTCATGGTCATCGGATGGATGCTGCTGACGGCGGCACCGCTGGTCTTTCCGGTCGGAAGTGCCGCGGTCCTCGTGCTGTTGGCTGCACCATTCGCGGAAGAGCCATGGCTGCGCGCGCGCTACGGCGCGGACTTCGAGGAATACGCCTCCCGCGTTCGGCGTTTTCTCTGAAGCGGTCATTCGCCACAACGCAGAAACTTGGGAGGTATGGGCTCTCTCCTGCCGTTCTCTGCATATTGAAGTAAGGTCCGGTTCGGCCGCGTCCTGTTACCCCCGTCAAGTGAAGGCGCTACTTTCAGCCCGTTTGGCTTTCATTTTCTCCATCGCCATATCTTTCGCTGACCGACTTTTCCGCTTTGCGACCGTGCGCTGCGCATCAAATGCCGCCTGAAGTTCCTGGTCTTTTTCAGAAACCTCTTTCACCGGGGCAGGGGCCGGTTTCGCATCAGCCACTGCCTTTGCCGTATCCTTGGCCTGCTCTTCAGCAAGATCCAGGTGTGTCCCTTTGATCTTTGGCGTGTCGCCACCAAGGAACTGCATGAAATAAGGATCTTCGAAGTATCGGATCTTGTTTGCAATCACCGGCATCTTGCCTTCGCGGATAAGCACAACCTCATTTTCAGGCAATCGGCCAACGTGTTCCGGCCGGAGCAGGCGAATGCCTTCCTCGCGTTCCGATATGCTGCCCATTTCCATTTTGCCGAGCGCCCGAGACTTCGATTTGCTCAATACGGTTTTGTCACCGATGGACCTGGACACGTGTTCGCGTACCTCTGAATCCTCAGAGGCTGCGAACATCTGCGTCCCGGCGTTTGCCAGCATCGCCCGCACACCTTCATGCCCATAAATGTCCTGCAGGCGCGACAGCGTTTGCGAAATCACGATGATCCGGCCACCGAACGATCGCATGGTGTCATACGCTTCAACGACGCGCTCAAGATGGCCGAGGCGCTGAAACTCATCGAGCAGCATCAAAACCTTGAACGGCTCATCTTCGCCCGGCTCAACGGTTTCGATGGTGTTCACCAGATCGAGGAAGAACAGGCGAATGAGCGTCCGGAACTCTTTGACCTTCTTCCCTGGTACAGAAAAGTAGATCGAGGTAGGGCGCCGACGCAGATCCTCAAAGTTGATGTCATTGCCCTGCGTGGCTCTTGCCACTGACGGGTTACGCCAGAGCTGAAGGCCGGAGTTGTTCATAACCGAAATCGTTGACCGCAAGATTTTGGATTCTTCGGCTGCAAGATTCAGAAACTCATCTGCAGCTCGCGCATACCCAACTTCTTCAGCCATTTTCTCATAGTCCTTTTGCTTGGTCGTTTTGACCAGGCGCAGGACTTCGGAAATGTATGGCCGCTTTCTTTTGATCGCCAACATCGCCATTGCGCAGAACATGCCCTCGACACCACCCATAAAGCCCTGTGCGGACGAGCTAGGCGTGTCGAACATCTGGGTTGCAACCTGAATCACTTCTTCCCATCGCCGATCCAGATTGTCGGCACGTGCTGCACGGCGCAGAGGGTTGTAGCTGTGGCTTTTGTCGGGGTTCTCGGGGTCGAACACAAACACCTCGTCGCCCATTGCTGCCCGACGCGCACCCGTGGTCTGGAAAATCTCACCCTTGATGTCCAGGACGACGCAAGAACCATTGAAACGCAGAACATTTGGGATCACAAAACCGCTGGTTTTACCCGAACCAGACGGGGCAATGAACATCGCGTGTGGCTTTTGAACGCCGGGACCGGGCTTATAGTAGATTGCGTTTTTGTCCTTTGGCTCACCAAATTTGGCAAACACGATTTCACTATCCAATTGGTCTTTGAGCTTCAGCACCGAAGCATAGCCCTCCTGGACGAGCTGAGGGGCCTTTGCAAAGGTCGCATCACCGTATTTCGTTGAGGGACCACGCAGCGCAGCCGCCACAAATGCAAAGGTCAAAACACCCACTGCGACCACCGCCACCAGACCCATGATCTGCTGCGTCTCTGCAGGCTGTGCCATGAACTTCTCTGGGATCGCCCAGATGTCCAGCCCGCGAAAGCCTCTGGTGTTGATGTATTCGAGAGCCAGCCCGACCACCAACACCGCGCAAGCCGAGGTAGCGATAAAGCCCATAGTACCGGCTATCGCGACCTTCTTGCCTTTGGGTAGATCCTGAAACTCAGCCATCGGTCAGCTCGCGTTTGAAGAAGCACACGATGCCAAACTCGGCAGGTACGACGCCGACCATTTCCCAACCGTCTTGCCCGAGCTTCGCAAACTTCTCGCCTGCATTTTCCTCTACCCGCATCAAGACATTACGATACTCAAATTTTTTCATTCTATTTCTCCTTCAGATAAGTTGATCAGCGGTCATCAGGGGTGGGAAGATCACTCCGTTGACCTTCCGTTCGTCACCGATTTTCTTCATGTGAACGATCATGTGAATGGTGGCCCGGATGTCATCGACCACTTCTGACTTTTGAACGGTCGGAGATCCGCGACGCACCATCTTGCTCATACGTCCAATGGCATCTACTGGTGAGTTGGCGTGCATGGTACAAACAGAACCATCGTGGCCGGTGTTCACCAGTTCCAGGAACATATTTGCGTCGTCGCCCCGAATTTCACCGCAGACGAGGCGGTCAGGCCGTAACCTCAGCGCCGATTCCAGCAGCTTTGTTGGTGATCGAGGGCCATCTTCTTCGGAACGGTCAGCAAGTAGATCGACAGAATTGGGTTGCTCGATGTCCAGCTCGGCCACTTCTTCAATCGTCACGATCCGTTCGCCAGGATCGACGCGCTTCAGCATTGCATTGAGAACAGTGGTTTTGCCAGACGAGGTGCCCCCGGCAATGATCACGTTCCATTTGCTTAGCATCGCAAGGTCGGCCAGCTCGTCAAAGTTCATTGTTCCGGCAGCGAGAGCAGCCCGAGCCTTTTCAAGCGCGCTGTGATCATTGTTTTCTGCCAACGCCGCCTCTTTGCTGGCGAAGCTGAACGCGCCCAGATCGACGGTTTTCACGCGGAGCAGGCGGATCGCCACGGACCCCACGCCGGTTGTTGCTGGCGGAATCACAACCTGCACCCGCGCTTTACCCTGCTGTGTCGGCACGTTGGCCGTCGCAATCGGCTTCTTTTCTCCGAATGTCACATCGCTGAATCCGGCCACGCAGCGCCCGATGTTTTCCACATCATCTCTGTTCAGAGTAATGTCTGTCCTGGTCATGTGTGTTGTGCCCATTTCTTCGACCCAGACCGATCCGTCAGGATTCACAGAAATTTCGCTCAGGCTTTCATCGTGCAACAGATGCTCGATCTTGCCTGTATAGTATTCCAGAAGGCTATTGCCGTTCCGCCCGCTCATGTTCTTGTCCTTGGTAGAGCACTTTTTTGAACACTGGAGGTTGCCTTCGCTGCATCTCGGCTTTGCCTCGAACACGAAGGCATCCACATAAGATTCATTGCTTCCAAAAAGCGCTGAATTTGCTTCAAAAAAGGCCGCTACCGCACTCGATCATGCTGGCAGCGGCCGGAAAGACTGCTGAGGCGGTCGGCTCATTGGCTCGCGCTCAGAAGCTATCGAACACAACGTCGCGCTGCAGGATGGCGTTGATGCGACTGCCCTGATCGACAAAGACTGTCGGAGTAATGCGCAGGTATTCATCAAGCGCCGCTGCCGTAGCGTTCTGCAGGTTAGACCCCACTTGCGTTGCCAGATCAGTGCGAACCGAGTTGTTGCTATCGTTGTCAGAGACCAGTGCCACCGGCGCAATGCCGATGATGGACAACAGCGCTGCAGTTCCGAACCGTTTCCCAAAGTGTGTGTTCACCCTGCCGGTCGCACCAGTCCGGCCTTGACCGTCCGTACCAGCCGATCCGACCTGAGTTGACAGGCCGTCAGGCGTGATGACACGGCTCCAAACGATCATGATGCGCGTTTGCGCCAATGTCGTGTCCGCTCGATACTCGCCAAAGAGCTTCGATCCGCGCGGCAGAAGCAAACGCGTGCCGTCCATCGAGTAGACGCCACGTGTAATCGTCGCCACGACACTGCCGGGCAACTCCGAGCTGACCGCGCCACCGAACACAGCCGACAAAACCGTGCCTTGCGTCAGGGTGCGCGACGGATCGTCAATGATCGAGGCCCCGACGATGGGGGGATATTCTTCGACCAGATTGTTTTGCCATGTCGTGTTTTGGTTTTCCTGATAGCCGCGTTGATCTTCAGGCAGGCGGGTGTCGTCTGGCTGGACTTGAACCGGCTGCGGCGCTGCAGGGAAGGGTTGGAAAATGACCGGCTGCGATCCACCATTGATCGGCTGGTAGTTTTGACCGGGTGCGTCCTGTGCCATCGCGCTTGAGGCCAACGTGACCAGGGCGAGGGTGAGTGCTGTTCTGTTCATCGTCAGCTCCATCAGTTTCTGCCGTATGGGTTTTCATCGAACACAATGCCGTCCGACTGGTTCTGCCGCTGGCGCATCTTCTTCAGTTCTTCGAGTCTGCGCCGCTCGTCATCGGTCAGACCTTGCGCCTGAAGGTGGCTTACGCTGGCAAGTGCCCGGGCCTCCGCATCTGCGATGGCCTGGGCAAGTTCCGTCTGGAACTTCTTCTCTCGCTCATCATATCTGACCTGAAGGCGTTCATTGGTCAGGTTCAGCGTTGCGATTTCACCGTCTTTTTCGGACAGCGAAACTTTGGCGTCCGTCAGCTCGTCTTGCAGATCGGAAATCCGACCGTTCTGTTGCTCGATAGTTTTCAAGGCTTGTTTCAGCCCTTCGGAATCGACCTGCGGCACTGTTGCCGGTGTTGCCACCTCAATTTCCTCGGGCAAAGCCTCTGGTTCCGGCTCATCGGCCTCTGGTCCCCGTGCGGTCAAAAGCCCGTATCGCTCGCCACCACCTTGTTGCAAAGCGTCAACGCGGACACCCGTGTTCGTGCTTTTGTTTTCATGGCCCATGACAAACCATACAAAGCCCAGGAACACCGCTCCTGCGATCGCAACGGTTATCAGCTTCTTTGGGTCGAACTTCTTCCGGACACGTTGCGACGGCTGTTCAGCCGCCGCCCGTGCCGCAATTGTCTGATTGCGATCCATTACTTGCTGCCCCCCGGTTTAACTGTCTGTGAAGTAACGGGCCTGCCCGTTGCACTCGCCTGCTGAAACGCGTCGCCATCGTTTCGTACACAGATCGAAGTGTCTTCGATGCGCAGTGTCCAAAGGTCGGAAAGGCCCTGCACCTGGATAATGCCGCGCTCTTTGACTGTGGTGTTCACCATCAGCTCGCGGCCATCAGGCAGGACACGGAAAATCCCCGGCAACTCCGCATCCTGCGGGATTTGCATATAGGTGTGAACGCCATCATCCCACACGGCGGTGGGCGCAAAGTCCGCTTTGCCCGAGCGCGAATAGTTCTGGTTCACAAACCGGCCAGTTGGCTTCGGCTCGCTCCGAGCGACTGTGCCGCGACGCGTTGTGGTCCCGCCGCTGTTGTTTTTGTTGTAGAACGTGACCCGAAATGGAACACGTTTGCGTTCGGCGGCGCTCTCGGCCGGAACCAGATAGAAGTTGTATGTCCCGCGATTGGTCAGGACGGTCAGGTTTGAATCCGAGTTCAGGATTTCTGGCTTGAACGCAATAACGCGACCTTCCTGCAGGCGGGTGATCTGAAAACTCTCAGTGTCGCCCGCGCCAATGCTGCGGACGGTCTCGCCCTGCGGAAAGTGAACATAGGTAATCAGGCGTTCACCTACAGTGATGCGGTACACCTGGTTCTCGACGTAATGGAAATGCGTGATGCGATGATCCGCATTCTTTCCGTCTGGCGTCGGTGTGATTTCAGCGAGCAGAGGCGTAGAGAATGCCAAAACTGCTGCGGCGGTGGCGGTGAGTGTTTTGAAAGAACGCTGCATCAGACCTTCCCTATGGCGTCTACGCGGTAGTTGGTGACGACGAAGCCGAACGGATTTTCCAGAAGCTCATCCATCGACGTCACGATTTTTTCCTCAAACCCGTAGGTCACAGTGACCACGTAGCGGGCTGAGGCCGTTGCTTGGTTTGGCACGATCAGGGACTTGCGGATCTCGACCTGCACCGTCTCATCGTTGACCGGCGAGACGCCCAGAATTTCGGTCTGCACCTTTGTCTTGGGCGTATAGATTTCGTCAGGATGGTTGTCGTTCGAACCGTCCCACAGTTCGCGGTAGGACGTTTCGGCCAGCTCATCAGAACGACGCAGCACCGATTTCAGGCGCTCGTTGTTGTCCTGGACATCATAGGTTTCCCGGTCGCGCACATAATTTGCGACTTCACGGAAGGCCATCGCCTCAGAAGGTTCCAGTTCTTCGACTTTTTCAGTCAGCAGGACCGGCAGTTTCGTGTCCGGATCAATGGAGAATGGCACCGCGCGGATTTCCTTCAGGGGAAGGAGCATCGCCCAGCCAATCATAGAGGCCACGCCCATTGCCATGCCGACCATGCCGAATACCTGCCATTTGAAGGCATCGCGGCGTGCGCCCAGAAAGAGTTCTTTTTCGTGATCTGTCACGTGTGACATTTGCTCTGTACCTCGATTTATGAAGATTTATTGGCGCGAGCTTGTCGAATGCTCTGCCGGTAACGGTCAGCGGCGTAGCTCTGACGAGCTGCCCCATCCTGATTTCGGGCTCTGTGCGCTATGTCCCGACGCGCTTGCATTGCGCGAGACGCGCTGTCACGAACGCCAGTCCCGTCACGTGCTGCGGAAGCCATAGCAGCGGCAGTTTTCCCACCGGCTACTGCACCCCTTGCGCCGTCGCTTGCAGTGCCCAATGCACTTCTTGCGGCTGCTGCAGCACCAGTTGCCACGGCAAGACCCGAGGATGCCGAAACGATTGCACCCGACATCCCGCCCGCGAGCGACGGGATCTGCGTGAGCATCACGATTGAAACAATGCAGATCGCCAAAAACCGGCCACTGGCCTCCATATTGTTCACATCCTCAACAGCGGTCAGTTCGGAGCTGAAAAGGGCCTGAATAAGAGAAACGATGCCTGTCAGAACGACGATGACCATGATCAGGCCAACAGTCGTTTTCGCCCAGGCTGCGAAGATATTGGCTGTTGCCGAGCTGAGCAGCGTTGCGATGAAAACAGGCGCTAGACCCAGCAGGACCGCTAGACCGCCTTTTGCGATCAGCGCCATGCCGGTGCCAAAAGCAACGATGACAGCCCCAACAACCCAGAGAATAGCCCCGGTGATGCTCAGACCCCAGGTTGCGTTTTCAATAGCCTGCTGGCCCATCAAGAAACACTGAAGCGCAATGTCATCGAGTGCTTCCCAGACATTTGTTGTGCCGGTCAGTTCTCCGGCAATCGTGTCTGGGAGGCTCGAAATGCCCTGATAAATGGGTTGAAAGAAGCTCCAGCTAGAAGCCATACCAATGATGATCGTCGCCCGAATGATCCAGCCGACATAGCCACCAAACCCGATTTCTCGGATTTGAAGCACACCGTTGATCAGCATTGCCACGAAGATCAGCGCGGCTATTGCCCAGAGGGCGGATGCTAGATCCGCCGCCAGGCTGTTGTATGCTTGCTGCGAGAAGTTATTTAGCGCAGCCTCAATCGAGCTGACGAAATCTTGGATCACGGCCCACAAGCCTCCTCAATTGCAGGGCGCAGAGCTTCCAGACGGGTCCGTTGCTCTTTTTTCAGCGCGGCAAGATTGTCGGACGGTTGGGTCCAAAACTCGTCTTGGTCAGCTCCGACCTTTTGGGCGGCGTCCTCACGGCTTAAACCGCCCAGCGGACATTCGGTGCTGAAGGTCTCGCCAGATTTGCGCAGAATGCATTGCTCGATGGTGGCCTCGTGCGCAGCGATGACCTGTTCATTCAGGATCACCACCGACCAGTTGGTCACAAGAGGCTGCTTGTCTGCGGATTGGCCCGCTTCGGCCATGCGCGCTTGATCGTTTTTGACGAATTGACGACCGTACTCACGCGCACCCGAGTACCCAAGGCACTTACGATATTCACCGAACGGCATATCGACCTTGGGTGATGGGCGCAGCTTCACCTGTGCCGATGCAGCCCCCGACATAACGGCGGCGGCTGCAATGGTCAGGATGAGAGTTGAGCGGAGTTTCATTGTGAGGTTCCTCGTACATAGTTGCTGAGTGTCGAAAGATCGGCAGCGGTTGCAGCCAGATCCGTGCCCGACGCCAGAGCATTAGCCGAGGTTGCGCGTAAGATTTCAATTTCAACCTGAAGGAGTTTAAGGAGAACCGCCGTGTTGTAGTCGATTGCATCCTTCAGATCTTCTTGCTGACCGATTTCACCGCGCAGCTTTTCTGCATCTTCGGAGAGCTGACCGGCCATGTCATAGCCATTCTCACCCAAGGCCGATGCCATCAAGCCAGCGCCACCTCGCTCCGAGAGAATGCGCCGGGCTGGCACGTCTGACGTACTGAATTCTTTAAGGATTCCATTGTTCAGCCCCAGGCTGATTGATCGGCGTTCCATCGCGAGTCCGGCGACGCCTGGAAGATCGCCAATCGTATCTTCGGTCGCGTTCAAGGCGTATCCAAGCGTGTCAGCTGCCGTTGCCAGTTTCAGAAAGCTGCGGCTGTTGAACTGGTCCAGATCCGTCAGACCACTGATGGTTTTGAGGGAGTTTTCGAGCAGTGCCCTCTGCTGCTCGAGCTTCTCATATTGTTGCATCAGCTGTTCGTATTGGCGGACCATTTCCGCGACTTCGCGGGCCGAATTGGCTGCGTCCTGTGCAATGGCCGTGGCGTCGATGGTCGGAACACCTTGGGCTGCCGTCATAACTGGCAGGGCGGCCAGAACCGAAACAGCAATGGTTGTGCGGAATTTCTTTGAAATATCCATCAGACAAACTCCAAGTTTTCAGGGGAGGTCATGCGCTCAAAGTCACAGGCGCATTTGCTGCGATAGCCCGAATAGGTGCTGGTGCAGGCCGAGACAGCGGCCAGAACTACAAGGGTGATGACAAGGCGGGCTTTCATGTGATTTCCTTCCAGAAGTTGGGGTTTTTTCGCCAGTCAGGATCAGGGAACGATTTTCCGTCTGATCCGCTCAGAACACGAAGAAGCGGGCCGAGCGCGCCGACATCGACATCGAGCCAAACACTCTCATCACCTTTCTTCATGAGCATTACGCGGTCGCCAAAATGCGCCCTCAGCGCGCCCAGCTCTGAATCGTTCAAGCCGATTGCCCGGTAGTCTGCTTCATTGCCGGATCGAGAGGGGAACAAGAGTTGCGTGCTGGTGTTTTCCAGGATCGACTTACTTGCCGCTGACGACAGGAGGTGATCGGGGATCTGCGTCATCATCATCATCATGACGTTCAGCTTCCGATACGTGGTGTAGGCATTTATGAGGATGCCAGCGCCATAAGGGTTGCCAGCAATTACCCATGCTTCATCAATCACAAAGACAGTGGGTATCTTGGTGGCGCAGCGGCGTTCAATCTGGCGCATGACGTAGCTGATCCATGCCAGCCGCACCAATTCGTCATCCAGAACCTCAGAAATATCGAACACAAGATGACGGTCGCCAGCAGCAAACGGATCTGAGCCACCCTCGCCAAACATCCAGGACAAGCGGCCTTCGCCCGCCCATTCACTTGCACGCTTGTACAGGTTCTTGTCATCGTCAAAGGCTCTGAACCGTTCCACCAGTGAATCGAAGTTCTGAAGCGCAGGCGGCAAAGTGGCATTGGCTTGGCAAGCCCTTGTGATTTCATCCTTCTGATCGGTGGTCAGTGGTTCGTCATAGCTCAACAGGGCAATGACCCAATTGGCGAGCCAGCTTTGCCCAGCCTCATCCGTCTCGGTCTGAAAAGGGTTCATGCCGGTTGGCTCACCAACTCGGACGCGGATGTACTGCGCACCGAGCGCCCGCATTGGAGCCTCCATTGCCCGGTCTTTGTCAAAAGCGATGATCCGCGCGCCCTGTGCAACCGCCATTGTTGCCAGCAGCATCGCGATCACAGTTTTACCCGAGCCGTTCGGTCCAAGAACGATCGTATGCCCGGAGGGCAGGTTTTCAGGGTCGTTACTGGTCTTGGGAAGGTGCAGCGAAACATCGTAGCTGTCCCCGTGTGTCGTCGGGAAAGTCGCCAATGGCCCCGGCCAAGGTAGCTTTTCCGCATCCAACCCTTTGGGGCGCATGTGGAACGCAACCATATCCGCAAAGTTCTGGTCCGTGATCAGTTCTTCACGGGCGCGGAACGCGAAATTGCCGGGGTGCTGTGCGAAGTACACGGCACGGGCCGACATCGCTTCGCGCTTCACCGTGCCACCCGAAATCTGGATTTCACCGATGATGTGTTTTTCGGCGGTTTTCAGATCTTCCTCGTTCCCAAACACGCAGATCGACAGGTGGTGCTTGCCGAGTGACATGGTGCCGGAGGCAATGCCGTCCGCCAGAATGGACAAATCCTCTTCAAGCGACTTTGCCTTGTCGCCTGCCGAGCGCATTTGTCCCGACTTGCGGCGTTCCATTTCCTGCGCCTGGGCGCGGCTGATCGGCAGGAAGGATTGCGAAATCACGACATCAACCGGCAGGTCTAGCCCGTCGAAAATGCCGGGGAACGAAGCCATCGGGTAATTCTTCAGGGAATAGACACGGATGGAGCGTTCCTGATCGTCGCCCGTGACCAGTTTGCCGCGCTTGCCCTGAAACAGCACATCCTCTTGCGGCATGTTGAAGGCGATGGGTTCTGCAATGTTCGTGTGAATGATCGGCTGATACCGACCGTTCAACAGCATTCCATAATAGCCGAGCCAACGCCCCTCGCTGAGCTTCAGCCGGCGCATACGGGCCTCGCCCAGCGTGCCCGCCAGTGTTGTGAACACACCGTCGAGCTGTTCCATCATTTCGCGGCGTTCCTCGTCTATCGTTCCAGACGACATGCCGAACATCTGTTTTGCCCGCTCATCCTGCCGCTTTTGCAGAATGGCGCTGATGATGATCTTGCGTTCTTTCAGCTCTGCATCGACGGACGCTGAGCGCATGGCCTGCGCCACTGCACCGGCAAAGCCGGTTGGATCTGTGATGACATGACCAGTCTCAGCTGGGACGGTCAGTCGATGAACATAAAAGGCCACCTCATTGGGTGTCGTGCGCAATACACGCTCAAACCGTTCGGCCAGGAACTCGAACTCGTTTTCGTCCAGCGTGTTTGCGTTGATTCCGGTGATTTCTGCAGCGGCGATGAGGCCACCGTTGCGTGTAGAAATGACCTCATCGTCCACGACATAGCCATACGGCAACATCTGAAAGAGGCTCATTTCATCCTTGCGCCAGCTCGGCTCGATCAACGAGCGGGCAAGGGTCCACAAATCCTGTGCAGCAGGCTTAGGCACTATAGTAATCTCCCCCATGATGCTGGCGGTTTTTGGTGCGCGGAGTTTTGGAAAGGGTTACGGACAGGACGCGGAAGAAAGCCGGTTCCCATTCGTAAAAGAGGCGAAGCCCGGTGTAGAAAACAAAACCCGCAATGATTGCTGGCGCTATCCCGAACATGAAGAACGAAAGCATGGTCATCCCGAGGATCACCAGCAGATAGATCACGGGTAAGCCGCCCCATTCTGCGGGGCGGCTCAGGCCGCGAAAGACCGTATTGCGGCGCGGCATCAATCAGCCTCCGATGAATGTATCAGCGAGGCCGATAACAGCGCCGACGACGATAGCGATTACCGGGCCTTTCAGCGAACCCCAGCCGAACACGTAGGCGAGACAGCCCCAGATGAAGCCGACAGCGGCAAGGCTGACGCCAACGACCTTCGAGTCGGCCAGCGTTTCGTTGATGAAATCGCCAATGGCATCTTGCAGCCAGCCAGCGGAGGCGGGCGCTGCTGTGATGATGAACGCAGTGATCGCGAAAAACGCCATCTGCTGGTAGAAGTGGGTTCTTTTCATGAGGAAGTGCTCACTTTGCTTAGGATGATCCGCACGTAATTGCGGGTTTCGGTGAAGGGGGGGACGCCGCCGTATTCGACGACGCGGTGAGGCCCGGCGTTGTAGGCGGCAAGCGCCAGCTTCCAGGTTCCGAACTCGCGGTACTGCGCCGCCAAATAGCGGGCACCACCGTCGAGATTTTCTGCAGGGTTCTTTGGGTTCACGCCCAGGTCTTTCGCCGTTCCGGGCATGAGCTGTGCGAAGCCATAGGCACCCTTGGGTGACAGAGCGTCAGCCCGATACCGGCTTTCCTGCCAGACCAGCGCCATGAACAACTCGGCCGGAATGTCATGGCGTTCCGCCGCTGCGTGGATTTCTTTGACGATCCGCTCCTGCGACCAGCCGCCCGAGGATCTGCGAGGCCGCGGTGCCTTGCCCGCAATCTCGATCTTTTCCTGTGGCTTGGCCTTCGGCGCTTCCGGTTTTTCGTCAAGCGTGTACTCACGCATCCGGATTGGCCGAACGACGCCATTGACGATTTCTGCCCGCGCACCGTTCAGAAACACGCTGCCATCCGGCTCGTATTCGATGACCTGGGCGCTTGCGCCGGTCGCCACAAATGCCGTGGAGACGAGCAGAAGGGGCCGCATTGCTGCGATCATTCGGATTTCTCCTTTGCTTGAGTTGGCGAGGAATTGGAGGGGTTCTGTTCGTCGCCGGTCGCGGCCACGTACTCATCAGTCCAGGACGGCGGAATGCTGACAGCATCCACCAACCAGCCTGCGAGACTTGCGTATTCTTCGCCACCAAGGGCCGAAGTCTTGCGAGCGATAGAGCGCGACAGAAACGAAGCTGCTACGCCGTGCTGCAGCAACAGCGAAATCAGAACGCACAGATCATGCAGATGGTATTCGAGGTCGCTGCCAGAGCGAAAACCGCCGCTATAGAACACTTCACGGGGTTTGATTGGCGACGCCGGATCATACCCGATGGTGACAAAGGCAGTGTGCCCTTGCGGAGTTTCAACGCGGCGTGTTTCAGCCAGCCGACGATCAGGAAGAACTTTGCGCGCAGGCTTGTTCATGACAAAGCTCCCTGCGCATCAAGTTCCGCTTGTCGGATTTGCATTGCGAAATCCACTTCAAGGCGCAGCTCAACGACCACTTCAAGCGGCATAACGATGTCCAGCCAGACACCCTCACGGATCAGGTGAACGTGATAGGTGGCGTTTGGGTAAACGAACCAAAGGGCTTCATGCCGGTTCAGAACGTCGCGCGCGGTGTCGGCGTCGATTGTGCCTGACAGGTCGCAACCGAATTTCAGGGTTGCGTATGAGTTGGCATAGTTTGCTCGGCTGCTGCTTTGGATGAGCGCAGCGGCCTTTTCCGGTGAAGCAAAGCGGAACAGCTCTTTCGGACCCAACGCCTTGTTAACGTCTGCGTGCAACTTCAAGGCTTTGTAGAGCCGATTTGCACGGACATACTCAAGATCATTGAGGACATGGAACATTTCGAGCGCGATTCCGAAAGCCGTGGCGCGGGCATCGCTTTCCAGCCAGTATTCGCGCATTCCGCGCTTGATGGTTGACCGTTCTCCGGCAAGGTGGCGGATAACGGTGAGAATGTCCTTACGGGCTTGCTCGAAGCTCTGGGCGGCAGGCACCCAGCGCCGATCAATCTTGCTTTCGATAGTGTCGAAGGCCACTGTGATCACCTTTCCGCCTTTCAAAAAATAGGTCAGTAGTTTTTACATAATTACTATTATGGGGTCGACTTCAGGTCATCTGAGCGGTGGGGAATCGGGTGCTGGGACACAGCACTGAACCTTCAGTGGCGCCGCAAAAGACCAATGTCTGGTTCGGATCTCTTAGTCAGATGTTTTGGCTGGAACGTTCGGATGTCCCGCGCGCCTCAATCGTCAGACAGCGCTAAGGGATCGGAGGTGCAGACGCGTTGTCTAGGTTTGCACCCATTGACTCTGTCGCGGTGCTGCCCAATCTAGGACCGGCATCTCGGACTACTGTTTTTACCATAGTACAGTTCTCTCTTGATGTTGGAGGAATGCCCGGATGGATTAAGGGCGTTTCTTGTCCTGTCGATTGTTGGCGCAATCGGCAGGACTGCTTATTGCTTAGTCGTTTCTCTCTGCTGTCATAAATCGTTGTTTTATCCTTTCTTTCAGCCGCACCAGGACTGGCGCTTGCCACCCGAGTACGGGCGCGCCAGACCTTCAGAAATCAGGATGGCCCCGACGTTCTGTCCAGACACGCGCCCAAGCGCCAAGAAGCGATCGTGGACGTCAAAGTGCAGCTCAATCTCAAGTTCAATTACGCCCGCGAAGTTGATGAGCTCCGTCAGCCGGTCCTTGGCTCGTAGACCCAAAGCTCTCTCAGCATCGCACTGAGCCCGGAATGTCTCAGGCGTATCAAACCCAATAAGCCGGTATCGGTCGTCACCATGGTCGATCGTGTCACCGTCAACGGCAATCACCTCGGATGCGCCGAGAGTCTTTGTTTTCCTAGCTGGTTCAATCCAAACTGCAGCAATGAACAAGGACGCGAGTGCAGCGCTGAGAAACAAGAGCCGTTTCATGCGCCCTGCCCCAGCATTTTGATGAGCCGGGTTCTCGAACGTGACCGATCAGGTTTTGGATTTCGCGTCCAGGGCCTGAGCTGCTTCGAGACCCTCTGGGGTAATCGACTCGATCGTATAGTCTGATTTGACGCAGAGAATGCGCCCATCACCAAATTCCTGATGATGCTTGAAGAGGCCCGGCCAAAGATCGAACTCTCTGGGCTCAGCGCCCGCTCGAGAGATCTTCGACTTGCACAAGGCCCCGACATAGTTCGGCGAGCTGTAAATGCAGTGGTACTTAGGTCGTCCAAGGGAAGCGAGTCCGATAAATTCGTAGCGGCATGTAAAGGGAACCTGATCCTCTTTCAGGCCCCGGACCATCTCGATGGTTACCACAGTGTATTGTCTCTTGTTGTCCGCCATGACGACCCCCTATGGGCCGTCTTCTACATCCAAAAGTTGTGGACTAAAACACAATCTACGTCAATATAAGAAAACCCGCCAATATACGATATTGGATTGTCAGAAATATATTGGCCGGATATTGCTTAGGCGATTCGCAAGCAGGAGAGACCATCTTGAAACACTCAAAATCCGGAAATCGAACTCGCGCGAAGGCCCTTGCAGTTGCACTCGCTGCACTGCCAGCCACGCAGGCTCGTGCCTATCCAATTGACTGTGCCATATTCCTTTGCCTCGCCGGGGGTTGGCCAAGTTCGGCTGATTGCGTCGCAGCCAAGGCGGAGTTCATTCGGCGCATCACACCCTACCCGGTCGAACCGCCGCTTCAACTCTGGCGCTGTCCGATGAATACGTCACACAGCCCCTCGGACTTGGGTCCTATGGAACGGTTGGAAGCCATCAAGCGCACCAGTGCTAGCCCAGTTCCAGAGCTTCCATCGGATGACACCGCTAAGCCAATACTGGTAGACGCAGCGATCTCGATAGGAAGGATCGATGCACATCACGGCCAATACGGTGACGGTTTCCAAGCCACCCCGATCAGCGTCGATCTTTCTTCTTCCGATTTCGACGTTGTGAGATCCATCAGGGTTTGGGATGTGCGCCACTACAGCTATCGCCGTCGTTCAAGGGAGGGAGATTGCGAGCGTTCGCTTGATCTTGTGGTTGGCACCTACGACGATAATACGAATTTTCGCTGGTCCGAGCGCGCTCCTGCCCCAATCCCTTACTGGCTGCCACTGGGCAATCGCTGTGAACCTCCCAGCTACTTCCGCGGCGTTGGCGTCGAGTGGACCGACACATTCGGGTTCAGCGACTACGAACTCATCCGATATTGAGGTGCTGACCTGCGGTACAACGCGTTGCTCCTGGCTATGCCACCAAAAATCGCCAGCTGCATTTTTAAACCAGGCCGATTGGCCCGGAGGAAAAACTTAATCCCAGAAACAAAAACCCCCGCAAGGCGGGGCCTCAGCGGGGATCTTCTTAAGTCACGTTTGATCACCTGATTTATAGGAAACTCCAAAATTACTGACAAGGACAAACGCATCTGTGCGAACGGTTTTTCTGTGTCTTTTTGCTGAGGTTCGAGCCGCCTTGCTTCCCCAATGAGAAGCAGACCATGAGACCGTTGAACCATTCCGAACACCCTGCCCCGCGAAGCCGCGATATCAACACTGACCTTTGCCAAATGAGGCCAAATCCATGAGCTTTCGGCAGATCGCATCCGCCCATCACCACGATAATATTCGCTTTCACAACGGCCTTCCTGAGGGCTGGAACCGTGACAGGTTACGTCAGCTCTGCGTGGGATATGCGCAGATCAGAGGCGCATCAGCCCAGTGTATTCGCACCTTAGAGATCATCATCGATATGATTACGCCATGTGCTTTTCGAGACCCGTCTCAGGAACCCTTTTGCTACGCGCGCCAGGAAACCCTCATTGCCGGGCGAGGCGTGACAGATCGGACAATCCACAATCACGAACGTGAGCTGGAAAGGATTGGTCTGATCGAACGCAGGCTTGGCGCAAATGGCGCGCGCTGTAAGCGCAAGAAGCTTGGACTCTTCCTGACCCCTGCCCTGAACCTCATTCCCGAGATGCGCGACGCGGACGTGCGCAGCAAGGCCGAGAAGAAAGAACAGGACGAGCTGCGCGGGGATCGATCACGGCTTTACCGATATGTGAAACATAGTCTGGCCGTGCTTCTCTTACTCCCCTGCCCTCCTGAAAGTCTGGAAGGCATGAAGGAGGAACTTCGATCCTGGCCGCGCGCCGACAAGTTGAAATACATGACGCTGGAGGCGCTCAAGCTACATGTTCAGGCGGCTTACGACCTTTGGAGCCGGATCGAAGAGCATGTCGCAAAACCCGGTGAAATTTCGGGTGAACCCGAAGCTTGTTTCGGGTGCCATATACAAGACCAAATTGAAGAAACAATTCTGTCCTGTAACGCCGATGGCGAGAGTTCAATGTCCTCGGCAAAAGCCTCGGAACCAGATTGTTCCGGCTCCGGGCCTGACGGCCCTCCGCATTGCTTAGAAAGCAATCATCCGACAGATACGGCATCGCGCAAGGCCCAAAAACTACCGCGGGTGAATAACCGCATCCTATATGAACTGGCCTCACCCGAGCTGCGCATGCATATCGATATCGCGGGTGGCGGAGATCAGAATTCCAGCCCGTCGCTCTACGCGATTGAGACCGGCGTTTGGTCGCGATTGTCGGAGATCGGCGCCAATGCCTCGGCTTGGCGTACGGCGATTGACCGATTGACCGTGATGGGTGCAATCCTGGCCGGGTTGATCACAGACGCGAGGCTGAGCGATCCACGGTTGCCGCCAGTGGTTAATCCGGGCGGATATCTGCGCGGTATGGTGCACGCAGATGAGCGCGGTGAACTGAACCTGATTTCCAGTTTCATGGGGCTTTTGGCGCGTAGAGCCCGAGAGGAGGAAGACGGGCTTCCGCAAGATCACTGCAGCGGGTTTTAGCCGTGCCGGGTTATGAGCCGCCAGCTTCTCCAATTCATGTGTCTCATCGGCAGGTTTTCGCTCCGTTTCCGCCTCCAGAACAGAACTGTATTCAAATGCATGATTGGCTACGGGAATTCCCGAGTGGTTTGTTCAGCTTTAGGTTGCTAAGCGGCCTCGACGGCAACGCGGAACAGAAAGACGATCTATGAAAATCGCGGACATTGGCAATTCTGAACTGGATTTCAGGCAGACCGGGGAGGCGCGCCTTCAGGAAATTTGTTCGAGGTTCGGACTGGAGAATGCGTCCTACGCCCATATCGACAAGCATCACAACGTTGTCCACGGCTGCACCACGTTCCCGGCCGAATGGGTCAGGCACTACGTCGACAACGACATGGTCCTGGTCGATCCCCTCATCCGGTTTGGCGCCGCAATGATCGCACCAATTGATTGGGCTGTGTTTGATGATCAGCGTGAACACGCACCGCTATTCGATGCAGCGAGAAAATTTGGTGTGGGTCAGCACGGACTATCCATTCCGGTTATCAATCCGTTTGGGGAGCGTGGTGTCTTTACGGTTACCTCCAACCTGCGCCGATCCGACTGGGACGCCTTGGTCGGGAGTATGCTCCCTGCCCTTCGCCACGAAGCGCAGGTCCTGCATCTACTCGCGCTCGATGTGATTGATACAGTTTTCAACTTTCCTACGGATGCGTTGTCCGATCAGGAGATGGATGTTCTGAAGATGCTCGCATCAGGATTGATCCCATCCGTAGTTGCTGGCCAGACGGGGCTCTCCTCCAGGATGGTGCATGCTTTGACGTCTTCGATCGTCACAAAACTCAAGTGCCGGACAACGGAACAAGCAGTGGCGAGAGCTGTCAGCACAGGTATTCTTAAATGGACCGATTTCTTTGCCGACCCGGTCGCCGAACTTGCGGATGTTGAAGGACAGACCCTTTGCGGCGGGATCGTGCGTTGGTCTGGAAGATCACACGAGTTGATCACCTTTGAAGATGGTCGAACGGTGCGGAACTTGGATAGCTTTCAGGCGGTTCAGGTCCAGGAAATTGCCAAAGACTTCAATCTGGATGCTGAAAGGATCCTCGAAGAACTTGGACCCAACCGGGATCAATGCGTGTGGATCAGGCATCTCTGAGTTCGGCCCACGTGCACCGCTTGATTTGCAAAATTGTGAGCAGGGGCAAGTTTCACGTAATTTCGCTTACGCCGCTGTGCCACCGTAGTAGAGCCCACTCTAACTCTGGTTTCTAAATCTCCTATTCTGCTGAAAACGCGTCACGTTCAAAGCTTGGCTACAGAGCCCTTAGACGCGAGGGCAGCAGATGCTGTCACCTTCGTTCGAACAGCCAAAAATTGGAGATTGAGGCCTTATCTCTGCAATGCCCTGGTATACTGGAGGATCTTGCCCAGCGTGGTTTCACAGGAGGTGCTGACCCGTTCGCCGAAACAGCGAGTCTGGCGTTGGCCGTGAAAGCTCCAGTAATAGCTTCTGACGCCGTCAACGTAGCGCTAAGGCAAATCCGCAATCGTTGTCTATTTGGAACCTGTCCCTCTATGAATAGATTTCAATTGGCGTTCCGTCTTTGACCATAGCGTAGATCTCTTCAATCTCCTGATCTGTGACAGCGACGCACCCTGCGGTCCAGTCACGCTTGTTCGTGGGATCAATTCCAGGGCGAGGGCCGCCATGGATAAAAATATCACCGCCCGGAGAACGACCCCGAGCTCGGGCAAACGCAGAATCCGCCTCGTTCGGATAAGAGATTCCGATTGAAAGATGGAAAAGGCTTTCGGGATTGCGACGGTCAATTACATAGGAGCCTTCAGGTGTTCGCCCGTCTCCTTCGAATTGCTTGTGACCTTCGGGGGCAAATCCGAGTCCAATCGGAAAAGTCCGCAAGACACGCTCACTACCATCGAGGATAAGTAGGCGCTGCCCTTTGTATAGCCGAAGCCGAGTCACAACCGGCCCATTGTAAGTACGGAACTTGTTTGCACAGCCAGACAAAAAGGCGGCTATGAAGCCAGAGAGAAACAAACGTCTTTTCATAGGAACTGCCCGGCTCATTTTGATTTTTTCAAAAGAATATCACTAAAGGCCAGTTGAACAAAGGTGTATTGGATCTCACTAGGACAGGAACCGAAAACCAAGTGATCAGTTGTGGCCACCTCGTCAGCAGTGCAATGAGTGACACTTTGATTTCGACATTTGTTATTCTTACGCAACCTTTCAGTTTTCGCCTATTCAGTATCGAGATCGCTGCTGTAGTCAGGTTTTTTGCCGCTGGAAATCTTGACGCCGATTATTAAGCGAGCCAGATCGTCTACCGAATTGGATTCTTGTTCTAAGGGTTCGTTCACTACGCTGCACCTGTATCGATTTTCAGGTACCACGTAGTTTCGCGCCGGGCCACCCACCCTCAGATAGCGTCACTGTCTAGCTGCAACTTAGGACAATCTCTGTCTATCTGAAATTAGATCTACCAAATTTCGCAAACATATTTGAGGCTCTATTTGTTTCTACTTTGCTTCATCGGCCCGCCCAACGAACCGTTCAAACACTGCAAGAGTTTCGTCACTTACATGATGCTCAATACCTTCAGCGTCATGCTCTGCCACTTCCGGTGAAACGCCCAAGGCGATCAGGAACTCCACGACAATCCGGTGACGCCTTCTACAAGCTTCCGCCAATTGACGCCCGGCATCGGTCAACTGAAGTGAGCGGTAAGGTATTTGCTCAATGAAACCCTCTCGTTTCAAACGAGTCAAATTTTTGGAAACCGTAGGTTGGGTCACGCCCAATCGCTCGGCTATTTCGACCGGGCGCGCTGCACCATTCTGATGGATCAGCTCCGCGATAAGTTCAACGTAGTCTTCAACCATTTCGCTTTGGTGAGCCTGTCGCACAGCCTCAAACCCGCTCGCCTGGGTATCAATACTACGATCTGAATTTACCGGTTTTGTTTCGGTCATCGGCTCATGATTACGTCGCTGGTCTAGTCTCCAGTGTATGCACCTGAAAGCCGAGCTTGACAATGAGCATGCCTTCATCCTTAAATTAGACAAGGCTAACTTAAATAGACAGTGCTATGAAACATCTGATAGCGTCCACACTTCTTTGCGCACTGCCAGTGATCGCGGATGCCACGGCGATTGAAGAATCTCCTTGGGCCCCGCGCGCTGCCGCGTATCGACTGACCTTGTTCATGGGAAATCTAACCCCGGTTCCCTGGGATGAAATTGAGAGGAGTTGGACTTCGCCCGCACCTGGCAGTGACATTCAGGTCGCTCCCCTATCACGCGTCTCCGACAACGAAGCGCTTGCGATCAACCAAGCTATGCAAGCCGAAGATCGGCAGGCGCTGTTCGAAGCAAGCACAACTGCCATTGCGGAGGGAATCCTGCGCCATCTGGATGTCGCAAAGACCGCGCTGGGTCAGCCTGAGGCGGCCCGCGAGGTCGCGCAAGCGGCTGCTCTGTTCCGCGCATTCGAAGATGGTATCAAGGCTGCGGACACGTCGGCGGCTCGCGACCTGGGCCGGGCATGGCTGGTTCTGAACTCCACCCTTGGCAGCGCAGGAGTACTGGGCAACGGCGCCCAAACGGTGGATGCCGACCAATTTGCAGAAGCTCAGGCCATTGTCGCTGCCTATATTCGTGCCAACTATCTGCCATCCGAGTATGCCCAACGCGACAAGTTAACACCGCTGCCTGAAACAGTTGTGCTTTCCGGCGAACAAATCACAATGCCCGCCACGCTGCCGCCAGGGTCAAACATCGGAGATCAGGCGCAGCTGCCGCGGCTGGTTCTTCAGTTTGAGGAGGCGGGTGAGGATGAAGCTAATCTACCGCTGGTGGCCTACGGTGACATGCTGTTCGACAGCCCCGAAATCTTCGGCGGCCCGGCGCGTGAGTTGGGCATCGCCTGCTCGACCTGCCACAACCGCTCCGACGTGAACCGGGATTTCTTCATTCCGGGCCTTTCATCCCATCCGGGTGGGATGGATGTGGACGGATCGTTTTTCAATCCAATGTTCAATGACCGGACCGATGATCACTTGGACACGCCTTCTATGCGTGGCATCCGCTTTACCGCACCTTATGGCCGCGACGGGCGCGAACCCAGCCTGCGCCGGTTCATCCGAAATGTGATTGTGACCGAATTCGCGGGAAAGGAACCAACGCCGTTCCAACTGGACGCGCTGGAAGCCTATGTCAAACAGTTCGACTTTCTTCCCAACCCAAAGATCGACCGGTCCGGCAAGCTGACCGATCTGGCGTCAGATGCCGCCAAGCGCGGGGAGTTGCTGTTCAACACCAAATTTGCCGGACTTGGTGACAAATCCTGCGCTTCGTGTCACACGCCTGACCGTCAGTTCCGCGATGGTCTGACCTACGACATCGGCAGCGCTGAACCACCATTCCCCGGCGGCACGGCTTCTGCGTTCGAAACCCCGACGCTGCGCAACGTCAATTTCACTGCACCTTACATGCATGACGGATCGCTGCCGACGCTGGCCAGCGTTGTTGACTGGTTCAATGATACCAAAAATTTGGGTTTGGACGAAGCACAGCGCGCAGATCTGACGGCCTACGTCGAAGCTGTTGGAGACGGTGAAGACCCCTATCAAGTATTCGAAGGTCGCAACAGCGTATTCCGCTTGTCCTGGGAAGAGCTGACGACATTCGCCAGTACGCTCGATACCCTGCTGCCGATGCAGGATGCCGAAAACATAGCGGTTCTGATCGACACGGTAGCTCCTGATCTGGCCGCGGATGCCAGTGTCATGGTCAATCAGAACGCCAAGCCCGAAATCTACGAATTCGCCGCGATCCTGCGAGCGGTTGGCGATGCCAGCGCCGAAGGAAACTGGACCGAAGCCATCCGCCAGTGGGAACTGTTCAAGTCCATGCAGGCCGAAATTGACGAGAGGATGTTCTGATGTTGTCGCGCCGCAATTTTCTGGTCGCTGCAGCCGCATCTGCAGCCATGCCCGTAATGGCTGCAACTGACCAGGGGCTGAAGCTGGCCTTCATCCCGCAGGAGAACCCCGAAAAGCTGTTGGGTGACATCAACGTCATCACCGGCTGGCTTTCAGAGCAGATGGGCGTCCCGGTCACGGGGTTTGTCACGTTCGACCACGCTGCTGCCGTTGAGGCGCTGCGCAACGGTGATGCCGATATCTCGTTCATGGGAGCGTTGCCCTTTGTGTTGGCCGAAGACCAGATCGGCGCCGTACCGCTATTGTCCGAGGTTTATCGCGGGCAACCCAGCTATTCGGGCCGGGTCTTCGTGCGGCGTGACAGCGGAATCGAAGCGCTGGCCGATCTCCGGGGACGTGACATCGCCTTTTCCGATCCGGTCTCGGAATCCGGTTACATCTATCCGCTTGATCTGTTTGTGCGCGCCGGGCTGTTCGCGGGCACGGGCGATGCCGACAGCTTTTTCGGGCAGAAATTCTTTGCTGGCGGATATCAGCAAGCGATGCAGGCCATGGCCAACGGACTGGTCGATGCGGCAGGCGCAAGCCAGTATGCCGATCTCTATCTGACCCCGGATCAGCAGGCCGAGGTCAAGGTGCTGGCGGAATCAGAACAAATTCCCAGCCACGCAATCATTGCCCGCCCTGATCTGGACGCCGGGCTGCAGGCAAAGTTCATTGAAACCATGCTGCGCCTCAACGAGAGTGAGAACCGTCATCTGTTGGCCTACCTCTATGGCCCGGATGGCTATCTTCCTGCTGATCCATCGGTTTACGAGGGCGTGCGCGAGACTGCGCGGCGGTATGGGTTTCTGAAATGAATCCTGTAGTTTCACTCAACGCGATATCGCAACACTTTGCCAGTGCAGCGGCGCTTACAGAAGTTTCACTATCAGTGCAGCCCGGTGAAAGCGTCGCGCTACTCGGTCCTTCGGGTGCGGGCAAATCAACGATGCTGGCTTTGTTGGACGGTCGTTTGCGTGGTTGGCACGGCGAAGCCCAGGTGCTTGGCAAGCCACTTTTGGCAACTGGGGTTCCATCCCGCGAGGACCGTGCCAATACCGGCTTTATCTTTCAGGAATTCGCACTGGTTGATCGGCAGAGTGTTTATCAGAATGTAATGAACGGTCGGATGGGCCGGATGAATATCTGGTCTTCGCTTTGGGGGCGGTTCCGGGAAGAGGACCACATGTGCGTGACACGGGCGCTTCAGGATACGGGGCTGTCAGACCTGGCAAGCCGCCGTGCCGATCAGTTGTCGGGTGGGCAACGGCAGCGCGTTGCGATTGCCAGATGTCTGGCACAAGAACCCGAGTTGATCCTTGCGGATGAGCCCGTCAGCAATTTGGACCCTGCTCACGCCGAACGAATTCTGAGCCTGATCACAAGCTCTGCACGTAGCCGTGGTATCGGCGTCATTTTCAGCTCGCATCAGCCGGATCTGTCGCGCCGCTTTGCCGAGCGCATCATAGGCCTGCGAGATGGCGTGGTATTGTTCGACAAACCGTCGGCTCAATTTACCAGCGGGGACATCGACGAGCTGTATCACGGCGCCAGTGTCACATCGGGGCTGCGTGTAGTCAGTTGATGGGCCGATCTGTCATTTGGGTCATGCTGGCTCTGGCGATCCTGTGGTCGCTGACCAGCGGGGATATGGGATTGGGCAAGCTGCCAGGCGCAGGGCCCCGTCTGGCAGAGTTTATGGGGCGCATGATCCCACCTGACCTGTCCGTTTGGCGCGAGGTTCTGACAGGGCTGGCGGAGACACTGAGGATCGCCATTCTGGGAACATTGTTCGCTGTAATCCTGTCCTCGGGACTGGCCCTTCTGGCCTCTGAAACTATGGTGTCACCAACAATTTGGCGCCCCGTCCGCGCCTTGCTGGCGGTTATCCGGTCGATCCCGCTGATCCTGGTCGCCATGCTAATGGTGGGCGCTGTTGGGTTGGGACCACTTCCCGGTATTCTGGCAATCACATTTCACGCGACTGGCATGTTGGCAAAGTTCTATGCGGAAGCCATCGACAACGTTGCTACCGCTCCTGTGGCGGCGCTTGAAAGCGCGGGAGCCAACAGAATTCAACAGTTGCGTTGGGCGATCTGGCCGCAGATGGCGCCTGTGATCATGCGCGATACCGTATTTCGGTTTGAACTAAATCTGCGCGAAAGCCTGATACTGGGCATTGTCGGTGCCGGTGGCATCGGGCTGTATGTGCAAACCTATGTACGGTCGTTTCAGTATGAAAAGGCTGCGACCGTGACGTTGGCAATCATTGTTCTGGTTTTATTGTCAGAGGCGCTGAATACGGCCTTGCAAAAACGGTTCAACTAAGCCGGAATCTCCCAATTCTCCAAGGAAAAGGCTCGTGTCTTTCCTTTCTTCCATCGCGGTTGAAGGTTGGATGCTTCGCTTGAAACCGGGCCGGTGTAGTCTGCTACACACCCCCTCACGCTGGTTTGTTAAGGCCTCAAGCTTGCTAGATTGAAAGTCGCCTGCGTTGAGGAAAATTCTTGGTGCCAATCTAGCGTTCAAACGGATTCACCGCTGTTTCCATGGGAATGTGTTGCCGAAACATTTGCTACCAGCCTGCCAGTGCGTAGTGCTCTGACACGTGCGTTCATCCAATGCCTCACGACGACTCGGTACATCAGTTCACGGAAAAAGCCAAAGTTCTGCCTGTGACGGACATAGAAGGAGTCAGGGGAGTCAAAGACCCCAAAATCCTGCACGATGCCGTTTCTTTGAATGTATGTGTCACGGCCTTCCCATTCGACCTGGGGATCGCTCAGGCAATCCGTCCCCACACCATACCCACACAGGCTTTCTGTTTTGGGAAATGTCTGCTGCAACACGCGTAAGAAAAGCTCATCCAGAATAAAGCCTTCCAGCTTTAGCCACGTACCCTCTGCTTCGACTTCGACCCATGAATGCACAATCTCCATCGGCGCCATCGGATAGAAAAGCTCGGGAACCACACCCCTCTGCAATTCTTTGTGGATCGTAAAGCCATGCAAACGGCATCGGATACCGCTGCCGCGAAACAGTGCCATCAGAAGAGTGCCCTTGGTATTGCATTGCCCATAGCCATTGGCGAGTACCTCTGACGCCGGGATATCGTCTGCACGGTTGTAACCAAAGGCAATCTCGTTACGCACGAAATCATAAATAGCGCCAATTCGATCCAATACAGGCAGATCGGGCCAGCTCCGTTCCGTTATGAGCCCCAAAATTGCGGGTGTTTCAAAATCAAGCAGAGGTGTGGCGGTTAGCAACGGGTCTCGGTTCAGCATTTGGTCTCTCGTCGAATCAACTCAGAAAGACTTTTAACTGCTATAGTGACTATAGCTTCAAGAGGCTAATTCCAGTTCGCAATAACGCTGCCCGGGGTTACGCGCCGATTTCTTCGTGATCAGTAAGACATTCGGAATGATCGCGCAGAACTTCGAGAACACGACAGTCCGAGGTGTTGCCGCCACTGCATTCATGCACCATGCGCTCCAGCTCGGTCCGCAACGCTTCCAGCCGCGCCATTCTTTGCTCAATCTGTTTGAGTTGCCGGCGCGCGATACTGTCGGCTTCATGACATGGGCGATCCGGATCGTCGGACAAATCAAGCAGTTCGCGTATCGCCTCAAGCGAAAACCCCAATTGGCGGGAATGACGGATGAATGCAAGGCGATCCAGTTCGGCATGGCCGTAACGCCTCTGGCCACCTTCGGTGCGCCCCGGTTCCGGCATAAGTCCGATCTGCTCGTAGTAGCGGATCGTCTGAACCTTGGTTCCGGTCTTTTTTCCGAGCGTTCCGATCGTCAGCATCTGGGTCTCCTTGCAAAGTTACAGCTTATGTAGGTTCGCGTCGACACCGCACAATAGTACCTTCCAGCCGGTGGACCTGTGACACCCAGCCGCAGGCTCAAAAACCCCTTTGAACCTCTAGCAGGTAGAGGGTGTACATGCCGTTCTGAACCAAGAATCACAGGCGGACGGCTAACTTTGAAACTGACCGTGTTTCAGAAAATCTTATGGGTAATGGCTGGTGTCGCAACGGCGGCATTTGCCTATCTGATGCTGTGGTCAGAATATAGACCTGCGCGGATTGAGGAGGGGTCTGTCCCGTTCGAAGCCAGGTTCGAACTGACAGATCACTCTGGTGTTGTCCGTACTCAGAACGACTTTGCGGGCAAATGGATGTTGGTGTTTTTTGGGTTCACCAACTGCCCGGACGTATGCCCTACAACACTGTCTGAGGTAGCAGCAGTGCAGGAAGGGCTGGGCGACCAATCAAACCAAGTGCAACCTATCTTCATTTCAATTGACCCCGAACGCGACACTCCGGCCGTCCTGGCCGAGTATGTGCCACTTTTCGATGCGGGGATCATTGGGCTTACAGGCACGCCAGAACAGATTGCGCAAACGTCCAAGACCTTTCCGATATTCTACGAACGGATCGAACAAACCCCTGCGCCGGATGGATATACGATGGGGCATACCTCTCATCTGTTTCTGTTCAACAAGGACGCTGGATTCGTCCAGTCCTGGTCCTATGGCACGCCTGCCGAAGAAATTCTTGCGGATCTGAAACAGAGACTCTGAGCACCATGTCCCGGTTTTCTAAAGATACACTTCTCGGCCTGGCCTGGGCGATTGCCTTGGTTGCTTCTCTTTCTGTTCTGTTCATTGGAGAGATCCTGGGGCAGACGCCCTGTGTGCTGTGCTGGTTCCAGCGCGCGTTCATGTTCCCATTGGCGATCGTACTGGGGCTTGGCCTGTGGTGGCAGGACCAGAACGTGGGCCGATACGGGATAGCACTGGCATTGGGGGGCGCCGTTGTCGCCTTGTGGCACATGGGCCTGTATGCTGGTCTGATCCCGGAAAAAATCCAACCATGCTCGGCAAGTGGTCCGTCCTGCACCGACGCAAATCAATCTGTTTTGGGCATCCCGATTCCGCTGATGGCGCTCGTTTCATTCGCGCTGATCGGCGTTCTGTGCGCCCTTTCACTCAAGGAGAAACAAGTATGAACAGACGTGGCATGATCTTGTCCGTTCTCGCGCTCGGTGGGGCCGGATTCGGGGCCGCCGCCTGGTACGTGAACCGAACGACTGCTTCAGGCAACACCGAGCCTGTCGCACCCGAAATCGCCGAAACACTTATCCGTTCCTACTCGCCTGTTCTCGGCCCTAAAGACGCACCGGTTACAATTGTCGAATTTTTCGATCCGGCTTGTGAAGCCTGCCGTGCCTTTCATCCGGTCGTGAAGGACATAATGGCTCAGCATGGAGACGCCGTGCGTGTTGTGATCCGGTACACCCCTTTCCATGGCGAAGGCTCAGAGGAGGCGATCCGCGTGCTTGAAGCGGCACGCATGCAGGGGGTCTTTGAACCGGTCCTGGAAGCCGTGCTGCGAGAGCAGCCCAAATGGGCCGCGCATGGTGCGCCTGAGCCTGGTCTTATTATTCGAATTGCAGCAGCGGCGGGACTGGATGCCGAGGCAGCGCAGGCACAAATGCTTGCGCCCCAGACAGTTGGTGTTCTCAATCAGGATCGCGCTGATGTCGAAGCGGCCGGTATAAGGCAAACTCCGACATTCTTCGTCAATGGCAAATCTCTGGATCCGTTTGGTGAGGCTGAATTGAGGCGCCTGGTCGCTGCAGAAGTTGCAGCACTGCAAAGCTGAGCAGTAGCGAGAGGTACTATGAGACTCACTGCAAAAAATACTCTTCTGGCAGGTGTACTGAGTGCATTCGGTCTGACGGCCATTCTCTCGGCACCGGTTCTGGCAGGGGGCAACGATGTTGTCGTTGAAGATGCCTGGTCGCGCGCTTCTATTGGCTCCAACCGACCTGGGGTCGCTTACATGACGATCCGCAACACCGGCAATGAGGCCGTCACGCTGACGTCTATCCGCACCGATCTTGCGAGGATGCCCGAGATCCATCAGACATCGACCAATGCAGAGGGCGTCAGTTCCATGGCACCCGCTGGCGAGCTGGAAATTGCGCCGGGTGGTTTCGTAGCGCTTGAGCCGGGCGGGCTCCACGCAATGCTCATGCGGCTGCAACGCCCTATGATCGAAGGCGAGCGCTTTACGCTGACTCTTATCTTTGCTGATGGCGCAGAAAAGACCGTCAACGTGCCGATATTTGGCATCGCGGCGCGAGGCCCCGAGAGCTGATGCAGCGGCGACGCGTTCTCACATTCGGGTCTGCTGGACTTGGAGCAATCGGCCTGACGCTCTTTGCCGGATGGTGGCAAGTGGATGGGCCGGGAGCGGCTCAATCCGATCGCCTTCGCCCCCTTGCGTTGTCGGACATGAACTTTCGCATGGTTGATCACGAAGGGATCACCGTCACCCCGCAATCGCTGGTCGGACGTGCAACAATGGTGTTCTTCGGCTTTACCTACTGCCCGGATGTTTGCCCGACGACTCTTTCGGATATTTCCCTCTGGCTGGATGATCTGGGCAATGACGCGGACGAGTTGAACGTCGTGTTTATAACCGTAGACTCTGAAAGGGACACGGTCGATGCCATGGCCGATTATGTCAGCTACTTTCATCCGGCTATTCGCGGTTGGGTCGGCGTTTCGGACCAAATCGCGCAAGCCGCAGACGACTTTCGCGCCAATTATGAAAAAGTTCCACTGGAAGATGGCGACTACACAATGAACCACACCGCAAGTGTTTTTCTGTTTAACCCCACAGGCGAATTTGTCAGCACCATCGACTATCATGAGCAGAGAGAGTTCGCTGTACCCAAGATCCGCCGCGCTTTGAAAAGTGGAGCGGATACAACATCATGAACGCACGGTTTCTAGCAACCTCGGCGATCGCGATCAGCAGCGTCTCGATTGCTTCGATCATGTTCATTGCCTCGAACAGGTCTGAAATGACGGCGCCTGCGCCCACGGTCTTTCAGCTGCCCAAACTTCCTGCGGAACCGCAGATCACATCGGCTCCGTTGCTGAATGTACCATCGGCAGAACTCGCTCCAAGCCCCGTTTCGTTTCGACCTGCTCAGCCGGAACCCATTCAGGCAGAGGAACCTTTGCCACCTGTTGAACCACCTTCACGAACATGGACGCGCGAGCTTGCAGTGGGTGACACACTCGACAGTATGCTGTCTGACGCGGGGATCGACGCAACCGATCGCGCCGAAATCGCACTTGCACTTGGCGCTGAATACGACTTGCGGCGCTTGCGGCCGGGTCACTCGATAACAGTCGTTGCAACGGCAGCGGATCAACTGTGGAGTGTGGAGCTCGCCGTGGAAGATGGCGTGAGAATTGAAGTGACACTTAGCGAGACGTTGTCCACGCGCGTGGTCTCACCGGAACCCGACACTGTCATTCTGGCCCGCAAAACAGAGATCGAAACTTCGATTTCAAATGCGCTGAGTAGCGCAAAGATCCCGGTTCGTTTTGCGGTGGATCTCGCTCAGATGCTGAGCGGGACAGTGGATTTTCGGAGGGACCTGACAGGTGGTGAAGCTCTCCGTCTTCTCTGGCGCGAAAAGAGCATCGATGGCGAGAGGGTGGGCCAGTCCGAGCTCATTTTTGCGGCGCTGGAAGTTGATGATCGGCTTTACGAAATAGCATGGCCAGACGACGACAACGGTCGCGCCACGATCTATGTTGATGGTGAACTTCTTCGTGTCTTTGCCCAACCCGTCGAAGGCGCGCGCCTGAGTTCAGTCTTTGGTCGGCGAAAACACCCGGTCTACGGCAATGTGCGGATGCATACAGGTGTCGATTTTGCTGCTGCACGCGGCACGCCGGTACATGCGACAGCTCCGGGCCGGGTATCCTATGTTGGTTGGCGCGGGGGGTATGGGCGTGTGGTGGAAATCGCTCATGGATCGGATACGGTCACGCGATATACGCATCTTAGCGCAACCGCCGATGGTCTGGCCAAAGGTCAGCGCGTGGAGGCTGGCGAGATGGTTGGCCGTGTCGGGTCGAGCGGCACCGCGACCGGCCCCAATCTTCATTATGAAGTATTGGTTGACGGGCGCCCAACGGACCCGCTTTCTGACGACCGACTTGCTGCCGCTGCGAACAACGAGGTTGAAAGCGAAGCAGCGCGAAAACGCTTAAGAAATGCTCGGGCACAGCTTGAGGAACAGCTGGGCAATACCGTCGCCAAAAAAAGCGAATCTAGTTCGTGAGAGTTTCTTAAAACGGCTTCAGGTGCGCGGCTATCAGTTAGCGGGTATGCGCACCTGAAGCGAACTGCACTGCAGAAGAACCAAATCAGAGGATGTAAGATGATGGCAATCGCGGGGGCCTTGGTTGGCGCCGTTTGGGGTGGGGTCCTGGCAAAGCGCCGGAATGGCAACAGCCTTGATATTCTTCAATACGCTACAGGATATGCCATCGCTTTTGGCCTGGTGGCGTTCTTTCTTTCGATCGCAGTTGTGCGCCTGATGTAACGCGCCAGTAAGCGAGGCGAAAGCCGGACACCTTGAAGTCCGGCTTCCACTCTTATGTGGTCGCAGCGCCTGTTCCGTGCGAGCCAAGGGTATTTGCCGCAGTCTGGGCGGTGTGATCTTCCGGAGCTTTCAGAAGCCGTAAGGCATTGGCCACGACCAGCAAGGACACTCCGACATCCGCGGCGATTGCACCCCACATGGATGCCAGCCCAAAACCCGTCAGAGTCACAAACAATGCTTTGGTCGCAAGTGAGAAGCCGATGTTCTGACGGATGATCGACATGGTTCGACGTGAATGGTCGATCAGCCAGGGTACTTTACCGATGTCGTCGGTCATTAGAGCAATATCTGCGGTCTCAATAGCAGCGTCGGACCCAACTGCACCCATCGCGACCGCATAATGTGCCCGAGCCATCGCAGGTGCATCGTTGACGCCATCGCCGATCATCGCAACCATCTCGTGTTGCTCTGCCAGTTCTTCGATCGCAGCGACCTTGTCTTCCGGCAGAAGCTGGGCCCGGACTTCGTCGATGCCGACTTCGGCTGCTACCGCTCTCGCGGTTTGTTCGTTGTCACCTGTCAGCATGATGATTGACTTCACGCCCTGCGCGTGAAGCCGGGCAACGATGTTCTTGGCTTCGGGGCGAATGCGGTCCCGCAGCTCAAGCAAACCGGTGACTCCGTTCTCATCCCCGACAACCACAAGTGTGCTTCCCGCGCTCTCGATCTGGTTGCTCAATTCGGCAGGAATGGACGCGCCAAAGCCCTTCTCTACAGCGAAGCGGTCAGAGCCAAGCCAGATATTTCCGCGCTCGGTGCGGCCCTCAAGACCCCGACCGGGAACGGTTCGGATATCTTCAGCCGCAGATATCGAAATGTCGGTCTGTTCTGCCCTGGTGAGAATGGCGCGGGCCAACGGGTGTGAAGATCGAACCTCAAGGCTGGCAGCGCTTGCCAACAGTTCCCGCTCGGATGCGCCGCCCAGCGGATAGACATTGGCCACTTCAGGCTCGCCCATGGTGATCGTGCCGGTCTTGTCCATGGCCAGTGCGGTAGTGCGCCCGGGGGCTTCGATATATGCACCGCCCTTAATCAGAACCCCGGCCCGGGCCGAAGCGGTCAAAGCCGCAACGATTGAAACCGGCGTGGAAATGACGAGTGCACAGGGGCAGGCGATAACCAGAAGAACAAGTGCATTGTAAAACCAAAAGCCCCACGATGCGCCAAATGCAAGCGGTGGGATCAGGGCGATGGCCACTGCAACGACCATAACGATGGGCGTATAGATCCGCGCAAATTTTGTTACCCACTGCTCAACCGGCGCACGGCGCGCATGAGCATCACCGACCATCCGGATGATCTTGGCAAGCACGGTATCGGACGCTGTTTTCGTCGCACGTATTTTGAGGGTGCCTTCACCATTGATTGTGCCGGCGTAGACCTCATCACCCAGCTCTTTGGGGATCAGTGCGCTTTCACCTGTGATTGGAGCCTGGTCAACGGCACCGGCCCCTTCGATGACTTCCCCGTCAAGTGGAATGCGATCCCCACCCCGAACGATGAAGCTGTCGCCGACAAAGACATCCGCCGCCGGGACCGTTGCCTCTGAGCCGTCAGCACGAACCAGCCGAACCGTCGGGGGGGCCAGATCAAGCAGCGCGGATACTGCGTTGCGAGCCCGTCCGACACTCCAGCTTTCCAGATAAAGAGAGAGCGAAAAGAAAAATGCTACAGTTGCCGCTTCAAAAAACTCACCCAGACCGATGGCACCAGCGACGGCAACAACCATCAAAAGGTTCATATCCGGCGAAAGGCGCTGCGCCGAAGACCAGGCCTTGGGGGCCACCAGCCAGACGCCAAACAAGATCGCGACCGCGAACAAAGTGGCCTCGGGCAAAGGCATCGGAACCTCACCATGTCCCGAAAACAGTCCAAGCGCTCCGCCCATGCCTGTTTCGAAGATGTGCCAGCCAAAGCCTGCCGCCCAAAAACCTCCGCTGAGTGTGGTGAACCGTCGCTGACGCGCAATATGCGCCGCCTGATCCAGGGCGGCATTTCCGTCATCCCAAGGTTTGGCGTTCATACCGGTGCAGGCAACCAGCAGCATGACGTCTTCGTCAGAAAGCTTGGCAGCACTTTCAAGAAGCGTCATTCGACTGTTGATGACATCAAAAGCGAGATGCTCTTCACCACCAACTTTCGGGCCGATAACCCGGTTCAGGATCACAACCTCTTCGGCGCAATCGAGGCCAGAGACCTGAAAGCTTCTACCGCCGTCAGGAATTGGACCGGCGGGGGCGATGGCGCCACACCCGCCACTACTGCATGCGTGGTGACCATGTTTGTTTTCGTGGCCATGGTCGTGGCTATGGGTATCGGATGACATGATCGGACCTCAAGAATCTCTATGGTCCTTTGTAAGTAGTTCCTACAGTAACTAGAGCTTCAATACCTTTCTGAATTTTTTAGCATCCGGGTTCCTTGCGCGTGATACCGACACTCCATTCCTTCTTGCGGGCTGGTCGCGTGGATGCAATCTAGTCGCAGAGGACGCAAAAAATTCTGGAACAGGTCAATGCAGAAACGGATCGCAATTACCATCACGTTAGTCTCGATTACTGCCGGTTGCTCAGCCCAGTTCACTGGGGCCAAAAGCAAAGCACTTGAACCAGGCAACGTGCCAGATTCAGTCGTTGCGCTGGCAGGGCCGGGGCAGGATCTGGCCACGGCACGCCTTTTGCCAGAAGACAATTGCTTCTGGTATGAGCACAGCGGACCTGTCGAGACGACATTGGTACCATTGCGCGCGACGAATGGCGCTCCGATCTGCGCCGCGCGAGACGCCTGATAAAAAAGAGGGCGACGACGTCCACCTACGCTGCCCAAAATTTATGAGCGGGCTGTGACGCTATCTTCGGCCGAGTATAAATATGCGGTCGAGCCGATTCTTACATGTGGGTAGAGATCATTGATATGGGCCATGATCATTCTAACACATCCAGAACTTGCGCGACCACCGATGCTTCTAGGCTGAGGCGTGCCGTGAATTCTGAGATATGTATCTCGATTTCCAACGTATAGATAAAGGGCTCGAGAGCCGAGAGCATTACTTGGCCCGGGTTCCATACCATCCCGAAATTCCGCGTATTCGGGGTTGCGCTCGATCATTGAAGCCGTTGGCGTCCAATGTGGCCACTCGACCTTGCGCCGGATAGCATAGGTTCCGGGCTCGTAAAGGTTCCCTCGCGCGATCGCAACGCCATAGCGCATTGCGGTCCCGCCTTCCTCGATATGGTAAAGATAGCGCGCGACCGCATCGACATGGATGTCACCAGGAACCAAACCATCATTTGCTACGACACGTCGTGGTAAAAAACGGTCATGAACGCCCCATGGATTTGAGGTCGCTGGATCGTAATCAAATGGCGTGACCTGGCTGTCCCAATAGGTCTTTTGCGACGAGGTTGGCCATGTTTTGGCGATCAATGGACTGGCCGCAGACGCGGAAAACAGCGCAGTGGTTGATTGAATGAAATAGCGCCTTGTCAGCATAGATCTCAGCCTGGTTCACAAGTTCAATGTATTTGCATCGCATTTTCACGATCAAATTCGAGTCTTAAAGCCTCTAGCAGCTAGAGCTTCAAGAGGTTTCAGGTAACGCTTAGTTTATCCAGTCGATCAGGTGCGCGGTGGCGTGAACTCTGATTTGATCGAGTTTGCTTTGGACTGGGTCAAAAAAGCAATGGAAAGAACCGAAATGCCCATTGTAGTTGCTTCATGTTTTCGGTTTCCGACGATGCAAGCCAAAGGAACAAGACGGGAATTCGGCGCGGCTTTGCAACAGCTTATCTGTCCTTGGATACAGAGCGGCAAAAACCCGCGCGCACGCTGTACTTGCCGCTTAGACCCGCTGAATCCGCGTAGTTGTCTTCTCAGCCAGGAATGTCAATCAGGAGTCATCGCCGTCAGGCTGCACGGTCACTTTGGCCTCCACGGGCACACCCTCAACCATCAGAGGGCTGTGGCTGTTGCCATTGAGAGAAACTTTTACTTCAACATCGCCATCGGGGAGCGACGGAAGGTGTAACCAATTGGCATAAAGGCGGCCCAGCTTTTCGCCGTTGATATAAACATGCGCGTGACCTTCGCCTGGAACGTCAGCCGTGGAGGCATTTTCCGGAGCAAAGCGAAAGTTCTGCGGTGTCACACGCAGATTCCAGCCCGCCATAGGATCCTTAATCATCTGGATCGCCACACTGGGGGCGTCGCTGTCGGCAGGCAGATTAGTGGCAGCGGAGTGGTCGTGCGCTGCCATCTCCATGTTGCCGCCGTGTTGGGCCGGGTCAGTATGGTCATGGCTCTCAAAGGTGCTACCGCTGCTGGCGGCAATCACAAAGCCAGCACCGCCGCCAAAGACAAGTCCGATGGCAAAGAGAGCAAGAGAACGGGACATCTTGTCATCCTCAATAAAAAAAACCCGCCGGTGTAACCAGCGGGGTAGCAATGGAGGAGCGCGATCAGACTGCAGCGCCTGCGCGCTTGCCTTCTGTCTGCCAGAAGTGGCCGGTGAAACTGCCTAAGAGTGCCCAGGCGGCCATGCCGATGCCGAAGGCCCGGGCAGCAAAAAGCGCCCCGATCTCGGTCGGAACCGGCCCAGAGAAACTCTCAGGCTCAGGGGCCCCGATAATATGCGGTACCATTAGCAGCACGGCCGCAATCAGGTAGCTTACCAGGTTACCTCCAAAGGCAATCAGCCACATGGCTACGCCGGCTGCGGCAACGGTGACCGTCCACCAGATCTGACGCACTCCCACATCTGCTGCCGCTACGCCGGGAACTTCTGGAGCCAGTGACAAGCCAGGAGCAAAGTGGAAGGCGACAAAGCCCGCAAGACCCCAAAGCAGGCCGGTGCGGCCGTTGATCTCATGCCCCTGACGTTCGGCTACTGACATCAGCGCCGCCAGGACTAGCGCATAGCCGGTGTAGGTAAGCATGGTGAAGATAATGCTGAGACCATCGCGCATCGGCTCGGCGAACATGCCGGGCAGGTCGGGATGCGCAGTTACGGGATCAGCGCCAAAATGCACCAGGTCGCCGCCCTCATAGAGCTCGGCGTGAAGTAGCACTGGCTGCACGAAATACAACTGCAGAAGGGCGGCAATCAGCCCCGCTGCTGCACCAGCGAACAAGCCGCTGGTCAGAATACGACTGAACATTGTTTTAGTGGCAGGGGAAGCCAGTTGCGTGGCGCACATCATGAGCCGCGTCATGCAGGCCAGAAGCCTGAACATGGCCAGTCACGGTAATGATCCCTAGACCCAGAACCACGGCGAATACTGCAGGCAGAAAGGATGCGCCAGCGGCGGATGCCTTGATCGTTTTTGTCGTCATTTTAATCCTCCTCGCCGTCACACCCGACGGCATATGTTGTGTCCATCCTACGGCCGGTCTCCTGACTCGCAGGTCACAGCAGACTTCCCCCTTCCCAGCGCCATTACGCCAGTGGTATTGGAAGGCCGCTCGCCGCTCACAGTCGCGGGGGCGGTCAAGGCTTCAGTGCGGTAGTTTGGTGCACCGTCCTCATTCCCGTTTCAGTCCCAGTGCGTAGGCACCTTTGGACACCGTAGAAGCCTTTATTGTTCCATAGTGCTTTGTTCCGTCAAGTACGAAAGCGACATCATAGTATTCTGCAGCGGTCAATCTTAGGTAATGGCAGGCTTGGTTTAGATTTTAGCCGTTCAGTGCAGAAGGCTAAGTCGAAAAACACAAACTGTAAGCTGAAAACTCGACACCGGAGCTTTGGTCGGCAAGTTGCATGTTGGCTATCTTTTTTGTGCCGGTATACGTGCAATCGCCTTGAAACGTAGCTTACCTAGCTTCCTGGCGTCAGCGAAGTCGCCGTCAGTACTGTCCTCATACATCCGCATGAAGATCATTATGTCCGGAAGATCGACAACCGTAACCTCACCGAAAAGATAGGCGGTCTTGCCGCTTTGTCGCACCGCCAACGTCTGTGGTCGGTGACAACCGGACATGCAATCCACTTGCTGCAACTCGGCTTGCACCCCCGATGCCTCCAGCGTTGCGGCTAATTGATCATAAAGGGTGGAATCCGCGTCGCGGCAGGTTCTGCAAAGCGTGAGGTTAGGTAGGCACATGCGTCAGGCTGATCCTTGATCGAGAACTTCCATCTGAGATTTCATATTTGCTGGTCGGTTGTTAGCTCAGTTTCAATACGTGTTTTGACTCTAAGTCTGGAAAAGAGTCCATACTCAGGCAGGAAGGACACATGAGCCCTAGCCCTCGAAAACTTTGCAAATACACCGAGTGCGAGACGGGGATTTGGCAGGGCGAAGAAGCAACCATCAGACGAAAAAATTTTTAAGTTTCTACGTGAGACTGAGCTGAAGCAGGTGGTAGGCGATGAAGTGGAAACAGCTCACGCGAAACATCTTTGTTCTTCAATAATCTGAAACAGCATTGCCTCCGGGATCGGCTCGCCATGACACGCCTATTTTCAGGTCCGCGCGCACCGCGCCTCCCAAGGCGAATTCCGAGACGCGACAGGTTCTTGTTGCGCGTAACTAGGTTCGTTCTATCGTCAATTACAGTCTAGATCCGGGACATATAGCGGGGTTCGTGCTTGATGGTTACCTTTCGGTTACCACGACCGATCATGGGACTGAATGCGTAGCGACAACCGACGACATTCAAAAGGAAGTACGCTGATGCGAAACGCCTCGGCATTAACAACTTTTCTGTCTGCGTCACTACAACCGAGGATCGCCCATGCCGCCATCGGTTCTCGCCGCAACCCGGTGTGATGGGTGTTGTGATAACGGCATATCTCCGGGTGCAGCCAGTCTTCGAACTCCTCCAATGTCATCGACGCAGTGCCGGAGCCGTCGCATTTCCCCTTATCCTTGGGGGATAATTGCGTTCTTCCCTAAAGTAGATGAACGGCCTCCATGGTCGTCCTAATCAGGCGTTCGATATCTTCGCCGTAACGCGCTCGACCCGGTGGCCTTTACTTGACGGAGATACTCCAATCTGAGCGGGTCAAATGGAAGGTTTCGCTGCGGAAACGCGCCCATTGTCTACGTGTATGGCTTGCGGAATCCCAACAGTAGGCCAATACGACACCTCCGAGATATCTGGCGCGCGGATCGAATTCGTTCACACGCAATGGTGCAAACACAAGCAGATGGACGAGTCGGACTGAGCATCGAAACTCAACTATGCGCCCAGAACAATGCAGGTCGTGACATCAATTGCGAGAGGCAACCAATGTCTACCCAATGGTTTAGCCGCTAGAAACCTGTACCCAACGATCAGGGTGAATCGGGTCCTGTATTCGTAGGAAAAGATACCTTGTTTCCTTCCACGTTTTGATCCTGTTGGTAACATTGTCCAGAACCAAATCGCCTTCACTCGAGCGATAGACTAGAACAGCATGGCCATTGCGATTGGTGTCCAAGACGGTCGCGATTAGTAGCTTCGTAGGATCCACACCGTTCTGCACAAGTTCAAACTTCTTTTGCAAAGCGAAGTCTTCGCAATCTCCTGACCCTTGCGTCGGCAGTGTCCAGTATTCCTTTGTCCCGTATTGGCTTTGATCCGAAACGGCACGGATTCTCCGATTGACGCGCGTGTTGATCGTTTTAACGATCTGATTTTCTTGTGCCACGGACAGACCAGAACTACGAGCGCTCGCGCACGCCCAAGAGTAATCTTTGCATAGTGTTTTGGCACCGGATGGCGCTTCAATCTTTCTGTCAAGACCGATCGAGGGAAGCTCAGAGGCTTGTAATGTAGCGGCAGACACAAAAAAGCTGCATATAAAACAGATCATTGGGAGATAACCCAGCAGGTTTTTCGATAACATTCTCTGAACTAACGTGGGATTTGTCATATCTGCCTTCTCCATGCTCGTTCCTCGAAGGTATCCAAACTTCCGGGGCCAATGTATTTTATTCCAAGCCTTCATGTGCCTTGAGGCATTGCAACTGCTTCTTAGCCTCTAGGGGTAAAGCGGCAAAAATTTGCAGATTCTTTGGTATTTCTTCCTTAGTTGACAGCATCAGAGCATCCACGCCATCACCAGTCCGGCATAGCTAACAGCGCGAACTAGAGGGTAAGCTGATCGCAATTCTCTCATTCAACAAAAATACAACACAGATCGGCCGTCATCGCTTAAGGTTACGAAATACTGGGACAATGAAGCCGCTCCTCCCCAAACTGAGACAGGCAGTTTCGGTTTTTCCGGGCGCTGCAATTAGTGACCGCTAATGACATCTTTGACGACAGGCTCGTTGAGCAACGCCGTTAGCAGGGGGCATGCTGCTCCTTCAGTACAGGTCTGCACAAGTTCTACCAATGCTTGCTCCAGCCGTTGGAGAGCGGCGATCTTTGACCTGACCTTGTCGAGATGTTTTGTTGCGACGTCTTCGGCGTCACGACAGGCTTGCTCCGGCGCTTTGGACAATTCGCGAAGTGCGCATGCATCCTGAATAGTGAAGCCAAGATCGCGGCAGCGTTTGATGAATCTGAGCTCGGATATTTCCCGTTCCGTGTAAGCGCGGCGCCCCGAGGCGGTTCGACCGGTTTTCTCGACTATGCCTTCCCGTTCGTAGTAGCGGATCGTCTCGACCGACAGGCCGGTCAATCTCGCCACTTCGCCAATCGCAATCATGTGATGACCTTTCCCTTGAACCTGTAGCCACTACAGGATGCATATTGTCGGTCATGATGTCGAATTTCGCAAACCGCACGAAGCAAAAATCGAGGAAGCCGAACCGGCTTCCGCTCAAGATCGTCAAAGTCGGAGAAAGCAGACTATGAGCAAGTTTGTAGGGGCGAGTTTTCTTGGATCGTTTACCGCATTTGGCGTTGCGACCTGCTGCATCTTGCCGATGGCCTTGATTTTACTTGGCTTGGGAGGGGGCTGGCTGGCCGTATTTGGCAAGATTGCCGCCGCGAGTTATTACGTGCTCGGCGGTTCGACGGCCCTGCTGTTTCTCTCTGGCATCGTCGCGTACCGCCATGGTTCACTCGACCGCCTCAAATGGTGGCTGACAGGCAGTTTTGCGTTAACGACCATCGCTTGGGTTATCGTACTCAACGAAATCCGAATAAATGATTTCCTGATAACCTTGATGTGACGCCATGAGTGAAAAGCACCCGAACCTTGTCAGCACGATCATCTGCCCGGAATGTGGACATTCAAGGCCTGAAACGATGCCAACAGACGCGTGCCAGTGGTTCTACGAATGCACATCTTGCGGAAAAGTCCTGAAGCCACTTCCCGGCGATTGCTGCGTCTACTGTTCCTACGGATCGGCCCCATGCCCGCCAATTCAGGCGGGCGACAAATGCTGCGGTTGATACGGCGACCGGGATGTCGGTTTTGTCCGCAAAGCCGGTCATCAGGCTTTGCGGACGCAGGTATTTTTTCACCGTAGGCTGGAACTTGCCCGGTAGGACAAGGCAGGCGTGAAGTCACGGATCAACTGGTTTGCCGTGAAGAATGTCACGTAAACCAGGCAGCAGAAGCGAGCGCCGTGTTTGTCAGGATCTTGCCAGCGCCATCGGGAAATTATGCGGCCGGGTAGCTGGCGAACACCTCTGTGGTTCCATCCTTGCGGATCAGAAAGACGTCGAAGGCTTCGCGTTCACTTTCCGGCCCCATGCCCGGTGAGCCGAAAGGCATTCCCGGAACCGACAGTCCGACAGCATTCGGGCGTTCGCCCAGCAGGCGCCGAATGTCAGCGGATGGGACGTGTCCTTCGATCATGTAGCCCTCCACGCGACCCGTGTGGCATGACATCATGCCCTCCGGAATCCCATTGGCGGTTTTGTAAGCGTTCAAGGCCTCCCAAGCACTGTTTTCCACGCCTACTTCAAAACCTTCCGCCCGCATGATTTTGATCCACGATCCGCAGCACCCACAATTCGGATCCTTCAGGACATGGATTGAGGGACCGGTTTTCGCGAAGGCGGGAAGCGCCGCGCTGCACGCAATTGCCGCGGCTCCTTGCATCAAGCGGCGGCGGCTCAGGTTATTCATTGTCATGTTCCCTCTTGGGTAAACTTGTCTTAAACCGATATAAAATCGCACCGGTAGGATAAAAGCTGGACCGCATTTACAGGGCCGACTTGTCCGTCACCCTCCGACACTCATCAGATATGGCTTTCTGGGCGACGCAGGGATTTCTCACAATGATCTGGCGCAAACTCTGCTCGGAAGCGGAACCCTCGCTCTCCTTTTTTCGCTGCACCTGCCGTTCTGGGTCCTGCTTGGCAATAACCCGGTTCGCAAGCAACGCCGCTACCCTCCGTTCAAGGCCGGAATTGCGCCTATTTCTCACTGCTGCGTTCTATGGCGCCCACGATCGAACAGTTCTGAATTCCACCACGCCCCGGACACGCCGCGATCAGCTCGTCCAGATTGTTCCTCAACCGTGCAAGCCCTTCGATCCGTTCCTGAATTTCGTCCCGCTTTTTGCGCGCTCTGGCCTGCATCGCGACGCACTCGGTATTTGGTGCCGTGCGCAACTCCAAAATTTCCGCGATTTCTGCCAGCGAAAATCCGAGCTTCTTAGCGCCGGATATGAATTTCAGCCGCCAAAGCGTGTCACCACCATAGTCCCGCGCGCCGCCGTCAATTGGGCGCGGCGGCTGAGTGACAAGGCCCTTCTTTTCATAAAATCTGATCGTCTCGACGCCTATCCCGGTCTCGCGCGCGGCCTGGCCGATCTTGAGTGGTTGCATCGCGGTCTCCCTCCGTCACCGTCATCTTGACACCGTATCATGATACGGAGGTTAAAACATTGAGGTCTTGGTAGTTGCGAGGATGTCAAATGCGGACCTTCCTGAAACGGTGGCTGCTGCCGATATTCGGCTCCGCCCTGGCGCTCTATCTGGTGTTTGCGCTCTACGGCAGCCTCGATTTTGCGCTGTTTCTGCAGGGCCTGCGCGGAGCCAACATGTTCTGGATCGCGATTCTTGCCGCCACCATCCTGCTGGAGCAGCTGATGAGCGGCTGGAAGTGGCGGCAGATCCTGTTCGACGTGAAACCCGTCGGCACCCTGCGGCTGACGGGGGCGCTACTGGCAGGTTATGGCGCAAATGTCCTTGTCCCGCTCGGCATCAGCCCGCTGGTCCGGGCCTGGCTGGTTGCCCGGCTCGACCGCTTGAAGATGGCGACCGTGCTTGCAACCGCGATCATCACCCGGTTCCTCGACGGCGTCGTTTTCGCCCTTTTTGCCGGAGCGGTGGCCGCCGCCGGCCAGATTCCACAGATCGAGGGTGACCTGCGGCTGGGATTGAGCGTTGCGGGCCTGTTGAACCTGATGCTTTTCGGCAGCCTGCTTTGGGTTCTGTTCCGGTTCCGCGCGTCACTTCTGAGCGAGGACCCTCTGGTCTGCCGACTCTTCGACTGGGCTGCCGCCCGCATCGGGGCCGATGGCGCGTATCTGCGCACCGCGCTCGGTGAAGGGATCGTCTGGCCACAGGCACGGGCCCGCCGCGTCGCCGCCATTGCCGCAGCCATTGCGGGTAAGCTGGTGGCGACAACCCATTTCCTGTGGGCCGGGCTGGCGGTTGGCGTGGTGCTGAGCGCGTGGGATTACCTGTTCCTGATGGTGTTTGCCGGGTTCGCCATGGTTCTGGGTCGTTTCGTGCGCATCCCGGCGAGCTTTGTCTTTGGGGCGGGGTTCGCGCTCAAGGTGCTTGGCGTTCCGGACGAAACCGCCCTTCTGATGATCCTGTTCAACTATGTGCTGACGATCCTTCTGGTGGTCGGGATCGGCCTGACGGTGTTGTGGCAGAGCGGCATCGACATCCGCCGCGCCCGGGCGGAGGCAGAGGCGGCGAATGGCAAGGCGTAATCCCGAAGACACGAGATTTTGGCGCATCGCCGGTGCTGGTGCGGTGTTTCAGGGCGGGTCGGCGGCGGTGGACAGCGCGACGGTGGTGGCCAGTCTGGTGCATATGCTGACCGGTAGCGCGCTGGCCGTGGGCTATGCCAGCACGGTCCTGCGTCTTGGCTGGCTGCTGCCCCAGTTCGCGGTGGGCTACCTCGCCGAGCGCACCGATCGGCGGATGCCGTTCTACGCCCTTGGTGCCTATGGGCGGGCGATCACGGTCGCGATGATCGGTATTCTTCTGTGGTGGGGGGCCGACTGGCCTCAGGTCGATTGGCCTCCGGTTCCGCTGGCGCTCGGGATGCTGGGATTGTGGACGGTCTATGCCTTTGTCAGCGGCGTGGTCGCGGTGCCCTACAACGACATCGTCGGCCGGGCGATCCCGTCCGAGCGCCGCAGCCGGATGTTGGCCTGGCGCTTTTTCGGCGGCGGTGTTCTGGCGGTTCTGGTGGCGGGCTTTCTGCGACACGCGCTCGACGTGATGCCGCCGCTCAGGGCCTATGCGCTGATCTTCTGGCTCGGCGCGGTGCTGATGATCGTCTCTGCGACGCTTTTTGTCTCCGCGGGTGAGCCCGCTACCGCTGCAAGGGCGCCACGGGACCGTCCTGCCAATCTGTCTGGATTTCTGCGCGAAGGTTTCTCGACGCTGCGGCAGGACCACCGGTTCCGGCTGTTCCTGATCTTCCAATGGCTTGGTGCAGCGACGCTGATGGCGTTGCCGTTCTATGTCGTTGCCGCCAGCCGCAGCGGCCTCGGGGCGGCGGATGTCGGAACGCTGTTGGCGGCGCAGACTGTCGGCGCGCTGGCCTCGAATCCGCTCTGGGGCCACATCGGAGACCAGGCGGGCAAATTGCGCCTGCTGGGGATAGTGGCACTGGTGCGTCTCGGACCTCCGGTGCTGGTTTTGCTGCTTGTGGTCACGGGTTCGGGGCTGACCGGTTTCGCGGTGCTGTTCTTCCTGATCGGCGCGATGATGAACGGGGTGACCATCGGCTATCTCGGCTATTTGCTGGAGATCTCGCCCGACGACCGCCGCCCGGCCTATTCCGCGTGGTTCAACAGCTTTGCGGCCCCGGCGGCGCTGGCGCCGCTTGTGGGCGGTGTGGTGGTCAGCATGATCGCCATCGAAGCCGTGTTCATCGCTGCGATCCTGGCCGCGCTGGGACAGGTCGCGATCGCCGCGCGGCTGACACGGGGTTGAAATAGCACCTTGTTCAGGACCAAAGCGTTTCCTCTCAACCCGCAATTCAGATGCGATCCTGTCAAAAGGCAAGATGGCATGTCTAAACATGGGCGAAGCAGAAAACGTTGAGCGCAGCGATTAGAATTGTTCCGTTCAGAACATGACGGCGAGGTCTCTTCTCGAAAACTCCAGAAAGCGGGGTACATGTCGAATTCCGCCACATAGCATCGCGGCGCTGATCGAGGGATATTCGAGGACTGACAAACGAACTTGGTGAGGCACGCGCCTCTGAACAAAGTTCACCGCGCCGTCACCCAATTTTGACCCGTGTGTCGGTGACGAACTCGTAAGGGGGCAGATCGAGGTTGCGGGGCGCGGGGCCTTTCCGAATTCTGCCAGACGTGTCGTAATGTGAACCGTGACACGGACAGAACCAACCGTCCCAGTCTCCGGTGGGTTCGCTGCCGCCCTGCCCGAGTGGTATGCATCCCAGATGGGTGCAAACGCCAATAACTACCAGCCATTCCGGTCGCTGTACGCGCTCGGCGTCAGGTTGCGGGTCGATCATTGGTGCATCGTCTTCTGCTATCGCCAGCGCGATCCGCTCTTTAGTCCGGTGGTCGATAAAGATCGGCTTGCCTTTCCATTTAACAGTGATCCTCGTTCCTGGTCCGACACCTTCAAGATCTATGTCGACAACGGCTTGGGCGGAGATGTCTGCACTGGGGTTCATGCTGTTAACAAGTGGCCAGACCGCCGCGCCCGTGGCCACGATGGCGGCACCGCCGGTGACGAAGTATAAGAAATCGCGCCGAGTTTCAGGCTCTGAAGGTGCCTGTCTTTCAGAAAATTCAGACATATTGTTCCTCCTGTGCGTCAGGACGGGTTCATCGAATGATAGGACTCGGACGAGGTGGATCAGTCGCCTTGGTCCTCTTCTTCACCGCGATGCCCCATTCCCTATTCATCAGAGTGATCTTCGTCGGTGTCACCGTGCAATGCCTTTACAGTTAGTGCACCGGCCGTCAGGTGCAGTTCAGTTGCTGCTCTCCGAATTGGATTTGCTAACATGGCAATTTCCCTTCCTTATTGGGTTACAAATTTGTTCTGATCAGTTGGCCGTTGCTGCTCCTTGTTGCGCAGTGTTCTTGCCGCAAAGCCGCCAGCCATACAGGGCGCCGTTCTCAGTGTTTGCCGTGGCCGCGATGCATTAAGAAATGCATGCCCACGCAGACCAGCAAGAACAGCAACGGAGAACTGAGCAAAGGATAGAGTGTCTCGCGGTATTCCCAGCCCAGAACAGCGGCGCCCAACGCGATCGCAATGACAACCGGGAGCCAATTACGCTTGGCACCGTTGGCCGTCTGATCTTCGGTTTTGGGCGCTTCGGCCGTTACGTCAGAGCTGACCCTTTCGGTCGTCTCCTGTGTGGCGCGGGTTTCGTCGAAATTTGATTGGGTCATAGCTGATTTGTCTCCTTTTCGATGATCCATTGTTTGAGAAAGATGCGCTCATAGACGAAGACCAAGCCGATGCCAGCAACGGCATATACTACGATCATCGGGTCGGAGCGCAGCTTGAGTATTGTGAACGCGGTCAGGACTACGCAGTCCAGCGCCAGGGCGGTCAGCAAGACCCATCCACGGGCTTTGATCTGACCGCGCAAGCGTCGCCAGACACCCCAATGCACCGCCATGTCCATCACCAGGTAAAAGAACGCCCCCAACGAGGCGATGCGAGACAGGTCGAACAACACCGCAAGCAGGCCCGCAATCACGACCGTGTAGATCAGCGTGTGAGACTGGATGCTGCCCGTCATGCCGAAATGGCTGTGCGGGATCATCTTCATGTCGGTCAGCATCGCCAGCATCCGGGACACAGCGAAAACGCTGGCGATCAGCCCCGAGGCCGTCGCCACCATCGCCAGCGCCACGGTCAGGTAGAACCCGCCCTGCCCCAGCACCGGCCTGGCAGCCTCGGCCAGGGCATAGTCCTGCGCCGCGCGGATTTGCTCGGGCGGCAGGCTGACACCGACGGCAAGGGCGACCAGCAGGTAGACCACCGCGCAGATCGCGATCGAGATCATGATGGTGCGCCCGACATTGCGGTGCGGGTCGACGATCTCGGCCCCGCTGTTGGTGATGGTGGTAAAGCCCTTGAAGGCGAGGATCGACAGGGCTACCGAGGCGACGAACCCCAGCGGCGCGGCCGGTTCCGAGCCCTGAACCTGCCAGGTTCCGCCCGCAGCCCAAAGTGCGGCGATGCCGAATATTGCGATCCCGCCTATCTTGAGCGCCGACATGATGATCGACCACAACCCCACCGACCGGTTGCCCGACCGGTTCACCGCATAGGCAAAGACGATCAGCGCAACAGCGACCAAAGACACCAGCGGTCCGCTCTCGATGTTGAACGGGCGGAGCGCATAGGTCGCGAAAGTACGCGCGACGAGGCTTTCGTTGATCACCATCGACAGTGCCATCAGCAGCGAGGCCGCCGCCGCAACCGCCCCGGGCCCATATGCCTTGGTCAGGATCATGGCGATGCCGCCTGATGAGGGCCAGGCGTTGGACATGGCGATATAGGTATAGGCGCTGAAAACCGTCACCACGGCCCCGACCACGAAGGACAGCGGAAACCATGGCCCCGCCAGCCCGGCGATCTGTCCGGTAAGTGCAAAGATCCCAGCGCCAATCATCACGCCGGTCCCCATGGCGACGGCTCCGGTCAGCGAGATTGATCCGGGCTTCAGCGCGCCACTGGCGCCGTGGGTACTATGCTCGTGCGTGCTCAAATCTTCGCCCCCCGCAATCGCAGCGCATTCAACACCACTGAAATCGATGAAGCACTCATAGCGAAGGCCGCAAACATCGGGCTGATCAGGATGCCGAAAAGCGGGAACAGAAGACCCGCCGCCACCGGAACGCCCGAGGCGTTGTAGATCAGGGCAAAGAATAGGTTTTGCCGGATATTGCGCATGGTAGCGCGGGCCAGCCTACGGGCGCGCACGATGCCATCAAGGCTTCCGTTGACCAGCGTGAAGCCTGCACTTTCGATCGCCACGTCGGCACCGGTCCCCATGGCGATGCCCACATCGGACTGCGCTAACGCGGGTGCGTCGTTCACTCCGTCACCCGCCATGGCGACCTTTGCGCCTTTCTCCTGCAGTTCGCGAATTATGCGGGCCTTGTCCTCGGGCAGTACGTCGGCTCGAATCTCATCGATACCCAGACGTTCGGCCACCGCCTTTGCAGTGCGTTCGTTGTCGCCAGTCGCCATGATGATCCGGAAACCCAGTTCGTGCAGCGCCTTGAGTGCGGCTGGTGTTGTTTCCTTGACCGGGTCGGCGACGCAGACCAACCCCGCCACTGAACCATCAAGCATCACGAACATCACCGTTTCGCCGTCATCCCGACGCGCATTGGCCTTGGCCGTCAGTTCGGCCGCCTCGAGTCCGAGATCGGTGACCAGTTTCAGATTGCCGAGCGCGACGGGGCGGCCATCCACCGTGCCTTTCACGCCTTTACCAGTCACCGCCTCGAAGTCACTGGCGTCGGACAGGGCTACGCCACGTTCCTCGGCTCCTGTGACGATTGCCTCAGCTAACGGGTGCTCCGAGCCCTTCTCCAGCGTTGCGGCCAGCCGCAGCACCTCGACCTCGTCATGGCCAGGTTCGGGTAATACAGCCACAAGCTTTGGCTTGCCCATGGTCAGCGTGCCAGTTTTGTCGACGATCAAAGTATCGATCTTCTCGAACCGCTCCAGCGCTTCGGCATTTTTGATCAGCACTCCGGCCTGCGCCCCGCGCCCCGTGGCCGTCATGATCGACATCGGAGTGGCCAGGCCAAGCGCGCACGGGCAAGCTATGATCAGTACCGACACCGCTGCGATCAAGGCGTAGGAGAGCGCCGGAGCCGGTCCCCAAATTGCCCATGCAATAAAGGCCAGCGCAGCTATACTTATGACCGCCGGTACAAACCAGCCCGCCACTTTGTCAGCGTATTTCTGAATTGGTGCGCGCGAGCGTTGCGCGTTGGCCACCATTTCGACAATCTGGGACAGCATTGTGTCAGAGCCCACTCGGGTTGCTTCGATCACAAGGCTACCGGTGCCGTTGATTGTGGCCCCTGTGACCGGCTCGCCTTGTACCTTTTCGACCGGAACCGGTTCGCCAGAGATCATGCTTTCGTCAACAGATGAGCGCCCTTCGAGTACAATGCCGTCTACTGGCACCTTGTCGCCGGGGCGTACGCGAAGGCGGTCACCTACCTGTACTTCTTCAAGCGGAATTTCCTCTTCACTGCTGTCAGGGCGGATAATGCGGGCGGTCTTTGCGGCCATGTCCAGCAAAGCGCGGATTGCCTTTCCTGTGCCTTCGCGTGCCCGCAGTTCCATCACCTGCCCGAGCAGAACAAGTGTAACGATAACTGCGGCCGCTTCGAAATAGACCCCAACATGGCCTTCTGAATCTCGAAAACCGTCCGGAAATATGTGGGGCATCAATACGGCGACAACGCTGAACAGCCACGCGGCCGAAACCCCCATGGCAATCAACGAGAACATGTTCAGGTTCATGGTGCGAAACGAATTCCACCCTCGTTCCAGAAATGGCCAACCGCACCAAAGAACAACCGGAGTGCCAAGTATCAGTTCAATCCATAGGGTTGTTCGCTCACCAAAAATCTCTCGCACACCAGACAGCCCAACGTAGGGGCCCATCGTGAAAACCAAAAGTGGAAGCGTCAGAATCGCACCTACCCATAGGCGCCGGGTGAAATCCACCAGTTCCGGGTTCGGCCCCTCGTCCACCATCGCCGCGCTTTCCAGCTCCAACCCCATGCCGCAGAGTGGACAGGACCCGGGATGGGTTTGCCGCACCTGCGGATGCATCGGGCAGGTATATACGGGTCCGTCATAGCCTGTCGGAACGATGTCATATTCACCGTTCTCGTCCGTCGCGCCATGATGCGCGGAATGGTGGTGATGCGCATGCGCATCCACCTCGCCCTCGGGCACAAGGTGCATCCCGCATTTGGGACAGTCGCCGGGCCCAGATTGACGCACGTCAGAATGCATGGGGCAGACGTAAGCGACCTCGGTCGGGCCGTTCGCGTGGATTCTGATGTCGTGGTCTTCTGTCATGTTCTGCTCCCTGGTTTAAGCTTTGGTCGTAGAGCCGTTTAATTACGCAATGCCGGGCACAGTCCTTCAGGGCAGAACAACCATCTGGTGGCCCTCACCCAGTATCGGCATTTCGGTAATAGCCGTCAGGCTGACTTGATCGACGATCCAGACCTTCGGTTCGGTTCGGCTTGATACCATCACTTTGCCTGAGTTCGGTATGGTCGTCAGGTGATAAGGTGCCGGTGACAGGTTGGTCGAGCGCTGTTTGCCCGTAGCAAGATCAATCGACAACAACCGGTCGGTGCCTTTGGCGGCCACGAACAGTACGCCCTCGCGGTCGGACAGGCCGATCCCGTGCAACTCGCCTCCAATGTCATAGGTTTCGGTGACAGAACCGCTGGCAAGATCTACGCGGAAGGCCTTGCCACCATCACTGTCGGCTACGAAGGCGGCGCTGCCGGTGGCGTTAAGTACAAGATGCTCAGGGCCTTCGCCGACGGGCATGTTGCGTACGACGAAGCCTTTGACGACATCCACTTCGCTAAGTGTACCATTGCCGGTATTGGTGACATAGACCCTGTCGCCGTCAGGCGCGAATACCGCATAGTTGGGCATTGGCCCGGTTGCTACGAAACCAAGGAAGCTGAGCTTATCGAGATCGACGATCGAAATACCGTCACCGCCCGGATGGGTCGCCACCGCGAACCGCCCGTCGGGCGACACCGCAGTGTGATGCACCGCACCTGGAACCTCGATCTGGCGGACGACCTCGCGTGTTTCCGCATCAAGGATCGTCAGCAGGCTCCGCCCCTTGATCTTTGGGCAACGCAGTGACATCGCGCTTGGCGTGGTGCGCAGCGTGTTCATCCTTGGACATACCTTCGGGTTTTGGTGGCGTTGTGGCCTCGGTTTCTGCGTAGCTGCCCGCGACCAGGTACTTAAAGCCGGGCGCGCCGGCCAGCCCATGGACCGCCACGAGCCTCGGCAGCCGCTCGACGGTCTTGCCGGTTTCGGAGTCGATCACCAGAACCGAGTCCGCGCTGCCTTCGGGAATGAACACGGTTGCCGCCAGCGTGAGCGAAGGCGCAGTCAAAGCTGCGACGGACAGGCCTGCGGCCAGATTGAACAGGGTCATTTAGGTTTCCTTTCGTCAACTGAAACGCGCGCATTGGCGGGCACGTGCAGAAAAATCCGGTAGATGACGGCCATCAGGAAGGGCGTCAAAAGCAGGGTCAGAGCGATGGCCTTCATGGCTTTGTCCTTTCAATCAGTTGAGTTTTGTGCGAGCCGCAAAGACATTGAACAGTCCGCCGAACAGCAACGCGGCGTACCAGCCGTAGAGAAACGCCCATAACAGTCCCAACAGGAATGAGGGCAGGCTGAGCCAAGTCATTCCGGGCATCAGGCCGATCCAAGCCCGGTACATGGCAAAACTTGGAAAGATCAGGTCAAAGGCCACGCACAGCAGGTAGGTTGCGGCCAGAAACAGGCTGAGCGCCCAGCCAAGGGTTGTCACCGGAACACCGGGATGATGTTCTTGTGTCCCCATCACACAGGGGCCACAGGTCAGGCGCAACAGTGCGAATAGCACCACGCCCGTGACGAAAAAGTACAGAATGGTAAGCATGGTAAGTGTCCTGAACTGAGTTGGGCCGCAATCAACGGCTTGGGCAAGACCCCGGAGCGATTCCGGAGCCATTGCCGGTCACGTTCAGGACAGGTTTGGCGGATGTGGTAGTGGTGCGACCGGCAGGCTTGCGCGTGGCCGGAACCGTTCTGGCGCCACGGGCGTAGCAATACGCATCGAGAGCAATTCAGGTGCCGCCATAACTGCCATCGCATAGCAGCCCGGGTGCACTGAGCAGTCTAATTCTTCTGATGGATGAGACGCGGGATACCCACCGCTGTCATCGATCACAAGCTCGGCCTGGGTGGCGGCCTTCGCGATGTCATGCCCGGCATGGGACGGCACAACAGAGATCAGCATCGAAACCACCAACGCACAGATCAACAGGACCTGCAGCCGGCCCATGGCTCGGGCCGTCCGTGTCGCAGTTGATATCCATTGTGCGCGGATCACTTAGGGTTTCCTCCATTCTCCAACAGTTTAGGGCCGCTTGGACCGGTCGCATTGATCTGGCTCAATTCGTGGTCTGAAGAGCCAACAGGCATCTTGCGTTTCCAAGCCAACCAGATAAGTGGCGCCCCCGTCAACAGCCCAAGCCCGATAACCGCAAGGCTGGTGCCGCCTGTCGCGGTTTCGGTAATCTGGCTGCCCAGATGGGCCAGAACGAAACTGGCCGGCAGGAGTCCAGCCAAGGTGGCCAGTGCGAACCGCCAAAATTGAAGTCGGGTCAGACCGGCGGCATAGCTGACCATGTCGAAAGAAACGAAAGGCATCAGGCGGCTGGTGAACACGGTCAACATCAGGGCATTCTGCGATCCAAGCAACCCCAAGTCCAGCTTGTCGCCGAACCACTGGCGCAGCGCGTCGCGCCCCAACCAACGGGCTATCAGGAACGCCAGCAGCGCCCCCAACTCCGCTCCGATAGCAACCAATGCGGTTCCCAGCCCATGCCCATATGCCACCCCGGCAGCGACAGCGATCGGAGCGCTGGGGATTGGGCTGGCAACCACTGCGGCTGTCATGAAGCCGATGATGACAACGGGTCCGAACGGGCCGGCCCAATCCACCCACGCAGTAATGACTTCGCGCGATAGTCCTGCGTCCAACGCGCCAGACAGCCACAACCAGATGGTGGCGATCAGCAACGCGATCAAAACCGCGATGAAAACCAAACGGCTATTGCTGTGCAGGCCCTCCAGCTTTCGTTCCTCCTATGACATAGCCCTCCACCCCTAAACGGGAGTGACGGATTCCGAGGTCACTTAGCGATGTATTTGATCAGCGCTACGATCGCCAGAACGATCAACACTGCGATCAGCAACATCCAGATCATTCCAAACCCCATTCCAGCGCCATAGCCCATCATCGCTTTGTTCCTCAGTGGTTTGTGCCGAGTGCGATGACCCGGCTACACGGTTGCGTTTCAGTTGTTGGTTTCAGAAGCCTTTGTCACAGGTTTCGAGGCCTTCATGCCGTGTTTCGGCGACATCGTCTTTGCGCCTTTCTCGATTTCCCCTGTGGTCACAACGCCATCGCCATTGGCATCAAGATGCTGAAATCGGTCCACCATGGTTTCGCGGATCATCCCGGAATGCAGCGCTTCGAACTCATCAATCGACAGGTTGCCATCTCCATTGACGTCATGCGCCTGCATCCGGGCCTTCAGACCTTCGGCGATCTCAGATTCGCTCGGGCGACCGTCCTCGTCCATGTCCAGAACCGCCAGCCAGTTGCCGCCCATCATCTGGCCATGCATTTTCACCATCATTTGCATCATGCCTGCGTGATCGCCCATCATGCCGCCGGGCGCACCCTGCATCATGCCGCCCTCATGGCCCTGCATCTGCGCGCTGCTGCCATGCTGACCGGCGGCAAGCGCGGGCAGCGCCATCAAAGTCGCGGCAATGGCTCCAGCGGCCAGCGTGAAGGTACGTTTCATGACTTTCACCTCTCGGGTTTTTGTTTCTACACAAAGCATATGGCCGCCCTCGGTCGCGCCACCACCCCCCTGCTCAACCCGGTTTGTATCGTTGTGTCGCAGCCCGCCCAACTGATACAAAGGGATACAAAAAAGCCGGGATTTGTACCGCGCCGGGGCTTATGATTGCGCCATGACTGAAGCACCACATATCTTGATTGTCGACGACCACCGCGAAATCCGTGATGCTGTCAGCCGCTATCTGGAAAAGAATGGGTTGCGCGCCAGTACCGCGCGCGACGCAACCGAGATGGACGCACGACTGGCGGCCGGTCGGATTGATCTTATCGTACTCGACATCATGATGCCGGGCGAAAACGGATTGTCGGTCTGTCGCCGCCTGTCCGCGGCCGGTGGCCCGCCGATCCTGATGCTGACAGCCCTCAGCGATGACACCGACCGTATCGTGGGTTTAGAGATCGGCGCCGATGACTACCTGCCCAAACCATTCAACCCACGTGAATTGCTGGCCCGGATCAAGGCGATCCTGCGGCGTTCCGAAACCACCGTCCCCCCGGCTGGCGATCTGAGCGGCAAACGGATCGCCTTTGGATGCTGGGTTCTGGATGCCGACAGTCGCACCTTGATATCCGCCGAAGGGGCCGAAGAAAGTCTGACCACCGCCGATGTCCGGCTGCTGGCCGTATTCCTGCAGCGGCCCCGCAAACTCCTGTCGCGAGACGAACTGCTGGATTTGACCGCCGGCCGCAGCCCGCACTTGTTCGACCGTACGATCGACAACCAGGTCAGCCGCTTGCGTCGCAAGATCGAAGCTGACCCAACGCGGCCGAAGCTCATCACCACGATAAGAGGTGGCGGTTATTGCCTGTCGACCGACGTGAGCGAGCTTACGGGATGAAAGCCTTTGCCCAAAGTCTGCGCGGTCAGCTTATCCTTTTGATCATCGCCGCGCTGGCTGCCGCGCAACTGGTCAGCCTGTGGCTGTTCGTCGACGAACGCTCAATGGCAGTGCACATGGCCCTTGGCCTGGAAACCGCCGGACGCGCCGCAAACATCGCGCGGCTGATTGAAGAAGCTCCACCCGAGATGCACGACGCGATCCTGCGGGCGGCAAGTTCTCCACTGGTGCGTTTCAGCCTTACAGATACGCCCGCAGTCGATCACACCGGACATAGCGCTGGTGGGACGGTCGAAAACACAATCCGCAGAATTCTGCCAGGCTATGAAAACCGTCCCATCCGGGTAGAGTTGCATGAGTTCTCTCCCGATATGCTGCCGGTTGAAGGTGTTCCGTCTACAATGGCTGAAATGCACATGGCAATGATGCGTGATCACGTTTCCGCAATTGAAATGCAGCTGTCGATCGCTCTGACGACCGATCAATGGCTCAACGTGGATACCCGGTTCCATAACCCTCCTCTGCAATGGCCTTTGCAGTCCTTCGTCAGCTTCGGTTTCACTGCAACTTTAATTCTTGGAGCAGCCATTTGGTTTCTACTGACACGGCTGACCGGCCCGTTGCGCCGCCTGTCACTGGCTGCAGACCAGTTTGGTCGCGGTGAAGACGTCCAGGAACTGACGGTTTCTGGTCCGACCGAGGTGCGAGATTTGACGCAGGCGTTCAACCATATGCGTGATAGGCTGACTCGCTATGTTGCCGATCGGACCAGACTATTGGGGGCGCTGGGTCACGATTTGCGGTCGCCACTGACGGGATTGCGGGTTCGCGCCGAACTGGTGGAGGAAGAGGAGACCCGTGACCATCTGATCGAGACCATCGAGGAAATGCAGGAGATGGTGGACTCCACCCTGTCATTTGCCAAGGGCGTGGCCACGCGCGAACCTTCCAGTACCGTCCCAATTGGTGAATTCGTAACCAAAACGACCGAAGACATTGTGCAAGCCGGTGACACGGTTGAAGTATCGGTCGCAGACAATCCGGCCGTCACGCTTCGGCCGATGCTGATGAAGCGAGCTCTGCGCAATATCATTGAAAACGCCTGCCGGTATGGTGCCCGGGCCAACGTCTCAGTCATGCAAGAGGGGAATGAGGCAAAAATATTGATCCAGGATCAGGGGCCCGGCATCCCCGAGCATATGCTCGATGCGGTATTCGACCCATTCGTGCGGCTTGAAACATCCCGCTCGCGAGAGACTGGCGGAACCGGCTTGGGGCTGTCGATCGCACGTACGATCATCCAGTCGCACGGTGGCACGATAGAATTGCTAAACGGGGAAACTGGCGGCTTGTGCGCTAAGGTGGTTCTGCCAGTTTTTGAGGGCCAAACGTAACTTGTGAACACAATCGGCATGCCCCGAAAGCTTATTGGAAGCGTACCGCTTTGGGCCAGTTTCAGGTGTGGGCTCAAACGCAGCGGCGGAGAACACTGAACTGGAAAGACTGACTTTCCCCCCAAGAGGTTTGGTGCAGGTGATGGCGATGCGCGACGAGTTCAAAGTGTTCCTCAAAAAGCACGGCGATATCGCTCGGACTATAGCGGGCGACAGGGAGACCACTGCAAGTCTCCGGCCCATCAAGTGCAAACGTAGCAATGATCACATGGCCGCCAATTTTTACCCCTTTCTTCACGCTTTCCAGATAGGCCGCGCGTTGCGATGTATCCACGAGAAAGTGAAAAACCGCCCTATCATGCCAGACGTCATATCTGCGATCGGGGACCCAAGAAGTTATATCTGCAGAAATCCAAGTGACTGTTTCAGCGGCGCGCCCCAACCTTTCCCGGGCCGTGTCCAACGCGACCTGCGATAGATCGAGAACTGTCACGTCATGGAGCCCCTTCGCAAGCAACGCTCCAGCAAGACGAGATGTACCTCCACCAATGTCGATGACGGATGAAGGCTTAGACACTCTGATCAACTCGATGAGTTCAAGCGATATCTCTGGATCATCCTCGTGCCAACTCAATTGGGTGTCAAACTTCTCGCCATAGACATCGTCCCAGTGCTCTCTTGTGTTAGCTGTCATGTCGTATCGTTTTCCCAAGTCGTCGCCCTGGAGATATCCTCATTTTGACCGCTCCGCGCTGCGTTTTCGACTGAAGCAAAAACCAACAAGGCAACGCCCCAGACAATTCGACGCTGGTCCGTTGAATGGCCGCGTGAAGTCATCTCGGCGACAATGTAGTACACACATTCCAATTGTGAAATGTTTTAGGTGGGATTTGCTTGTCGGTCAGATTTCCACTGGGCTGCGCAAGTAGCTCCAGAATTTTGCGCAGTTTAACTGCAGTGGCGCGGGCCGGAGATACCGAAGCGTTGGCAGTTTGTGTACTGCTTGCCTGGATTGCTCTGTTCAATCAGTATAGCCGGAAGATTTTCTGAGCTTTGGAGCTTCAATCAGTCAACGAATTGCTTAAAGCGCCTTTAACCGACAATGGACTGATAACTTATGAGCAGAGCCACAGATCGTTGAAATACGATTTGGTTCTTGAGTGGCTCCTACTCCATTTCTCTTAGTTCATAGAATTTCCTACAGTCGTTGAAACGGCGAACAATCACATCATTGGTGAATAGCTGCCGCATCAACAGACTCAGTTTTTCATGATCGCGCCGATCGCATACATACCATCATCGCTTTTGACCAACATCAGTGTGACTTCGTCACCTGCGCTGATCTCACCCATCATCTGGGCATTCTCAAGAAGCTGCAAATCCATCGTCATCGCGGGCCACCCGATCTCGGGGATCGGATCATGGCTGACGTTAGCGGTTTCGTCGCCAATTGAGTTCACCAAAGCCTTTGCGTGGACCGCACCTTCCATCTGTTCGGAAGACATGGGCATGTTGGAATGGTCCATGCCGTGGTTCGTTTGCGCGATGCCGGATGTTGTAGACACGGCCAATAGGGCCAAAATTGCAGTCAAAGTTTTCATCAGATGCTCCTGTTTCAAGGTTGTGGGTATTATTCTGCCGGAAGCGCAGGGGGCACTTCCTGGATCGTGTGGGAGATCTCTCGGTTCACGCGATTGAGCGCGAGCCGTTTCCAAATCACGAATATTGCGGGAATGACAAAAAGCGTAAGAAGGGTCGCTGTCACCATGCCCCCAATCATCGGCGCAGCGATCCGCTGCATGATTTCAGAGCCTGTACCGGTGCCGTACATGATGGGTATCAGTGCTGCAAAGATCGTGGCTACAGTCATTACCTTCGGCCGAACCCGAAGAACGGCTCCTTCGAACACCGCGTCTTCGATATCGTCACGTGTCAGCTTTCGCTGTTCCGATTGCGCCAGCCCTCGACGTTTCTCCCAAGCAAGATTGAGGTACAACAACATGACAATCGCTGTTTCCACGGCAACTCCCGCCAGCGCGATGAAGCCCACGAGCACAGCAATTGAGATATCGAAGTTAAGATACCATAAGAACCAAACCCCACCTGCCAATGCGACCGGGAGCGCCGCAAGAATTATCCCGACCTCAATCACCCGATTGAACGCCAAGAAAAGCATGAGCGTGATAATTAGCAGGGTTGCAGGGGCAACGATCGTCAGCCTGTCCTGCATTCTCTCTATGTACTCATACTGCCCCGACCAAGTCAGCGAGTAACCTGGAGGCAGGTCGACCTTTTCTGTAACCACCTCTTGTGCTTCGGCCACATAGCCGCCCAGGTCGCGCCCCGTGATGTCGATGAACACGAACCCGGTTCGTCGAGCGTTCTCTGATCGTATCATTCCCGGCCCGTCAACTATTCGAATATCGGCGAGAGCGGACAGTGGCACATGAGCACCCGACGGTGTGACGACAGGAAGATTTTCGAGCCGTTCCGGGCTGTCTCGCCATGCCTGAGGGTACCGAAGGTTTATAGGAAACCTCTCCAGCCCCTCCACAGATTCCGACACTTGCATACCGCCAATTGCGGTCTGCACTACGTCCTGAACTTCTCGAACACTCATCATGTATCGGGAGGCGGCATCTCGTTTGACGTCGATTTCGATGAAACGCCCGCCAACAGGTCGCTCTGCGTAGGCGGAAGCCGTTCCATCAATATCAGCGACCGCACGCTCTACTTCGATCCCTATATCTGTAATGACCTCCAAGTCGGTGCCGGATATTTTGACACCGACAGGAGTACGGATACCTGTCGCAAGCATATCGATGCGGTTCTTGATAGGTTGGATCCAAACATTTGTAACGCCCGGAACCTGAACGATACGATCGAGCTCATTCCGGATTTTCTCCATTGTCATGCCGGGGCGCCATTCTTCTTCCGGCTTGAGTTGGATTGTGGTCTCCACCATCGTTAGAGGTGCTGGATCGGTTGCAGTCTCCGCACGCCCAACTTTACCGTGAACAGTTTCGACTTCAGGCACGGTCGCGATCAGGCGGTTGGTCTGCTGCAGTACCTCACGGGCTTTTCCCGTCGAGATCCCGGGGTAGAAGCTCGGCATGTAGAGAAAATCACCTTCGTTCAACTCGGGCATGAATTCAGAGCCAATTCTCTGGTACGGGTACCACATGGACGTCACCAGAACGCCGGCCAACAGTGTTGTTGCCCATGGCCAGGCAATTGCCGCGTCCAGAAATGGGCGGTACACGAACACGACCAAGCGATTTAGCGGATTTTTTCGCTCCGGTAGAATACGCCCCCTTACAAAGTAACCCATCAAGACCGGAACCAGCGTTATCGAAAGGATGGCGGCTGCAGCCATGGCGTAGGTTTTGGTATAAGCGAGTGGCGAGAAGAGCCTACCTTCCTGATTTTCCAGAACGAAAACAGGCAAAAAACTAACCGTGATAATCGCCAGAGAATAAAAAAGGGCTGGTCCCACCTCAGAAGCGCACTCTTGCACAATCCGCCATCGGTTCTCTGCTGTGAGCTTTTCTTTTTCCAACCGCCTGTGCATCGCCTCGATCATCACAATCGATGCGTCGACCATCGCACCAATAGCGATGGCTATGCCGCCGAGCGACATGATGTTTGCGTTTACTCCTTGCGCCTTCATCAGAATAAATGCGGCAAAGATTCCCAGAGGGAGCGACAGAAGAATTACGAGGGATGACCGCAGATGAAGTAGAAAAGCCGCGCACACAAGAACAACGACAATGAATTCCTGCGTCAGTTTCTTCTGGAGGTTATCGATAGCACGCTCGATCACACCAGATCGGTCGTAGGTCGTTATGATTTCGACCCCCTCCGGCAGGTTTGAGCGCAACTCTTCGATGCGCGCCTCCACCGCTTTGATCGTTGCCAACGCATTCCCACCCCATCGCAGAATGACTACTCCACCAACCGCGTCTCCTTGCCCGTCGAGTTCTCCGACACCGCGCCGCATTTCCGGCCCCAGACGGATTTCAGCGACGTCTCCAAGCGTCAGAGCGGCGCCACGGTCGTTGACCATCAACGGCGCGCTTGCAAGGTCTGACAATTCGTCAATGTAGCCCGAGGACCTGACCATGAATTCGGCTTCCCCCATCTCAATGACGCTGCCGCCCGTCTCGCGGTTGGCCGCCTGAATAGCCGTCCTCAATTGTGCAAGTGTTATGTCATAGGCACGTAGTTTGTTTGGGTCGACGACGACCTGGTACTGTTTGACCATTCCGCCGATGGTGGCGACTTCTGAGACGCCTTCCACGGCTTGTAATTCGTATTTCAGAAACCAATCCTGCAGGGTCCTGAGCTGAGCCAGATCATGATTTCCGGTTCTGTCAACCAGCGCATACTGATAAATCCACCCGACCCCAGTCGCATCAGGGCCAAGTTGTGGTGACACGCCCTCAGGTAAGCTGCCGGTAATCTGGCCCAAGTATTCGAGCACACGCGACCGAGCCCAGTAGAGGTCCGTCCCGTCCTCAAAGACAACATATACAAAGCTGTCTCCAAAGAACGAGAACCCGCGAACGTCTTTTGCACCGGGTACGGCCAATAGGGCTGTCGCAAGTGGATATGTGATTTGGTTTTCGACAACTTGAGGCGCTTGCCCGGGATATGGCGTGCGAACAATTACCTGGACATCCGACAGATCCGGGATTGCATCAACCGGCGTCTCACGAATGGCCCAAATACCCGCAACTCCTATCATGAATGCGAGGGCCAAGATGACGAACCTGTTGGCGAGCGAAGAACGAATGATGGCCGTGATCACTGCGTAACACTCCCATCAAGCGCGACCTCTAACAGCGTCATCGAAAAGTCGGGATTGCGGCGAAGGATCAAAGAAACATCAATCCCTACAGGCAAGTTAGAAACCTCAATCCCCTCCGCAACCGGGAAATCCATGGTCATGCCCGGCATGCCGATCTCAGTCATCGGACCGTGTGTTACGTTCGCGGTACGCGCGTTCGGGTCGATACTGTTAATCCGGCCAGAAACCTGAAGTGGCGGTGCAATAGGCGTTGCCGCAGCCAACACCATTGTCATGCCATCTGCACGCGCGAAAGTCAGAGTCATTTCAGAACCGACTTCGAGCATGCTTGTGTCCAATGTAGGTTCTAATGGGAAATCCATGGTCATTCCGGGCATGCCAATCTCAGTCATCGGCCCGTGAGTGATGGTTGCCGTTCCCGCCTCAGCATTAACGAGGTTGATCGTGCCGGTGACTACAATCGGTGGAGCAGAAGGCGTGTCGGTTTCTTCGGGTTCAACGGAATCCGTCGGCGGCGAGCCCTCTTCGCGAATTGCCACAATCGAGAACATCCCCCCTTCTCCCTCAGCCAGATCAAACTCAATTGGCATGTCGATTGGCACGGTAGTGAGATCTACTCCTACAACAGGCAAATCCATTGTCATGGCGGCCCAACCGAGCTCGGGGATCGGTCCGTGCTCAAGCGTCAATTTGCCGTCTGAAGTGACGGCGCGCGCGATTCCGGCACCAGTTCCGGCAATACCATCGTCTGGTGCAAGCTCCATCAGGCTTAGAAGCCCATCCGCACCACGTGCGATCACGAAAGCGACTGCGTCCCCTGCACTCAATCGGTCGAGCGACACACCAGACCTCACCGGAAACTGCGAAGTCATTGCGGGCCAATCGAGGCTTTCGAGAACATCGTGACGAACAGTTGCCATACGATTTTCGGCATCGAGTGAAACCAGGGTGCCTGCCCCGCGTGCTGGTTCGGTATCCGTTGGTGCCATTCGGGTGAAACCGGCGCTCAAAGCACTTTCACTGTCGATTAGAAACTGTGCAGATGCGACAACTTCCTCACCGGGTTCAAGCCCTTGCAGAACTTCTGTTCGCCCCCCCTCGCCGAAACTGTCTCGAAGACCTGTGGTCACCAGTCTCGGGCGAAAAGTACCATCGCCAGTTTTTAAGATTACACGTTCCGCCGAACCGGTACGAATTAACGCCTCTGATGGAACAGTGAGAACATTTCGGCTTTCATCCGGTATAAGGCTAACACTGCCAAACATGCCCGGCCGCAGCACGCCCTCTGAGTTATCGAAACTAAGCCTTACGGGAAGGGTTCGGGTTTGCGGATCAAGCTCAGGGTAAACATAGTCGATGTCGCCTTCGAAGGTGCGACCGGGTAGGTGCTCGAACCTTGCTATCGCGCGCATATCTTCCGACAAACGTGCAATATCTCGTTCAAAGACATCAACGATCAGCCATACTTCAGAAAGATCGGTTACCGAAAAAGCAAGCGTGCCTGGCTGCAGGTACATGCCATCGGCGGCATTCAGAGCTATGACGACACCGTTTTGAGGCGCCTCAATTTCCACATTTCGAACCAACTCACCGCCCGCCTCAATCTCAGCAACCTGACGAGCGGACATACCGTGGCTGATCAACTTATTGCGCGCCGCGTCCAAAATCCGCGGGTCACCAGCTTCGACTGCGCGTACAAGATCGCCGGTCGCAGCTGCGATCAGTGGTGAAAAGAGTTCAAATAATACTTGCCCCTTCTCAACCCGATCACCGACCGCTCGAACTTTCAGTTGCTCAATCCAACCTTCAACACGCGTATGAACGTGATTGGTCAGGTGTTCGTCAAAGCCGACGAAACCCACCGTCTCGATGCGAGGTTCGATATCAGTCATTCGTGCAACCGCAGTTCGCACACCAATTGCGTTGATTTCCGCAGCGCTCAGGGTGACTTCTTCAGGGTCGCCGGTAGGTTCCTGCCCAGAATAAACCGGGATCAAGTCCATACCCATCGGCGATTTTCCAGGTCCAGGCTGCCGAAAATTCGGATCCATCGGTGCTACCCAATAAAGGACCTCTGGTTCGTTCGACTGGCCCTGATCAATTGGATTCAGGTACAGTCTTTCAAGAAAGACACCTCCACCCAGGCCAAACGCCAAGGCAAGTACTGATAGTGCCGCATATCTTCCACGCATAATAATCTCCTGACGGTCGCATTGCATGCTCGAACCGAAACAACATGAAAACCCGCGCTGACGGGCCTGTGGATGTTAGGAGATTTGTGGAGGACGATCGGGCGTCAGAGGTGCTTGAGAGTTGTGGATGTCGGTATCCATTTTACGGTTATTCTGGCCAAAAGCTTCAGCCAAAACCGCAAGTCCTACGTGGGTCGGATATTCACCAACACAACAGATACCGGAATGGCATTCCCCACCATGGTTCGCGTGGTCATCCGCGTGACGTTGATCAGTTGTAGAATGTAAACGGCTATGGTCGTGTTTGAAGTTTGTTGCTTTTGACGCGACCGAAACGTCGTGTTGGTTGTGTGTGTCTGCGGTCTTAAAATCATTGTTTGCATACGCAACAGTGCCGACGACTGTAATCGCCATGCAAACGCACAACAAAAGCGTTTTTCTCAAAAAAGTGATCAAATCACTTACCATATCTTGGACGTAGTGCAATGGAGGCAAACGTACAAGCCCGAAGCTAACAAAACTACATTTGCTAATGCCGCAATCATTCGAAAACGGCGGATTGCCGCGGCTGAACAAAGTGATTGCCCAACTTGGAGGCAGATCAAACAACGAGGGCAACTATGCTTGGCCCAGGTTTTTTAGAATTGGACAGTCGGGACGGTGGTCTCCGGCACATTCATCGATCAAATGAGACAACGTTTCATGCATGGCTTTCAGATCGGCAATCTTATCGTCGATCTCTTTTAAGTTCTGTTTGGCTATTTCTTTAACGTCTGCGCTTGCGCGTTCTTTGTCTTCGTACAACGCCAGTAGTGAACGGCAATCCTCAATAGTGAAGCCCAAGGAACGGGCCCGCCCGATGAAGGCCAGTTTATGCAGTTCCTTTTCGTCGAAATGGCGATACCCATTCAGGCCGCGCCTGGGCTTGATGAATCCGATATCCTCGTAATAGCGGATGGTTTTGGCAGGCAGACCCGAACGTTCTGATACATCTCCGATATTCACAGCGGCTCTCCTAAATTATTCAGCCGGCGCTGATTGCAGCGTCCGCTCTTCATTCTGCGAAATCTGCTCTCGACCAACTTTGATCGCCTTCACCCATCGCAACCGCAGTGCGTTGGTCAGAACAAAGACACTGGACAGAGCCATGGCACCTGCAGCTAATACCGGCGACAGCAGCGGGCCACCAAACGGATAAAGCACCCCCGCTGCAACCGGTATGAGAAGAGTGTTGTAGCTGAACGCCCAGAACAGGTTTTGGCGGATGTTACTCATAGTTCTCTGACTAATATCGAAAGCGTTGACCACACCAGTAAGGTCGCCTGACATCAGAACGACGTCAGCCGCTTCGATAGCGATGTCAGTTCCTGTCCCGATCGCAATTCCTACTTCAGCCGCCGCAAGCGCGGGTGCATCGTTGATGCCATCACCCACAAACGCCAGTTTTCCGCCATTTGAACGCAAATCTTGCAACGCGGATACTTTACCCTCGGGCAGAACCTCGGCCACGACATGATCAATGCCAAGCTGCGCCGCAATGGATTTGGCAGTAGCGGCATTGTCGCCTGTTATCATAGCAACTTTCAGGCCCAGCCCGTGCAAGGCTTCAATTGCGTCGGGCGTGGTGGTTTTGATTGGGTCCGCCACAGCGATTACGGCCGCGACAACCCCGTCGACGGCAGCATAAAGCGGGGTCTTTCCGTTGATTGCCAGTTCAGCGCCCCGATCAGACAGCGCGCCCATTTCAACCCCCTCGCGACTCATCAGGCGGTCGGCCCCGATCAGGATTGTATGGCCTTCGACTGAGGCGCTTACCCCGTAACCGGTGATCGACGTGAAGTCTTCTGGCTTCGAAAGCTCCAGACCACGGGTTTCAGCCGCGCGCACGATGGCCGTGGCGATCGGATGTTCGGATGTGACCTCAACGGCAGCAACAAGGCGCAGAACCTCATCCTCGGCCAATCCTTCGGCCACAATCAGGTCGGTCAGCTCCGGACGCCCTTCGGTCAAGGTCCCCGTCTTGTCCACCGCAACAACGGTGGTTTCCTGCAGCATTTGCAAGGCGTCGCCCTTTCGAAACAGGACACCCATCTCGGCCGCGCGGCCGGTGCCGACCATGATTGAGGTGGGTGTGGCCAACCCCATGGCGCAGGGGCAAGCAATGATCAGTACCGCAACCCCGGCTACCAACGCCAAGCTGAGCGCAGGATCGGGTCCGAACAACATCCAAACCAGCACAGTCATTACGGCCACAGCGATCACTACCGGCACGAACCACAGCGTGATGCGGTCAACCAAGCCTTGAATCGGAAGCTTGGCACCCTGTGCTTGTTCGACCATTTGAATGATCTGGGCCAACATAGTGTCTGCGCCGATCTTTTCAGCCCGGTACGTCAATGCGCCCGCGCCATTAACTGTTCCGCCGACCACAGTTGCGCCCTCGGTCTTTTCGGCAGGAACCGGCTCGCCGGTGATCATGCTTTCATCGACATATGACGCGCCGGTCACTACGGCACCATCCACCGCGATTTTTTCGCCCGGTCGAACGTGCACAATATCCCCTACAACGATCTGCTCGATCGGTAGCTCGACAACCGATCCGTCGCGCTCAACGCGCGCTGTTTTTGCCTGCAGACCGACCAGTTTTCGGATCGCTTCACCAGTTCGCCCCTTGGCGCGCGCCTCGAGGAACCTCCCCAGCAATATGAGAACCACGATCACCGCTGCGGCCTCGTAGTAGACGTTTGCGGTTCCGGCGGGAAGAACACCCGGCGCAAAGGTGGAAACAAGCGAGAACCCATAAGCCGCCGAAGTGCCCAGAGCCACCAGAGAATTCATGTCCGGCGCGCCTTTGAACAAGGAAGGGAATCCCTTAGTATAGAACTGCAAACCTGGCCCAAAAAGAACGATCGTGGTTAGAAGGAATTGCAGGTAATAGCTGTTCTGGATGCCGATCGTGCTCGCTATCAGGTGGTGCATGCCCGGAATAACATGCGAGCCCATTTCAAGGATAAAGACCGGCAAAGCGAGCAAGGCGGCAAAGCTTGTTCGCCGGGCCAATTGGCGAATCTCTTTGGCTTTGCGGTCTTGTGGTTCGGTCTGCGTCGCGGATCGCAGGCTCGCCGGATAGCCAGCAGATGCCGCAAGCGCCGCGATGGCTTCGGGTGTTGTGACTCCCTCAGCATAACGTACAGTTGCACTTTCGGTGGCCAGATTGACCGACGCGGACAAGACGCCATCATCTGCTTGCAATGCCCGTTCAACGCGCCCCACGCACGATGCGCAGGACATGTTCTGAATATCCAGCGTTACCTCTTCCGTCCGTGCCAGATATCCGGCGCTGTTTAACGCATCAGCAATGGCCGCTTTATCGGCTGGATCGCGGAAATCGACCTGAACGCTTTCGCTGGCGAGATTAACCGAAGCGGCATCTACCCCTGGCACATCTTTCAACGCGCGCTCAACCCGCCCTACGCAGGACGCACAGCTCATACCCTGAACTTGAAACCTTGCATGTGAAATTTCAGTCATATTGTCACCACCAATGTTCTGCTGACGGGAAACATAAGGGTTCCAGCAAGTGGAAGGTCAAGGGATGGGGCTGACTTTCTTTGCCACTAATTTTGACGATCCAATAATCACGACTTGACCTTCCTGTGCTGGAATACTTTAGCCGGGACGACGGAACACAGGAGCAAACATCCATGACGACCCTAAATATCCCGGATATGAGCTGCGGGCACTGCAAGTCAGCTATCGAAAAAGCCGTTGCCACGGTGGATTCCTCCGCACAGTTGGACTTTGACATGGAAAACCGCAGGGTACGTGTCTTAAGCACCAATTCACTTGATCATATCCTTGCAGCGCTGAAGTCCGAGGGATACGAAGCCACGATCGCATGATAAACTTAGGAGCGCACATGCTGTCGCCCCCTTGGTTCTATCTTGCGTCTCTGACTGCCACGATTAACCGGGTCATTTCATCTTCGGTGATCAGACCCGGGGCAAGCGCATCTCCAATCACAAACGAAGGAGTGCCACTGAAGCCAAGCTGTCGGGCCAATTCCATGGAAATCTGAATATGCGCGTCGACTTCCGGCGCTTCCATATCTGCGCGCAATTGATCCTCGTCCAGGCCAAGTTCCCGAACAACTTTCAGTACACTGGCCTCAGTGGCACGACCGTTCAGAGCCATAAGCGCCCAATGAAATTCTTCGTATTTTCCCTGGTTTCGTGAGGCCAGCGCAGCGCGTGCCGCGAAGTCGGAACCTTCTCCAAGTATGGGCCATTCTCGATAAACAATTCGCACATCGGAATCGCCCGCGATTACGTTCTTCACGACCGGGGCAGCGCGTTTGCAATATGGGCAGTTATAGTCGAAAAACTCGACCACGGTTACATCGCCTTCCGGGTTTCCGATTACAGGCGCATTCGGATCCTGTTCCAGCAATTCACGCTGATTTTCCAAGACGCTTCCAATTGCTTCGGCTTTTGCCTGATCCTCGCGCTGTTGAAGCAATTGAATCGCCTGCATGATGATCTCAGGGTTTTCCAAAATGGCTTCGAGAGCCAGCCGTTTTACATCGGAGTCAGACAGCTCGTCGGCGCGTGCCATAGGAATGCCAATCGACATGGCGATAGCGACTAAGCCTGCAAGTATTCGTTTCACATCAGTTTCCTTCCGTTTGTTCTGCTTCGGTGCGTTGCTCTTGCAGCTTGCGTTCCCGATCCGGCCAACTCTCCTGGATGAAGGCGAGGATGTCCCAGATATCCTGATCCGACAGAGTGTCCCCGAAGCCTGGCATGCCGCTTTTGACGTCAGCGACACCCATCTGTTTCAAAGTTTGGTCCCCGCCAAACTTTGTATAGTCGAACAACAGCTTGTCGCCGTGATGCCAGGTATGCCCGGTTCGGTCATGCGGGGGCGCCCGCAAGACGCCATCTGCACCGGGTGTTTGCCAATCCTGCTGACCCTCCAAATTTGCCCCGTGGCATGACGCGCAGTTTTCGGCGTACAAAACTGCACCACGTGCCGAATCCGCTGATGCACTGTTCTGCGCACGCCCACTCAGGCCCCAGCCAGCGACCGCGACAATGATCACTACAGCAGCCAGTGACACCCATTTCGCCGAACTCTTGTTCATCATGCCACGCTCAGCCAGGTCTTCATACCAGCGGCCTGATGCGACAGCATATGGCAATGAAACAGCCAATCCCCCGGGTTATCCGCAACGAACGCAATCTCCCGCTTTTCTATCCGGTCAACCAGGATTGTGTCCCGCAGCGGCCCTAGGTTGCCGTTTGGCAGAACTTCCTGAAAGTGCGTCCCGTGCAAGTGCATAGCGTGCGGAAAGACGGTGTCGTTCTGCATCTGAATCCGGACTATGTCGCCACGCGAAACGGCAGCAAGGGGGTTTTCAGGTAACCCGGCGACACCGTTGAATGTCCAGATCTGCCCTTCCTGAACCAATTCATTGGTGCTCATGACCTGGCCGTTAAAAGTGCCTTGACGCAGTCCGCCCATCGCCCCGCCTTCCATCACTAATGGGATTGTCAAAGCGTCAGAAACATCTTCGAGAAAGGAAACAGGGTTGGGTGGCAGGGCTTCTATTGCACCGCGGTTTGCGGATGCACCGCTTCCCGAAACCGGGATTTCAGCAATGACAAACGATTCATCGCGTTCGTGAAGAGTTATTTGAACGGCTTCGTTCGATTCCGCTGTGACATCAACAATTAAGTCTGCTCGCTGTGCAGGCCCAAAAACAAGGGTTTCAAAATCCTCTGGCTGCCTTACAGGCATGCCATCATAAGCGACCAGTTTCCCGTTTGCGCCACCTACTGAGACATACATGATCCGATCAGTTGCCACGTTGACCATTCGAAGTCGCAAACGCTGGTTTGTCAGAACTTCTGTCATGGGCGATATGTGTGCGTGAACGTAGTTTCCCATTCGGCCTGCATGCGTCCAGTCATGCATCGCGCCGAAATCATCGACGATTTGGGCGTCCTGACCCAACCTCCAGTCATCCAGCAGGATCGTAATGTCATGATCCGTGTCCGGCGGGTCCATTTCGTCGACGATGAACGCGCCGTAAAGGCCCCTGGCCACTTGTTCCGTTGACTGGTTATGAGAGTGGTACCAGAAGGTTCCTGCATCCTTCAGAGGCAAGTCATACTGAAACTCGCCGCTTGTTGGTACAGCCTCCTGTGTAAGACCCGGCACCCCATCCATGTTGTTTGGTACCCGCAGTCCATGCCAATGGATTGCCGTAGGCTGAGGCAGTGAGTTCAGGAGTGTCCGGCGAACCGTTTCGCCCTGCCGGGCACGAATTTCGGGGCCCGGAACACCGCCATCATATCCCCATATCTCGGTTTCAGGATAGCTGTCGGGGGCAACACGTGCCAATCCTGAACGCGCCTCGATTATTCGGGGGGCGGTAGCCGCCCTCCCGATAGTCGGCACTGCGATTAGTGCCGACGTGCCTGCAACGAATTGCCTGCGATTGAGCTTCATGAGGACTTCCCTCCAAAGAAAATTTGATCTCTCACTCGATTACCCCCCGTCGTGCACATCCAGCAGATAGGTCGCCATTGCCTTCCGGTCTTCGTCTGTCAGAAAGCTGGTGCCATAGTTTACGACCTCTCCCATGGCGCCGCCGAAGACATCGCCATCAGGCATGACGCCGGTGCGCAACGCGTAGGCCAAATCATCTACCGTCCAACCACGCTTTTGCAGGGTCTCAAAGTCGATGGCCGGTGCCTTGTCACCGCCCGGCAGAGAGTCACTTCCCTTGAAGTGTTCCGTGTCCGAATTTCTTGCGCCAGCCAGGTTCCTCCCGGTGTGGCAGGCCGCACAATGTGTGGCACCTTCGACCAGTAGCCGGCCCCGGTTCCACACTTCGTCATTGCCCGGCACGGGATCAGTGCGGGGTGGTTCCAGAAAAGCCGCGCGCCACAGCTTCAGGCCCCATCTCTGATTGAAGGGGAACGCCATTTCCTGTTCTTTTGACGGTTCCGCTACCGGTGGAACTGTTTGCCATGCGGCCCAGAGATCGGCGATGTCCTGATCCGTGAAATTGGCATAGAATGGATAAGGAAAGGCCGGGTAATAGGGTTGTCCGCCGGGTGATACGCCTTGACGCACCGCGCGGGCGAACTCCTCGATTGTCCAATCACCGATCCCGTGATCGGGATCTGTGGTCAGGTTCGGCGAAAAGAGCGTGCCGAACGGGGTATCCAACTCCACCCCACCGGCCAAGGCCGCGCCCCCTTTGGCAAAATCTGTGTGGCAAGCGATACAACCACTTGCCCTTGCCAGATACGCCCCGCGGTTAACGTCACCCTGAATGTCGAGAGCTTGTAAGGGCTGGCCAATCGGCCAAGCCATCACAGCAACAAGTCCCGCTGACGCCGCTACGGCGGCAGCAAGGCCCAATCGGAATATCGGTCTCATGACGCATTCCTATTCCGACCGAAATTGCGTGTGACACGCCGAGCATGTCTGGCTCAGCATCATGAACACACCATCTGCCGGCATTTCAGAAAGTTGTGCCTGGTTTGGACTGCCGCCCATCATTCCGGCACCCATCATAGAACCGCCACCCATCATGGATGCGCCGCCCATCATGCCCGAACCATGGCCCGACCCGGACATCATCAACCCGTTGTCCGCCGCAAGCACAAGGCCTTCAGAGTAGGATTCCAACTGCCTGGCTAACTCTGCAAATGAACCCCAATCCTGCCAGATCTCCGATTTGGCCTCCGAGGGTTTGCCATCAGATCCCTCTGGAAACAGCTTTGTCATGCTCTCGCCAGCGTGACGCCCGATTTTCTTGGCCTCGCTTCGTACCGTTTGCGCATTGTAGGGCGTTTTCCCCTGCATCATCGGCGTAAGGATCTTCATGCTGTCCTTCATCGCGGACATACCATCCATGCGTTCTTTGACGATGCCGGTTGCGCCACCATGCGCCAGGGCGGCGGCTGCAAACAGAGAAACCAGGGCAACGCCTGTGGTCATTTTCAGAATGTTCATTGTTTTGTCCTTGTCGTCTGCTTCGACGCGCCCAGGTTGAGCGCAATTCGACTGGTCAGATCAGGACACGCGGCGGTGGTGGGTCAAACGCCGCGATACCGAGAACCCGGTATTGGGCTCGAGGGATCGAGTATCTTTGTTCAGTATCTTGGGGGCCAGGCGGTGGTGGACCCATCGAAAATAGACCAACAGCGTTGCAAATCGTTCCGCCATGACAATGTCCGGGATGACCCTGCTTGACATGCTCAACGTCCGCGGAGTCCGTTTGGTCAATCACGTGCTGAGAACCACTGCCATGTGCATGAGCAGAATCGGCCGTCACAAGCAGCCCGCCAATGGTCAGCACCATTGACAGTATGATGTAACGAATTGCACTGCCCATTCGGCTCGTCACCTTCAGAAAATCCCGTTTTCCTGCTGCAGCTCTCTGATATACGCCACGATGCCCTTCACATCCGCACGGGTCAAGCCATCGACCGGCGGCATATTGCCGAACTTCCAATGGTGTGCCCGAACTCCATTCTGGACTGCCACATAAAATGACTCGTCCGAATGGTGGCTTGGTTCATAGATTTTATGCACCAAAGGTGGTGCAAGGCCTTCCAGACCTGTTGCATTCGCGCCATGGCACGCCGAGCATTTGGCGTCGAATGCCACTTTGCCGACGGCCGCAAATTCGCTTAGCTGGTCCGGCAGAGTGACGTTTTCGATTGGGTCTCCTTGCTCCAGTGCTGACGTATCGGGCGGCGTCATCGAGTGACCTGTTGGTTGCTGATTTAAGTTGTAGACGAACGCGGCGGCGCCTGCGATCACTACTCCGCCGATCAAGAGTGTAAGTTTATCCATCTCTGTTCTTCACATGATTGTCAGTTCTTAGGTTCAACGCGCGCAAAAAAAATCGGCCTGACCAAGGTCAGATCAGTTTTACCTGAGTGCCCACAGTGGCCAGTTCGAACAATTCCGCAATCTGCTCGTTGTACAAGCCAATGCAGCCGTTGGAGGATCTTCTCCCGATCTTGCGCGTGTCGTTGGTGCCGTGGATCCGGTAGTATTGCCAGCTCAAATAAAGTGCATGTGTCCCCAGAGGATTCTCCGGACCCGGGCCCACATAATCGGGCCAAGCGGGGTTGCGCTTTTTCATTGCTGGTGTCGGTCGCCAAGACGGCCCTTCGACCTTGCGAATAACTGTGGTGTAGCCCAGCCGTGTAAGATCTTCAGTCAGCGGTACGCTGGTCGGATACATCCGGTAGACGCTTTCATCTTCTGACCAATATTGCAGGACCTTGGACTGTGTATCGGACAGGATCACACCATTCTTAAGCGTATCAAAGTGGTCCTGCCATTTAGCAACGCGGAATGAGGAAACATTGCGGCGCGTCCCCTCAGTTGCCGTTGATTGGGCCCAAACGGCCGGTGCTGGAAAAAGCGTCGTCGCAGCAAACGCGGCAATCACTCCACGTCGCGTAACAACCTTTCCTTCTTTGCTCCGTTTCATGCCTGCCATCCCAAAGTTTATTCTTTTTTTCCGACTCAAATAACTCGTATGCCCGGTTCCTGCGCTGGAAGGTCAACACGCAAATGACATTTCATATGGGATGTCTCGTCTGAATTGTCGTTGCCGTTGGCGCAGGGATATTTCCTTAGAAGGCGGACCCAAATCATCAAGTCATTGTGGAAAAGCAATTTTTCTTGGACGTAACTCCAGGCTGCTTTAAGCAAAACCTGACTTTCTTGAATCAACCGAACACAAAAAAGCAACGCTAACAATTGCTTAGTTCTTGGTGAATTGATGTGATCACCCGTCGATGCGAGGGTAGCAGGCACTACAAATGACAATCACAGTGGACTAAACACCATGTCCTTCAGGAAAGCTTTCCAAGCACTGGCCGCACTTTTGTTCATCGGCGCTTGTACCGAAACAACGTCAATATCTGCAGATAGCGAGCCCGGAACGCTTTCCCAAGTTCCTGACGCCGTAGCCCAGATTGCTGCTCCGGGCCAGGACCTGAACGCAGTGAAAATCATGCCTGAGGACGGTTGCTATTGGTATCGCTATGTTGGGCCAGTTGAAACAACCTACCTACCACTTAGGACTATTGAAGGGCGCCCAATCTGTACGCGCGCCTGACAAGCGCCTGTCAGCTGGTCGCGGTCAGAAGCCGCTCGGGAGGGTAGAGATGAGCCGTGGACCCTGGCCTGACACGATCATAAAGCCCGATGATATGTGGCATCGCCATCCTTACGCAGCCAGAACTTGCGCGACCTCCGATAGATCTTGGATAAGGCGTTCCGTGAATTCGCAGGTATGTGTCGCGACCACCTTCGAACAGATAAAACGCCCTTGATCCCAATGGGTTTGTCGGCCCACCGGGCACACCATCTGCGAATTGCGCATATTCATCAGGGTCGCGCTCAATCATTTCGGCTGTAGGAGTCCAACGCGGCCATTTGGCCTTTCGCTTGATCGTGTAGACTCCGGGCTCGTAAAGATTGCCTCGGGCAATGGCTACGCCGTAACGCATTGCTGTGCCACCGTCTTCGATGAAATACAGATATCGTGCCACCGCGTCGACATGAATGTCACCCGGAGTAAGTGGTCGATTGGTTTGCACACGCTGAGGCAGGAAACGTGGGTGTAAACCCCAGGGATTGGATGTTGCGGGATCAAAATTGGCTGGAGTTACTTGCGCATCCCACTCCGACCATTGCGAGGCCGCCGCCGACGTCACTCCAAAAACCGGCTGAGAGAAAATGGCGAGCGAGGCTGCAACAAAATGTCGTCTGGTCAGCATTGATAGCGCTCCTATTGGCTGGTTGGTGTCTGGAGTTAGTACCCAGGGGATTAGACAATCCGCGACGGGGGAAGATTTGTCCATTCAATTATTCGTTCGATATCGCTTCGACCCACCCGCGAGTTTTCAAGGCTTAAAGTGACCTAGGCAGCTTCGTGTTTAACCTGAAACTTCACCAGGCGTCGGGACGACAATGCCTGCTGTTCATACCCCTAAAAACTTCCCTGTTCCGGCCGTGTCTATGCACCAAGTAAGGCCCAAGCAAATGCTGGACTGGTTTGACAGCGTCAAATTCGCTTCGCGCCAAAACAGCTTGACCTTCCATCGTGGGAAGGCGTTAGCAGAGGTCTCCAATCCAAATTTTGGAGTTGAATGTGAAAGAAAAACAGACTGCAAACGCGCCGCAGGCGTCAGTACCGGTTAGCGGCGGCAAGATAATGAAATGGGGCATGATGGTATGTTGCATTGCCATGATAACGCCGATCGCTCTCTACTTGATCGCCGGCGGGACGGTTGGTGGGCTTTCTGACTCCTTGGGTCTTTTCGCACCGTTGATCCTGTGCCTCGGAGCCCATTTCTTTATGCACAAGGCGATGGAAAAATCCTGTCATTCGAACAAATCTGAATCGGAAAGACCAAAGGCAACAGACGCCGCGGTCGGACCGAACCCAGTACACCGGCAATAATCTTCAATCATGAAGCTTTGGTGCTCAAGGTTGGCCGCCATGTCGCTGGCCGCTCTTTCGCTGGCGGCTTGCGCACCACGCCCTAAACTATGCCCGCTGCAACCGCCGCAGCCTGAATACGCCCTGCCCCAAGGTTGCCGGGTTCAATGGGAGGGCGCGGATGGCGGGGCCTATTTCATCTGCGAAGACGGGCGCGAAGGTTTCGTGAGCTGATCGTGGGGATGTGACATTCCGGCTCGTTGACCCTCCAGCGCTGGAATCTGGCAGAGACGGGTGCAAAACAACCGATGGCAACGCGCAATGGCAAGAACACTCCTAAATTTATGTATTATGATCTTGGGGTTAATCTTTGGCCAGACTTCCGCCGGGACAAGCCTTGCAGCTACATCCCAAGCGTATGAATCAGAGCCCCTGGTCGCACACATAATTACCGCGCAGGACGGGATCGCGCCTGACGTCAAGACGATCACTGCAGGACTGCATCTGAAACTGGGCGAAGATTGGAAAACCTACTGGAAGTCGCCTGGTGAGGTGGGAATTCCGCCCAAGATCACTTGGAACGGCTCGCAAAACGTCAGCGACGTACAGTTTCACTGGCCCGCGCCGATCCGTTTTCGCGCCTTCGGGATCGAGAATTTCGGGTACAAGGACGAAGTGGTCTTTCCGCTGACCGTCACACTCGAGAACCCCGGAGCGCCAGTTGACTTGAAGGCCGCTGTGACAACGCTGATCTGTTCCGATATCTGTGTGCCGGTCGAGTTTTCGCTGGACTTGTCGCTGACTCAGGGAACGGGTCGGGATCAGGACTCGGCCCGGCTTATAAATGCCTTTCTGTCGCGGGTGCCAACCACGGGAAACACAAGCGGAATGAAGTCCGACGCCGCGACCCTGGATACCGAGTCCGAGATGCTGACGCTGAATTTCACCAGCGACCTGCCCTTTGATGCGCCTGATGTCTTTCCCGACATGGGACGTGACACCGCGTTTGGTGCACCCGACATCCGGCTCGCTGGCGACAGGCGTCAGCTATGGGTGCAGTTCCCGGTCCTCGCTCTGGCACAGGACCCCCCCGCCTTGTCCGTCACGGTTACCGACACCAACCGCGTGGCCGAGTTTTCGCCCCGTACCGACGCTCCCCCTACCCCGCCACCATATGAGATCGCGGCCGCCGAAACTTCAGCCAGCGCGCTGGTCTGGATCATTTTGCTGGCGGTGGGCGGCGGGTTGATTCTGAATGTCATGCCCTGCGTACTGCCAGTGCTTTCGATCAAGCTTTCCTCGGCGGTAAAGGCTCGCGACCGCTCTGCGGCTCAGATTCGCGCCGGGTTCCTGGCTTCGGCAGCCGGAATCCTGACATTCATGTGGCTGTTGGCGGCTATCACCATTGCGGCGCGGTCGCTGGGCTATTCCGTCGGCTGGGGCATCCAGTTCCAGAATCCGCTTTTCCTTGCGGTGATGATCGTGGTGCTGGCGGTTTTTGCAACCAGCCTCGCGGGCTTGTTCGAGATCACGCTGCCGCAGTCGCTGAACACCCGGCTTGCCCATGTCGAAAAGGGCCGCGTGTCGCTGGTCGGGGATTTCCTGACCGGAGCCTTCTCAGCAGTTCTGGCGACGCCCTGCTCGGCCCCCTTCCTCGGCACGGCGGTGGCCTTTGCCCTGACCGGCCGACCGGTGGATATCGTGGCGATCTTCACCGCAATGGGGGTCGGGCTGGCCATTCCTTACCTGCTGGTTGCAGTGCACCCGAAACTTACCGCCGCTCTGCCTAAACCGGGGCGTTGGATGGTGGGATTAAAATGGGCCCTGTCGGCGGCACTGCTGACCACGATCGGCTGGTTGGTCTGGGTGATGGTCGGGGTGGCCGGAGACACTGCTGCAACTGCTACCGTGCTGGCTGCAACTGTTCTGGTCCTGTTGATCTGGAAAAGTACGATGATGCCACCCGTTTTGCGCTGGACAGCCCTGTTGCTGACGCTGACCGCAGCGTTTGCCGCACCGGTTGCGATTGCCGGCAAAGACCGGTCCAGGCTGCTTGAACCAGCCGGAGAGATCCCTTGGATTACCTTCAGCCGCCCCGAAATCGCCCGCCTTGTGTCGCGCGGCGAGGTGGTTTTCGTCGATGTCACAGCCGACTGGTGTCTGACCTGCAAGGCCAACAAAGCGCTGGTGCTGGAACGCGGCGAGGTTCTGGCAACACTGCAATCGGACAAAGCAATTCCGATGCAGGCCGACTGGACCCGCCCCGACGATGTGATCGCCCGTTTCCTTGAGGACAATGGACGGTTCGGGATCCCCTTCAACATCGTCTACGGCCCGTCGGCCCCCGAAGGCATCGCCCTGCCAGAGATCTTGACCACGAACGCCATTCTCGACGCGATGGAACAGGCCGCGCCGATTGCGGGCGGAGCCGTGGAAAGCGGATCCTGACCCCGGAGTTCACATATCCCGGACGCGGTTGCTCTGCTGCGCTAAACGCATGGTCTCGTGCTCTTCCATATCCAGTATCGCCTGAAAGAGTTCGCGTGCCTCGGGTATCTCGGCACGCCCGTGCAAATACCGATATAAGTCGATCACCTGATTGTGAAGATCGAAGACCGCTTCGCAGATCTCATCGACGCTCATCTGTGCGAACGGCCTGTCGCAGGCGCGATGTGGGTCGATCGGCTCATTGCCCAAATAGTCATATACCCAGGTGTTGAGCGCTTTGGGATCGGCTCGTTTCACGAAACCATCGACGATTTTCTCCAGAGCAGCCTCATGATCGGCGAGGTAGGTAAGCAACATCCTGGCCAGCTCCTGCTCTGACTGTGTCGAACAGTGGGCCAAACATTCGGCGAGCCAATGATGCATTTCCCGCGTCCAGACAATTAGATCAGAAAACGTTTCAACTTTCATGGTCTCAACCTCCTAAAGATCGGCATGCGATAGCCTAAACCGGAATTTTCCAGATGGCTCACTGGGCATCAGCGCGAAGTCGGCGCCGGCCCGATCCACGCCGGGCTGCGGGAATCAACCCCCCAGTTCCAGCAATGCCCGGTCGATTGCCACCTTGCGCGGATCCCCCTGCGGCAGGTCATCCGCCAGATCCCTTGCCCTGCCATAGGCGTTCCGGGCGCCGTCGGTCTCGCCCAGCACCGAATAGGCGTTGCCCAGCCGCATCCAGCCGTCCAGATCGCCTGGGTTTTCCTGCATCCGGCTCGCAAGCCGTTCGACCATCGAGCGGATGAAGGCCTGCCGGTCTTCGTCTGACATCTCCTCGGCCGCCGCCACCTGATCGGCAGTTGGGCCGGGCATGGAAGGGGCAAAAGCCGCCAGATTCACCGGAGCCCGTCCGATCGACGGGGCGATGCGGTTAAGCTGGGCCACAAAACTCTCCATCCATGGCCGGAACTCCTCTTCGGCGTCCATCCGCGTCTTCAGTAGGTCATAGGCCTTATCAGGCGATCCAGCCTGCTCCAGACCAATGGCTTTGTAGAATGTCGCTGCTGGGTTCGATGGGTCCAGTTCCAAGGCTCGTTCAAACGCCCGATCGGCCTTGGGCGTAACGACACCGTCATCGGCATAGACCAACGCCTCGCCATATTGCGACACCAGCGCTGAATTCGCATTGGGTCGGTCCAGCAACCCCTCGAACGCGTCTGCGGCATCTCCAAAGCGTCCCATACGCATATAGGTCTGAGCCAACAACACCCATCCCTCGGTTGGCCCGCCGGTTTCATCCGCCTCAAGCCGCGACTTCAGGCGCACGGCAAGGTCGGCGATTTCACGGGCTTCGGCCTGCTCCCCCTCGCGTTGGGCAAATGGCTGGCTGGGGATGTAGGGACTACCCAGTTGCCAATAAAGACCGGCTCCGAGCGCTGGAACTACCAGCGCGGCAAGTAAAATCAGCGCACGCCCGGAATGGCCCATTATCGCTTTGTCGTCCGATTGCCGGTCAATCGCCTTCAGGCGACGTTCTATCTCGGCTCTGGCGGCCTTGGCCTCTTCGGCTGAGATAATTCCTCGTTCCAGGTCCTTCTCCACTTCGCCGATCTGGTCGGAAAAGATGGCAGAGGCGCTTTCGCGTCTCGACAAGTCCGAGGTCTTGCGCCCCAGGCCGGAGAGGGCGAGCGTCAGAAACACCGCCACGGCCATGAATGAAAAGATAATCCAGATCATGCGTGCGGCTCCGTGAGTGAATGGTTTTCGGGATTCCGTTCTTCGCTCGCGCCGCGTTCCGTCTCTTGTTTTCGCGACTTCCGATATCGGCGCGCATTTTGGGTCAATACCGCTGCAGTCGCGATACCACCCAGCCCCAGGATGACGATAGGCGCAACCCACAGAATGTAAGTTGATGGCTTCCATGGCGGGTTGAACAGAACATAGTCGCCATAACGCGCAACCAGAAAGTCCATAACCTGCTGGTCCGTGTCGCCTGCCACCAGCCGTTCGCGCACAAGCAGACGAAGGTCGCGCGCCACGCCAGCGTTAGAACTGTCGATGTCTTGGTTCTGGCACACCACGCATCGCACCTGTTTCGAAATCGCCCGGGCCCGCTCTTCCAATACCGGATCTGCAAGTATCTCGTCGGGCTCAACCGCGAATGCCGGCTGCGACACCAGCATCGCCAGAGTGACCGCGGTAATTACAATGCGACGTATCATGACGCCTCTCCTCCGGCCGCCCGCGCCTGATCCAGCGCGGTGCGCATCTTTGAAATTGCCTCGTCGCCCAGCACCGGGCCGACAAAACGGAATACGACCTTGCCCGCGCCATCAATCACAAAGGTCTCCGGCACGCCGGAAATCCCCCATTCGATCCCGGCTCGGCCGTCCAGGTCGGAACCGATGCGCTCATAAGGGTTGCCCAGATCGTCGAGCCATTTCCGCGCGTCCTGCGGCTTGTCTTTGTAGTTAATGCCCATCAGGCGAATGCCCTCATCGCGTACCATACGCGTCAGCACCGCATGTTCGGCCCGGCAGGGCACGCACCAGGACGCAAACACGTTGACCACGATCGGAGCTGACCCGTCATTTTCCACCAGATCGGTACTGGACAGCCCGTGGGTATCCAGCCCTTCGACCGGCGGCAAGTCGAACTCAGGCACCGGCTGCGAGATCAAAACAGACGGGATTTCGTTTGGATCGCGATCGGGATTCAGTCCCCATAGCAGGAAGGCACCCAGGATGCCGGCAATCGTAATTGGGAACAGTGCAAATAGACGTTTCATTGCCCTACTCCGCCGCCACCGCAACGGAGCTCTGCCCAGTCCGTTTTCGTGGTGCACCGACGCGTAGACGCCGATCGGAGAGTGACAAGACACCACCAAATGCTAACAATCCTGAACCTATCCAGATCCAGACCACCAATGGCTCATACAAGATACGCAGGGTCCATTTGCTCTGTTCTGATTCCGCCGCCGGTTCCGATATTGAGGCGTAAAGGTCCCCTGCCAACGTCGTTCGAATTGCTGACTCGGTCGTACTGGTACCCGCCACGAGATAGGCCCTGCGCTCGGGTTGAAGCGTGGTGACATAAGCGCCATCGCGAAATACCGTCAGTGTGGCCGCGCGAGACAGATAGTTCGGACCGCGAAGCTGTTCCACACCGTCAAAACGCACGTCGAACCCTGCTATCTCAATCTGTGTTCCGGGCTCGGCAAAAGTCACGACCTCGGATTTCCAAGCGCTGGACCCGATAAAGCCGATCATACAGACAGCCAACCCCGCATGGGCCACGACCATGCCGTAATGAGAACGCGGTAGGCTGCGGGCCCGACGCAGGGACTCGGCCAACGGTGCCTCACCCAGCTTAATTCGGCTGGCCCACTCTGTCAGCACAGCGCCCAGCAACCAAACCGCAAGGCCGATCGACACTACCGCCAAGGCTGGGCCGCCGGTATCCAGATACCACACAAGCAACGCTACGAGCAGGCTAACCCCGGCCACCCATTTGAGCCGGGACAGAACACCGCGCAAATCCGCCCGCTTCCATGACAACAGCGGCCCAATCCCCATTACAACGACTAGAACCAGCATGATCGGCACGAAACTGGCGTTGTAATAAGGTGGTCCAACCGAAATCTTTTCACCTGTCACAGCCTCAAGCAAAAGCGGATAAAGCGTACCGAATAGAACCGTCGCCGTTGCGGTGGCCAGCAGCAGGTTGTTAATAAGCAAACCGGCCTCGCGGCTGATCGGGGCAAAAAGACCGCCGCCCTCCATCTCCGGTGCGCGTATGGCAAACAGCGTCAATGAACCACCGATCGCGACAGCCAACAGCGCCAAGATGTAAATGCCGCGTTCGGGATCGACCGAAAACGCATGGACCGATGTAAGCAAGCCTGAGCGGACAATGAATGTCCCCAACAAGGACAACGAGAAGGTCAAAACGGCCAGTAGGATCGTCCAACTTTTGAAGCTGCCGCGCTTTTCGGTCACAATGGCCGAATGGAACAGCGCTGTGCCAGCAAGCCAGGGCATAAACGAGACATTCTCGACCGGATCCCAGAACCACCAGCCGCCCCAACCCAGTTCGTAATAGGCCCACCAGCTGCCCAGAACGATACCAAGTGTCAGAAACACCCAGGCCGCCAATGTCCAGGGTCGGACCCACCGCGCCCATGCCGGATCGACCCGCCCCTCAATCAGGGCAGCCACGGCGAAAGAAAATACGATAGAGAAGCCGACGTAACCCAGGTATAGGAACGGCGGGTGCATAGCCAGGCCGACATCCTGCAACAGCGGATTTAAATCCTGACCATCCAGCGGTGCCGGAAACACCCGGTCAAACGGGTTCGAGGTGAACAGCATGAATGACAGGAACCCCGCGCTGATCCAGGCCTGCACTGCCAGAGTGCGCGCCTTGAGTTTCAGTGGGATGTTCCGAGCCAACAGAGACACACCCAGCCCGAAAATCACCAATATCAGAATCCACAACAGCAGCGACCCTTCGTGGCTACCCCAGGTCGCAGCCACCTTGAAAAGCATCGGTTTCAGCGAATGAGAATTGCTGGCCACATTTAGCACAGTGAAATCGCTGACCACGAAGGACCACATCAGAGCGGCGAAGGCGATAGCAACCAGCGCTGTCAGTAGGACCGAGGTCGCAGATGCCGATCGCATCCACATGACATTGTTCCGTGCTGCTCCAATCAAGGGAAATACGCTTTGCACCAAGGACACGGCCAGGGCAAGCGCCAGGGCGAACTGCCCGATTTCCGGTATCATTCCAATCCCTCCGGATTTCCGGTTTTGCGGCCTTGTCCGACAATCCAGCGCTGGAGGGTCAAGCGCATTATTGCCGCACCCCCTTCGGCTGATGCATGCTTGACGAGCGCAAATCTGGCCGGCGGCCTTGACCTTCCAGCGCTGGAGACCCCCACCATTTCGACTTCACCGATGGACGTACCGAACACTTTGTTTTCAGGGCAGGGACTCAGGAAACAAACGAACACGAGGGCATCATGACACGGAGCAACAGCAAGATTACGTGCGTCTGGCAACGCCTCCAGGCTGTAATACTGGCTGGGGGGCTGAGCCTTGGGTCAACTGCCATGGCCCAACCGGAAACCCGTCCGGCTGACAACGTGGCGATGAACCCGCAAGCCTCCAGCAACATGTCAGGTATGGGAAGCATGTCCAGGATGATGCGCCCCGACGCGGTGCCGCCAACGGGTGTCGTTGGCGGTATGCATCCACCCGAGGGTGTTTTGATGCCTGTGTTCTCTTACATGAACATGGAGATGGACGGAAATCGTACCGGAACGCAGTCGCTGTCTACCTCGAACGTTCTGTCGCAGTATCCGATCGCGCCGCTCAGCATGAGCATGAACATGGCGATGGTCGGCCTGATGTACGGTGTGACCGACGAGATCTCGGTGATGGCGATGCTGCCCTATACCCGCAAGACGATGAAGCACCAGACCCGCATGGGCCAGACCTTTAAGACCAGGGCACAGGGGTTTGGCGATCTGAAGATCATCGGCGGATATGATATCTACAAATCCGACGGGCAGGTGCTGGAACTATCTCTTGGCCTCAGTCTGCCGACTGGCTCGATAGACGAGACCGACACCACGCCAGCTGGGCCGGACCAGCTGCTGCCCTACCCCATGCAACTGGGTTCAGGCACCTACGACCTGCTGCCGGGCGTCACCTATACGGGCCAGAACGCGGATTGGTCTTGGGGCGCCCAGCTGGCCGCCGTGATCCGGATGGGTGAGAATGATGCCGGTTACACCTTGGGTGACGTCTATTCAGCAACAGTTTGGGGTGCACGGCGCTGGAATGACCAGTTCAGCTCCTCGTTGCGGGTGGTCGGCGACATCGTGGAAAACATTGACGGGTCGGATGCGCGCCTGAACCCAGGCATGGTGCCCACCGCTGATCCGACCCTGCGCGGCGGCCAGTTTCTGAGTATCGGAATCGGAGTGAATTACCTTGTGCCGGGGTCGGGCGTTTTGGCGGGCACGCGCCTGGGTATCGAGGGCGTGATCCCTGTGTATCAAGATCTGGATGGGCCCCAGCTTGAACGCGATTACGCAGTCTCCTTCGCGATACGCAGGGCGTTCTGACCCTTCAGCCCCAAACCGACTGTAAACGGACAATCAGCGCCGCCGCGGTGGTCAGAACGACCACTGACACCGCCATCAGTAGCAGGGCCAATGTCACAGGTCCGCCGCGCCCAGGTACGCGACGTGCCAGTTGGGCTGCAAATCCAGTACCGTGGGCGATCTGGCTCTGAACGACGGATAGGTATAGCGGCAGCGCTCCGACCAGCGTGGCGTACAGGTAAACGCCTGAGATGTTCTCGAAGTAGGCGGAGCGTACCAGCGTCGGACCGACTACCCGCAACGCCACTACGGGATCACCGCCGAAAGACCCGAACCAGTCTGCCGAAAGCGCGTAGATCAGCGCGTGCAGCGCGATGAACAGGACGGCCCGTAGCAGCAGGTCAATTAGCAGATACCGGGCCGGGATGGCCCCCCTGCCCCGCGCCCTTACCCCAACGGCGAAAAGAAAAAAGCTGAGATAATTTAAAAGGAAAACGACCGGCAACCCATTCGTCACCACCTGACGCAAAAACCGAACAAACGCGGGACCACTGTTCAGGAGGTGCGTCGCAAAGCCCGGCGTGCGCAAAACGAAGATGGCCAACAGCGGAAACAACGCAAGGCAACTGACGATCAGCGTGTTTCTGGCAAACTTCCAGAAAGGCAATTCAGTGGCAAAATATCTGTTCATTTCATTTAGTTTGCCAACGGTTCCAGCGCAATGTCGATGCCAATTGGTTTACAGACCTGCGACAGAACCTCCGATTTTATTATTCCGCAAGCCCTCTACCTACTTTACGCGCAAAATCTGTTACTTTTGCTCGTTACTTTTGTTGCGCTATCAGTTTCAAGTTACACTCGATAAGTATCCCTTATCAGATATGATTGATTTACTGGGGAAATGGACGCAGAATACAGTTCATGTGTCGGTTTTCCTTAACCACTGGACTCGCATCGGCATTGGTCCGTAACCCGTAGACCTCTGCCCCGCACCGGCAGCAAACCTTTGTCGATGCAGCACCGTAACCTGCAATTTTGTAAATATGTACCGGCACAAATTCAGTCCGAGTCTACTCGTAAAAAACCAACACAGCATAAGGCCAACCATGGAACATTTTGAAAACAAGCATGAGCAGTCTACAGGTTAGGGAAAATCGACACATGAAGCCCCCTGCCCCATACCTCCCCACTGTCTCCCCTGCCCTGTCACAGACAGACCAGGACGCGCTCACCGATCTCTATGTGCGCGGCACGCCGGAAAACACGCTCCGCGCTTATGAGCGCGACTTGCTCTATGTCACCGCCTGGAAGTCTGCGCGGTTCGGTGCGGCGTTGGACTGGCCGGAATCCGAGGCCACCGCCCTCGCCTTCATTCTCGATCACGCCCGCGATTTGAACGATGCCCCGGAAGACGACACTGCACGACAGGTGGCAGAGGCACTGATCGCGCAAGGGCTGCGCAAATCGCTGGCCTGCCCGGCCCCGTCAACGCTGGACAGGCGCATTGCCTCCTGGCTGGCGTTCCACCGGATGAAGAATCTCGCCAGCCCATTTGATGCGCCGCAGGTGAAACAGGCCCGGTCCAAAGCGCGTCGCGCTGCGGCCCGGCCCCCTGCCCCAAAGTCTCAGCACCCGATTACCCGTGACGTGCTGGAACAGCTGCTGGCCACCTGTCGGGGCAGCCGCCGGGATTGCCGCGACCGGGCAATTCTGATGCTGGGCTGGGCCTCTGGTGGCAGACGGCGCTCGGAGATCACCGGTCTGATGCGCGCGGATGTGTCACTGAAGGAATTCGACGAGAAAGGCCTGGTGTGGATCTCACTGCTGCAGACCAAGACGACAACCAAAGGTGAAACGCCGCGCCTAGTCCTCAAGGGCCGGGCGGCGCAGGCGCTGGTGCATTGGATCGAGGTGGGTGAGGTCAGCGACGGGCCGCTGTTCCGGCCGATCTCCAAGGCGGACCGGGTTCTGAAACGCCGCCTCAGCCCGGATGCGATCTATCAGATTGTCTGCCACCGGCTGGCCCTGGCCGGGCTGCCCGACGGCTTTGCCTCGCCCCACGGGCTGCGCTCCGGGTTCCTGACCCAGGCCGCGCTGGACGGCGCTCCAATCCAGGCTGCCATGCGCCTTTCGCTGCACCGCTCCATGGCCCAGGCACAAAAGTACTATGACGACGTCGATATTGCAGAGAACCCTGCAACGGATTTATTGGGGTGAACGCTTACGGATTGTTCGAAGAAGTCCAAGCTTGAGGGAGTTTTATGGCCGCGATGCCTATGTCTTGTCCCCTACCCCATCCGTTAGCGTGGCTAGCGCGGAAACATGTCGCGGCAGATCGCAACGAGAATGCAGGATATCGACGATGATCACCGTATCCGGCTGATCCAGGTAAACCAGGAAATGCTCTCCTGCCCGAACATATCTGAGATCCACCGCCTCCTCGACCAATATAGAACAACTGCGGCTGGACGCCCTGCCCTCTGTGATGGCCTGGCAGCGCTCTACTAGTTCTTGTTCATAAAGATCGGCCTGATGCGGCCCAAACTTGTCGAAGGTCCATCGCGCAATTTCCACCAGGCTGGCTTCAGCGCGGCGTGTCAGTCGAAAGGGTCTGGTCACGTTTCGGTTCGTGCCTTCGCAAAGGCACGACGGATCGCATCCGGGCCGCTGCCTTCTGCCAGATCTCCAGCCTGAGCCTGTGCCACACCCTCCTGCAGACCTGATATGAGAGACACTAGGCCCGCTTCTTCCCGCTCCAAAAGCCGAAGGCCGGCACGCAACGCTTCACTGGCGTTCTGATATCGACCGGACGCAACCAGCTTCTGCACCAGTTGATCCTGCGATTCTGTAAGTACGACATTGCGGGTTACCATGGCATAAGCCTCCTTTTTGGCAATATATGCCAACGAGACCGTCGGTTCAACGATTGAGGAGCCCAAAATCACTAATTCGAGCAAGCTGGTTTTATGGACGCTAATGGGACGTGAACACACGGATCATGTCTGTGATCCCATATGAATCCAATGACGGTAGAGACTTGCGCCAAAAGCCGCGCCGCGCAAGCACAGCTGCACTGGATCGAAGACAGTTCCCTGTTCCGTCGCAACTTATAGGCGCACAATTCCCGAAACCCCGCCCTCACGGTATGCCATTTCTTGGGCAATTGGCGAGCGGCTGACTCTAGCCGGAATGTTCGCGTGTTTTGCCTCTGCGCACAGGCTGAGCTCGGTGTATCTGACCCAGATCGCCATGCCATTCTCACCGCATCGTACTCCCGTACTGGCGCAGAAGTATTGTTACGAAGTTGGTATCGCAGAAAACTCGATAACGAAATTGTTGGCGAGAGAATTTTACCAATCAGCTCAACTAGCTCCCTGCCCTTCCCAATTGCGCGATTTGCGCCAAAAGCCGTTCGGCCTTCACTCCAACCCCATGCTAGAGGCGTTCTACTCAAAGCGGAGCATAGGGAGGAGTTTTACAGGAACACCTTCGCATGCCTACGTTAGAACTCCATCGACTGAAAGAACCCATGATCCCGCTCAACCGAGTTTACAACTGTAAACCACCCTGCTCTGATACAAAGCGTATGTAGTCCTCCGCGTTGGGAAACCTACAATATAGGCGAAAATCCTTGACTTAGTGCAATGAATCACGGCTGTTTATCTCAAGTGGCGCAAAAATGACCACATTCTTTAATTTGAGGCAACTACATGATTCCCGTGACACCACTTGCGGCAGAAAGACCATCGGCACTCGCCACGGAAATATCTGAGAGATTAAACTCGGCTATCCGGGAACATCTACTTGCTGCATTTGCCCCCGACAACACCAAATCACTGCGAAATTTTGCAGCGCCAGAAGCTGCTGAACTCCTAGGAGTATCAGGTCAATTCATGCGCAAAGTCCACGCAGAGGGAACGATTCCTGAACCGAATGACGTACGCAGCGGTAGGCGTTACTATACTGCCCAAGAACTTTGGGAGGCTCGCGAAACGCTTGAGAAAACCTCACGCAAAAAAGGGCGCTATGTCCCTCGCCGGTCTGAAGGAGAAAAGCTCCAAGTCTGGCAGTTGATGAACTTCAAAGGCGGCAGCAGTAAGAGCACCACAACAATTCACTTGGCTCACTATTTTGCGCTTCGCGGTTACCGTGTACTGGCTGTTGATCTGGATCCTCAAGGCTCTCTTACATCCATGTGTGGCATAAGCCCGGAAATAGAGTTTGACGGGCTGACGATTTACGATGCTATTCGATATGAAGATCCGGTAGATATGGCGGACGTCGTGCTTCCGACATACTTCCCCGGTCTCTCTGTGGCTCCGTCACGGCTTGTTCTTTCCGAATTTGAGACAGAATCTGCCGTTCACTCCAATCCAGACCATCCGTTCTTTACAAGAATACGGAATGCCCTGGCCCAGGTGGAAGGAGATTTTGACCTTGTTCTGATTGATAGCCCACCTCAACTAGGATTCTTGACAATTGCTGGGATGGCGGCCGCCAGTTCATTGCTTGTGCCACTTACACCTTCGATGCTGGACGTGTCTTCGACGGCTCAATTTCTCGAACTCGCTGGTGCTTACATGGCAGTCATTGAAGATGCCGGCGCTACGCTCGAATACGACAACTTCAAATTCCTGATAACGCGTGACGAACCAACAGACGTACCGTCTCAACAACTGGCTTCGTTCATGCGGGCACTGTTTCAGGATCGCGTTATGTCAGCTACAGCCCTCAAAAGCACCGCGGTCAGTGACGCCACAATGCTCAAACAATCAATTTACGAAGTCGTGCGGTCAGAAATGACACGCGCAACTTATGATCGGGCAAAGAACTCAATGGATGCGATCGGCTCTGAGGTAGAGCAAATGATCCATCAAGCATGGGGACGCAGCTAATGGCTAGAAAGTCGCTTCAGGAGATGTCGGGGATCGCAAACACCATCGCGCGCTCTGGCCCCAAGGCCATCGATAAAACTCCAAAACCCAATGCCCCTGCTCTTGGTGCGCTTCAGGGCTCTCTTGCCGCAATCAGGGAAATTGACCCTGCTCTGATCGACGACTGGGGGCCAGCCGATAGGCTTGGTGAGTTTACAGCTGTAAACACTGACGAAGAAGACGATAGTTTTGAAAGCTTGATGTCGAGTATACAAGACGGTGGCCAACAAGTTCCCATTCTTGTCAGAAGATCGAAATCCGACGGTCGATACGAGGCAATTTATGGACGGAGGAGGCTCAAAGCCTGTCGTGAACTTGGTATTAAAGTCCGCGCCAATGTTCAGGATATCGACGATGCTTCAGCGCTTCTCGCCAAAGGGCTTGAGAATGCTGCGAGGCGCAATCTTTCCTTCTACGAGAAAGCACGTTTCGCCGAGGCGATCCTGACTTCCGGGCATGACACGACAACGGTGCGGCAAGTATTGAACGTTTCGAAATCAGGGCTGTCTCACCTGACAAAAATTACGCAACATGTTCCAGCAAAGATTGGTGACATGATCGGCGCAGCCCCAAAATCAGGCCGCCCAAAATGGACCGTGCTTGCAGAGCACTTCGTTGCAGGCAAGCTAGCGGAAGATGAAGCTGCAAACCTTCTTGCAACCATTGAGCCATCGATGTCGTCAGATGATCGGCTGGAAATGCTCCTAAAAGCAGCTGCCAAACGCGGTGCAAGACAAAGAGAAGGTGCAGCAGAACTCAACCCAATCGAAGGCGTTACAATCAAATCTACCAACGGATCACTAACTGTATCGGTCAAAAGGACCGGAGCTAACGCTGGCTTCGCTAGCTGGTTGGACGAAAACATGGCTGAAATCATTAAGCGCTCACACGCTGAGTTTACAGCTGTAAACGCCAAGAAAAAGAACTGAGGACGAGCAGAAAGGAGGAAGGCAAACAAACAAAACCCCCGAAACCGGAGCTTCGAGGGCTGCTGCGCAAAGCGCAATTCTTAGATTAGACACCTAGAATCTAGCAGCACCCGAATCGCCATACAAGAAAAAACGCTCTTGAGCGAACGGGTAATTTTTGTCTGCCGATAGATAATCATGAAAACACTAACAGCATTGGCTCCAAGTGGAGCAACCTTGTCGGGAACGGCAGGGCAGGGGAGTAGTACGCCCAAAAAATGGATACTTCTTCGCGCCGTTGAAGAGGCGAGAGAACCTCTTGGGTTAAAGTCCACAACTCTCAATGTCCTGAGAGCGATGATTTCCTTTTTAGGCGGTGATCAGATTGCTGCGGACCAAGATGATCATCACATCTGCTTCGCTTCCAACGCGGCGATCGCCAAACGAACTCACGTCAGCGTGCAGACAGTTGAGCGTCATATCTCAGCGCTGGTTGAGCTTGGACTTATCCGCCGCGTTATGAGCGCAAACGGCAAGCGATGGGCACGCCGGGATCGACAGGGCAGGGTGGTCACCGCAACTGGTCTCTCCTTGATGCCCTTGTCTGAACGGCACGCTGAGTTCATCCAGGAAGCCCAGAGGCATGCTGATCGAGTTCTGGAGTTCACTGTACTCCGCGACAAGGTTTCCGCCGCTCTGGTGCGCCTTAGGGACCTCGTAGCAAATGACACCGCGATCTCTGATTTGATGACCAACGTACGCAATGCTCTGCGTCGCAAACCAGATGCGAATGTACTCAGCGAGCTGCTGGCAGAAATCTCTGTGGAAATCTCCGAGATAACACAGACAGATACAGAAAATTTGAGGGCCAGTGACAGTGAAATTGAGGGGCACAAAGAGGACTCTTTGAATCCCGAAGTTAAGAAAGAAAAACTTTCTCAGATTCAGGTTTCTCCAGACCAAATGGAGCGCAGTTTTCCACGGCTATGCGCAGAACTACGCTTTGCAAAAGATCAGCACCACTGTGATCAGCTTATGGATGATATCGCCGAGTATCTACGACTTGGCAAAACCTGGTATGCAATGAAATCAACGTTTGGCCCCGCTATTCGCTTTATCGTTCTCGGATACATCTTCCAACGTGCTGAGAACATACAGTCTCCAGGGGCTTACCTAATTTCATTGCTGGCTAAGATCGAAAAGGGAGAGCTGTCCCCAAAGGCAATGCTCTCGCGAACCTCCAATGCTACGTAACTTTGGGAAAGAGGATGAGGTTTACCGTTTTCAGATTACACATCCAATCGATGATCGGATTGAAGAGTTTGAAAAAGGTGAGCAATAGGATTGACCTCTATAAATCACGTAATCATAAATAATGAGCTATAGAAAGGAAGCTTATACCTCACGATGTGGAACTGGCAGAACCCTGACTGGCCGACTTTTCGTTACGACGCCGCAAGACTCGAACCATACGAGCAGCAGTTCCTGATGTCCTCAGGGGAAGTTCTTGGAGCGGTTCATCATGTGAACATATCGGATCGAGATCAATTGCGTATCGACCTGCTAAGCGAAGAAGCGATGAAGACCAGCGCGATCGAAGGTGAGATGCTGGATCGTCTCAGCGTGCAATCTTCCTTGCGCCGACATCTTGGACTGGCTCCCGACAGCTATCCATCCAAACCGCGCGAACAGGGCGTTTCTGAAATGATGGTGGATGTTTATTCCAATTATTCGGAACCACTGTCACACGACACACTGTTTCGGTGGCATGACATGCTTCTGTCCCATGACAGGCATCTGGAAACGATTGGATCATACCGGAGCCATGAGGATGCGATGCAAATCGTCTCAGGCAGGCTCGACCACCCAACGGTGCATTTCGAAGCGCCACCTTCACATCAGGTTCCGGCTGAAATGAACCAGTTCGTAACCTGGTTCAACCGGACCGCACCGGATGGTCCCGAACCATTGCGCGCGCTGATCCGGGCCGGATTGAGCCATCTGTATTTTGAGAGCATTCACCCCTTTGAAGACGGCAATGGCCGGTTGGGCAGAGCGCTGGCGGAAAAATCTCTGGCCCAGAGTATCGGTCAGCCAAGTCTGATTGCTCTTGCTTTCACGATCGAGCGAGAGCGGAAGGCTTACTACGATCAGCTTGAGTGTCATCAAAAAACGCTGGACGTCGCGCCATGGCTCGTTTGGTTTGCCGAGACAGTCCTTACAGCGCAGCAGGTGACCTTAGAGCGCGTTGGCTTCTTTATATCCAAGACGCATTTCTATGACCGGTATCGTGATCAGTTCAACGCCCGGCAAAGCAAAGTAATCGCACGTTTGTTCAAAGCTGGACCGGTAGGGTTCAAAGGCGGATTAAGTGCTGAGAACTATATCTCGATCACGGGAACATCGCGCGCCACGGCGACGCGGGATCTGCAGGACCTGGTAGAGAAGGGGGCTCTGACCCGAACAGGTGAACTCCGGTACACTCGCTATTGGTTAAAGCTAGATCGGGACGGGTAGGGGGCTGAAATACGGCACGAAGGGCGGGTGAGCGGCGTGGAAATGTGCCCGCGCTTTCAATTGGTCGAACTCTGAATTTAAATCAGTCGAAGAGGCGACCGAGGAGTTTCTCGAGTTCTTCCCTTTGCTCGACGTGCTTTTCCGGGTTGTCCCGGATCAGGCGCTCCAGATTGAGAAGCTTCCAACGCACGGCGGGAAGATTGGCGGCTTGCGGTCGATCTATTACGGCGAAATCCGGCGCGCCATCCTGCAGACTGAGCAAGAATTGTCTGGTGGGTTTGTCGAAGCGAGATTGGATATCCGCAATCAGTTGGTTGCGCGTCGTCAGTAGGTCATCCAGGCCGACGGCTGACTTAGTCATGCCCTCGAACTCACGCACCTAAGGTTGATCTAGGGCGATCAGGTTGGGATTCAACAATTCGTGTGCCGGACGTGCCGAACAGGCGATGTAGATCAGGAAAGTCCGGAACAGATCATCCGTCAGTCCTTCGTGTTCGTAGAGCAGCTTTACATCATAAAGATCGCGTGGATGCTGGCGATCCACGGCTGCGTGGAGCTTACCGCCGAACAAATCTTCGAATGAGACAATCTGCATTTCTGCATAGCCAAACGCGTCTGCTACGGCGTCGGAGACCGCCCGGGTTTCGGGGTCATGAACAACGCCGCGTGTGACAGGCGAGGTCTCGATTTTGACTTCTGCACCTTCCAGACGCGCAAGCACGCGGGTGGCGCCGCCCCCACCTCCTTTTATTCTTTGAGCCTTTGCCCCGCTGATACCCTTTTCGATCGAATTAGCGATACGATCCATGGCTTCGTTGATCTCGGCGAGGCTCTGTTCACGCTCTTTGATCGGCAGATATGTCAGGTCGATATCAACCGAGAGTCGCGGTAGATCGCGATAGAAGAGGTTGATTGCTGTCCCGCCCTTGAGCGCGAATATCTCTTCCTTCGCGACGTAAGGCAATACACGCACGAGAAGGGCGACCTGGGATTCATAATTCCTACGCGCCATTTTCTGCCCCTGTCGTGACGAACTCTTCGGGTACCATGATGCGATATCGCGGATGTATCCGACCCCCTTCGACCAATGCTCGATCCCCCGTCCCGAGGTTGAAGGCGTCAGCATCAAGTCGTTTGCGCCAGGGGTGATTGTGGCGATCCGCAAAAACAAAGAAGAGGCGCTTGACCTTTATTTTCTTACAGCTCAGCAAGAGCGCTGAGAGCAACTTAGGTCGTAGCGTCGTCAAGCCCTCGAACACCATGTCGAGGTTGTGAAAACTCTCATGGTCCGGCAATTCGTCCATGGCTTCCATGACCGCCCGTTCGGGGGCCGACATGCGCAGTTGCCAGTCCCACGGGAGGGAGTTTTCAGATTTTATGTCGTCAATTGTAACGCCAAGTGCCTGGTCAGCGAACAGCGACGTATTGCGCGTTTCTATAGGCGCATTGAGTGGCAGCTTCGTGAGCCAGTTGGGTATTTTGAAGCCATAGATCCAGACGGGGGCGTTGTTGCCCAAACGCAAGTAGTGGTCGTAGCCCAGTTGTGAGAGAGCGGTTTTGCCACCGACGTGAATATCATAGCCCATGATATGTTGCATCGAGATCAGGCAGGCCTTCCAGTCAACGGTGTTTGATGCGGGTGGATTGGGAACAGGTCGGCGGAAAACGCCGCGGTGAACGCGTTCGAGCCAGCCCCGTTTCACATAGTCGCGAAAGGTTTCGTAGGCTATGCCATGGGCGGTGAGCCATTTTGCATCGACGAGATATCCCGCGGGCACTGAGTCGAGAACTTTCTTCAGATTTTGCGATCTTCCAGCGTTCATGACGCCCTAAATCATATAATTTCAAAGAAAAGGCAAGAAATCTCTTCGAAAAGTGCATCTTTAAAGCGTCTATAGCGCTGAAATGTCAACGGCGGTGAGAAAGTCGGCCACGGGGCGGAGCAAAAGTCGTCCATTGCTTGGGTGGCCGACGCCTTGGCAAACGCGCTCCCAAAT
>NZ_JBSWYP010000011.1:0-180717 GCF_056161185.1 Ruegeria sp. ABV3_008 | reverse complement strand
GCGCCTCCATCACGGCGGCAGAGACGATGTTTTCCGACGCGATCAGCTCGATCTCGTCGCGCTGACGGCCCAGCTCGGACGTGATCGAGCCGAAAAGCTCAGGATCACGGTCCGACAAAGACTGGGTGAAAAAACCGTCGATACGATTGGGGGCGTTCATGACGCAGTCCTCCTAAGCGGTCCGCAGCCCGGCCCTACGGAGGGGCCAGAGCAGGAAATTGATATACGCGAGGTCAGATCACGCGATCGCGCGGTTCGCGGCCTTCGAAAAAGTCGCTGAGGTTGTCCAGCACACGGAACCCCATCGCCTCGCGCGCCTCACGGGTGGCACTGCCGAGATGGGGCAGCATCACAAGGTTGTCACATTGCATAAGGACGGGGTTGATCCGGGGCTCTCCGTCGAACACATCCAGCGCCGCCCCTCCGATCATATCGAAGGTCAGGGACTGGATCAGCGCGCGTTCGTCGATCACCTCGCCTCGGGCCGTGTTGATCAGGAACGCATCCGGTTTCATCAGATCCAGACGGCGGGCGTTGATCAGGTGCCTGTTTGCAGCCCCGCCGGGACAATGGAGCGAGACGAAATCGCATTGCGGCAGCAGATCATCCACGGTTTCGACCTGAGTGGCATTGCATTGGGCCAGAACCTCGGGCGCGATTTTGCTGCGGTTGTAGACAATGATCTGCATCCCGAAGCCGTGATGGGCACGCCGGGCCATTTCCTGCCCGATGCGGCCATAGCCGATGATGCCCAGCACCTTGCCGCTGACCTTGGTGCCGATCAGATGCGTGGGGCGCCAGCCGGTCCAGTTGCCCGCCCGCAGCTCGCGTTCCCCTTCGCCAGCGCGGCGCGCCACCATCAGCAGCAGGGTCATCGCGATATCGGCGGTGCATTCGGACAGCACGTCCGGCGTGTTGGTGACGGTCATGCCCAGCCCACGCACTGAGGGCTCACAGATGTGACTGTAGCCAACGCCGTAATTTGCCAGAATCTTCGTCTGCGCGCCGGGTACGTCCAAAGCCTCGGAACTGAGGGTATCGGTCACGGTCGGCAGGACCGCATCATAGGATTTCAGCGCATGCCGGATTTCTGCCGGGGACATGGGTTTGTCCCCGGTATTCAGCACCGTGTTGTAGTTCTCGGCCAGCTGCGCCTCGACGGCGGCAGGCCAGCGACGGGTGACTAGAACCGAGGGTTTGACCATCACGCAGCCTCCATCACGCGGGCGATTGTTTCGCCGATCACCGCGGGATTTTCGGCCACGGTCACTCCTGCGGCGGACAGGATTTCAACCTTCTCGCTGGCGCTTTCGCCAAAGGCCGAGATGATCGCACCGGCATGACCCATGGTCCGACCTTTCGGAGCGGTCAGACCAGCAACATAAGCCACCACAGGCTTGGTGACGTGATCGCGGATGAATTCGGCCGCTTCGGCTTCCTGCGGGCCTCCGATCTCACCGATCATGGCAATGATATGGGTGTCCTCATCCTCTTCGAAACGCTGCAGAATGTCCTTGAAGGACGAGCCGTTGATCGGATCACCGCCGATGCCAACGCTGGTCGAAACTCCGATCCCGCGCTCTTTCAACTGGGCCGCGGCCTCGTAGCCCAGCGTTCCCGAGCGACCGATGATGCCAACATTGCCCGGCAGGTAGATATGCCCCGGCATTATCCCCAGCAGCGCTTTGCCGGGTGAGATGGTGCCCGCGCAGTTCGGCCCGGTCAGGACCATGCGCTTCTCTTTGGGATAACGGTACATGTAGCGCTTCACGCGGATCATGTCCTGCGCCGGAATACCGTCGGTAATGCAGACACAATAGCGGATACCGGCATCTGCGGCCTCCATGATCGAGTCGGCCGCAAAGGGCGGCGGCACAAACACAAGGCTGGCATCCGCGCCAGTGGCCTCAACCGCTTGTTTAACGGTGTCAAAGACCGGAACGCCTTCGACGGTTTCGCCGCCTTTTCCAGGAACCACGCCGCCCAAGACGTTGGTGCCGTAGTTCAGCATGTCCTTGGTGTGGAACCGCGCCATGCGGCCGGTGATACCTTGCACGATCACGCGCGAGTTACGATCGAGAAGAATGCTCATTGCACGGCCCTCATCTTGGTGCCTTGGGTAAGGTCGTTGCGCCATGCGCCCACGGCGCGTTCGGCAGCCTCCATCAGAGTGGTGGCGCGGATGATCGGAAGACCGGATTTGGCGAGGATCTTCTGACCCTCTTCCACATTAGTACCGGCCAGACGCACGACGACAGGGATGTCGATATCCAGCTCTTTCAGAGCCTGCACGACACCTTCGGCCACCCAGTCGCAGCGGTTGATACCGGCGAAGATGTTCACCAGAATGGCCTGCACATTGTCGTCCGACAGAACCAGACGGAAAGCTTTAGCCACACGCTCGGGCGAGGCGCCACCACCGATATCGAGGAAGTTCGCCGGCTCTCCGCCAGCCAGTTTGATCGTGTCCATTGTCGCCATCGCAAGACCGGCGCCGTTTACAATGCAGCCGATATTGCCGTCGAGACCAACATAAGACAGGCCCCGGTCACCGGCGCGGCTTTCGCGCGGGTCTTCCTGGCTTTTGTCGCGCAGTTCGGCGATCTGCGGGTGACGGAACAAGGCGTTGTCGTCGAAGCTCATCTTCGCGTCCAGCGCCAGAACGCGGTCGTCTCCGGTGATTACCAGTGGGTTGATCTCGACCATGGTGGCATCCAGATCGCTGAAGGCGGCGTAGCAGCCCTGCAGCGTGCGGACCATGTGCTGGATCAGCTTCGGCTCCAGCCCCAGTTGGAACGCGATTTCACGGGCCTGGAATTCTTGCAGACCCACTGCGGGTTCAACGATCGAACGCACGATGCTGTCTGGGCGCTCGGCCGAGATATCTTCGATCTCCATCCCGCCTTCCGAGGACGCAACGATCATCACACGCTGGCTCGAGCGGTCCAGCACAAAACCCAGATAGATTTCGCGATCAATCGGCACCGCAGCTTCCACGTAAACGCGGTAGATCCCTTTGCCTTCAGGACCAGTCTGATGCGTGACCAACTTGCGGCCGAACATGTCATCACAGGCTGTGTAGATCTCATTTTCGGTGTTGCACAGCTTGACCCCACCGGCCTTGCCGCGCCCGCCTGCATGGACCTGCGCTTTGACGATCCACTTGTCGCCCCCCAGTTCACGCGCCCGATAGGCCGCCTGTTCCGGGCTATAGGCCAAAGCACCGGGCGGCACTTCGACACCGAAATTCGAAAGTAGTTCTTTCGCCTGATATTCGTGAATATCCATCTGCAATCCTCCCGTTCTTGCAGTGAAATTAAGCAGCCATCGAAGTGCCGTAGCGGCTTTCCAGCAGGGCTTCGATTGCGTCCCGATCAATCTGTCCGCCCAGTTCGCGCATCGCCTCGGCAAACAGGCGCACGATCCGGCTGACGGATTTCCGGTTCAGCTGGTTGAGGATGCCGATCCGCACCTGAACAGGCGCGCTGAGCGTGGGCCAGATGCCAAAACCGCGCGCACGGCAGTTCTGCACCAATTCCATCTCGCGACCGGCAAGCTCCGGTGGCAGGTTCAGAACGATCAGGCTCGGCATGTCCGAGGTAACCTCGCACCCCAGTTCGACCACGGCATCGCGCAGGACGCGTTCGTGAATGCGGTAAGACGCTGCGCGCTTGGCCAGCCCTTCCTGCAAGGTCAGACGCAGCGCCTCGTGGAAGGCGGCCACGGCATAGCCCGAATGCGTCCGGTGATAGGTGCCTTTCTCGACATCCTGACCTTCGACGATACCCCAATGGCGCGCCTCGAAAATCGGGTTGTGCACATAGGTGTAGGCGCCGCTGGTCTTGAGGCTGTCGATGAAGGCATCGGTGAAGCTAACCGGAGCGTAGGTCAGCGGCAGGCAGCACAGACCTTTCTGCGGGCAAGAGGCCCAACCCGCGATGCCGGGGTAGTCGTCGATCGAAAAGTCATCCACGCCCAGCGACGATACCGCATCGATCAGACCCATCGCGCCGTGACGCTCACACGCGTCCGAAAAACCGCGAATGTCGTTGATCCGGCCGGACCCGGTTTCCCAGTGGGCCATGAACGCCCATTTGGGCTTGTGCTCGGCCAGGACTGCTTCGACGATTTCTCCGGTGACAGACTGGCCATGCGGAACCTCGATCACGGTGACGCTGGCAGCTTGTGGCTCAAGCGGATTGGCTGCGTGTTCGATGGGCGTCGCCGCCTTGATCCGCAGGGTCAGCGCATCAATGCCCGAGAATGTGCCGTTGGCAAAAGCCACAACCTTGTCGCCCGGCATGACGGCTGAGAACATGGTGTCCAGTGCGCTCCAACCCGTGCCGGCGACGGCAAAGGTATAGGCGTTCTGCGTGCCCCAGATTTCGCGCAGCATATGCTTGCACTCGATCATTCCGCGCAGAACGTCGCCCTGCATGTGATCGGCGACCCCCGCCGCTGCAAAGGCCTGCAGAACGCGGGCATCCGTGTTGCCGGGTCCGGGACCCGCTGCAAGGGTCTCGGGGATTTCGAGCGGAGGGAAAATCTGGAAAGTCATTGTGCGGCTTCCTCGGCGGTTTCTCAGGCTCAGCGGCCCGTTTGGTTGAGTTGCCGTGTAGAAAACGTGGTCTTGCAAGATCACGCAACGTAACTTACTACTGATTTAGCATGCCTAATAGGATGGGGTATTACCCACCCAAAGGTGTAAAAATACGATAGTATACCAAAACCGTACCCACCCATTTGGGTAGTTTTTGAGCTTTAAGGGCAAATTCATATGGCTGAAGCTCCATCTAAGCCCATCGACGTCATGCTGGCGGACGGCAACCCTCTGGTCCTGTCGGCGATGTCGGAGATCTTTGAACGCGACCCGCGATTCTCATTGGTTGCGACTTCGGCCACGGCCGAGGGGTTCCTTGGTACGGTCATGCGGGTGCCTGTTCAGGTCGGTGTGGTGGACTGGACATTGCCCGCCCTTGGCGCTGCCAAACTGATCGAGGTGCTGCGCGATCAGGCCAGCGCACCGCGCTTCGTGGTCTATGGCGATGCCAATGCCGACGTTCCACGACTTGCGATGCAGGCCGGGGCTGCCGGGTTTGCCGCACGCTCGGGCGAGGTCGAAGGGCTTCTGGACACCTGCGAGAAGGTGGCCGCGGGCAAGATGGTGTTTCCGTTCATCGACGTCAGGAAAATGCAGCTGGACCCGATCGAAAGCCTGTCGCGCAAGGAACGCACCATCCTCGAGGCGTTGGCGCAGGGCATGTCCAATCGCGAACTTTCAAAAGAGCTCGAGATTTCGACGAACACCGTGAAGTTCCACCTTTCGAACATCTACGACAAGCTGGGCGTCAAAAACCGGACCCAAGCCATTGCACAATATTATGCAACGCGGATGCAAAGGGACTGATGCGGCCTGCAATCTGGTAAAACTCGGGGTTTCCGGGCATGCTTTGGTTTCACACCCGCAGCCGGAGGACCTCCAATGCCGCAATATAATGACATGTTCGAACTCTCCATCGAGGATATGGAATTGATCGAACAAGCCCTGCGACAGGCGATAGCCTCTTATTCCATTGAGGCGAACGAGAACAACGAAGACACCATCCGCCGGATGCATGATCTTCTGGGCAAGCTGCACGATCAGAAGATATTTTATCGCCCAAAGACCGGCAGCTACATCGGCGGTTGATCCGCGCTTTGCAGACTCCTCGAAAACAGAATAAACCGTTTGCAAACTTATGAAATCAGAGGCGACGCAGTATGAGCTACCTTGGCATTGATCTGGGAACGTCCGGGCTGCGCGCCCTGCTCTTGGCCGAAGACGGCAGCGTGCTCGGTTCGGCAGAGCATTCCTGCACGTCCGAGCACAAACATCCCGGCTGGAGCGAACAGGACCCCGCCGAATGGATCGCGGCGCTAGAGGGGGCGGTTGCCGCGTTGCGGGACGCTCACCCCGAATTTACCGATCTGCGAGCCATAGGCGTAGCGGGCCACATGCACGGCGCAACGCTGTTGGATTCCAAAGGTGACGTGATCCGACCCTGCATCCTGTGGAACGACACGCGCGCGGATGCCGAGGCCAAGAATCTGGACGCCCTGCCTGGTATTCGCGAAGCTTCAGGCAATATCGTTTTCCCCGGCTTCACGGCCCCCAAACTGCTCTGGGTCAAGGAACATGAGCCAGACAATTTCACCCGTATCGCGAAGGTTCTGCTGCCTGCGGCTTATATGAACTACTATCTGACGTACGACTACGTCGCTGACATGTCGGATAGCGCTGGCACATCCTGGCTGGACGTCTCGCAGCGCGCGTGGTCAGAGGAGCTGTTGATCGCTGGGCAAATGTCGGAATCTCAGATGCCCCGCCTGGTCGAGGGCTGCCAGCCCGCAGGTACCCTTCGCACCGATCTTGCCAGCCGTTGGGGTCTGCGCAATTGCGTCACCGTCGCAGGTGGTGCTGGAGACAACGCTGCAGCTGCCTGTGGCTTAGGTGCTCTGAACGAGGGTGACGGGTTCATTTCTCTTGGCACCTCCGGAGTGCTGCTGGCTGCGCGCGATGGCTATCACCCTGACCCGGCCTCGGCTTTGCACACGTTTTGCCATGCCGTGCCTGATCGCTGGTATCAGATGGGCGTCATGCTGTCTGCAACCGACAGCCTGAATTGGCTGGGCCAAATCACTGGTCAAAAACCCGCCGACCTGACACGCGCATTGGGCGAGGAGCTACGCGCGCCGGGCCGCGTGCAGTTCTACCCTTACCTCTCAGGTGAGCGCACCCCGCACAACGACGCCAACATTCGCGGTGGCTTTACCGGGCTGGGAAAAGACACCGATCAGAGCGATCTGACCTGCGCCGTACTCGAGGGGGTCGCCTATGGCCTGAGCGACTCGTATGACGCTTTGGTGAAGACCGGCGCGCGGATTGATCGGCTGATCGGCATCGGCGGCGGTACAAAATCGCACTATTGGGTCAAGCTGATCGCAACCGTTCTGAACGTCCCAATCGAGTTGCCCAAAGATGGAGAATTCGGCGCAGCACTGGGGGCCGCGCGTCTTGCCCAGATCGCAGAAACCGGAGCGTCCCCGGAAGACATCCTAGAAGCCCCTAGCATCGGCGAGCGCGTTTTGCCCGACAGCAGCAAAACCGCAGATTGCGAGGCAGCCAAGGCGCAGTTCAAAGCCGCCTACGGACCTCTGCGGCAGATCTCCTCGCGGGGTTGATATTCGGGCCGTGGCTCAGTGACAGTCAGGACCGCTCACACCCGCTGGCAACATCTGAGTTTTGCCAGCCCGGCGCACAATATGCTAGCATAAGGGGTGCGTGGCCCTCATCCAACGAACCCATTGCGGGCTTTCTTTCGGCATATTGAATCCTCATTTCCCGAGGGTTGCCGCGCCACAAAGATCAATCAATTTGACCCGTCTGGGCAGGGCTGATCACGGATAGGACGCAGACCTGCCTCTCGAAAGGACTATCGATATGTATAGCATAATCGCGACCTGGTATTTGAAACCCAAACAGGAGGCCGAAGGGATTGCGGCCCTCAAGCAACTGGCCCAAGATGTGAAGCAGGAAGAGGACACCTGGGGCTACCTCATCCACACAGGCGGCGAAAACTCGGCGCCGCCCTGCAGTGACGGCACCGTCGTTTTCATCGAAATCTACAAGAACTTCCAAGCTTTTCTGGACCATGTGAACGGCCCGATCTTTACCGCATTCAAAAAAGACCATGGGCAGCTTTTTCAGCCCATACCAGGCTCTGACAGCCCGTTCTTTCTGGTCGAAAACATCGACAGAATTGGAGGATTTCTGCGCCCGCAGGCGGGGTGCTAACTACGGTGCCAGCACGCATCAGTCAGTAACCCTTTGCGGGCGCACAAAACCCGCGCACAATTCAAGGGCGACGAATTGTAGATTATGTGATACTAAAGAAAGCGAAATTGTTTCTTTGTTTCATATACGGCGCAATTTTCAGCGCTCAGGGGCAGTCATATTGGGACGTCCGAATGTCAATTGCAGCAAATGCGGTGCGGCCAATCCTGCCGGGTCCAACTTTTGCCACGGCTGCGGCAATGCATTGACCCTAGCCTGTGGGTCCTGTGGTGCGTCAGCGATGGCGCATGCAAAGTTTTGCACCGCTTGTGGGGCTTCGCTGATGGGTCAGGACAGTCCCCCACCGAGTGCCCCTTTACCCTCTCCCAAGGACGCACCAGAAGACGTGGCCGAACGTCGCCAACTGACCGTCATGTTCTGCGATCTGGTGGGTTCAACGGCCTTGTCCGAAAGGCTTGACCCCGAGGATTACCGCGAATTGATCACGCAATACCGCGAGCTGGTTGGCCGGACCGTCACCAAATTCGGCGGCGAGATTGCCAATTATGCAGGCGACGGAGTGGTCGCCATCTTCGGCTATCCCACCGCGCAGGAACTCAGCCACTATTCCGCCGCTCTTTGCGCGCTTGAGATCGCGGGCGCGACACGTGACGGGAACGCGGGGCTGACGGACAAGTCGGTTTCGACAAATGTGCGGATCGGGATCCACACCGGACCTGTGGTGGTGGGTACGGCAGCCGGCACATCAAGCTCGGAAAAGGTCTGGCTGTTTGGCGATACACCGAATGTGGCGGCCCGGATTCAGGCTGCGGCAGATGTGGGTCAGGTCGTTGTCTCGGAAGTGACACGCAGACTGATCGGAGAGCGTCTGGATTTCACCTCGATCGGCAGTCCGCCCTTGGCGGGTGTCAGCACACCGTTGCAGCTCTACGTGGTCGGTCCGAGGATTTCCGGTTTTGAGACCGGGCGCAAGAACTTCGCGCATGACAAAACACCGACCATCGGGCGCACAGCCGAAATCGCTCTGGTCCAGTCCAGATGGGACGGAGCGTTGGACGGAGAGGGGCAGGTTCTGCTGCTGACTGGTGACGCGGGCGTTGGTAAATCCAAGATCGCCTTTGGCCTGAAGGACAAGCTGACCAGCGAGGACTCCACCCAGTTCACCCTGTTCGGATCGCCATTGCATCAAAGCAGCGCGTTTTTCCCGATCAAGAATGCGCTGACGACGCTGACGGGCATGCTGCCCAACGCACCTCCTGAGGAAAGCCGGGATAAAGTCACCCGGTTTCTGACCGATCTGAACCTTGATGCTGAAACCTGCGCCGCCCCTATCCTGCGCCTGATGGGGCTGGAAGACAGCACCTCTCTGGTCGCGCCGATGGGGCCCGAGCGGGAAAAGGGTGCGCTGATCGAGGCGCTTTTGCAGCTATGCGCGGGTCTGGAGCAGCACCACCCGCTATTGCTGTTGCTCGACGATGTGCATTGGTTCGATGCCTCGACGCTGGAATTCGTCAACGGCTGGATCGAACAGGTGTCGAATTGCCGCTGCCTGATCCTGATGACCGCCCGGACCGAGTTCCAATCGCCATGGCGCAACCAGTCCCATGTCACAAGCCTGGAGCTCAACCGGCTTGTACGTCGTGACATCTATAAGCTGGTTGAAAGCATTTCGGGCCTGCAACCGTCGCCGGAAGTTCTCAGTCAACTGGCTGACCGCACGGATGGCGTGCCGCTCTTTGTCGAAGAACTGACCAAGATGGCGATGGAATCCGGTCTTTTGGTCAACCGCGGCCAGAGTCAGGCCGAGCTGTCCATGGCGATCCCGGAATCGCTGCAGGACTCACTGATGGCCAGATTAGACCGTTTGTCGGCCAGCCGCGAGATCGTTCAGGTCGCCGCAGCAATCGGCCGAAACTTTGAGCGCAAGCTGCTGTCCGAGGTTCTGGACTGGACTGAAAACGACATCACCGAAGCGCTGAACCAGCTTCTTGAAACCGAGCTGATCGTGCCCGCGGGCCAGCCGGGTACGGCAGATGCCTACCGGTTCCGCCATGCCTTGGTCCAGGATGCCGCGTATCAATCCATGCTGCGCTCGACAGCCTCAAGATGGCATGGCCAAATCGCTGCAGTTCTTGAGGAGAAATACGCCGAAACAGTCGCGCGAGAGCCTGAAATTCTGGGCCATCACTACTGGCGTGCCGGCAATTACCCCGCCGCCGAAGGCAAACTGATGACCGCGGCGCGGCAGGCATTGGACCACTCGGCAAATGTCGAGGCGATCACCCATTTGCAGCATGCTTTGGAATGCTTGCAGGAAATGCCGCAATCGCAGGAACGCGACCGGCGCGAAATAGACATGCAGATCATGATCGCCGTGCCTCTGGCCTTCGTCCGGGGCTATGCGCACAAATCGGTTCTGTCGGCCTATGCGCGGGCGCAGTCCCTGTGTCGTGAATATGGTGAGACCGAACGGCTGTTCAAAGTGGTCTACGGGCAGTTCCGCTCGACCATGTTGGGCGGGGAATATGAGATCTCGAAACAGAATGCGGATCGGCTGGTCTCGCTCTGTCAGGATTTGTCGAGCCCGCTGACCATTGTCTCGGCCGAACGTTCAATGGGATCGCTGCAGACCTATCTGGGCCATCCCAAGGACGCGTTGAAACATCTTGAGGCCGGGCTTGAGGTTAATCTGTCCATCGAACATCGTTTCATGGGCCTCGATTTCGATGTGGTTGACCTTGCAGTGGCTCTTCAGGGCTATCGCGCGCTTTCCTACTGGCTGTCAGGCGACGAATCCAGTGCCCTGACAGCGATCAAGGCAGCGCTGGTCCATGCCGAAGAAACCGCACACCCGTTCAGCCAGTCCTTCGCCAATGCTTTCCTTGGATGGATTTCCCATTTCCGGGGCGATGAGGCGACGGTTCAAGACAGTTCAGCCATTTTGATCGCCCTGTCCGAGGAATATTCTTTCCAGTTCTGGCGCGGTTGGGCGCGGGTCATGAATGGCTGGGTGCGCCGAAGCACAGATGGTGAAAAGGCCTTAGAAGAGATCGCCTTGGGCCTGCGTGAATGGCGCGATACCGGCTGCCGCCTTGGTCTGAGTTTCTTCCTTTGCCTCTACGCCGATGCGGCCATTCTGCACGGCAAACTGGAACTGGCCGAGGAGCTGTTGGACGAAGCCGAAGCCTTTGCCAACGACAGCGGTGAGAAATTCTGGATCGTCGGCCTGACCTGTCTGCGCGGTCGGTTGGCCATGGCCCACGGGGACGAAAGCGCCGGGATCGGCCACCTTAAAGAGGCTGCCATGGGGGCGTTGCAACTGGGCCATTACGGCCCGCTTTTGCATGTCGTTCGGGAATTGGCCGAGCTTGACACCTCGTCAAACTGCCTTGGTGAGATCTCGAAAGCCGTGGCCGCCGACAAGACCAAAGCACCCGCGCTGGTCGAGGCAAAAGCCATTATGAAAACCCTAAAAACAAAACAGCCGGAGGCATGATCGGGCGGAATTTGAGCAAGTAGAATTGTCACAGCCAGTGGGGGAGATCACAGCCAAATGACAAAGAAAAAAGCCAAAAGCGACCCGTGCCATCAGACGGATGTCACTGGCGTCATGCCGAAACTGCCAAAGCAGTTTGACACGTTCCCCTTCTATTATGCCTCGCTGCAATGCCAATGGATGTATTGGTATACCTCGGTCGAAGTTGCCCGCCAGTTTGTGAAAGGCACCGGCCTGTGTGTCGCCGAATTTCCTGATGAAGACGGCGAGAACAAGGCCGTCATCCTGCTAAACTTCCAACGCTATACAGCGCATTATGATAACTCGCTGGGCTTCGTGAACGAGGTCGAATTCAACCTGCTGGCCTATCCCAAGAACCGGGTGCCGGGCGTGCCGAAGATGTCGCTGACCGAGTATCTTCACGGCCGCGATCAGACGAAAACCATCGGCCATCTGCGGGTTCATGTGGCCGCCGATAATGCCATGGCCGTCAAGGCCGGACGCCAAGCGTTCGGAGAGCCCAAGTTTCTGGGCCAATTCAACTACAAGGTTCCTTCGCTGAATGCCAAGATGAAGGGACACCCTCCGATCTCACCCAAGAAATGGTGGATCCAACTGGTCAATCCCGACGATCCGCAAACCATCGTCTACGATTTGACGGCGGATCTGGGCAAACTCAAGGGCGATCATTGGACCCTGACCAACTGCACACCGATCCCCGAATTCGCCACCGGGCTTGGACGCACCGTTTGGACCCGCTGGACCATTTCGGGCCTGTTTGAAACCGCGATGTTGACCACGAAAGAGGGCAAACGCATCGCAAAAAGCTTCAAGCTGAAACTAGGGAACAACGATTTCCCGATGACCCGCGACATGCGCACGCTGTTCACCGATATGACGCCGGTGGCCGTGCAGGTCTTTGAAAGCCCGCCCGCCTGCTTTGAGCCGCGTGGCTTCTATGTGGACGCAATTGATGGGGATCGCCATGAAGACGCATGATGACACCCCCGAGTTTAACGCCTTTCTGACCGTCAGCGCCGCCCTGACCGGCTATAGCAGCGCAGAGTTGCAAGGCACCGGATGCGCAGGCGAATACTGGCATCAGTTTCGGCAGGTCCTCCCCGCCGAGATCCTTAAGGAGTTCCTGTCTCATTCCGACGAGCTGGGCAAGCAGGACGACGACCGGATCATGCGTCAGACCTATCTGTCGGACAAGTGTCTCGGCCCGCTGTCGCGGACGCTGATCCAGCTGTGGTATACCGGCCAATGGGTGCCGCTTTCGCAGGAATGGCGCGAAAGCTACGGCGCGTCGCGGTTTGACGTGGTCAAGATCATCTCGACCCGGTCCTACAAGGAAGGGCTGGTCTGGGACGCCATCGGCGCGCATCCCCAAGGGGCCAAGCAACAGGGCTTTGGCGCATGGGGCCTTGAACCTCCAAAACAGCGGGGGGCAGGCAAATGAGCGCAATTGCAGATGACGACCGGACCTATGATGTGGTCATCGTGGGAGCCGGGTTTACCGGGGGCATTCTGGCAAAGGAGCTGGTCTCGGCCGGTCATTCGGTTCTAATCCTCGAAGCCGGGGAAGACCATGGCAAGACGTGGGAGACCTATCGCTCTTACTTGGATCAGTACTATCTGTCGCTGGCCAAGACGCCGAACTCTCCCTATCCGAACCTACCAACCCTGCCCTCACCTTCGGTGCTGGATATCACCGCTGTTCGGGGCACCGAGCCCGATACAAACGGGTATTTCGTCCAACGCGGCCCCCTGCCCTTTGGCAGCAACTATCTGATGGCCTTTGGCGGAACCTCACTGCATTGGCTGGGAACAAGCCTGCGCATGATGCCTGCGGATTTCGAGATGCAAAGCCGTTTCGGCAAAGGCGTTGACTGGCCCTTTGGCTATCAGGACCTGCGCGCAGACTATGAGCGCGCCGAGTGGGAGATCGGTGTCTCGGCCGATGCCGACGAACAGACGCCCAAGGCACTGGGTATTCGCACGTCGGGTCGGCACGACAATGTCGGGTATTTCGACAAGGAATACGACTACCCGATGCATTCGATCCCGTCGTCTTACGTGGATGGCTTCTTTGCCAAGGCAGATGGGATGCCCATCGAAATCGGCGAGGATGCCACCAGCACGGTTCACCTGAAAGTCTCGCGCACGCCGCAGGGCCGGAACTCAACTCCGCGCAAGCCAAGAACTGCCAAGGGCATTCAGGTTGGCGACAAGCGCAGGCAGCAATTCCGCCCGCGCGGCGCGACCGGACCATTCGCCTATATGGGTCAGCGATGCGAGGGAAACTCAAGCTGCATTCCGATCTGCCCGATCCAGGCCAAATACAACGCGATGAAAACGCTCGAGGATGCCAAGCACGAAGCCAAGCATCAGATGGAGACGATCACGCAGGCCATCGCCTCAAAGGTCGAACTGGCCGAAAGCGGGCGTGTATCTGGTATTGTTTACAAGAAATACCCGTTCCCCGGTGTGCCTCAGTACGAATTGCGCCGGGCCAGAGGGAAGCAATATGTGCTGGCTGGCGGTGCGGTGGAAAACGTTACTCTGGCGCTGGCCTCGGGGATTTGCACCAGCAGTGACGAGCTGGGCCGCAACCTGATGGACCACCCCTACATGATGACATGGGGTGCAGCGCCAGAGCCGGTTGGACCGTTTCGTGGGCCCGGATCGACCTCTAGCTATGCCAATTTCCGGGACGGAAACTTTAGGAACAAGAATGCAGCCTTCCGTTTGGAGATCGGTAATTGGGGATGGAACTTTGCCGCTGGCTCCCCGAACTCCGACGTGGCGCGGCTGGTCGAGCAGGACAACCTCTATGGCACCGCCCTGCGCGATAAGCTCTATCACGATGTCCAGCGGCAGGTCCGAATTGGCACGATGGTTGAGCAATTGCCCAGAGCCACAAACCGAGTCACCATCGACCCAGCCTACCGCACACCCATGGGCGAATACCGCCCGGTGATCAGCTATGATCTGGACGACTATTCCCGCGCCGGGCTGGCCGCTGCGAATGACACTTGCGCGCAGATTTTCCAGCGGCTGGGTATCAAGAACCATACCTCCTACAGCTCATCGGATGCGGGGTATTTAACTTATGATGGAAAGGGTTACACCTTCTTCGGTGCAGGCCATCTGGTCGGTACGCACAGGATTGGGACGGATCGGCACAACTCGGTCACCAATGACGAGATGCGCGCATGGGACCACGACAATCTGTGGCTGGTGGGCGCAGGCTCGATGCCGACGATTGCCACCTCCAACCCAACACTGACGATGTCGGCCATGGCCTTCAGGGCCGCCAGAGCCATCCAGAAGGCCGTTCGGAAAGGGGGTGCGAAATGAGTTCGAAAAAGAAACTGGACGCCGCGCGCAAAAATCTCTGCAAACATCTGCAAGACGCCTTGATGCTAGAGCTTTCAACGATCCCGCCCTACGCGACAGCCTGCTATTCGATCCTGGAGCAAGGGCAATACGACCGGTCCGAGCCGACCATCGTCAACGCTGAGCCGATCGAGGTGATCCGTCAGGTCATGGTTGAAGAGATGTTGCATATGGTTCTTGCGGCGAATGTGATGAACGCGATCGGTGGTACGCCTCAGCTGAACAATCCCAACTTGCTGCCGAAATACCCGACAGAGCTACTGAACGGGGCCGGACCCGAGGTGCGTCTGCGTAAGTTCTCGCCCAAACAGGTCAAAAGCTTCCGCAAGATCGAAACCGCGCCGAAAGACCTCCGCAAGGCATTGAGGGGGCACTATTCCACCATCGGAGGGTTCTACGCCTATGTCAGGAAGCTGCTGGAAGAAGCGTGTAAGGAGTTCGGGGACAAAGAGATCTTCATCGGCGACCCCACGCGTCAGATCTCCAATGACGACTATTTCGGCGCGGGCGGTGAAGTTGTCGAGATCACCGGCACCCCCACGCAACGTCGCAAAGCGGCTTTTGATGCCATCCAAAAGATCATGGAAGAAGGTGAAGGCGCAGATCTGGGTGGCAAAGCTGGCGACGGAGACACCATTCCGGGGCCAGCCGGTCATGAGGACGTTGCGCATTTCTTCAAGTTCAACGAAATCCTACATAGCCGCTACTATCGCCCCGAAGATCTTGTGACCGACCCTCCGACTGGCGGTGACCTGATCGTCGATTGGAGCGCGGTCTCGCCCATGAAAGACGACCCGTGTGAGGAGAACTATAAATCCGCCCCCGAAATCGCCGCGATCTCGGCCGAGTTCAACGCCGCGTGGTCCGGTTTGCTGGACGGTCTGCACATCGCCTTCAACGAGGATAAATCCGCTTTGCGCGACCTTGTTCCAACGATGTACTCGATCAAGTCGCTGGCGCAAAAGCTGATGCGCATCCCATTGCCGGACGGATCGGGCGAGACAGCCGGACCGACATGGACCTACCTTGCGCCGAAAAAGCGGGGCTGACCTGTATCCTCAAAACCGGCGAGACCTGTTTATGCGCGTCAGTCGAAACAGGTGTCTTCCGCTGAGGCCAACAAAGATTGTGCGGATAATTTCAGTTTGATAACGTCATGATCGCGCTGGGGAGGGCGCGGCATCTCAATGTTGGACTATTCGCACAATGCGTGGCTCGTGGCGGCCTCGTTGGCCGTGGCGCTGATGGCCGGCTTTACCGGTCTGTACCTGACGCATGGCGCGTCGAAACTGGACAATCAACGGCGCAAGTTCATCGTCGCCCTCGCAGCCGTGATACTGGGTGGCGGTATCTGGTCCATGCATTTCGTTGCCATGCTGGGCCTGCAACTGCCGATCCTGTTTTATTACGACGCGCTGGTGACGCTGATCTCGGCGCTTGTTGCCATCCTTATGGTGGGACTGGCGCTGCTGCTTTTGCATTTCCGTCCCAGAACCCCGCCGACCATCGTTGGCGCGGGCGTGATCGTGGGGCTTGGCATCGTTGTCATGCACTATGTCGGCATGGCCGGGATGCAACTGTGCCGACCCGTCCACAGCCTGTTCGACATCGTTTTGTCGACCGCGGCCTCGGTTATTCTGTCGGTTCTGGCGATCTGGGTGGCCTATGACAGCCGGACCCATCGGAACATCCTACTGGGCACGGCCTGTTTCGGCATTGCGGTGTTTTCCATGCACTTCGTCGCGACCGGTCTCACGGATTTCGTCGCAACCGAGACTGCCGGGGCCGCCGGGCCTGCGCTGGACAACCAGATTCTGGCTATGGGCGTCACGGTTGCAGTCTTCCTGATCTGTGGGGCCTTCCTGCTGACCGGGATCACCTTCATCGAACCCAAGCCTGAACCCGCCTCAGTCCCAACACCCGCCCCTCAACCAGAACCAACCCCAACCCTACGCGCCGGGGTGCCTTTTGAACGTGAAGGCCAAACCTTCTTTGCCGAACCCGCCCAAATTGCCGCCATCCGTGCTGAGGGGCACTACACCATTCTCTATATCGATTCCGAGAAGCTGTTCTGCCCCTGGTCCATCACCGAGGCCGAGACGCGCCTGCAACCCGATGGCTTCCTGCGCGCCCATCGAAGTTATCTGGTGAACCCCAAACATGTCTCAAGCTTCGAGAGGCATAAGGACAACGGGACATGCTATTTCGACTCTGTCGAGGCCCTCAGCAAAGTACCTGTCAGCCGATCTCGCCTGTCAGACATCCGCGACGCTTTGGGCCTGTGATCGCAACTCGTGCAGCTCATTCGCATTTCGTGAAACAAGCTGCGCGCCCCGTTCCATACGGCTGGAACCGCTGAGCGCACCCCTCTTTCCTGAGTGAAGGTACCCCAAGGTATACCGCTTGGACCCAGGGAGGAAAAACATGATACCAGCCGGTTTTGAGTATCACCGGCCAGGCGACATCGCCTCGGCCATCGGCATTTTGCAAGAACACGGAGACGAAGCGCGCGTGATCGCGGGCGGGCACAGCCTGATCCCGATGATGAAGCTGCGCATGGCCGAGATGGGCCATCTGATAGACCTTCAGGCCCTTGAAGAACTTAAGGGCATCGAGGTCGGGTCCGATACCGTGACCCTTGGCGCTATGGTGACGCAGCATGAGTTGATCACCCATGACGGTCTCGCCGCTGCCATTCCGCTGATCCGCGAGGCGGCCTTGCAGATCGCCGACCCTCAGGTTCGCTATATGGGCACCGTCGGTGGCAATGTCGCCAACGGCGATCCTGGCAATGACATGCCGGGTCTGATGCAGTGCCTGAACGCGACCTTTGAACTATCCGGTCCCGATGGGTCACGCAGTGTCGCCGCGCGTGAGTTTTATGAGGCCGCCTATTTCACCGCACGCGAGGATGAGGAAATCCTGACCCGGATTTCGATCCCTGTGCCGGGAGCCGGTGTTGGTCAGGCGTATGAGAAGCAAAAGCGCAAGATCGGGGATTATGCGACGGCCGCCGCCGCCGTTATGGTCGGCAATGGCACGGCCTCGGTTGCGATGACCAACCTGGCGGACACTCCGATCTGGTCCGAAAGCGCCAGCGCTGCATTGGCCAATGGCGATGTGGACGGCTGTGTTGCCGCCATGCTGGATGCCATTGAACCCGTGGCCGACAACCGTGGACCCGTCGAATTCAAGAAACATGTGGCGAGCGTGATGCTGCGCCGCGCCATCGACCGTGCGCAAAGCCGCGCGGGTTGAGGGGAGGAAACCATGTCGAAAATGCACGTCAAACTCACCGTGAACGGCAAAGAGGTCGAAGGTCTGGCCGAGCCGCGCACGCTGCTGATCCACTTCCTGCGGGAAGATCTGAAAATCACCGGTCCTCATATTGGTTGCGAGACCAGCCATTGCGGAGCTTGCACCGTGGATATCGATGGCAAATCCGTCAAATCCTGCACTACCTTTGTAGCGCAAGTGAACGGAGCCGATATCACCACCGTCGAAGGCCTCACCAATGAAGATGGCAGCCTTGGCGTATTGCAGGAAATGTTCCGCGAGCATCACGGGCTGCAATGCGGCTTCTGCACGCCGGGTATGATCACCCGCGCGCATCGCTTGCTTCAAGAAAACCCGAACCCGTCTGAGGAAGATATCCGTTTCGGCATGGCTGGAAACCTGTGCCGCTGCACCGGATACCAGAACATCGTCAAGGCGATCTCGGCCTCGGCTGACATGCTGAACGCTCAGAAGGAGGCTGCGGAATGAACGATCAAACTCTGACCCCCGAAGAACGCGCCGCCAATCTCAAGGGGATGGGCAGCTCGCGCAAACGCGTCGAGGACGTGCGCTTTACCCAAGGCAAGGGCAACTATGTCGATGACATCAAGCTGGACGGGATGCTGTTCGGCGACTTCGTGCGCTCTCCCTACGCACATGCCCGCGTTGTCAGCGTCAACAAAGAGGCCGCCTTGGCGATGCCCGGTGTGATCGCTGTTCTGACCGCCGAGGATCTGGCCCCGCTGGGCCTGCATTGGATGCCAACGTTGGCGGGTGACAAGCAGATGGTTCTGGCCGACGGCAAGGTGCTGTTCCAAGGCCAGGAAGTCGCCTTTGTGGTCGCCGAAGACCGCTATATCGCAGCCGATGCCGTCGAGTTGATCGATGTCGAATACGAAGAACTACCGGTCCTCACCGATCCGTTCGAGGCGTTGAAATCCGATGTGGTCCTGCGCGAAGACCTAGAAGGTCAGACCGAGGGTGCGCATGGCCCCCGCAAGCATCACAACCACATCTTTACCTGGGAACAGGGCGACAAAGACGCGACCGAAGCCATTCTGGCCGAGGCTGACGTGGTGGCGGAAGAGATGGTCTATTACCACCGCACCCATCCTTGCCCGCTGGAGACCTGCGGGTCCGTGGCCAGCATGGACAAGGTGACCGGCAAGCTGACGCTATATGGTACGTTTCAGGCTCCTCACGCAATCCGGACGGTTGTCTCGCTGATCTCCGGCATCGCCGAGCACAACATACGCGTCATCAGCCCTGATATCGGTGGTGGTTTCGGTAACAAAGTTGGGGCTTATGCAGGTTATGTCTGCTCGGTCGTGGCCTCGATTGTCACTGGCAAGCCGGTGAAATGGGTCGAGGACCGGATGGAGAACCTGATGTCCACCGCCTTTGCCCGCGACTACTGGATGCAGGGCAAGATTGCCGCCACTAAGGATGGCAAGATCACTGGTCTCTGGTGCCACACCACGGCGGATCACGGTGGCTTTGACGCTTGTGCCGACCCGACCAAGTTCCCTGCCGGGTTCATGAACATTTGCACCGGGTCCTATGACATCCCCACCGCTTACCTGGCTGTGGACGGCGTCTATACCAACAAAGCGCCGGGTGGGGTGGCCTATCGCTGTTCCTTCCGTGTGACTGAGGCGGCCTATTTCATCGAACGCATGATCGAGGTTCTGGCCATCAAGCTGAACATGGACGCGGCCGAGCTGCGCCGGATAAACTTCATCAAGGCCGATCAGTTCCCGTATCAGTCGGCTCTGGGCTGGGAGTATGACTCGGGCGATTATCACACTGCGTGGGATAAAGCTCTGAAGGCCGTGGACTATGAAGGTCTGCGGGCTGAACAGGCGCAACGGGTCGAGGAATTCAAGGCTGGCAAGACCCGCAAGCTGCTTGGTATTGGTCTGACGCATTTCACCGAAATCGTCGGCGCAGGACCGGTCAAAAACTGCGATATCCTCGGGCTTGGTATGTTTGACAGCTGCGAAATCCGTATCCATCCGACTGGTTCGGCCATCGCGCGGTTAGGGACGATCTCACAGGGTCAAGGCCACGCCACGACCTTTGCACAGATCATCGCCAGTGAGATCGGCCTGCCCGCTGATGACATCACGCTGGAGGAAGGCGACACCGACACCGCACCTTACGGTCTTGGGACATATGGGTCTCGATCCACGCCGGTCGCGGGGGCTGCAACGGCTATGGCCGCGCGCAAAATCCGCGCCAAGGCGCAGATGATCGCGGCTTACCTGCTTGAGGTCCACGACGACGATGTCGAATGGGACGTCGATCGGTTCTCGGTCAAAGGCGCGCCCGAGCGGTTCAAGACCATGAAGGAGATCGCCTTCGCTGCATACAATCAGGCTATTCCGGGGTTGGAGCCCGGTTTGGAGGCCGTCAGCTACTATGACCCGCCGAACATGACCTATCCGTTTGGGGCCTATATCTGCGTGATGGAGATCGACGTGGATACCGGTGAGTGGGACGTTCGGAAGTTCTATGCGCTGGATGATTGTGGCACCCGGATCAACCCGATGATCATTGACGGGCAGGTACATGGTGGTGTGACCGAGGCCTTGGCCATCGCAATGGGGCAGGAGATTGCCTATGATGAGATGGGCAATGTGAAGACCGGCACGCTGATGGACTTCTTCCTGCCGACCGCTTGGGAGACGCCGAACTATATCACCGACTACACGGTGACGCCGTCTCCGCACCATCCGATTGGCGCGAAGGGTGTTGGGGAAAGCCCGAACGTAGGTGGCGTACCTTGCTTCTCGAACGCGGTGCATGATGCGTTCCGACCCTTCGGGTTGGTGCAGAGCCATATGCCGCATGACCACTGGCGGATCTGGAAGATCGCCAATGGGTTGGGGATGCATGGGTGATTGGGGTCGGACCGGCCGATGCCGGTCCGATCAAGCAAGGGGGCTCTGCCTCCTTGGACCCCCGGGATATTTTTAGCCAGATGAAGAATGGATCCTGGTTGTGACTTTGAGTGATGTGCAGAACGGGTTGGCCGCGCAGGGCTATGTTGCTGATGATCGGTTGGCAATGGCGCTGCATCTGGCGCAGGCTTTGGGGCGGCCCTTGCTGCTGGAAGGTCCGGCAGGCGTTGGCAAGACCGAAGTGGCAAAGGCTCTGGCCGCCCAACACGACGCGCGCTTGATCCGCCTGCAGTGTTATGAGGGGTTGGATGCCAGCCACGCCATTTACGAATGGAACTATCAGCGCCAATTGCTGGCTATCCGCGCGAGCGAAGCCCAAGGTGGCACAAGCGAAGCGCAGTTGTTCTCGGATGATTACCTTCTGAAACGACCCCTTTTGGAGGCGATCAGTGAAGAGGACCCACCGGTTCTTTTGATTGATGAGATTGACCGTGCGGATGAGGAGTTCGAGGCCTATCTGCTCGAGATCTTGTCTGATTTTCAGATCACGATTCCGGAGCTTGGGACAATCAAGGCGCGCTCCCGCCCGATTGTAATCCTGACGGCCAATGGCACGCGGGACCTGTCCGACGCATTGCGGCGGCGGTGTTTGTATAGCTATCTCGGCTATCCTTCGCGCGAGACAGAGATGGCCATTCTGAAGGCGCGTATGCCCTCTGTTGAAGGCTTGCTGGCACGTCAGATCGTCGGGGTTGTTCAAGCCCTGCGCAAAGAAGACCTTGAGAAAACACCAGGCATTGCCGAGATGCTGGACTGGGCCGCCGCCCTGTCGGGGCTAGGTGTGAACGACATGGCCCAGTCTCGGGGCGAAGTGCAGGCGACGCTGGTTTGCCTGCTGAAGACGGCCGCCGATTATGACGCCGCTCCGCCTGAGGTGCTGGATCGGTTGATCGGGAAGGTCGCGTGATGCAGGTCACCCGGTTCCCTTCCCGCGCGGCAGGCTTGGCGGACCGCATGAGCGGCTTCATGGCCCATCTGCGGATGAACGGATTGCGCGTGGGTCCCGCCGAAACCGGTGACGCGCTGGCCGCCTTGGCAGCGGTCGAGGCAACCGACGCGACACAGGCCAGGCAGGCCTTGTGCGTGTTGCTGACAGGCAGCGCCGAGGATTGGCGACGCTTTGATGAGCTGTTCGACGCCTACTGGTTCAACGTCGGCAAGCAGCGCAGTGGGACAGCGCAGACCGCACATGTACGGGTGCAGTCGGCGAAACCGAAGATCTGGCAGCAGCAAACACAAGACGAACAGGATCCGCAAACGGATACAGATCAGGCAGCCGCCACTCCTGATCCGGGCGACGGCGAGGCCGAAGGGATGGATGGGAAGCTGATTGCGACCCGAACGGCCAACCTGTCGCGCCGGGATCTGCGCGAATTGATGGATGACGAGTCGCTGAGACAGGCTGAACGCGCCGCAACCCAGCTGGCCCGGGCGATCCGCGACCGCCGCTCGCGCCGCCATAAACAGGCACAGCGTGGTCGGACGCTGGACATGCGGCGGATACAACGGGCCAGCCTGGCGCGGGGTGGAGAGCCGATGGACCTCTATCGCCGTGCGCGACCGCCGCAACCGATGCGGATCGTTGCGCTATGCGATGTCAGTGGTTCCATGACCGTTTATTCCCGCGTTTTCCTGGCGTTTCTCAAGGGCCTGATCGGCAGCGGAACTGAAGCCGACGCCTATCTGTTCCACACCCGTCTGATGCGCGTGACGGACGCACTGCGCGATCACGACTCAATCCGCGCTGCGGGACGGCTTTCATTGATGGCCGAGGGTTTTGGCGGCGGGACCGACATCTCTGGCAGTCTCGAAAGCTTTTTGGACGGCTACGGCGCGCGGGCTCTGAACGGACGGACGATCGTGCTAATCTTGTCGGATGGGTATTGCAGCACGGCTCCGCAGGCCTTGGGGCAGGTTCTGGAACGGGTTCAACGCAAAGCGCGCCGGGTCGTCTGGCTGAACCCTCTGAAAGGCTGGCAAAATTACCAGCCTGTTGCCGCTGCCATGCAGGCCGCAGAACCCCATCTGGACGCCCATCTGCCCGCCAATACGCTTGAAGCGCTGGCAGCGCTGGAACCTGAATTCAGAAAACTGTGAAAGGATATACCGATGGCAGGTTTCGACATTTTCGACACAATTGAAGAGCTGCGGCGCACCGGCGATGCCTTTTGCGTGGCGACAGTTCTGCGCACCGCCGATGCGACCTCGGCCAAGGCCGGAGGCAAGGCGGCCATCACCCGCGACGGTACGGTTCTAGGCCATCTGGGGGGTGCCTGCGTACAACGGGCCGTACGCGCCGCAGCACAAGAGGCGCTGGTGTCGGGTGAGCCAAAAATGATCCGCGTCAAACCCTCGGACAAGGTTGTGTCAATGGCCGACCCGGACGGTGTTCAGACCTACAAAAGCGGGTGCCCATCCGGAGGGACAGTGGACATGCTGATCGAACCCTATCAACACGCTCCGCGCTTGATCATATTCGGAGACTCTCCGATCGCGCAGGCGTTGGCGTCCCATGCGGCACTGGCTGGGTTGCGCGTGTGTTTGCCTGAGGGTGCTGAAAACACGGTGAAATACACCCCCTTTGATCCCAAAGACCTGAACGCATTGGGCGTTGAAGCGCGTGATTTTGTTGTGGTGGCGTCGCAAGGCAAAGGCGACGGAGCGGCATTGAAAGCCGCGCTGCAATCACCCGCGCGCCGCGTTTCTATGGTTGCGAGCCGCCGCAAGGCCGAGGTGCTGTGTGCCAAACTGGATTCACAAGGGCTGAGCACAGAGCAGACCAAGCGCCTGAAATCGCCCGCTGGGTTGGATATCCACGCCATCGACCCGCATGAAATCGCACTTTCGATTTTGGCTGAAATCATCATGTGGCGAAATTCTGATAAAGCCCAGGAGACATCCCATGATGAGAAAATGGCTTAGCTGGCTGCACGCTTTCAAGGCGGCGCAGCCCGAGTTGACCGCGGAGGAGGCAACCGAAAAAGCCCTCCTTGTCTTTCCGAAATGTTGTTGAAAAAGGACCCCCCAGATGGAACTCACTGACGAAATCCGCATCGCTGCCCCCAAGGATGCCGTTTACCGTGCGCTCAACGATCCCGATGTGCTGCGCGAATGCATTCCGGGCTGCGAAGAGTTGATCCAGCATTCGCCCGAACATCTAGAGGCCAAAGTCGTCCTGAAAATCGGCCCGGTCAAGGCCCGCTTCAACGGCGAAGTGACGCTGGACAACTCCCAGGCGCCAGATGCGTTTTCACTGTCCGGCGAAGGCAAAGGCGGCGCGGCTGGTTTTGCCAAAGGCGGCGCAGATGTATCCCTGACCGCCGACGGGGATGAGACGGTTCTGTCGTACACCGCCAAGGTCACGATCGGCGGTAAGATCGCACAATTAGGCAGCCGCCTGATTGCAGGGACGGCTAAAAAGCTATCCGGCAAGTTCTTCGACAAGTTCGGAGAAGTTGTTGCAGAACAATTCGTGCAATAAGCGCCGCGCCTAACGCGCATCCAACGGGTGTGGCAGGGTCTGCCACACCGCATTTTGTTTCCCTCAGCCCTGAGCCTCATCCTGCATGTAGGCGATGACATTGGTGATGTCGGCCTCTTTCTTCAGGCCGGGGAACTGCATTTTGTTGCCGGGTAGAAACCCTTTTGGATCGGCCAGAAACGCCGCCAGATTCTCCGGCGTCCAGACAAGATCGGCATTTGCGAGCGGGTCGGAATATTTGAACCCGTCCACCTGCCCCGCAGATGCACCCACCACGTTGAACAGCGAGGGCCCTACGCCATTGCGGCCTTCTTTCTGCTGATGGCAAGCCTTGCACTTGCGAAAGACCTTCTTGCCCGCTTTGAGGTCTCCGTCCATCGCGGCGATTGCAACCGGAGCGGCGGGCGCGGTTTCGGCCTTTTTTTCGTCCAAGGTGAACACAAGACGTGCGGTGATCGGTACGGTCCGTGTGATGCCGGGCAGGTCGGCCAGTTCCATCAGCTTGTCGACGCCTGCATCCACGCCTGCATCCTCGGTGCTGAGAAAGACCATGTCATTGGTGGAAACCATAACCGACGTCTCGGTCAGTCGGACCACGAACATCTCAGCGTCGAACTCGATCTCGGTCCCGATCAGAGACAACGCAGCCTCGACATCGATGATCGACGAGGCGCCCACAGCAAGGCCCGAGACCTCATCCATGTCGAATTCAGCGGTCAAGGCAGCGGTGCCTGCCTTGCGGAATACATATTCGATCATTCGTTCGTTGCGAATGTCGATATTGGTCTCCACCGAGGATAGATCAATCTCGATCTCGGCCTTGCCATCGGGGCTGACATGACCGCTCAGCGAGGTGAAAGAATTGACCTCACCCACTGTGTCTTTCTTAATCGTGCCATAGGCCAGATGAGAGGCCTCCGAGGAGAGAGTCCAACTTTCCGAAAGGGCCGGGGTTGCAACAATTGCAGACGCAATCGTGACTGCTTTCAACAGAAGTTTCATTTCATTTCTCCTCAGGTTATGTAATTTCTGACCTCGCGGGCCCGGTCCGTGAAAGACAAACACACACAGGTCGCGATTTATTCGATGAGTGGTGAAATCAGCTCGGAACAGGCCGTACGCGGCGCGATCCAGACGCATTCGAAACGCGTGTGGCGGTTCGGGCTTGCCCTGTCGGGGGCCCGAGATGTGGCCGACGACCTTTTGCAATCCACATGCCTGCGCGCGCTTGAGCGTCACCATCAGGTGATATCCCATGACAGGTTGGACAGCTGGCTGATGACGATCTGCCGCTCGATCTGGCTGAATGAGGTGCGCGCGCGCTCGGTTCGCAAGGCGCAGGCCTTGTCTGTGACCCCAGAAACCGAATTAATTGCAACAGGACCGGATTCAGAAACGAATATTTTCGCGGCTGAAGTGTTTACTCAAGTGATGCACCTGCCAGAGGCACAGCGCGAGACCGTGATGCTTGTCTTCGTGGAAGGGTATAGCTATCGCGAGGCAGCAGCCTTACTTGAGGTGCCGATTGGAACAATCATGAGCCGACTATCTACGGCTCGGCAGAAACTGAAAACCGTGATGCAGCACGAGGCTGCGGACGCCGTTCGACGGGGTGGCAAATGACGTTTTCCGATGAAACGCTGTTGGCGTATCTGAATGGAAATCTGGGCGAGACCGACGCGCAAGAGATCGAGAGCGCGGTCGAAGCCGATCCAGAACTGGAACAGCGCCTGATGGCGCTTGATCCGTTTGCACCCGTTGTGCATGCGGTCTTCAAGGATGTTCCGCAGGACGCGCCTCAGATCACCTTGCCGGACCGCGCGACGTCTCAACCCGCGTCTCAACCTTTTCGATTGCTGGCCGTCGCGGCCTCGGTCGCGATTGTGGCGGTTTCGGCGACGTTGTGGGCGACGCGACCCGCGCCGTTGGGCTGGGCGCAACAGGCGGCAATCTACCAATCGCTCTATGTGCCTGAAACAATCGCCACACTAGACACCGCACCCGAAGCGCTTGAGGCCCAGTTTGCGCAGGCCGAGGCCACGCTAGGCCGGTCCCTGAATCGCGAAGCCCTGAGCGTCTTGCCGGGGGCCGAGCTGAAGCGCGCTCAGGTTCTGTCTTTCAAAGGAAAGCCACTGGTTCAGGTCGTCTTTGCGGATGATCAGGGGCGGCCCTTTGCCTTTTGCGTGATCCGTCAAGGGCCAGGGGCACCTGACAAGGATGTGAACCTTGCCGTTCTCAGCGGGCTGGCAACAGCCACTTGGGCGAAAGACGGCTATGGCTACATGATCATCGGCGCCGATGGGCAGAGCGATCTGAGCGATCGCCTGACCGCATTTTCCGAGGCAATTTCCAGCTAAAATGCGCCTGGACCTTGGCCAATCGCGGAGGTTGAAGACTACACCACATCGGACTTTCGAAACGAATAGCGAAATGACCGAGTTGTGAACGCTTAATGCAGGCGGTTCGATGGCGTGGACGCGTCCTCGAGAACCAGCTTTCCGTTCTTCAGATGCCGCTCGACGAACTTCTTCTGCAAACGACCGGCTGGCACGGGATATGCCGTTTCCGGGGCGTAGCCCTGACGTTTCACTTCCGGGAAGAGAGTAGAGATTTCTTCTCGGGCCTCTTCCGATATTGTCTTGATTGCTTCAGGGCCTGTAAACAAACTTTCCGAGGGGGCGCCATCGGCAAAAATAACCTCGTGCTGATCGAAGAGAAGGTGGAAATAGACAACCTCGCTGATCTCTTCATCCACATAAATCCCAGGTAGCGCGGCCAGCTTTATTGCTGACACAAGGACATCGGGACTGCCGAACATACGCTCGGACACTTTGGAAGACACCAACATGCGGTGTTGTCTGGACACCAGCAGGTCTTTTGCCGGAAGCCCCTGCCCAAGCGCGCCGGCAGAGATACGGACAGGTCGTAGTTTTTCCGCAGCTACACCTTGGGCCGCAAAGTCCACTGTCTTGGAACCAACCCACCGCAACCGCTGCGGGCCATTTCCCTTGGTCAGAACGACATCCCCCACAGACAAACCTTCAACAGCGGTTGGGCCGTTCGGCGTTTCAATCATGGTTCCCGCGCACAAACACAGAATATCGCCGGAGATATCACCAAAGCCGATTGCACCGGTATTGGCACCCGAAGACAGACCCCCTTCAAAGATGACCTCAATCCGGGACACCGGGCCTGCAATGGAAACGGTCAGCGAATCTGGCGCGCCCGGTCCTTCGACACCCGGAGACACATTCCCGTTGGCTTCGACCGTGTTGCCGGTCTGGACGTGAAATGGGCTAAGGTTGGAGAAAACAACCGGGACCGGATTGTCGTTCACATCAAACGCCAGAACCGTCACTCTATCGTCGAAAGAGAATTCGTTGCTGTCCAGATCCAGAATTTCGAACGTCACGTTTTTAACAGCGGTTGAAAACGTCACCTCTGATGTCGCAGGGCCCGGGATGCCCGAAACAAACAGGTTTCCACCAAGAAACCCATTGAAGAATACCCCTGGATCAGAGGCCACGGTTAGCGTCGACGAGTTCGAACCGTCTGTCAGCACGGTCGAACTGTTCGCACTGCCCAGAGTTGACCAATCAAATAGGAATGGCACTACTGCTTCTCCCAAACCGCTTAAACTGTGTGAAATAAGGGTACTCTATGCCATGCGTATTAACGCATCCTTAAATTGACAAGCCTAGAATTATTTTCCTGTAGTGTGATCAAATACAGCGTACCCCAATCAATCAGGACCGAATATGGCCGTCGTTACCATGCCTGCGCAGACAGCCCAACGGCTGAAGGACGAAATTCTCAAGCTATCGCAATCTGTTGAGGTCAAAATGTTTCTTGCCAAAGACGTCGTTCAACTGATCGGTTTCACAGAAGAAGAGATCGCGGGTTTTGGCGGAGAAACCGGCGATGCTGTCGTTTTGGCAGTGCAGAGCCTTGAGGCTCTAAAGCAAGCTATTCCACAATCGGCCGGGGATCGCCTGAACTATATCCCGATCGTAAACGAAAAAGCCAAGGCCAAACTGGATCCGTTTTATCAAGCCTAGACCGCGCTCTGCGTGTTTGTTGCAAAGGGTGAGGCACACGCCCCACCCCCTTAGTATCACGCGTTGATGATGTTGTGGCCGGGACCGTAGGGGAAGCCGGTGATGTTCTCGGCCGCGTCTTCTTCGACCACTAGAATATCATGCTCACGGTAGCCTCCGGCGCCGGGCTGGCCTTCGGGGATCCACAGCATCGGTTCGATGGACACGACCATGCCGGGTTCCAGAACCGTGTCGATATCCTCACGCAGTTCCAGACCAGCCTCGCGCCCGTAGTAGTGGCTGAGCACGCCGAAGGAGTGGCCATAACCGAAGGAGCGATATTGCAGCAGGCCCTCATCCTCAAAGAAGCGGTTGATCTCGGCGGTGATGCCGGAACAGGTCGCGCCGGGTTTGATCAGGCTCAGGCCAAGCTCATGCGCGGCGACGTTGGCCTTCCAGATGCGCAGGCTGTCGGCGTCGGGTTCGCCCAAAAACAGGGTGCGCTCCAGCGCCGTGTAGTAGCCCGAAATCATCGGGAAGGTGTTCAGCGACAGGATATCGCCCTTTTGCAGCGCCCGTTTGGTGACCGGGTTGTGCGCGCCATCCGTGTTGAGGCCGGATTGGAACCAGACCCAAGTGTCACGGTATTCCGCGTCGGGATAAGCGCGGGCGATCTCGGCCTCCATTGCGTCGCGACCGGCCATGGCGATCTCGATTTCGGTTGCGCCTTCGCGGATGGCGGCGTGGATGGCGGCTCCGCCCACGTCAGCGGTTCGGGCACCACCTTTGATCAGTTCGATCTCTTCGGCGGATTTCACCATGCGGGCCGCCATGGTTTCGGGCGCGATGTCGATCAGTTCAGGCTGGCCCAGCATCGCCAAAGCCGTATCGCGCGCGGCTAGGGTCATGTGATCGCTCTCAACTCCGATCCGTTTCGCGCGACCGATAAGACTGGCAACCGCGAGCCAGTAATTGTCGCGCTTCCAATCGGTGTAGATCACATTTTCCTCGACCGAGCGGCGCCACGGCTGGCCCGCGTCGATATTGGCCGAAACCGTGGTACAGGCGTCCTGCGTGACTACGCAACCATAGGGCCGGCCAAAGGCGCAGTACAGAAAGCCCGAGTAATAGGCGATGTTCTGCATCGACGTTAGCAGCACGACGGGAATATCCCGCGCGGCCATAATGGCGCGTAATTTGCCCAGACGGCGATCGTATTCGCCTTTGCTGAACGGCAGCGGGGCCTTGTCGCCATTGTGGCAGGTAAAGAATTCGGGGCGATTTGTCATGTTCAGGTCTCTCATCTTTGCCGGGCGGCAAACCCGGCCACTTGTCCCGGCGTTCAGGACAGGCGGTCTCGGGGTCCGAGAGCCGATCATCCCAGTGCGCCCGCGACGCCATCGCGGCTGGGATGAACAGGTGAATCGTTAGATCAGGCGCGCGCTTGCGTCAAGCGGGGGAAAGCCCCCGCAGACGCTCGGACCGGCGGCGTAGCAATTCGACAGTGGTCAACAGCGCGATCGAGATCACCACAAGGATCGTCGCCACCGCCAGAATTGTCGGGCTGATCTGTTCGCGCAGGCCAGTGAACATCTGCCATGGCAGGGTCTTTTGGCTGGCCGAGCCGACAAACAGCACAACGACCACCTCATCAAACGAGGTGATGAAGGCAAACAAACCACCTGAGATCACGCCCGGCAGGATCAGCGGCATCTGGATCTTGAAGAAGGTCCGTACCGGCCCTGCGCCCATATTCGCCGCCGCTCGCGTCAGCGATCGGTCAAAGCCCACCAGCGTGGCGGTCACGGTAATGATGACGAAGGGGATGCCCAGAACGGCGTGGGCGAGGATCACTTTCACATAGCCCACGAAGTTCTTGTTCATGCCCAGCGTACCTTCCATGAAGCGACCGATATCGCTGTAGAAGAAGAACATGCCGGTGGCCGAGATGATCAGTGGCACGATCATCGGCGAGATCAGGATACCCATGATGGCACGGCGACCGGGAACGTGGCTTTGGCTGAGCCCAATGGCCGCCAATGTGCCCAGCGAAACAGAGATCACCGTCGCAATCGGTGCGATGATCAACGAGTTCTTGAAGCTGCGCTGCCATTCATTGTTGGTGAAGAAGTCGCGGTAATGCTTCAGCGAGTACCCCTCGGGGTCCAGCCGCAGCATTTCGGGCGTGAAGGTAAAGAAGTCCTGTGCGTTGAACGACAGGGGCAGAACCACGAGGATCGGCGTGATCAGGAAAACAAAGATCGCACCGCAGATCACCCGGAACAGGTAGTGATAGAACACCTGTTTCGCGGTCAGATAGGGCAGCAGTTTGCGGCGATAGCGGCCCTCATACAGCCAGTAGATGAACCATGCGAAGAACCAGCCGCCCAGCAGGCCCAGAACGCCGCCCATCGGACCCGAAATCAGAAATCCGGCGATGCCGAAGCCCAAAATGGTGATCCAGCGGGCCAGTTGCTCGTTTTTCAGAACAGCGATGTAGATCCAAGCCAGTGCCGCGATCAGGGCGGCTCCGCCAATGATGCCCAGAAAGATCGAACCGTTACCTGCGCCAACGAAGACACCGGCGAAGGCCCCTGCCAGCGCAACGCTTGGCAGAACCATGGACATCGGTTTGCGGGAAATCGGAGTAAGTGCGGCCATGTCGATTATCCCAACTTCACGTTATCAATGCCGACGATCTTGTCGTAACACCAGTAGAGCAACAACACGACGGCCAACAGGATCGTGCCCAGCGCAGCCGCCAGCCCCCAGTTCAGCGAGGACGAGATGTGGTACGCAATCCGGTTCGAGATGAAGACGCCCTTGGTGCCGCCCACGATCTCGGGCGTGATGTAGTAGCCGATGGCCAGAATGAACACGAGGATCGACCCCGCGCCAATGCCCGGAATGGATTGCGGAAAATAGATGCGCCAGAAGGTTGTCCAATTCGTCGCGCCCATAGATTTCGCGGCGCGGGTGTAGGACTCGGGTATGGTCTGCATCACCGAGTACATCGGCAGGATCATAAATGGCAGCAGAATATGCGTCATCGCGATGATCGTACCGATCTGGTTGTTGATGATGACAAGCCGGGCGTCATCGGCCACCAACCCAAGCCAAACAAGCGTTTCGTTGATCACACCCTGTTGTTGCAGCATGACCTTCCACGCAGACGTTCGCACCAATAGCGAGGTCCAGAAAGGTAACAAAACTAGGATCATCAGCAGGTTTGACACCCGCATTGGAAGGGTCGCCAGCAGGTAACTGACCGGATAGGCCAACAAAATACAGGACGCAGTGATTACCAGCGACATGAACAAGGTGCGCCCGAAGAGCTTGATCAGAATCTGCTTGTCCTCAGGCTGCGCTTGCGCGCCTTCGGGTGTGCGGCGCATATCAACCGCGTTCAGGAAGTATCCGTTCGTCACAGCGGGCGAATGTGTCTTGATCACCGCCCAAGTCTGCGGTTCGCCCCAGCCCTCGTGGATTTCGATCACCTGATCCTTGAACGGACCATCGGTTTCGGGGTCCAGCTTGCCCATTTTCCGACCCGAGCGACGGAACATCGAGGACATCCCTGTCTCTTCGTAGTTCAGACGCGAGCCCAGCCGGGTATGTGTCTTGTTGTCGACAGCCACGACCATGTCGCGGACAAAGGCGTCATAGACGGCCTCGTCAGGCAGTTCGCCACTGCTTTCGTCCCAGCTTTGCAAGGCTTCGACCGTCAGGGGCAGGGTTTGCTGCACAATGCTGTTTTCCACCGACCGGAACAACATCGATGCAATCGGCACGATGAACGAGAACAGCACGAACAGTAGCAGAGGGGCCACCAGCATCAGCGCCCGCAGCTTTTGTCGCCTCAACGAACGCGCCAGCGATTGCTTGAGCGGCGTTCCATCCGCTGCCAGCATAGGTCCGGCGTTTTGGCTTGCGTCAGTCATCAGTGCCCCTTGGGTTTTCTTTGGTCCGGGGGCGGCGCACCGCCCCCGACTTTGTCATGAAATCAGACGCTTATTGCGCCAACCACGCCTGGAACTTGGCGTCGATGTCGTCGCGGTAGTCAGCCCAGAACTCGTAGTTATACAGGAACGTGTTCTTGGCGTTGTTCGGATCGGTCGGCATGTGCGGCGCCATGTCGATACCCAGATCGGCATGCTGACCCACCAGCGGAGCCGACGAGGCACGGGCCGGACCGTACGAGATGTACTTGGCCTGATCCGCAAGACGCTGGGTGTCGGTCGCGAACATGATGTAGTCCAGTGCGCGTGCCTGACGCTCTTCGCTCAGACCGGCCGGGATGATCCAACCGTCCAAATCGAACACCTGCGCGTCCCACAGCATGGCGACGGGCTGGTTCTGTTCTTCGATCACGCTGAACAGACGACCGTTATAGGTCGAGCCCATGATGACTTCGCCATCAGCCAGCAGCTGGGGCGTGTCTGCACCTGCCGACCACCAGACAACGCTGTCCTTGATGGTGTCGAGCTTGGCCAGAGCCTGATCCTGACCCTCTGCAGTCGCCAGCACGTCATAAACGTCGTCCTTGGCAACGCCGTCACAGATCAGAGCCCATTCCATGTTGTTGATCGGACGCTTTTCCAGCGAACGCTTGCCCGGATAGTTTTCCAGATCAAACACGGCGCAGACGTCTGTCGGCGGTGTGTCACCAACCAGGTCGGTGCGATAGCCGAATGTGGTCGAGTAAACGATCTGCGGGATAAAGCAGTCGCTGACCAGCAGGTCACCGAAGTCTTCGGATGCCGGCGTGCCATCAGGTGCCGGGGCGAGCATGGAATCGGGATCGATTTCCATCGCCAGACCTTCGTCGCAAAGACGGATCGCGTCCGCCGCAACAACGTCAACCACGTCCCAAGTGATATTCCCGGCTTCGTTCATCGCGCGCAGCTTGGCAACCGCTTCGGCCGAGCTGTCATCGTTCAGGATGGTGACGCCAGTCTTTTCCGAATAGGGCTCGTGATAGGCCTTGAGCTGCGATTTGGAATAGGCCCCGCCCCATGAGACGATGGTCATCTCTTCGGCGGAAACGCCACCAGCCGCTGTTGCCAGAGCCGCTGCAGTCAGCAGTGTCTTTGTTGGTTTCATGTAAAACTCCCAGTATTTCCCGTTTGTTGTATGGTCAGCCGACGCACGGGTTTTCGCCAGCCGGTCCCTCAGTGTAACCGCGCTTGTGCCGCGCGGCTTGGTCTATGCGTCAAGCGCACGACAATCCTTTGCCAGCCAACCGATATCGATCTCTTGACCGGGTTGCAGGCGAATGGCATCGGGGGCGTTCCGTGTCTTGACGATGAACTCGTCATTGCCCGCCACAGACATGCGGAAGCGGAACACGTCGCCCATATAGATGAATTCCTTGACCGTCGCCTTCAGCGTATGCGCGTCGGCATGCAGACGATCCTTGTTGAATTCGACACGTTCCGGCCGGATCGAAACCTTGGTCCGTTCGCCCGGATTGTGCACATTGATCGGCACCGCATCAATTTCTGATCCGTCATCCAGCTGCACCACACAGCCGTCGCCGTCGATGGATTTGACCACACCTTCCAGCGTGTTGTTCTCGCCGATGAACTGCGCGACAAAGCTGTTGTCGGGCTCTTCATAGAGTTGATCCGGCGGGGCCAGCTGCTGAATGCGTCCATCGTCGAACACGGCGACACGGTCTGACATCGTCAGAGCTTCGGTCTGGTCGTGGGTCACATACACGGTGGTAATGCCCAGCTCATGCGCCAGTCGGGTGATTTCGAACTGCATATGCTCACGCAGCTGTTTGTCCAGCGCGCCCAGCGGCTCGTCCATCAGCACCAGTTCCGGCTCGAACACCAGGGCCCGCGCCAGGGCGATCCGCTGTTGCTGACCTCCAGACAGCTGCGCCGGACGACGCCCGCCAAAGGCACCCATCTGAACCATGTCCAAAGCGCGCTTGACCTTTTCGTCACGCTCGGACTTGCCCAGTTTTCGTACTTCCAGAGGAAAGGAAAGGTTTTCGGCCACCGTCATGTGCGGGAACAGAGCGTAATTCTGAAACACCATGCCAATCCCGCGTTTGTGCGGCGGGATATTGTTGATGGGCTTTCCATCCAACAGGATTTCACCATGGGTAGCGGTTTCAAAGCCGGCGAGCATCATAAGGCAAGTTGTCTTGCCTGAACCTGACGGCCCGAGCATTGTCAGAAACTCGCCCTTCGGCATTGCAAGGTTGAGATCTTTAACGACGAGATTCTCGCCATCATAAGACTTCTGAACGCGTTGAAATTCGACAAACGCGGCGTCGTTCGTTGTACCGGTCACAAGACCCCCTGTTTCGTCAAATGATTACCCGAGGCTTTCGGATTTCATTGATCTGTGATCCACAGTTAAGACCAAGCGATACGCACTTGGCAACAAGTTATGGTGCTTTTGCCAAAATTGAGTTCACTCTTACCAGTCAATGCACAGCGTTTAAGCGCCTCATATGCCATGCAAGGCATTGATTACTCGACAAAACCGGTTTTCTGATCCGCTCTTGGATTTTCGGTATCGCGTCGAGAGTTCGCAGGTTGGTACAACTCAGGAACACCGCTTCGACCGCCTGATCCGCCCCCAATTCAGAGGCCGCCTCAACCACGGATTCCGTCGATATCCGCGCCACCTTGGCCTCTTCTGCCTGCCCGAAACTTGCAAAAACATCCATGCCTATTCCACTGGCCTGAAACGCAGTACGCAGCGGTATGTTGACCTCTTCGATGTAAGGCGACAGCAGGGCAAATTTCGAAACACCGAGGTCAGCGGCGCAGGCAATCGCCGCGCGCATGGGATTCGTGACCTCGCTTGTGTTGCATGTCTGTTTAACCAGTTCTGCCACGCGCTCTGACCCGATCACCGAACTGGCCGAGGTGCAGCCGTAGCCCACAACATTGTAGGGTCGCGCATTGGGAAGCAAACGCGCTGCTGCGGGCAGCGCCTTCTCCATTTCGGCAAGGCTTTCGGTCGTAACCTCAATACCGCTGGGAATGCGCGTGACGTGAAGGGGGTATTTGCGGTCTGCGAAATATGCGCCGAACTCAGGTTCAAGCGTCTCATCGACCTGCAAAACGATCAGCCCAAGCGGTGAGGCGTTTGGATCGTCTGCGTCCAGAGTGTAAGGGACTTGGGTCATAGCTGCATCATCTCCGGCCCGATCCTAGGGCTGATAAACCGTGGGGCGCTGTCAGTGATGACGATGTTTTCCTCATGCACCAGAATTTTGGCACCAACGGCGATGCCCGGTTCCAGTGTCAAAACCATGCCCGGTTCCAGAACTGTATTGTCCGTCGGGATCAGAGAGGGCCATTCGGTCAGTGACATTCCCAAACCATGGCCCAGACGACCCGCATCCGTACCCTCTGCATCCGCCGTGAGAACGGTGTTCATAGCATGAAACAAATCCGCTGCGGTTGCGCCCGGCCGGGCGATATCGAACGCAGCATCCGAGGCTTCGATCAACCGGGCGTGGGCGTTTGCCACATCAGGCCGAGGCGGGCGGATTGACCAGTTTCTGTCAAAATCGCAGAAATACCCGTCCCAAACCAATCCGGTGTCCAACATCAACACATCACCAAGCGCCAGCGGTACGCCAGAGGCTGGTGAAATCACATCCGCGTAGCCGCCCTGCTCTGCCCCGCCGGCAAGATAAAGCACCCAATCGGCGCCCTCCTCTAGGCACAACATCTGAAAGCGGCGGAACACTTCATCCAATGGCATCCCCACCCCCGCGATCTCAGGGACGCGGGCAAAGGCCCGACCGGCTATGCCGCAAGCGGTTTCGATCTTGGCAATCTCGGCCTCGGACTTGACCATACGCAACTGGCGCAGGATGCCGCTGTCGCCTTTCAGCACCCTTGGTCCAAGCTGGCCGCGCAGACGTTCAAGGTCTGCCAAAGGCATGCGGAGATGCGTCTCATGCCCATCCGGCACCCCAATTCGCCCCTCTGCCGGTGTCACCTCGACCAGCGCGTCGCGCAGCAGTGAGACTCCATCATCTTCCAGATCAGGCGCGCTCCAGGTGCGGATGTCGTCAATCCATGTCTGCGCCATGAGGGCTGCCCCGATCGACGGGATCACCGCGATCGGCTTGCCCGTGGCCGGCACAATGAGGAACCACGGGCGGGTCGGGCTTTCCCAGAACCGGGTCAGAAACCCGGTGAAATAGCGTACATCCGTCTCGGTTGTCAGCAAAAGCGCCGACAGGCCCGCCGCATCCATCAACTGCTGTGCGCGCTTGGTGCGCGCTACAAACTCGGATGGCGCAAACCCCCTCATTCTGCGGTCTCGGAGAGGATGCACAGCACGCGCGAGGCCTCGGTCATTCCCAATTCGGCCCGCGCCTGGTCATTCAGAACTGCTGCGAGCCCAGCGCCGCCCGAGGCTGTTGTCTCCAACCCCGCTGCGGCCATGGCGGCCAGTTTCTCGGACACGTCCTCATCCGAAAGTGTCAGGAACAAGTCGGCGTCGCGCGCCAATCCGTTCAGCGCGATAAGCGAAGGCTCCTTGCAATCCAAACGCCCCATGATGCTGTCCGGCCCATCGGCGAACACGCATGACCCGGCCTCGATACTGGCCTGCAGGGCGGGCGCGGCTTCAGGTTCGACCACGACAATTTTTGGCGCGTCACCCCAAGCTTTGCGCGCATAGGCAGCGACAGCCCCGGCCAGACCACCAACGCCTGCCTGCAACATTATGTGAGTCGGGGGTTCGGGGCATTGATCCACCGCTTCAGACGCCATTTGCAGATACCCCTCCATCAGGGTCCACGGCAGATCATAGTACCCTTCCCATGAGCTGTCCGAGAGCAAGATCCACTCGTTTTCCTCAGCAGCGTCGCTTGCGGCTTGCATGCTGGCTGCATAATCGGACCCACTGCGAACCACGTCGGCACCTTGGCCTTTTAATCGGGCGGCAAAGCTCTCGGGCACCGTCTCGGCGATATAGACAACCGCCTTCGCGCCGAACATCCGCGCGCCCGCCGCAACGCTCATCCCGTGATTCCCGGCACTGGCGGTCACGTAGGTTGACCCTGCCAACGCGTCTGCACCCGGCGCGTCCGAGGCGTCGGCAGCGTGGCGCGCAATCACATAAGCCGCGCCGAGGGCTTTGAACGAGCCCAAATTCATACGCGCGCGCTCATCCTTGACCCAAAGCTTCGCAACCGGGGCGAGGCCCACGGCATCCACCAACGGAGTCTCCTTCGCCGCCGGACACATGGACAACAACGCCGCAACGCGGGCCGCATCTGTCGACGGATAAGGGGCCGAGGGCGCAAGTCTGGGCCCTGCCCGGTGTGTGTTCGCAACGATCTTCATTTATCCCCCCGCCTTTTCGCCTGACGTGATCCGATCGCCCCTGATCTGTCAACTCTCCTAATCGTTAGCCTACCTGATCCAACAACCAGTCATGAAACAACCCCGCCGCCGGGTTCGCGGTGTTGGCGGATAGAAAATACCCCTCATTGCTGTCGATTGAGCCGTCATGCGCGCGCTCGACCACGCCCGTATCAAGCGCGTGTTTTGCTAAAAGCTCACTCACCAAAGCCACGCCCCCCCCATGCACCGCCAATTGAAGCGCCATTCCGAAAGTATCCACAAAAATGGTGGGCTGGCTTTGTAGCCCTTGGCTTTCCAACCATCGACTCCACCCACCTGACGTCCCTACAGCCTCAATCAAAGGCAAGTCCGATATATCTCCCAAAAGGGCCGGTGATCTAAAAGGAACAAGCCGGTCCGGCATCAGGCGAACAGCGCCCTGCCCCACTTGTTTCTTCGATCCGAACCGCACCTGTACATCCGCCTGGGATGCATTGAAGTCATCGGGCCAAATCGCGCTGAGCAGCCGCACGCGAATGTCCGGGTGCTGACGCGCAAACGCGGGCAGATGTGGGGCGATGACCCATTGCGCGATACTGACCGAGGTCGCGACTGTCAGAACGTCGCCGGATGCGTTGGTGTCGACCTGCCCGGCGGCGACAGCCAGCGCCTCAAGCGCCTTACCCACCTCGGGCAACAGCTTTCTCCCCGCATCCGTCAGCGCCAAACTGCGCGGATGGCGCACGAAGAGGGATGCCCCCAAACGCAATTCAAGTGATTTCACCTGCTGGCTGACCGCCGATTGCGTCAGACCGATTTCCTCGGCCGCCGCGGTAAAGCTAAGCGTGCGGGCGGCGGCCTCGAAGGAACGGAACCAGGTCAGAGGGGGAAGTGATTTTGCCATAGGCCAAGCCAGTCATTAGTCTTGTTTATGTCAAAGCACATAATTCTATCATTTGTCAAAAACCAGCCCCGTTTCTAACGTCGGCCCGCGCGACAGGAGAAGTTTTATGCAGCCGGAAATACGCAAAATCGTAACCTATGACGAAGAGGTTCTGGTCGAGGGGTTTCGCCCCGCAAAGACCCCATGGCGCATGTTTGCAGTGGCCGCTGTGGTCACCAACCCGTGGGCCGGCCGATATGTCGAAGACCTGAAGCCCGAAATCCAGGCCTACGGTCCCGTCCTGGGTGAAATGATGACCAAGCGCATGATTACGCTGGCTGGCAGCGGCGATGCGATCGAAGCCTATGGCAAGGCCGCCGTGGTTGGTCTGAATGGCGAGGTCGAGCATGCCTCGGGCCTCATTCACACTCTGCGCTTTGGCAATCACTACCGGCAGGCCGTCGACGCAAAGTCATATCTCGCCTTTACCAACACCCGAGGGCCCGCAAACGCTCCGATCATGGTGCCGCTGATGGACAAGAACGACGCCGGGCGACGCTCGCACTATCTGACCATCCAGTTTGCGATCCCCGACGCACCACGAGACGACGAGATCGTTGTTGTGCTTGGCGCGGCGACCTCGGGGAGGCCGCATCACCGCATCAGCGACCGCTATCAGGACCTCAAGGATTTGGGCCATGACGTGGACAACCCGGCCGCGGTCTGAGATCGGCGGGCTCTCAGCAATCCAGACTGGCGCGGGACCGAATGTCCTGTTGCTACACGGCGTCGGATTGCGCGCCGAGGCCTGGGGCGCCCAATTAGACGCGCTGGCATCAGCAGCGCGTCTGACCGCACCGGACATGCCCGGTCACGGCGAAAGCCCATTGGGCAACACGCGCGCAGAGCTGTCGGGATACACAGAAGCCACATTGCGGGTTCTTGAACATCTGGGCCGACCAACGGTAGTTGTTGGTCATTCCATGGGCGCAATGATCGCGCTCGATCTTGCTGCAAGGGCACCGCAACATGTCGCCGGTGTCGTTGCACTGAACGCCATTTTCGAACGCAGTGCCGAGGCCACGAAGGCTGTTACAGCCCGCGCGGCCGCACTTGACGGTCAAACACCAACCGATCCGATGGGCACTCTGAAGCGTTGGTTTGGTGATACTGATCCGCCTGAATGCGCCGCCTGCCGAACGTGGCTGACGGCGAATGATCCTGCGGCATACAAGCAAGCCTATACAGTGTTTGCCAATAGCCCGATCCCGCGCCGGGACGATTTGAAGACGCTCACCTGCCCCGCCTTGTTTATAACGGGTGATCTTGAGCCCAATTCGACCCCGGACATGTCACGCGCCATGGCCGAGCTTGCTCCGAACGGGCGGGCGCAGATCATCAAAGGCGCCGCTCATATGATGCCGATGACCCATGCCGCAGAGGTTAACGCCGCCCTGTCATCCTTTCTGAACGAGGTACAACAATGACCGGTCTCGATCCTCGCGACCTGCGGCGCGCCTTTGGCAGCTTCATGACCGGCGTCACTGTTGTAACGACGCGCGATGCGTCGGGCACGCCATTGGGGTTTACTGCCAACTCCTTCTCATCCGTGTCTCTGGACCCGCCGCTTTTGCTGGTTTGTCCGGGTAAGAACCTGTCCTCCTACGATGCCTTCGCAAGCTGCGCGCATTTCGCGGTGAACATTCTGGCTGAGGGGCAAGAGGATGTTTCAAACACCTTCGCCGGGTTCAAAGGGGATCGATTTGCGAAAACCGCGCATCAGCTGAACGCCCATGGTCTCCCTCTTTTGGAGGGCGCAGTTGCGACGTTTTCATGCCGGACCCATCAGACCATCGAGGCCGGAGATCACTGCGTTCTGATCGGAGAGGTTGAGGCGTATTCCTATGCCGAAACCCGAGGCCTCGGATACGCAAACGGGCAGTATTTCAGCCTCGGCCTTGAACGCGGCGCATTCGAGGCCGCAGACCGATCCGTTGTCTGCGGCGCGATCATCGAATGCGACGGAAAGGTGCTGTTGGAGAAAACCGAAGCCGGATACCGCCCGCCGCAGATCAGCTTGTCGGATCATCAAGCCCTGCGCGAAAGCCTTCATCATGAGTTGGCAGCGCGCGGGATCACAGCGCAGTTGGGTACGGTCTATTCAGTTTACGACGATGCCACGACCCACCATGTCTATACGCTCGCGTCGGCACCGGTTTTGCCGCTCAACAGCAACCTTGAAGCGGTTGCCATCGAAAACCTTGCAAACCTGGCATTCGCAACCCCGGCCATCGCCACCATGGTGTCCCGCTTTGCGTTTGAAAGCCTGACCCGCGACTTTTCCCTATACCTCGGCGACGCGCAGCGGGGCGATGTACATACCCTCTCGGAAAGGACTGAATGATGGAGTTTTCCCTCTTTGCTCACATGGAGCGGCTCAACCCCGAACAGCCTCATGAGAAATTGTATGAAGAGTTCATCGAGCTGTGCAAAATGGCCGATGACGCCGGTATGCGCGCGGTGTGGACGGGCGAGCATCACGGGATGGATTTCACCATCGCGCCCAATCCATTGATGTCCCTCGTCGATATCGCGCATCACACCAAAAACATCCGCCTTGGTACCGGCACCGTCATCGCGCCTTTCTGGCATCCGATCAAACTGGCCGGCGAAACGGCCGCTGCCGACCTCATGACCGGAGGGCGCATCGAGTTGGGTATCGCACGCGGGGCCTATTCCTACGAATACGAACGATTGATCCCTGGCATGGATGCCTGGGACGCGGGCCAGCGCATGCGGGAAATCTCCCCCCTGCTGCCCAAATTGTGGGAAGGCGATTGCGCCCATGACGGAGAGTATTTCCAATTCCCCGCCACTACCTCTGCCCCGAAACCCGTTCAGGACGGAGGGCCACCGATCTGGATCGCCGCCCGCGACCCGAACAGCCACGAATTCGGCGTTCAGAATGGCTTTAACATTCAGGTCACGCCTCTCTGGCAAGGCAACGCAGAGATTGAGAGCTTGATGGGCCGCTTCAATGATGCCTGCGCCAACTATGACGGACCGCGCCCCAAGATCATGCTGCTTCACCACACCTATGTCGGGCAGGACGCCGCCGATGTGGATCAGGCCACGCAAGAGCTTTCGCGTTTTTACAATTATTTCGGCGCGTGGTTTCAGAACAAGCGACCCGTAAATCAAGGGCTGATCCAAACTCTGACGGATGAGGAAATAGCGGCCAACACCATGATGGCCCCTGAAAACATGGGCCGCGATCTGACAGTTGGCACGGCTGGACAGGTCGCGGATCGCCTGAAGCACTATGAAGACCTTGGTTATGATGAATACTCGTTCTGGATCGACAGCGGCATGAGCTTTGAGCGCAAGCGCGCTTCGCTGGCCCGGTTCATCGACGACGTGATGCCAAAGTTTCAATAAGGACCCGTGATGCAACAGAACCCACACTATCAGCTTTTCATCGACGGAACCTGGACCGAGGGCGCCAACGGGCAGGTCATGACCTCGCAAAACCCTGCTACGGGCGAGGCGTGGGCCAGTTTCGCCAGTGCCGCGCCCGAGGATGTGGATCGCGCGATCTCTGCGGCGCGTCGGTCCCTGAATGACCCGGCTTGGCGGGATCTGACGCAGACCGCGCGTGGCAAACTGTTGTTCAGGCTTGCAGAGCTGATTGAACAAAATGCCGAACGCCTCGGCGAGATTGAGACGAAAGACAGCGGAAAGCTTCTGGCCGAAACGGCAAGTCAGACGGCCTATGTCGGCGACTACTATCGCTACTATGCTGGTTTGGCCGACAAGATTGAAGGCGCGGTGCTTCCTATCGACAAGCCCAACCTGCATGTCTTTACCCGCCGCGAACCGATCGGCGTCGTCGTCGCAATTGTGCCTTGGAACGCGCAGATGTTCCTGACGGCAACAAAGCTGGGGCCAGCCCTTGCCGCCGGGTGTTCGGTGGTGCTGAAGGCCTCTGAGATTGCGCCAGCGCCGATGCTGGAATTCGCGCGTCTGGTCGAGGAGGCGGGCTTCCCGCCCGGCGTCGTCTCGGTCATCACGGGCGACGCAGAAAACTGCGCCATCCCCCTGACTCGACATCCCGACGTGGATCGCATCGCCTTTACTGGCGGCCCGGAAACCGCGCGCCATGTGGTTCGCAACTCGGCCGAAAACTTCGCCGTAACCACGCTGGAGCTTGGGGGAAAATCCCCGATTTTGGTATTTGACGATGCCAATCTGGACGGGGCCGCCAATGGCCTGATCGCAGGTAATTTCGGAGCCTCCGGCCAAAGCTGCGTCGCCGGATCACGCGGTTTGATACATCGCCCAATTCTGGACGCTTTGGCAGCCAGGATCGAAGAGAAGATGAAAGACGTTGTCGTGGGTGACCCGTTGAGCGCCTCAACCCATATCGGGCCGCTTTGCACCAACGCGCAGATCGCCAATATCAAGACGGTACTGGCAAAATCCTCCGATCAAGGCGCGCGCATCCGATTTGGCGGCGCGCCGCTTGACCGACCCGGAAACTTCATGGCGCCCACTTTGGTGGAATGTGCATCGCCCGAGACCGAGACCCTGAAGGTCGAGATGTTCGGGCCCGTCATGTCACTTTTGCCTTTCGACACCGAAGAGGAAGCAATCGCTCTGGCCAACGACACCCCGTTCGGGTTGGGATCCGGCGTGTTCACCGAAAATGTCGCCCGCGCGCACCGGGTATCGTCCCGATTGAAGGCTGGTATTTGCTGGATCAACACCTATCGCGCGGTGTCCCCCATCGCGCCGTTTGGCGGCTACAACCAGTCCGGCTATGGCCGCGAAGCCGGGATCGAGGCTATTCAGGACTATACGCGCACCAAGACCGTGTGGCTGAACACCTCTGATCAACCCATGTCGAACCCGTTTGTGATGCGCTGACGTGGGCGATAGATTTCGCCTCCTTCATCACAACCCTATGGCCCTTCGGAAAATTATCCCACACTATGGCGCAAGAATAGCGGTTGGAGACTGAAGAATGAGCGCACATGGATATGAAGGCGGTCGGTTAAACTTGCCATTTGTCGGCATCTCGACCTTTGGCAAATATCCCTATGTCAGCGACTGGGATGCCATCGACGCTGATATCGCGATCCTTGGCGCTCCGTTCGATTTTGGCACTCAGTTCCGGCCCGGCGCGCGGTTCGGCCCGCGCTCCATTCGCGAAGCCTCGACCCTGTTTTCCTTCGGGCACGGCGGTGCATACGACCACGAGGATGACATCACCTACCTGCCGTCGGAAACCACCCGGATTGTGGACCTGGGCGATGCCGATATCGTACATACCAGCACCGAAAAAAGCCACCAGAACATCAAATTCGGTGTCGAAAAATGCCTTGAGGCCGGGGCCCTGCCCGTGGTTCTGGGCGGAGATCATTCGGTTAACATCCCCTGCATAGATGCTTTCGCCGCGGATTGCGAAAAGAACGGCCCCATTCACATTGTTCAGATCGACGCGCATCTGGATTTCGTGGATGAACGGCACGGGGTTCGGTTCGGCCACGGAAACCCGATGCGGCGTGCGGCGGAGAAACCCTATGTCTCGGGCCTGACACAGATCGGCATCCGCAACGTCTCGTCGACCGCAAAAGAGGGCTATGAGGACGCCCGTCGTATGGGGTCAGACATCCTGTCCGTTCGGCAGTTGCGCAAACTGGGAACCGAGGCTGTTCTGGACCGTATTCCGGAGGGCGCCAGGTACTACGTCACCATAGACATCGACGGGTTCGACCCCTCCATCGCGCCCGGTACCGGCACGCCTAGCCATGGTGGGTTCCTGTACTACGAAGTGCTGGAACTGCTCGACGGTCTGACCCAGCGCGGTGATGTGGTGGGGTTGGATCTGGTCGAAGTGGCCCCGGATTATGATCACACGGGCAGCACCGCCATTCTGGCGGCACAGATCCTCATGAACACGATTGGGCGTATTCTGCACCACAAAGGTTCGCCCAGCGCGGGGTAAGTGCAGGTTTTTGGACTACAGCTCGGTCTTTCAGACCGACTTCTGCTGCATATGCGGAGAGGTTCCGAAATACCTGCGGAAGCATTTGGAGAAATAGCTGGCTGAGCCAAAGCCGCAGGCGATGGCCACATCCAGCACCCGCATATCGGTTTGCTGCAACAAGGTGCGCGCACGCTCGAGCCTCAGGCGCGTCATATAGTTCTTTGGGCTCGTGCCCACGTAGCGCTGAAACAGGCGCTCAAGCTGTCGGGTCGAGAGGCCCGCGCTTTCGGCTACGACACTGGGCGACAGCGGATTTTCAAGGTTTTCCCGCATGATCATGATGGCAGCTGCCAGTTTCTCATGACGGCGGCCAAAGCGGAACAGATCCGTCTGCGTCTGCCTGCCGTCCTTTGGGCGCACCGATGCATATAACAGTTGATCCGCCACGCGGGAGGCAACGGTCTGACCACAGGCCTGCCCGATCAGCGATGAGAACAGATCGAGCGTGGTGACACCTCCGCCGCAGGTCGCAATCGGGCCTTCATCCACAAAGACCGAGCAGTTGGATTCCACCGTTGGAAACAGCTCAACCATCACGGGTTGCTGTTTCCAATGCGCGCTCAGGCTCTGGCCGCTGGCCACCCCGGCCATGGCCAGAATGCCGGACCCACCCCCGATGCCGCATAGCTGAACGCCGAACCGACGCCCCTGCCGCAACCAGGATTTCAACTCATTCGAGATCGACCGATCCACGGTCATCGGCCCGCAAATGACAATGCAATCGCCCCGGCGGGTCTTGATCAAACCGCCATCAACAGAAACCGTCATCCCCGAGGATGAGGTCACCGCCTCGCCGGTTTCGCTCACGATACTCCATTCGAAAATAGCTTGCTCGGAGGCGGCATTCGCCGCCCCCAATGAGTCGATCCCGGCCCCAAGGTCCAAAGCAGAGAACCCCGGCGTCAGCAGGAAAATGAAGCGGTTCAGCTCATTCACCCGTGTGCTTGCATCTGCAAAATTGATCTCGGGACGACCCATTCCGGCTTTCCTTTCTTACGTCCGCATATTGGCGCCATTGGCGTCATAGGCGGGAGCGCCCAGAACTTCGGCGTCGTAGAACTCACCCAGGATTTCCACCTGCAGCTTGGTTCCCGGAGCGGCGCTCTCGGTTGCGACATAGCCCATCGCCATCGACTTGCCGACGCGGTGGCCGTAGCCGCCGGACGAGACATAGCCGACCGCTTCGCCATCTTTCAGGATCGCCTCGTCATTCGACACATCGATGCCGTCCACGTCGATGTTCATGGTGACCAGCTTGCGGGCAACGCCATCTTCCTTGAACTTCAGCGTCGCATCCTTGCCGACAAAGTCCTTCTTCCAGTTGATGAAGACATCCATGCCGGATTCGACCGCGTTGAAATCAGGACGGAAATCGGTGGTCCAGACGCCCCAGCCTTTCTCAAGGCGCAGCGACATCAGCGCACGTGCGCCGTACCAGCGATAGCCCAGATCGGCCCCGGCCTCTTCGATCGCCTCGGCCAGACGCAGCAGGTACATCGGCTTGCAGTAGATCTCAAAGCCCAGCTCGCCCGAGAACGAGATACGGTTCAGGATCACCGGGACGCCGCCCACAAAGGTCTGACGCAGGTCGCGGAACTTCAGCGCATCGGCGCTGACGTCGTCGCGGGTGATACGGGCCAGCAGCTCGCGCGACTTGGGACCGGACAGAGCGATCCCGTGCCAGTCATCCGAGACATTCGCATAGCTCACATCCGCAGGCAGGTCCTTTTGGAACCAACGGCTGTGTGCGTCCTGCATCGTGCCGGAACCGAACAGCATGAAGTGATCGTCACCCAGGCATGCCACGGTCAAGTCACCGTATAGACGGCCTTTTTCGGTCAACATTGGGGTCAGCGCCAGACGGCCCGGTTTCGGGACGTAACCGGCCAGAGTGCGGTTCAGATATTCACGCGCGCCAGCGCCCTTGAACTCGTGCTTGGCAAAGTTGGCGATTTCGATGCCACCTACAGCCTCTTGCACGGCTTTGACTTCGCGCGCGACGTAGTCGTGGCTGCGGTTCCGCTCGAAAGTCGGCGTTTCATGCGCGTCTTCGGCGTTGTCGGCAAACCACAGGGCGTTTTCCAGACCAAAGCCTTGCCCCATCACGGCGCCCTTTTCGACCAGACGGTCACAGAGCGCAGTGGTTTTCTGCATCCGGCCCTTGGGCAGCGTTTCGTTCGGGAAGGTCATCACGAAGCGGCGCTCATAGTTTTCCGAGGACTTGATGGTGCCCCAGTCCGGCGTTGCGAACTCGCCAAAGCGGGCCACGTCCATTGCCCAGACGTCGATCGAAGGCTCGCCGTCGATCATCCATTCGGCCATGGTCAGACCAACACCGCCGCCCTGACAGAAGCCTGCCATGACGCCCACAGCGACCCAGTAGTTCTTCATACCCGGAACCGGGCCGATCATCGGGTTGCCATCGGGGCCAAACGTGAACGGGCCGTTGATCGTGTCCTTGATGCCGGATTCACCGATGGCCGGGATACGCTCGAACGACATTTCCAGACGGTCGGCGATCCGGTCCAGATCGGGTTGCAGAAGCTCGTGGCCAAAATCCCAAGGCGTGCCATCCACTTTCCACGGGGTCGATTTCGGCTCGTAGGTGCCCAACAGCATGCCGTGGCGTTCCTGACGGAAGTAGATGTTGGCCTCATAATCGATGCCCGCGGGCAAACGACCGGCTTCACCCATGCTTTCCATACGGTCCTTGATCATCGGGATCGCGTCGGTGATCAGATAGTGGTGCTCCATCGGCTGTACGGGCAGGTGGATGCCCGACATATGGCCCACTTCGCGCGCCCAGAGGCCGCCGCAGTTCACAACCTGCTCGGCGTTTATGACGCCTTTAGGGGTGTTCAGATCCCAGCTTCCATCGGGGCGCTGGCTCATCGAGGTCACGCCGCAATGGGTGAAGTATTGCGCGCCGTGGTGACGGGCGGATTTGGCGAAGGCGTAAGTTGCGCCCGAGGGATCGACATCGCCATCCTGCTCGTCCCAGAGGGCGGCGTGATAGTGTTTGGGGTCGATCAGCGGGTGACGCTCGGCCAGTTCCTGCGGGCTGATGAATTCCTGATGCAGGCCCATGTAGCGCGCTTTCGAGCGTTCACGCTTGAGGTAGTCGTACCACTCCTTGGTCGACGCCGCGTAGAAACCGCCGGTGATATGCATGCCGACCGAGTGGCCCGAGGTTTCCTCAATCTCTTTATAGAGATCGATGGTATAGCTCTGCAGGCGCGAGATGTTGGGGTCCGAGCTGATCGTGTGGATCTGACCCGCCGCGTGCCAGCTGGATCCGGATGTCAGTTCGTCACGTTCCAGCAGGACAACGTCTTTCCAGCCGAACTTGGCCAGGTGAAAGAGGATCGAACAGCCGACAACGCCGCCGCCGATGACAACGACCTTGGCGTGGGAGGGCAGCTTTTTGCCAGACGTGGTTTCGTCTTTTTGAATCTCAGGCATGGGAATTTCCTGTGTCGTTTTCTTGTGGTGATGGGGGAAGGGGGCTGTCTGCCCCCTCTTGAGCCTGTGGCTCAATTCACCCCCGAAGGTATTTCTGGCCAGATGAAGGGATCCCGGTTTTAGTACCAGGCGTCCGGGATCTCTTCTTTGCGTTTGGCCACATAGGCGGCTAGTTCGTCTTTCTTGGCCTCGTCAATTGCGGGGGGTTGGTATTCGTTCAGCATCTGGTTCCAGCGTTCATAGGCGCGGCGGCGCATGTCCTTGGAACCGCCCTCTTCCCAGCTTTCGACGTTTTCGCTGTCGCTCAGCTTGGGTTCGTAGAATGCGGTCTGGTAGTTGCGCATGGTGTGGGCACAGCCCAGGAAGTGACCGCCTGCGTCAACCTCTTCATAGGCGTCACGGGCGAAGGCGTCGTCGCTTGTGTCCAGTCCCTGGCTGAGGACCTTCTGGTACGAACCAAGACGATCCGCATCTATAATCAGCTTTTCAAAACCGGTACATAGACCACCTTCAAGCCAACCGGCCGAGTGTAGAACGAAGTTTGCACCGGCCAACATGGTCGAATGCATCGAATCCGCCGATTCACACGCAGCCTGCGCGTCTTCGATCTTGGAGGCCGTCAGAGAGCCACCGCAACGCAGCGGCAGACCGGCACGGCGGGCCAGTTGGCCGATGGCGTAGTTCGAGATCACTGGCTCGGGCATACCAAAGGTCGGTGCGCCGGATTTCAGCGACATGGACGACAGGAAGTTGCCCAGAACAAAAGGCACTCCAGGGCGCAGCAGTTGGACGTAAGCACAGACCATCATCGCCTCCGCCATGGCCTGTGCGATACTGGCGGCAGTGCTGACTGGACCCATCGCGCCGGACAAGATGAACGGAACCACGATCATGCCTTGTCCGCGCGTCGAATAGACTCGCGCTGCTTCGGTAACAACGCGGTCAACCAACAGCGGAGAATTCGTGTTGACGTTGCCCATAATGACGCAATTGTCTTCCATGAAATCCGCGCCGAAGATGATCTCGGCCATGTCAACGCTGTCTTGCGCGCGGCTCATCTCGGTGATGGCACCCAGATGCGGCTTATCGCTGAGGGTCATATGCGCAAACATCATGTCGAGGTGACGCTTGCTGACCGGCACGTCGCAGGGTTCACAGGTCACGAAACCGCCATGGTGCAGGTTCGGATGCAGGTAGGTCAGTTTCACCAGCTTCTCGAACGACTCGATATCGCCGTAACGGCGACCACCTTCCAGATCACGCACGAAAGGTGCGCCGTAGACCGGCGCGAAAACCTGATTGCCGTCACCGATGACCACCGAACGGTCGGGGTTGCGCGCCACCTGAGTGAAGCTTTTGGGCGCCTTGGCACACAGGCTGCGAATCCATTGCGCGTCGGCCCGCACGATATCACCTTCGACCCGCGCCCCTTCGCGGCGCCACAGCTCCAGCGCTTCGGGGTCGTCGCGGAAGGCGATTCCCACATCCTGAAAAATCCAGTCGACCTGAGCCTCAAGACGGGCCAGATCTTCCTCATTGAGAGGATCAAAGAACGCCAACTTTCGTTGGATATAGGGGGAGGCCGGGACAGAACCGGCCTCGGAACCGCGGGAACGGGATTGACGTACGCGCCGAGCCATTAATAGCACTCCATTTTTTTGGTGCATATTAATCAACAAGAAAATTCATGTGACGCTTGAAAATTTGAATGATTAGCATAAACACAATTTATGCAAGAACTCTGGAAACAGCTTGGCTCTCCTCGCAATCTGGTCGTTTTCGAAGCCGCCGCCCGTCTTCAATCCTTTACCCGCGCCGCGCAGGAGCTGAACGTGCAACAACCCGCCGTCAGCGTTGCCATTCGCAGGCTGGAAGAAGGCTTGGGAACGCCTCTGTTCACGCGCGGTCACCGTCAGGTCGTCCTGACCGGAGCAGGCGAGCGGCTGCTGGCTGATGTCTCGCGGGCGTTCGATCAATTGGCCCTGTCGGTTGAGTCCATCCGACAGACCAAACAGGCGGGCTATGTCACCCTCAGCGCATCAACGGCCTTCAACAACTATTGGATCATGCCGCGACTGGCCGATCTGCAAAGTCAGCATCCGAAGATCGACTTGCGCCTACAATCCAGTGACCGGGAACCGGATATCGACGCAGAAAACATCAGCCTTGCGGTGCGTCTGGGGGATGGAAACTGGGCGGATTGCGAAAGCACCCTGATCGCGCCCGAGGCGATCTATCCCGTCGCATCACCACGTGTCATGGCCGCCGCAGTCGATCTGCGAAGCCTGCCGAATCTCCTGTCCCAACGCCTCATTCATCTGGAAGAACCCATTCGTCAGCGTCCGAGTTGGAGCGATTGGTTCGCCAATTTCTCGATCAGGACAGCAGTTCCGAACACGGGGCTGCGGCTGAATGACTATGCGCTTGTCCTGCAGGCGGCCATGGCCGGTGAGGGGTTTGCCTTCGGTTGGAAACACCTGACTGACCGTCTTGTCGATCAGGGTCTGCTGGCTGCCCGATCCGATTGGCAATGGACGACGGGCAAAGGGTTCTATCTGGTCTGGTCCAAGAAAACCCCTCTGTCCGATGATGCGCGAAAGGTAAGAGATTGGATTTTGCGCACTCTGGATGAGGCCGCTTGAGCACGACACGTCATTGAGAGGTGCGTGCTCCCGTCCCGAATATGCGTCAGGGCGCTGCCCGCGGATTCTCACGTCGGTCTAGGGCAAAGCCAAAACCAATGGACCTGACGTCAGGGTCGAATTTTTCACAAAATGAACGAATTTCTGTCTTGAAGAAGCAAGGGTTTACGCGTCTACGGGAAGAAAACAGGTTACAGGTTGAAACGAGACTTGAATGCCAGATTTCAGCATCGTCGGCGGCGCATCCACCACATTTACCGACACGACCCCAGGCGGGGGGTTTGTCATCGACTTCAGGCTGCTCGACAACAGCTTCAGCGTGCAGATCAACGGTGTTGATCTTTTTGTCGGCGGCCCTGCCGGAGCACCCAATGAACTGCAATTCCAGATAAGCGGGACTTCCGGTCAAACCGTGCGATTTGCTGATGGTGATCGATACGAGGTGAATACGCCCGCCGTTTGGCAACTTCAAAACTCGGACACTGATCCTGTTGTCCGGCTCGAGGTGAACCCGGACGGGACCATTGCTCTGTTCGGTGTGAAGTCCGACGACGGCGCGCTTGTCCCGCTGGAATTGTTCAACGGCCTGACCGTCAACACCGACGCAATCGCGGCAGCCTGGAACGAGGATGGTGACAACACCATCGAAATCGATCAGGTCGTGACCGGCCCCACCAATGCGAGCGGTGAATTCGAGGATGTACCCTGTTTTGCATCAGGAACACTGATCGAAACATCAGAGGGGCTTGTTCGCGTCGAGGGTCTGAAGGTCGGAGATCAGGTCCTCACATATGACAACGGGCTGCGGCCGGTCTGCTGGATTGGTTCTCGTGGCCTGAGCCAAACTCAGCTTGAGGACAAACCGCACCTCAAACCCATTGTGATCAGGGCGAATGCGCTGGGTCCTCGCTATCCGCGGCGCGATCTGATCGTGTCACCTCAGCACCGGATTTTGGTTTCCTCAGCTATCGCCAAGCGGATGTTCGACTGTCAGGATGTCCTGCTGCCCGCGAAGAAATTGCTGCCATTGAGCGGTGTCGATGTTTTGGACGACCTGTCTGGTGGAGTTCGGTATCACCACATCTTGTTCGATCAGCATGAGATCATTTGGTCCAACGGCACGCCCACGGAAAGCCTCTTTCTAGGGCCGCTGACCATGCAGGCCATCTCGCCCGAAGCGCGGCAAGAGATCAAAGAGCTTTTCCCAGAATGTGCGGCGGTTGATTTTCAGCCGCTGACGGCACGGCTGGTGCCTGAAAAGGGCAAGTGGATTTCGAAGCTTATCGAGCGTCACCGCGGGAACCGCAAACCGCTGTTCGACGGTCAGGTTGCCCATAGCTGAGCGGGGACCCCTGCCCAGGCGACCATGCGCTTGGCCAAGGCCGGGGTTGCTGGCAGAAAAGGGTTGCTATCAACCCCATCATCAAGCAAGCCTGCATACGCCGAGCATCCAATTTCGTTGGATGCAGTCGATAACAGACCCTTTAATTTGGGTAGATATGAGCCAAGTGACAGTTTCACCGAACCCCAAAAAGAAACACGCCACGCCCGCCCAAGACGAAATCGGCGGGTCCTTGTGAACGGCGGAAATCCGGTGCAAGTCCTCAACATTCCGACCGCCGACGGAAACCCCTATCAGCGCAATCTGATGTATCGCTGCGCGACGGACATGGTCGAGTTCGTCGGCGGCGGCAAAGGCGCACTTCTGAATTTGGATGCGGCCAAACACCCAGTAACCCATCTACATTGGGATGACCGGATCTTTGGCCGTGACGCAGATGCGCAAAACAATACGGATCTTTTGCACAAGGCTGAACTGTCGATTGACAGCTACCGCGCGCAGGGCGGTCGGTTGGTCTGGACCATTCACAACGCCCGCCCGCACAAAGTGATCAGCCTTTACGGTTTTCGCCAAGCCCGCCAATCGCTGGTCAAACGGGTCGACGCCATCCACGTTCACGCCCCCCATGCCCGCGATCACATGATCTCGGAATACGGGGCCGACCCGAGCCGTATTCATGTGATTTCCCATCCAAGCTACCTCGGGTCGTACGAGCCGCAAGACATCACGCTGGCACGCCCCATGCCGGATCGCAGCCCAACCGCGTTTTTGTTTTTCGGAATGTTTCGAGGAGAAAAAGGGGCAGAGCGCATCCGGGACGCCGCCGCTAAGCTGACAAAGCGGGACTATGACTATCGTCTGAACATGTACGGCAAGGCTTTCAGCAGCCAAAAACGGCTGCTGAGGCGCCTAGGCTGGAATGAGAAAATATCGCTCAGAACCGACCGAATCCCGGATGAGGAGATCCCCCAAATCTTCTCGAACGCGCATTTCTTTCTAGCCCCCTATTCCGAGCTTTTCAGCTCGGGCACCGTTTCGCTTGCCTTAAGTTTCGGATTGCCGATCATCGGCCCTGCCCTGCGCGAAATGAAAGAAATCACGCCGCCGGAACTGCATGAGACAACACTCTATGACCCAAGCTTGTCCCGGGGATTGATCCGCGCCATGATCAGATCGCTGCAGATGCAAACCTCAGAGTATCAGAGGCTGCGACAGGCCTGTTTGAACCATGCGCAAATGCGCTCGCCCGAGGTGATAAGCCCCAAGCTGATGAACATCCTTCTTGAACACCAACCAGACCGGCCCAAGACATGACACGTTCGACACCTCGCCTGTTCCTTCGTCACTTGCGCGAGCTGGGGGTAGACCTAGCGCCAAAAGAGCCGGGCGCCGAAATCCGCCCGCGCAAACTGTTTCGAGCCTTGTCGCGCCGGGGGTTTGAGATCGAACAGACCAAACCTACCGCCGCAGTTTTGAGAGGCTTTGGGTTCCAGCCTGAATCCGTCATTGATATTGGCGTAGATCAGGGCACCCCGATGATCTACGACGCCTTTCCGCAAGCGAAGTTCCTGCTTGTAGACCCGTTGATCGAATCCCAGCAAAGGGTCCAAAAATACGAAGGCAAACTGGATTTTCGGTTCGAGTGCTGCGCCCTAGGTCCCAAAGACGGCAACATCACGGTCAACATCCCCTCGACGGCTACGAAAACCCGCACAAGCCGAGCAACGGCCATGGAGTTCGAAGGGCGGAATAAAGCCCAGTTCGCATCGTTTGAAACGCGCGAGGTTCCAATGCGCAAGCTGGACAGTCTGACGGCGGACCTGCAGGGCCCGATCGGCATAAAGATTGATACCGAAGGGTTCGAGTTGGAGGTCATGAAAGGCGCAACAGAAACCCTGAAAAGAACGGAGTTTGTGTTAGCTGAAGCGAACGTGAAACGGCGCTATGTGGGTGGATACAGGTTCTCGGAGCTGGTCTCTTTCATGGGTCAGAACGGGTTTGAAATTCTGGATTTCCCCAGACCCATTCGTCAGGAGTCTGATGACTGCGATGTTCTTTTCGCCCGCTATGACAGCGCGCGTTTTGACTTTTAACGCTTTTGAGAACCCGATTGATCCAAAACTGCCGATGGCATGGCAGGGAAATGGTGTGTCAGGACAAGCTTAAGGTTTGAAGCCAGCACAACGCATTGCGTGATCCCCTGGAGTGGTCTCCGCGGAAGGCTGGAAAATATATACAATTCCGATTTCATGATTGTATGGTTCAACAAACCGTCCAACGCGACCAGAGGTTAAAACCCGGAGGGACCCCTTGCTGAATTTGTCGATCCCCGTACCTTTGATATTGGCGGCAATACTGCCTGCGATTCTGGACCGATGCTCTGCCTCGGATACGAGTGTCGCCCTAGGTGTTCTGGCACGCGACCGCGTCGCATTGACCGCGACGGCCAGCGAAATCATCGTCGATCTGCCAGTTGCCGAAGGCTCGGTCGTCATGGCCGGAGACGCGCTGGTTCAACTAGACCCAACATTGCAGACCGCAAAGCTGAACTTGGCGCAGGCCGAACTGGAAAAGGCAAATGCCACGCTTTTGAAGCTGCAGGTTGGGCCGCGCGAGGAAGAGATCGCGATTGCCCAAGCCAAGGTCGCCGGAGCTACCGCGCGATTGGCCGATGCTGAAGCAATCTATGAACGCAATGCCCGTTTGGTTGAAAACTCGGTCGTGACCGAGGCGCAGGTCGCAAATGATCTGGCCTTGCGGGACTCGGCGCGGGCCGAATTGGTCGGTGCTCAGGAAACATTGAAAGAGCTTCAGAACGGCACCCGCCCCGAAGATCTCGCCGTCGCCGAAGCCAACGTCCGCGCAGCCGAAGCGTCGGTTGACGCGGAACAGACCGTATTGGAGGATCTGACCGTTGTCGCGACGCGCGATGGCGTCCTGGACTCGCTGCCTTGGAACCTTGGTGAACGGGTGACGACCGGCAGCCCCGTGGCCGTTCTGGTCACGGGGCAGACACCCTATGCCCGCGTCTATGTACCCGAACCGCATCGCGTGAAACTGAAACCCGGCGATACGCTGGAGGTGAATGTCGATGGGCTGGATGCCCCGCTGGACGGCGTGGTCCGGTGGATCAGTGACGACGCGTCCTTCACGCCTTACTATGGTTTGAACCAAGATGACCGGACGCGGCTTGTCTATCTAGCCGAAATTGATCTGCCCACCGCGTCGCCGGACCTGCCTGCCGGCGTTCCAGTGCAGGTTCCCATGCCATGACAGATGTCGTTGTGTCGACACGCGGCCTGACCCGGCAATTCGGAACAAACACCGCCGTCAACGATCTGGATCTTGAGATCAGAACAGGCCAGATCTACGGGTTTCTTGGCCCTAACGGCTGCGGCAAGACAACGACCATGCGTATGCTGACCGGGTTACTGACGCCGACCAGCGGATCCATCTCGGTTCTGGGTCGATCCATGCCCGAAGCGGCAGAACCGCTCAAGAATGAGATCGGGTACATGACCCAGATCTTCTCCTACTACCGCGACCTGACGGTACTGGAGAACCTCAGGTTCGCCGCAGAAATCTACGGTATCCCGGCAAAAGCAGCGAAAGATCGGATCGACGAGCTGCTACACACTTACGACCTGACGACCAACGTAAATCAACTCAGCGGCAGCATGAGCGGAGGGCAGCGGCAAAAGCTGGCCCTTGCGGCCACGATCCTGCACCGGCCTAAACTGCTGTTTCTGGACGAGCCGACCTCGGCCGTTGATCCCGAAACACGCCGCACATTCTGGGAGCAATTGTTCGATCTTGTCGATCAGGGTGCCACCATGATCGTTTCCACCCATTTTATGGATGAGGCCGAGCGCTGCCACCGCCTAGCCATCCTTCAGCATGGTGTCAAGAAAGCGGACGGATCACCGCGCCAGCTTATGAATGATCTTCAAGCCGACGTTGTCGAGGTCGAAGGCCCGGATCTGCGCAACGTCAAACATGAGCTGGACGGCACGCCAAAGATATTGTCAACCGCTCAGGTCGGCTCTCGCTTGCGGGTTCTGGTGGACAAAGCCGAGCCTCAGCCGGTGGACATGCTGCGCGCCCGGCTCGAGGGGTTCTCCGATCTGTCCCTGACACCTCAGAGGCCAAATCTAGAAGACGTCTTTGTCAGCGCCACGCGGGGGGAAGACCAATGATCTCGGCCCGCCGGATAGCAGCCGTCCTTAGGAAAGAGCTGTTGCAGCTGCGGCGGGACAGGATGACCTTCGCCATGGTCATCATGATCCCGCTGATCCAGCTTTTGTTGTTCGGATACGCGATCAATACCAATCTGCGCCACGTGCCTGTGGCTGTTGTCGATCAATCCCAAACCGAGCTGTCACGCATGTTGACGCAGATGGTTCAGGCCACGCAGGTCGTGACGGTCACCGAACAACTGGCAACCCCACAAGAGGCCGAGCGCGCGATCACACAATCCCGCGTGCGGGCCGCACTGATCATCCCCCCAGACGTCAGCCAACGCCTTGCCCGCAGCCCGTCTGTCGGGCTAGGCTTGCCCAATTCAACAGATCAAACCAGCAGTCGACCCGTCGCGCATTGGATCGTCGATGGCTCGGACACGATGGTGGCAAGCGCGATCAAATCCCTGCGGACAATGCCCTTGACCGAACTACTAAGACTGCCTGCAAACCGGCAGGTTCCGACATTTGAGGTGACGCTGTACTTCAACCCTGAACAGCGATCAGCGGTCAATATCGTGCCGGGTCTTGTGGGGGTGATCCTGACGATGACGATGATCCTGTTCACCTCGGCCGCGATCGTTCGGGAACGCGAACGCGGCAATATGGAGATGCTGATCAACACGCCGATCAAGTCGATCGAGTTGATGCTGGGCAAGATCATCCCCTACATCTTTCTGGGTCTGATCCAGGTCGCGATCATTCTGGGGCTAGGTCATCTGCTGTTTGACGTCCCCATAAACGGAGGGCTGGGCACATTGCTGGTGGTGACGCTGTTGTTCATCATCGCCAGCCTGTCGTTGGGGCTGGTGATTTCAACTCTGGCCCAGAACCAGCTTCAGTCGATGCAGATGACCCTCTTTATCCTGCTGCCATCGATCCTGATGTCGGGGTTCATGTTCCCGTTCGACGGCATGCCCCATCCGGTGCAAATCATCGCACAGGTGCTGCCGGCGACGCATTTCATGGAGATGATCCGAGGCGTGGTTCTGCGCGATGCCTCTCTCTATGATCTGCGGTCAGAGATCCTGTGGATGATCGGCTTTGCCATTTTCGGATTGCTGGCAGCAACGCTGAGGTTCAAAAAGCGTCTGGGTTAGCGAACCATCTGGCGCTTGAACTGCGTGTCAGGCAAATCGCCGCCCTACCTCGGTTTGCTTTGCAAGCGCTCAGCTGGGAGGCATCGAAATCGCAGACGTGTTGTTCAATCCAGAGCCCGAAGTCTCTTTAGCAAAGACGAAGTATCCCAGCGGCCGCCGCCGAGTTTCTGAACATCCTTGTAAAACTGATCGACCAACGCCGTCACCGGAAGGCTCGCCCCGGTTTCATTTGCAGTATCAAGACAAATCCCCAGATCTTTGCGCATCCAATCTACGGCAAACCCGTGGTCAAAGTGGTCGTCCAGCATCGTCTCGTACCTGTTCGCCATCTGCCAGCTTCCAGCTGCGCCTTGGCTGACAACCTCGACGACCGCGCGCCCGTCCAGACCGGCTTTCTCGGCAAAGTGCAGGGCTTCACTCAAACCCTGAACCAGACCTGCGATCGCAATCTGGTTGCTCATCTTCGTCATCTGACCCGCACCGCTTTCGCCAATCCGACGACAGATCTTCGAATAGACCTGCATGATCGGCTCGGCTGCATCGTAAACAGACTGATCCCCGCCGCACATGATCGAAAGGACACCGTTTTCGGCCCCCGCCTGACCGCCCGAAATCGGCGCGTCAACAAAGCCCAAACCCTGATCCTTCGCTGCCGCATACAACTCGCGTGTGACTTTAGCTGAAACGGTCGTGTGATCCACGAGCGTTGTGCTTTGCGACATCCCGGAGAAAGCTCCGTCTGCCCCGGTGCACACGCTGCGTAGGTCATCGTCATTCCCCACACAGGTCATGACAAATTCTGCCCCCTCGGCCGCCTCGCGCGGGGTTGCGGCCATCGAGCCACCATGTTCGGCAACCCAGGCTTCGGCTTTGGCTGCCGTCCGGTTGAAAACAGTCACGTCGTGGCCTGCAGCCTGTAAGTGGCCTGCCATCGGATAGCCCATCACGCCCAGGCCGAGAAAAGCAAGTTTAGCCATTACTTATGTCCTCTACTACAAAAGGTCTCGCGGTGTTTGACCCGCAAAAAAAGCATCCAGATTGTCCAACGCTCGAAAGCCCATAGCGTCTCGGGTTTTGGTTGTGGCGCTGCCGATATGCGGCAGCATGAAGATGTTTTCATGCGCGGCGAATTTTGGGTTTCCACCCGGCTCGGTCTTGAAACAATCAAGCCCGGCAGCCGCCAGCTTTCCGCTTTCGATTGCGCTCAGCAAAGCGTCTTCGTCAACAAGCGCACCCCTTGCCGAGTTCACCAGAACCGCGCCGTCAGGCAGTTTTGCCAGATTTTCGGCATCCATCAGGTTCACAGTTTCAGGTGTTGCGGGACAATGCAGCGAAAGGAAATCCGCGACCGTCAACAACGTGTCGATGCTGTCGTGATATGTCGCGCCTTGCTCTTGTTCAGGCGACAGGCGGGTGCGGTTGAAGTAGTGAACCTCCATATCAAATCCGCGCGCCTTTTCTGCGAATGCGCGGCCCACACGGCCCATACCGACAATCCCAAGCCGAGCGCCGGTGAGCTGTTTGCCGACCATGAAAGACGGGCTCCAGCTGTCCCAGGCACCGGTGCGCATTAGGCGGTCCCCTCGGACCGCGTGCCGCGCCGCGCCCAGCGTCAGCAACATCGCAAGCTCAGCCGTGGCGTCTGACAGGACGTCAGGCGTGTTTGTCACGACAATCCCCTTCGCCGCCAGCGCCGGAAGGTCACAATGATCTACGCCCACTGAATGGTTCGCCACAATCTTCAGCCGTGGATCAAGCTTTGAGACGACCTCGGCCGAGAAATGCTCCGAGTGACAGGGCATCATCGCGTCGACCTTCGCGCTCATGGCGATGATCTCGTCTGCCGTGCCTGGCGTGTCGGCCTCGTTCAGGATCACGTCATAGCCTTGTCGTGCGCGCGCAATCGTGGCATCGGACACCCGACGCGGTAGCCAGAGAACGGGTCTATCGCTCATGGGGTCAGTCCTTTTTGATCGCGTCTTCCCAGAAATTGTACAGCGCAAGGGCAATGACGAAGACCGCAATACACAAGAATGGAAAACCACCCCAGAACCCGGCGAAACCGGTCGAGATACTGTGGGCAAGGCCGAGAACGAACACCATCATCAAGCCGGTGCCAATGAGGCCCATGAGAATATTTGTCAGTCGTGACATAGGATTACTCTCCCTTCTATTCTTGCGTTCTGAGGGTTCTTTGAACCCATGAAGCTGTGCGAAGAAGCCGATCGTCTTCTTCAACCGCGCCGATCAGCTGGACACCAATGGGAAGATCATTCTGCCCCACCAACAAAGGCAACGTGAGGCAGGGCAAACCCGCCAACGTCCAGGTGAGGCAGAAAACGGAATCTCCGGTATGGCCTGCGCTCAGCGGAACGGCTTCACCGGTGGCTGCCGGGGCCAAGATCGCGTCGAATTCATTGAAATACTCGGCAAAGAAGCCCTGAGCGGACGCCATGACGGCCAAGGCGTCTTCATATTGGGCCTCGCTGATATCTCCTCCACGGGTTATTGCGGATTGCATCTCGGGGCTGAGGTCCGGCCAATGCGCATTCGAGATTTCGGCCATGTTCTGGCGAATTTCATAGTCATAGATCGTTTTGTGAACGGTGATCAGATCGGCCAGTTGCGGCGATACCGAAAAACGCTCGACCCTTCCACCAAGCCCCTCGATAACGGCGTTCAGCCCCTCAAGCGCATCTTCATCAAGGCGGTCGTTGAATGGAAATTCCAGCCAGGCAATGTTAGGCTCGACCGGAACCTCCGCCTGCGCGCCGGACAGCATACCCGCTCGCGGCCGGGCAAAGCTGGCGGGATCGCGCTGGTCATATCCGGCGACCACGTCTGTCAGCAAAGCGATATCTTCCAGCGCGTTGGCGAACCCCCCAACGTGGTCCAAAGAGACCGACGTCCTGAAAACCCCATGTCGCGAGATCATTCCGCGCGTGGGTTTGAAACCATAGACGCCGCAGTAAGAGGCCGGACGGATGACTGAACCACCAGTCTGGGTGCCGATGGCCAGAGGCACATGTCTTGCCGCAACGGCCGCTGCCGATCCGCTGGACGACCCCCCTGGAGTTCTGGTCGTATCAAAAGGGTTGGTGGTGTCGGTCGGATGCATAAAGGCAAGCTCGGTCGTCTTGGTCTTGCCCATGATGACGGCACCGGCCTCGCGCAGGCACTCGACCAGCCTTGCATCTGCCTCCGGCTGTCGGCCCGAAAAGATCGGTGTGCCCCGCTGCGTGGGCATGTCTTTTGTATCGACAATGTCCTTTAGCCCGATGGGCACGCCGTGCAAGGGGCCTGTCGCCCGTCCGGCCTTGCGAATGCGATCCAGCTCACGCGCCTGATCTAGCGCCACGCCCGCATCCAGATAAGCCCAAGCGCGGATGGTGCTGTCGGTCTCTTCGATGCGTTTGAGACAGTCCTCAACCAGCGCTTCGGACAAGATACGCCCGTCCCGAATGCCCTCGGCGGATTGAACCGCCGAGAACAATGACAGATCGTGTTTGGTCATGGCACCCAGACCCCGAAGAGGTAGTCAGGCAGCCACAGCGCGATGCCCGGGAACTGATACATCAGCACCATGCACAGGATCACGATGGCCAGATAGGGCATCAGACCTCGGAAGATCTCCATCAGCTGAATCTGGTTCTTGAGGACCCCCTTCAAGTAGTAGGCTGACATGGCCATCGGCGGTGTCAGGAATGAGGTCTGCAAGTTCAAAGCCACCAGCATCGCGAAGAAATACGGGTTGACGCCAAACGTCTCGAGCATGGGCAGGAAGATCGGCACGAAGATGATCAGAATCTCGGACCATTCAAGCGGCCAGCCCAGCAGGAAGATGATCAACTGTGCAAGCACCAGGAACTGCCAAGGCTGAAGGTTCATGCCAACAACCCAATGCTCAATCACGTCATGCCCGCCGAGATACGAAAAGATCGACGCAAAGGTCCACGAGCCCACGAACAACCAGCACACCATCGCAGTGGCTTTGGCCGTGAGGAACACGCTTTGCTTCACCTTGTCCCAGGTGAGCGACCGGTAGAGCACGGCCAGCACAAGCCCGCCCAAGGCACCCATCGCCGCCGCTTCGGCCGGTGTTGCAAGACCGCCGAGGATTGATCCAAGCACCAGCAGGATCAAAACGGTCAACGGCACGAACGAAATCAGCAGGTCCATGTAAATCTGCCGTTTTGGCGGAACATCATCCTCCTGCGGCTTGGGGGCCAGCGACGGGTTCAGCCAGACACGCACCATGACGTAGACGATGTAGAGACCCGCCAGCATGAGGCCCGGAAAGACCGCCGCTGCATAGAGGCGCAGGGGAGAAAGCTCGGCAATGGCGGCGTAGACGATCAACATGATCGACGGTGGGATCAGGATGCCCAACGTGCCACCGGCACAGATCACGCCCGAGGCAAAGCTACGCTGATATCCCGCGTTGGCCATTGCCGGATAGGCCAGCAAACCCATCAGGGTGACAACCGCGCCCACGATGCCCGACGCCGTTGAGAACACCGCGCAGGTCAGCAGAGCCGCAATCGCCAGAGATCCGGGTAGGTTACGGGCTGCCATGTAGAGCGAAAAGAACAACCGGTCGACGATATTCGCCCTTTCGACCACGTAGCCCATGAACAGGAACAAGGGGATGGCAACAAGCGTGTCATTCTCCATCACCGAATAGGTATTCTGGTTCAGCAGGTAGAAGATGTTGTTGTTGAAGATGTCCGCAATGCTCTCGGGCGCGGACTGGTAATAGGCGTAGTACCCGAACGCGACGCCCATGGCGAGCAGTGTGAACGCAATCGGAAAGCCCAACAGCACCAGCACAATAAAGAGGCTGAGCATCAGGATGGCGACTTGTGGGTCAGTCATCGCTGCGACCTCCTTGCTTGGTGCCTGTTGTATGAATTCGGTCGACGGTTGATTCCATGAGCATGTCTTCGGTCTCACGTACGTCATCCAGACGGTCGAGCCAGACGCCATTTCGCATCGCAAGCCAACATCTTGCCATCTCGGCAAGCCCTTGCAGCATCAGCAAAACACCGGCGACGGGGATCAGAGTTTTGAAGAAGTAAATCTGAATTCTGGCGGGGCTGTTCCAGCTGACTTCTTCGTAGCGCCAGCTGTCCTTGGCAATTTCCCACCCGTACCAGAACAGGGCAAACATGCCGGGGAAGAAAAAGATGATATACAGAACGAAATCGACCCGCGCCTGCCAGCGGACCGAGAACAGGCGGTACAGCACGTCGCCGCGCACATGCGCGTCTTGCGCCAGCGCATAGGCCCCGGCCATCAGGAACAGGGCGCCATACATCTGCACCATCATATCAAACGCCCAGACGGTCGGCTTGTTCAGCACATACCGGACGAACACTTCGTAGGACACCGATAGTGTCAGTATTAGGATGCACCAACCGAAGGCTTTGCCGACCCATTGGCTTAGCCCTTCGATGGCGTGGATTGTCTTGATCAAGGTCAGTTCCTCGCCTGTTCCGCCCGCAGTTCAGAAAGCCGCGCACCAGCGCGACCTTCCGTTTTCAAAGAGTGTCAGGCCTCAGCCGAAGTAGTGCTTATACGCCAGCTTGTAGTCCGGCTGGTTGAGGTTGAGGTAGTTCATGACAGTCTCAGCATAGGCCTTCTGGCTGTCGACGACCTTGGCAAAGAACGGATCTTCGTTCGAGATCCTTTCGACCACAACATCCCAAGCCTCTAGCTGAGCCTGCATCACGCTGTCAGGCGTGCGATACACGTTGACGCCCTGCTCTTCGGCCAGCGTCACCAGATCGTCGGCGTAGCGCTTGGTGTTGTTCCAGTAGAAGTTCGAGTTCTCGGCCTCGGACGCGTATTTCAGGATGGCCTGAAGCTCGGGCGCAAGCGCGTTGAACTTGTCCTTGTTGAACGTGACCTCGAAGAATTCCTGGCTCTGGTGGAACGAGGCCAGGTGATAGTGTTTGGACACGTCCTGCATACCAAAGTCGCGGTCGGATGTTGGGTTGTTGAACTCGGCCGCATCAATCAGGCCGGACTTCATCGCGGGCTGGATCTCGCCGCCGGGCAGCTGCACAACGGACATGCCCATCTCAAGCAGAACGTCTGCCGCTAGACCAACTGTACGGTACTTCAGACCGTTCATCTGATCCGAGCTTGTGATTTCCTCTTTGAACCAACCCAGCGGCTGTGCGGGCATGGGCGAGTTGAAGAACGACACAACGTTCAGGCCAAGGATGCCCATCAGCTCGTCAAACAGCTCCTGACCGCCGCCATAGTTCACCCAGCCCAGAACCTCTTGGCTGGACCAGCCAAAGCACGGACCCGTCCCGAACAGCGATGCTGTCTTGGATTTCGAGTACCAGTAGGCCGGAACATAGTGCGCCGCGTCCAGAACGCCGCGGTGGACCGCGTCCTGCATCTGGCTGGTTTTTACGACCGAATTCACAGGCAGAAGTTCGATCGTCAGTTTGCCACCGGACATTTCGTTGACGCGGTTGACGTAGGATTGAGCGTTCTCAAGAAAGATGCCGCCGCCCCAGGCAGCCTGCATCTTCATTGTCGTTCCTTCCTGAGCATGGACAGCCGGAGCAGCAAGCGCGCCAGCACCTACAACAGCAGAGCCACGCAGAAAGTTTCTGCGGTTCAAAGATTTTGTCATGTTTCCTCCCTAGACTGGGCCGTCGCCGATATCCCTTCGGCATTGGCACCAAACCCGCCCTCCAGCGGATAGAATCTACGATAAGCCAGATTCGCGATTTTTCAAAATATTTTGGAAACTCTTTCATTTTGAGCGTCAAAATGTGCGCAACTAATTGTTTTAGCTTTCATTATTATTTTCATTTTTTTGCACTTGCGAACAAGCTAGACTCTTTTCACAACCAGCCAGATGACAAACGCGCCAAAAATGAACGAACCAAAGACAATTGCAAGACGCGGGCGCCCGCGCCTGAAAGCGAATGAAGAAAAGCCCGCAGGTTCTCTGGTCGGGGCGCTTGATCGTGGGATTCGTGTCCTGATTGCCGTCGCGGATGCCCGGGGCGCGACGCTTGTCGATATCGCACGAACGACAGGCATTCCAACGGCAACGGCGCACCGGCTTCTGACCACACTCCAGCAGCGAGGCATGGTGGTCAACGATGCCGAACATGGTAAGTGGCGCGTCGGACCGCAGGCCTATCGGATCGGCAACACGTTTGAGGAAACCTCGAATCTGCTGGAGGTCGCACCAGCCGCGATGCGTAAACTGTCCAAGGAAACTGGAGAAACCGTGAACCTTGCCATCGAGGAAGGTGGGCAGTTGCTGTATCTGATTCAGGTGGAATCCGAAAATCCGATCCGCGCCTCGATCAAAAATGGCACGGCAGCTTACTTTCACACATCCGGTGTCGGCAAAGCCATCATGGCGCATATGGATGATGTGGCGCTTGAAAAGCTGCTGGCCCCTCTGACACTGGTCCAGCAGACGCCCAACTCGATAACAGACAAACAACAGCTCAAAGACGAGCTGCAGACATCCAGGCAAAGAGGGTGGGCAATCGACGATGAAGAGCGTTTTCCAGGTCTGCGCTGTATCGCAGCGCCTGTCTTCGACTCGTTGGAAAATGTCGTCGCTGGCGTTTCAGTATCAGGGCCCATCACCAGATTCCCCGACAACAAGCTTGAAACCTTGGCCGCGTCGGTTGTTGAGACTGCGGCAAGCATTTCTGAAAAGCTCCGGAATTCCCCACCTCAGAGTTAATTTCTTTGCTTTTTCAACCGTTTTGAGCTTTGGGGGTCAGTACCCGAGGTCGCCTCAGACCGAGCCTTTTCTCATTCTGTGTGACAGCGCCTCAGCCCGCAGGTGTTGCAGTCGCGGCAGATCTTCCCGCGCGAGATTTCGGGTGCAATCGGGATCATTTTCGACATCAAACAGCATTGGCTCAATATCCGTCGCGAAATGCGCAAGCCGATATCCGTCTTTCTCAAACGCAAGAGCGCGGCAATGATCAGGCGAGCTCTGCCACGCGGCTTCAAAGCGCCCCCGGCCGTTTTCTGATCCAAGCTCAAGCTCGACCATGGCCTCTTGCCCGTAGGCTCGGTCTGGCGCCAAAAGGTTACAGCCCTGCATCTCGGAGGGCGAAGCAGCCCCAAGCGCCGACAGAACCGTCGGGGCCACGTCAATCGATTGGGTCAATGCGTCGATATCTTCAGGCTCAAGATCCGGATGCCCGATCATCAGGGGCACGTGGGACGCTGCGCGGAACGGGGTCTGTTTTCCCCAAAGACCGAGATCGCCCAGCATCTCTCCGTGATCGGCGGTCAACACGATCAGCGTATCGTCCAACTGACCCACATTTCGCAACCAGTCAAAAATCCGACCGATATGGTGATCGACCTCGGCGGCCAGCCCCAGATAGGTGGACCGGCACAGCGCGATCTGCTCGGGCGTCATTGCGTCTTGCTGTCCGTCAAAACCCCAGAACATGTCCGTACCGCTTGGACGGGAATGATGGGCCTCAAAGAACGGATGCTCAAAAGTGGCCTCAACCGGTGGCGGGATGTCCTGCGGGTTGATCAAATCGTTGTACGGCGCGGGGGCAACAAACGGAGGATGCGGCCGGATATAGGTGACCATGGCAGACCACGGCTGAGATTTGCGAACGTCAAGATGCGCCAGAACTCGGTCGGTCAAGTACGCGGTATCACTGTCTCGCGCATCATAAAGCGCCGGCCCTCCGAGAGTGTTGTTCTGAGGTCTGTAGAGCGCCGTCAGGTCGCCCGCATCCGGCACGTCATAGCCACGCGATCTGAGATGGGCGAGCCACTCCCACGCTTCCTCGCGCATCTCGGTGACCTCGGTGATGCCCGGGATCGGCCCTGTGTAGGAGAGATGCGCAGGGTCATTCTGGTGCAGACCTCTGGGATCGGGCTGCGTGTCCGTATAGCCGAACAGCAACAGCTCTCGCCCGATGGTCCGCAGCGCCGTTGCAAGGTTGGGGATATCGCGCCGCAGCGGAACGCCATTCTGAACCGATCCGTGGTTCATGGCGTATTGGCCCGTCAGCAAGCTTGCACGAGCCGGACCGCAGGGCACCACAACCGTATGGTGGTTGCGGAAATGTACCGCTCGCGCGGCCAGAGCGCAAATGTTGGGCAGCGGCACATGCTGGCCCAAAGCGCCCGTCAGAAGGTCCGCACGGAACTGATCGATGACGATGAACAGAAAATTGCGCGGAGCCTTCTTCAGCATGGGGTCAGGCCTCTGCACCGTCCAGTTCACGGATCAGCGCGGGCAGATCGGCGACCGTGTCGATTACATAGTCCGCACCAGCGTCCTTCAGAATCTTGGTCGCACGCTGGCGCAGCGCGTCAACCTCCTCCGCAGACAGCGCAGCCAGTTCTTCCGGTGTTTTACCCACAGCATTGCCGGACAGGGATACGCCAACTGTCAGACAGCCAGCAGCGACGCCCTCTTTGATGCCCGGTTCGGTATCATCGACCTTGATGATCGCCGCAGGCGGATAGGCCACAAGATCGACCATGCATTTATACATGCCCAGCGGTCCGGGGCGGCCTTCGGGCAGGTCATCGGAACAGACCAAATTGTCCGGCTCATAGCCTTGAGCGGCGGCAACTGGCAGGACGTTCTCCATGATCGAGCGGGTGTAGCCGGTGGTCGATCCGATCTTGAGGCCCATGGACCGCAGATCATCAATCGCAGCTTTACCACCCGGAACCAGATCCGCGTAGTCGGCAGCGACTTTTTCGTTCATTGGCACGAAGATCTCATAGACCTTGTCGACGTCCTGATCGGTTGGCGCGTTGCCGTATTTCGCCTCCCATTGGGCGGCAATTTCGGGCATATCCATCATGGAGCGGATGTGATCCCATTTGGGCGCGCCCATCGGTGCGCGGGCCTGTTCAATGGTGGCTTCGATATCGAACTTGGCGAAGGCTTTCACAAACACGCCCATCGGCGCGAATGATCCGAAATCGACCATTGTTCCCGCCCAATCAAACACGGCGGCTTTGAATTTGCTCATTGTCTTTCCTTTCGTCAGGCCGGTTCAACCTGTTTCTGTTTGAGTGTTTCGTCCGAGGGGCTGGCACTGTCGACCCCCATGTCACGCAGCACCTCGGCTGCAGTGTCAACGACCGCTTGCATCACATGCGCATCGACCTGTCCGATGTGGCCAACCCGGAAGCTTTCGGCAGCGGTCAGTTTGCCGGGATACAGGATAAATCCGCGCGCTTTCATGCGGTTATAGAAATCCGGAAACGCAAAACGCGGGTGATCTGGGCAGAAGAAGGTGGTGATGATCGGCGACAGCCATTCATCGTCCAGCAATGTGACAAAGCCGAGCGCGCGCATCCCTTTGACCAGCGTCTTGCGGTTCTCAAGATACCGCGCGCCCCGTGCAGCGACGCCTCCCTCGGCCTCATGCGCGCGCAGCGCTTCGACGAAAGACACGACCACATGAGTCGGCGGGGTAAAGCGCCACTGGCCTGTCTTCTCCATCGCGGTCCATTGGGCGTGAACATCCAGGCTGAGCGAATGGCTGTTGCCTTCCGCCGCCTTGATCGCATCTGTTTCGGCGATCACAAAACCAAAGCCCGGCACGCCTTCGATGCATTTGTTGGCCGAGCTGACCATGGCCTGAAATGGGATCACATGCGGCTCGAGCGGAACAGCACCGAAGGCCGACATGGAATCGACCAGAAGCTTACGGCCCGCCGCCTGTGTGGCGTCCGAGATCTCTTGCAGCGGGTTGAGTATGCCCGAGCTGGTCTCGCAATGGATGGCCAGCACATGCGTGATCGCGGGGTCGGCCTCAAGCACCTCCGCCACCTGATCCCCGCGCGGAGGCAGATAGTCCCCCATGTCGATCACGACACAGTCGCGACCAAGATAACTCAGCGTCTGCACCGCCCGTTTGCCATAGGCGCCGTTGCACAACACCAGAACCTTGCCGTCCTTGGGCACAAAGCTGCCCAGCATCGCCTCGACCACGTAAGAGCCGCTGCCCTGCAAGGGCACACAGTCATAGCGGGCTTTGTCCTGCCCCAGAATATCCAGCAGGCGGCTACGCAATTCGGCCGTCATGGCGCGGAAATCGGCGTCCCAGCTGCCCCAGTCGCGCAGCATCGCCTCTTTCACTGGCAGCGACGTGGTCAACGGGCCCGGAGTCAACAGATACGGTTCGCCGAAATGCGGCGATGGCAGTTTTTGGGTGTGATCAATCATGTCATTCATCTTCTATATGAAGGCTGCCATAAAATAGGTTTTAGCTATGGCTTGGCTACAGTTTTCCGGTGGCCCCCGCAAGGGTGTTTCGACCGGCTAAGCGGGTTCCAGCGCCTTGGTCCTTTCCGTGGTCACGTGCTGGTCCAGATGACAGGCAACAAAATGACCCTCCTCCACCTCTACCAGCTGGATCGGCTCGTCCGAGGGCTGTTTCGGGATACGCAGCGACACCCCGTCCTGGCCATTGGAGGCAACGGGGTGGATCATGGCGCCTTCAAAACGGATCGGTTTGAATTCGGCGTTAGGATCGGGATGCGGCACGGCGGACAGCAACGCCTTGGTGTAAGGGTGCTGCGGGTTGAAAAAGATCTTGTCAGTCGGGCCATATTCCATGAACCGCCCCCGATACATCACCGCCACCCGATGCGAGATCTGCGCGACCACCGCCAGATCATGTGCGATGAACAGGAAGCTGACACCAAGCTCGGCCTGCACGTCCTTCAAAAGCGCGACGATCTCGGCCTGAATCGACACATCCAGCGCCGAAACGCATTCGTCGCAAACAACAAACTTGGGCTTGGACACCAAAGCGCGCGCGATACAGATCCGCTGCCGCTGGCCGCCGGAGAACGCATGCGGGAAGCGGCGCAGATGCTCCAGGTCGATCTTGCAACGCGCCGCGATCTCGCGCACCCGTTCGTCGATATGGTCCCGGTCTGTCAACAGACCCGAGGCCACCAGCGGTTCGGCGATGATATCTCGCACCGTCATCCGCGGGTTCAGCGAGGAATACGGATCCTGAAAGACAAGGCTCATTTCTGGGCGGAAGCTGCGTAGCAAGTTGCCACCGAGGTTGTTCAACTGAACCGGGCCTTCATGGAACGCCATGTTGATCTTGCTGCGTACCGCACGAAGTTCGGCCTCGGACGCGTGGGCAAGGTCGATATCGCCCTTTTTCTTGCGGTGAAAGATCACCTCGCCTTCGCAGGGATCAATGGCGCGCAGCATCGCGCGCCCAACGGTGGTTTTGCCCGATCCGCTTTCGCCGACGAGACCCACGGTTTCGCCCTTGAGGATGTCGAAAGTGATGTTACTCACCGCGCGGACCGTTTCAACCTCGGTTCGGAACAGTTTCTTCTTTCTCACCTCGAATTCGACGCCCAGATTGTTGACGTCAATCAGCTTTCTGGCCTTCTTCAATGGTGCAGGCGGGACGACCTTGTCCAACCTCGGAACCGCGTCCAGCAAGCGCTGAGTATAGGCCTGTTGCGGGTTGTTGATGACCTCGCGCACGGTGCCACGCTCGACAATCTCGCCCTTATACATAACGGCGATGTCATCCGCGACTTGGGCCACCACACCCAGATCGTGGGTGATGAAAATCATGCTCATGCCCAGCTCGGCCTGCAGGTTACGCATCAGTTGCAGAACCTGCGCCTGAATGGTCACATCCAGAGCGGTTGTCGGCTCGTCCGCGATCAGCAGCTGCGGACCCGCCGAGAGGGCCAGCGCGATCATGGCCCGTTGGCGCATGCCACCCGACATCTCATGCGGGAATTGATCCACGCGGGCAGAGGGGTTGGTGATACCCACCTTGTCCAGCATCTCAATCGCAAGCTCGCGGGCCTGCCGTTTGTTCAGCCCGCGATGCAGCTGGATCGCTTCAATGATCTGGTTGCCGATGGTGTAGATCGGGGAAAAGCTGGCCATCGGCTCCTGAAAGATCATCCCGATCTCACCGCCGCGGATCACGCCCATACGCGGGTCATGGGGGCGAATTTTGGCCAGATCGACGGCTTTGCCGCCCTTCATGACGTAGTTGATCTCGGACCCCTTATCGATGCTGGCAATGCCGGGCAGCAGCTGCATCACCGCCTTGTTCGACACGGATTTGCCCGAGCCACTTTCGCCCACGATGCCCAGCGTCTTGCCCTTCTCAAGCGAGAAGGAGACATCGCGAACCGGCTGGATCAACCCTTCATCGGTGCGGAAAGACAGGGTCAGGTTTTTGACGTCGAGGATGTTTGCCATCACTTCGCCTCCGTATAAGGGTCGGCCGCGTCGCGCAACCCGTCACCGATCACTGTGAAGGCCAGAACGGCTACCACCACGAACACGGCGGGAATGAACAGCCATGGAGTTTGCTCGATCGCGCGCACCGATTGCGCCTGTTGCAACAGAACACCCCACGAGACCGACGGCGGGCGCAGGCCCAGGCCAACGAAGGACAGCGCGGTTTCCGAAAGGATCATGTAGGGGAAAGAGATCACCAGATCGACGATGATGAAGCTGGTGAAGCTGGGCAGCATGTGCTGACCGATGATGCGCTTGGGGCGCGCGCCGGCCAGTCGGGCCGCGACCACGTAATCTTCGTTCCGGATCGACAGAAGCTGCGACCGGATGCGCCGCGCCAGCGTCGGCCAGCCAAAGAGGCCAAGGATCAGTGTCATAGCGAAATAGACCTGCGTGGTCGACCACTCCTTCGGCATGGCGGCCGCCAGTCCCATGTAAAGCGGGATGATGGGCACAACGCGGATCACCTCGGTCACACGCTGGATGATGTTGTCGATGAGGCCGCTGAAATACCCGGCAATCCCGCCGATAATCAGCGCCAGTACGAATGAGATCAGCACCCCGATCACACCAATCGAAAGAGAGGTGCGCGTGGCATAGATCGTGCGCGAGAACACATCCCGCCCCAGATCATCCGTACCCCAGAAATGGATCTTGGCCTCCGGGTTCTGCAAGCCGATCAGGTGGCGGTCGGTTGGGATAAAGCCCAGAACCTTGACCGGTTCTCCTTTGACGAATAGCCCCAGATAGTTGCGCACGTCGGGGTCGGGCACCGAGACGGCGCGCAGGGTCACCGGATCACGCTCGGTCTTGGTGCCGTTGATAAAGGGCACGACAGAGCATCCGTTGTCATCGCAAAAGCGCGGGATCTGCGGCGGTCCTTCGATGTAGGAGGTATCGCGCGTGACCGGGCCATAGGGGGCGACGATCTCAGCAAACAAACCGGCCAACGCCATCAGCCCCAGCACGATCGAGGCATACATCGCGGCGCGGTGCTTTTTGAAGCGCCACCAGATCAGGGTCCATTGCGAGGCCGAATAGTATTTCAGCAGCTGCTGACGTTCTTTTTCCGCAGCCCGACGCTGGGCCAGGGTCATTTCGGGATCTGTCATATCGGTCATGTCACGCCCCCAGCTTGATGCGCGGGTCGAGCCACGCCAACAGCAGATCAGAAAGGAAATTCATGAACACGATGGCAAAGGTCAGCATCAGCAGGATCGCACCCGCCACGTTCATGTCGAGGTCGAGATACGCTTTCAGCAGCAGCTCGCCCAGCTCGGTCAGGCCCAGAACCACGGCCACGATGGGCAGCTCGGAAAAGATACGGTTCACGTCAAACCCGATGGTCGAGACGACCGGGTTGATCGCTAGCCGGGCCGGGTATTTGATCAGCAGCTTCCGCTCAGGCACACCGCGCGCGCGGGCTGCGGTGACGGATAGCTTGTTTAACTCATCCGACATGGTCGCGCGCACGGTCTGGATTTGATAGGCCACCGCCGACCAGGCCAGAACCACCGCGGGCAACCACAGGTGTTTTAGCATGTCCCAAACCTTGGCCATGCTCCACGGGGCATCCTGATACTGGGCCGAGAACAAGCCGCCGATATCCGCCCCGAACCAGCGGTTGGCGAAATACAGCATGACCAGCGCCAGCAGAAAGTTCGGCAGCGCGAGGCCCAGATACGAGAAAATCGTCAGACCATAGTCAATGGCCGAACCGCGCCGGACGGCCGCATAAATTCCAACGGGGATTGAGATCAGATAGGTCAGGATCAGCGTCGCGAACAGGATGCCCGCGGTCAGCCAGACTTTATCACCGATCACCTTGGTGACCGAGGTTTCAAAGGCAAATGCCTGCCCGAAATCCCAGCGCAGGACGATGCCACCAATCCAGTCGAAATACCGAAGCAACATCGGCTTGTCCAAACCCAGCTCCTGACGGATGGCTTGCACATCGGCCTCGGTTACGTTGACCCCGGTGCCCGAGTATTTCCGGAACGCGTAGCGGTCGGCGTAATCTCCGGGCGGGATTTCCATGATCAGGAATACCATCATCGACACCAGAACCATCGTGATGGCCATTCCTACTAATCGTTCGGCGGTGAATCTGAGCATGCGTCTGTCCCGAGATTGCAGCTTGGACTGCAAACTCCGGGGCGTCTGCTGCAAACGCCCCGGAGGAAAGTGCCAAACCCGTATGGGGGTTACTGTTCCAGCCACCACTGCGAGGGGCGGTAGGGGTAGGTCCAGTAGAAGTCGTAGGTTTTCGACTTGATGGGTTTGACGTTCTGCAGATCGTTGCGCCACAGGAAGGGGGCAACGATGTCACCGACGGTGCCGATCTTCAGCATGTTATCCGTGTGGATCTTGACGATTTCTGCACCGATTTCATTGCTGGTGTCCGAGCCGAACTCAGCCTGGATGAACCGCTCGCTCAGCTCCCACAGCTTCTGGATATCGGCTGGGGGTTCAACGCCTTCAGCGCCATCGGTTTGCTTCCATGTGGCCCATTTGGCACCGGTGCCCGGGTTGAAGAAGTCACCAAAGGGCGGCACGAAAACGGTGGTATCCTGCGAGATGGTCGGGCCGGCATTGCCGTCATACTTCCAGGTCGTCAGGTCCAGATCGTTGTTGTTGCCCGAGGCGCGGTATTCGTCCGAGGTAACTTCTTTCAGGTCAACGCGCACGCCCACGGCGGTCCAGTAGTCCCGCACCAGCTCCATCATTTTCACCGGCACACCCTGCGAGGAATAGACCAGGCGAATGACCAAAGGCTTGCCGTCCGGGCGCTCCAACGTGCCGTCGCCGTCGCTGTCGCTCAGACCCATTTCAGCCAGAAGGGCCTTGGCGCCTTCGACGTCATAGGCGATGTCCTTGTTCAGCACGTCATCCGAGATGAACGACACGGTCTTGGGCTCGGCCGGAACACCTTGCATCGGAGTACCCTGACCCAGATAGACGATCTCGTTGATTTCATCACGGTTCATCGCCAACGACATGGCACGGTTGAAGCGCACATCGTTGAAGATTTCGCGCAGCACCTCGTCGTTATGGGTGCGGTTGAACGAGAAGAACACGTTTTCACCCAGGGTCGGCGCGAACTGGATCGTGTAGCCGCCTTTGCCTTCGTTCTCTTTCAGCAGCGGGAAGTCTTCCAGGAAGATCGCCTGCTGTTTCCAGACAACCTCTCCGTTCATGACCTTAAGGTTCTGAACTTCCTTGTCGCTGACATAGCTCTCAACGATTTCGTTGATGTAAGGCAGCTGGTTGCCCGCAGTGTCGACCTGGTGGAAATAGGGGTTCGCCACCAGTTTGCGGCCTTCCGAGGTCTCTTCAACAACGATGTGGCTTTCCAGGGTCGGCACAACCGCGCGGCCGATGGCAGCAGCTTTGTCAGCGTCTTTCAGCAGCGGCGAGGGAACGTCTTTCCAGTCCGAACCGCCATAGTAGAAATCAACTGCTTCGGCCCCATTGGCGAAACCGTATTCCTGCGCCAGCGCATCGGCGTTTTCGTTGTATTTGGGCATGAACTGGCCCAGGAAATGCTTGGGCTGGAACGGCTGGCCATAGTCGACGGCAAAACGGTTTAGAATGCCCGGCGTCGGCACCGGGAAGGTCATGCGGACGGTCACGTCGTCAACCGCCTCAACATTGATCGGCTCGCCTGCAAACAGCCAGCGATCCGGGGTTTTTTCCAGAATGTCGGTGTTCAACAGAAGGTCGTTGTACCAAAAGGCAACATCTTCGGCGGTGAAGGGTTCGCCGTCCGACCATTTGTGGCCTTCACGCAGCGTGATCGTCAGAACGGTTTTGTCTTCGTTCCAGTCCCAAGCCTTGGCGACGTTGGGCACAACCGTCTGCAAGTCATCCGCATAGCGCACGAAATTCACGTGGCGTACGGATAGAAGGTCCGACGTGCCCGACTCGGTCGCTTTCGAAATGCCAGTAATTGCGCCGCCATATTGGCCGATGCTCTCATAGGGCATCACGACCAGAGGCTCGGCCGGCAGGCGATCTGCGACAGCGGCCAGGTCGGCGTTGCCAAGGATTTTGCTGTTAAGGTCGGCAATCGCCGGGTTTTCCGAGAATTCCAGGGTGCAGGATGCGGTCGATTGCAGCTCGGCCAGTTCCAATTGCTGCGGGAACGCGGGCTCTAGCCCCATTGGATCAGCGACGGTGGGGACCGGGCAATTTGCCAGCGCGGGAACCGCAATCATCGTCGCGGCAGTGGACATCAGAATATGACGGATCGTCATGACAACCTCCAGGTTTGTTCGACGACCCGGTTAAGGGGCTATTGTAACAGTTTAATAATGAGTGAGAGTTTATAGCTTTAAACTATGCTATTCCTATTCGTTTGTACTCGCCAAAGTTTCTTGAGTAATTTCATAGAATTGCCGGACGGTGGCCGACGCAGCCATGGCGGGCATCGAAACTAGAAACTGATGAGCGCTTAGTTTTTGATCGTTAATCGGGATGAATTTCAGATCCTTGTCGGCGGCCACCAACTCCGATTCGAAGCCTACCCCCTCGCCTACGCCAGCCCGGACCAGAGAGGTGATCGACCCCCAGGAGCCGAGACCCAGAATGGTATCCGGCGCGATACCAGCTTCTGAAGCTGCGCGTTCAAAAATCTGACGCGTACCGGCATTCGGCTCACGCTGTATCAGTCTCAGTTTCCCGACATCGGCCCAACTGAGGCTTTCGACGTCCCGCAACGCGCCTTCGCTTTGGGCCACAATGCCGATCCGGAACGAGGCAACTTGTTGGCAATGCATCGTCTCCAGCGGTTCGCGCGCGGTGACAAAGGCGACATCCAGATCACCCGTGCGCAGCAAGGGCATCAGGTCGAGGCTGGCCATGGCACGCGCATTCAGGGTGACACCCGGATGGGTCTGGATAAATCGGGCAATTGGAGGCATAGCGATCTGATAGGTTGAATAGCCCACCCAAAAACTGCCCGACTTCAGGTCTTTCCGCGCGCCAATCGCTAGATCGACCTCGGACTTCAACGCCAGCAGAGCCTTGATCTGCGGACGCAGTGTTTCGAACATTTCGGTGGTTTCAATACCCTTGTTGCCCCGCCGCAAAAAGCGACACTCGGTTTGCCGCTCCAAGGCGACGATCAGGTTGGAAACCGTGGGTTGAGAGACGCCCAACTCTTCTGCCGCAGCCGTGAAACTGCCGGTGCGGGCAACCGCCTCAAGCGCTTTGAGCTGGCGGATGCTCGGTTCTACGTTGCTGGGCATGGTTGGCGTCCTTCGCTCGCGCTGTCGTGCAGGTGATCCGGAACGGGCACAAAGTTCGATGCCCGGATACACTTTCCTAGCTTTATCCGTTTTCCTTTCCCGCGCGTCCAGTGCACATGAGAGCGGGCTACGTTAGGTATTGCCGGCCTAGTTTGCCTATTTTTTCAGCTACCATACTTGTCTGCTGATTTTTTAAACACTAAATCCGCATGTTCTTCTGATTTGAGATGTAGCCGCGCAATCTCGGATGCTAGTCAGAAGCCATGTCCCAACGCCTGCCACTTCTGGTTTTCTCCGATCTCGATGGTACTCTGCTGAACCATCACGACTATAGCTGGGACGTGGCGCAACCCGCACTAAAACGGCTTCGGGACATTGGCGCGGGGCTCGTGCTAGCCAGCAGTAAAACCGCTGCTGAGATTATTGGGCTTCGCCAAGCCATAGGCTTTTCGAACATGCCGTCGATAGTTGAAAATGGTGCTGGCATTCTGGCACCGGGCCACCCAGAAACCGGCGGGCCATCTGAATATCTGAACATTCTGAATATCCTGCAACACCTCCCACCCGGCTTTCGCGGCTTCGCAGATATGAGCGTGCAGGAGGTGAGCGACAGGACCGGCCTTGATCTCGTCGAGGCAGAGAAAGCCCAGGATCGGCATTTCAGCGAACCGGGCGTGTGGGATGGCGCGCCAGAGGATCTTGACAGGTTTCTCTCCGAAGCCGGGCGGTACGGTCTAAAGGCCAGGCAAGGTGGTCGATTTCTCACCTTATCGTTTGGAAAGACCAAAGCAGATGCCATGTCCGACGTGATCCGCCAGCTGAAACCGGAAAGAACCATCGCTCTTGGGGATGCACCGAACGATCTGGAAATGATCCTTGCCGCCAACACCGGTGTCGTTGTCGCAAACCGGCATGGTGCATCCATTCCGGTCCAGGCGCCAGAAACCGAACAGCGGATCCTCAGAACCTCACGTGAAGGTCCCGAAGGCTGGGCCGAGGCCATTCTGACCCTCACCGCAGCCGATCACAAAGACAGTTAACCAAGACAGGCAGCCCAAATGGCAGACTTCCATCAAAACGGAAACATCACCACGCTTCACAACCTGCGAAGCCGCCCGGCCGAGCATCTGGTGCACGAAATCTCGGTCTTTGCCGAAACGCGTAAGGTCACGCTGATCCTGCCCTGTCTCTACTCAGAACTGGAAGGTCCGGCCCTTACGGGGATTATCGATGAGCTGTCCAAGGTCAGCTACCTGCATCGCATTATCATCGGGCTAGATCAGGCCGACGCAGAACAATACCAAAGCGCCAGAGCGTTTTTTGAGCGTTTGCCCCAGAAACATGTTGTGATCTGGAATAGCAGCCCCCGGATGTTGCAGCTGGAAGACCGGCTGCGCGACCTTGGCCTTGCACCACAGGAACCCGGCAAGGGCAAAAACGTCTGGTCCTGTATCGGCTATCTGCTGGCCTGCGCCGACAGCTCGGTCATGGCGATCCATGACTGCGATATCGTGACCTACAAACGGGATATGCTGGATCGGCTGGTCTACCCTGTGGTCAACCCGACCTTCCCGTTCCAGATGGCAAAAGGTTTTTATCCGCGCATCGGCAATGGCAACCTGAACGGCCGTGTCACGCGGCTGCTGGTCAGCCCTCTGCTGATCGCGCTGAAAAAGGTGATCGGAGATCGGGACTACATCGACTACCTGCGCAGCTTCCGCTATCCGCTGTCAGGCGAGTTTGCCATTCGCACACCAACCTTGCCCGATCTGCGCATCCCGTCCGACTGGGGGCTTGAAATCGGCGTTCTATCTGAGGCCTGGAGGAACCTCGCGCCCAAATCCGTCTGCCAGGTCGAGATTGCCGACAATTACGATCACAAGCATCAGAAGCTGTCGCCCGAAGATGCAAACACAGGGCTGAGCCGGATGTCGACCGACATTTGCAAGGCCATTTTCCGCAAACTGGCCGCAGACGGCACCGTGTTCACCGCCAACACGTTCCGCACGCTCAAGGCGACCTATTATCGCTCGGCTCTGGATTTGCTCGAGGGGTACTATACCGATGCAAAGATGAACGGCTTGGCACTTGATCGCCATACTGAGGAAAAGTCGATTGAGCTGTTTGCCGAAAATATCATCCGCGCCGGTCGGGTCTTTTTGGAAAACCCCCATGAAACGCCCTTTATCCCGACATGGAACCGGGTCCATGCCGCAGATGCCGAGTTCCTGCACCACTTGAGCGAAGCGGTCGCTCTGGATCTGGAAGAGTTCACACCGCAGGGGCGTTCGTGATCCAGCGACACTGGTAAGGCGCCAGCGAGAATTCGGACATGTTGGCGCCAAAAACCTCGCCGGTCAGCGCATCCATCCACGTTTCTTCGGCAATCAGGTTCACCTCTGTCGGGTTGATCTGAACGTGATCCGAAGACACGTTGTGAAGGGCGAAAATAGATTGGCTTCGATCCAGGCTCTGCCGCCAGATGCCGAAAACCCTTTCGTCAAGCCGCAGGGTGAACTGCGTCGCATTCGGGTGGAACGCCGACTGCTGCGCGCGAATGCGCAACCGGCGCGACATTTCCGACAACACTCGGGATTGATCCGATCCAGGATCAGCGAGCTTTGACAGCAGGTCCGGATAGTGCCAGCGATGCCGGTTGATCGCCCTGTTCATCCCGCGACGTTCAACCGCCTCATGGTCGTTGGGGGTGGCCAGCAGGGAATGGATGTAGAACGCGGGAATGCCCTCAAGTGACATCACGATGGTCTGCGAACAGATGAAGCGGGCCAGGTGAAAATGGTCTTCGCCGTCAAAGGTCGCGCGCATGGCCTCGAAGAAGGCGCAGTTCAGTTCATAAGGTTCTTCGCGACCATCCGGTAAGGCGCGCATGGAAACCAGCCCGCCCAGCCTTCGCACGGTGTCGATCATCCGCGTCTTTTCTTCGGGTGGCAGCAGCCCTTCTGCGGGCCGCATGCCGATACCATCATGGCTGGCGGTGAAATTCAGATACGCACACCCCAATTGTGCCGGAGGCATGGCCGCCTGCCAGTCACGCAAGTACCGGGCCGTGCCGGACTGCATGGCGTGCAGGATCAACGGAGGCAGGGGGAAGTTGTAGACCGCATGCGCCTCGTTCCGATTGCCGAAATAGCTCAAATTTTCTGTACGCGGAACATTGGTTTCGGTCAGCAGGACGACCGTCTCAGTCGTGAAATCGCAAAGCAGCCGAAGCAGTTGCACGATCGCGTGCGTCTGAGGAAGGTGGATCGAGGTCGTACCCACCTCTTTCCAGATGAAGGCAACGGCGTCCAGCCGCAGGATGCGCACGCCCTTGTCGATATGCAGTCGGATGATCCGAAGCATTTCGATCAAAACCTCTGGATTGCGGAAATCCAGATCAATCTGATCGTGGCTAAAAGTACACCAGACGTGACGGTCGCCACGGCTGGTTTCAACCTGACGCAAAAGCGGCGTGGTTCTGGGCCGTACCACCGGTTGCAGATCATCTTCAGGCCTAGCCTCGAAGAAGAACCTGTCATGCGGCGGTTTCCCCTGCAGGTAGTTGTTGAACCACAGCCCCTGACTGGACACGTGGTTGAGCACAAGATCCGACATCAGGTGGAAATCATCCGCGATACGCGTAATGTCCGGCCAATCCCCCAATTGCGCGCTGACGCTGTAGTAATCCGAAACCGCAAATCCATCGTCGGATGTGAAGGGAAAGAATGGCAGGATATGCACGCCGTTCACGACCCCTTGCAGATGACGCACAAGAAAATCGTGCAACAAGTCCAGTGGTTTATGAACCTGATCTTCGATGGAATTGCCGTAAGTGATCAGAACACTGTCTCGCTCCGACCAAAGACCATTGCCGGGCTTTCGCCCCTGCTTTCTTTGGTGGTGCCCTGGCGGCCAGAACGCTTGCACAATCTGCTCGGATAATTCTGCATGGTCATGGTCCGGGTAGATACGGATCAGAAGATCCGTCAGTCGCCGGGAGAAATTCTGGCTCATGGTCGTTGTGCTTGGCTCGGCTTCGTCAAATGCCAATTGTTCGCCAGAGCAGTAGATCTGTCAAACAAGTCCAATTCCAGCTGCGCATCTTCCCGAGGTTTGTCGATCCATCTGCCTGTAAATTGGTCAATGTAAAAGAAAAAATAACGCGCCTACGATATGGCCCTCGCGCATAGCATCCTTCGGATATCGAGTACTATGACGGAATCATGGATAGGTTCTCAACGCGATGACATCGAAAGGCATGCTCCGGCCCAAGACACTTTGGGCTGTCAAAAGTATGCAACAGCTTTGGGACCGATGCTTAAGCCAACCAGAATACTCACGGACATTGTCCTCACCAGTCGGCTTTCCGTCCTCAATGGCCAGCAACTCGTCAGACTCCGAATTTTTCATGGCAGAGGTCCTTGATCTGTTGCCAGATTGATTTGAATTCCGGCGTGTTCTCGGCTGCGTAGTGAAAGTTTTTCATCAATCCGGTGAGTTGCGTAAACACCTGCCGCACCTCGGCTTTGTCGGCGAAATCGGCACTCGACTGGGTCACGTCGTAGACCAGTTTGAAGGTCATCTTTTGCCGCTCCAGCGGCACGGTTGCGTCCACCTGGTCAAAGGCATCCTGCTGAAGGTAGACCATATCCACAAACAGCGCTTTTTGTTGGGTGACAAAATCCTCGATGGTGACGCCCTCTTCGCCGGTGACCTGCATCATCTGGTCGACCTGCTCACCTTTTTCGATCAGGGCCAACAGGTCCCGGACCTTACCTGTCCATCCGGGTTCCGCGTTCTTGTCGTACCAGTCGGAAAGCTGATCCGTGTAGCGCGACCAGCTGAGCATCGGATCAACAGCGGGATAGAACCGCTTATAGGCCCGCTCCGAGGACAGGCCGAGGAAGCATTTCACGGTAGACAGAGTGGACTGCGTGACCGGTTCATCAAAGTTGCCTCCGGCAGGTGACACAGTCCCGATCAGGGTCAGGCTGCCCAGATCGTCATCATTGGTTTTCAACGCGCCCGCGCGTTCGTACAAACCCTTGATCGAGCTTTCCAAGTAGGCCGGAAAGCCCTCCTCGCCTGGAATTTCTTCCAACTTACCAGAGGTTTCGCGCATCGCCTGCGCCCAACGGCTGGTGCTGTCGGCGATCAGCAGAACGTCGTAGCCCATCTGGCGGTAATACTCGCCCAACGTGATGCCGGTGAAGATCGAAGCCTCGCGCGCGGCGACTGGCATTGAGGACGTGTTACAGATGATGATCGTGCGATCCATCAGGCTGCCGCCAGTTGTCGGGTCGGTCATCTTGGGGAATTCGTGGATCGTCTCGACCACCTCACCGGCGCGTTCGCCACAGGCCACGACGATGACGATATCTACCTTGGCGTTCCGCGCGATCAGGTTTTGCAGCACCGTCTTGCCCGCTCCAAACGGGCCGGGAATACAGGCCGTTCCGCCGCGGGCGATTGGGAAGAATGTATCAATCAGGCGCTGCGAGGTCAGAACCGGCTCGGTCGGGTAGAGGCGTTCGGACAGGGCGCGTTTGAGGATACTCTCTGGCAAGGGGCGCCGTACCGGCCATTTCTGCGAAAGGGTGAGTGTGTGTTCACCGCCCTGCTCATCCTCCAGCCGGGCAACGATGTCGTGGATCGTGGCCGCGCCCTTCTGGACCCAAACGACCTTGTAGTCGCCTGTCCAATTGAAGGGCAACATGATCTTGTGGCTGAAGTGGCCTTCGGGCACCGTTCCGATGCTGTCGCCTGCTGTGACCGTATCCCCAACCTTAACGGACGGCGTGAACGACCATTTTGCCTGATCATCCAGCGGGGCAACGTCTGCCCCGCGCGGCAGGAATGTTCCAAACTCGCTGGCCACCTTGGGCAGCGGCGACTGCAGGCCATCAAACACCTGCCCCAGCAAGCCAGGCCCGAGTTCGACCGACAGCAACTGGCCCGATTGTTCTACCGGATCGCCGACCGCGACACCGTCGGTGCTCTCATAGACCTGAACATCCGCTGTATCACCGCGTACGCGCAACACTTCGGCCTTCAGCCGCTCTTGCCTGCCGCCTGGGCCGGGGCGCGTGGGCAGGATGAACACCACCTCGTTCTTGACCAGCTGTCCGGGCTGGCCCGAGGCATCTGCGTTCGCTTGGATCTGCACCAGCCCCTCCTGCACCGAAACGACGCGGGCGGTGGCGGTCTGCGTGGCGGGGGTTGGGGCGGTCATGCGTATGCTCCCTCAAAATCGATATCAGCGACATCGGCCATGGCCTGTTGCGCCAGATGCTCAAATCTCTTGGCCGCGTCCTGCGCGTTGCTTTGCGCCCAGCGGTCGAAGATGTTCCATTTCAGCACGTAGATCGCCACGGCTTCGAAATCGAAGTAGTGACGAGATGCGTGCCGTTTCAGTTGCTTGTGACTGACCGACAAGAGCAACCGTTCAAGTCCTAGTGGATCTTCGGCCTCCAATAGCTGTTTCGCGTCCTTGATCCATGGCATCGCCCCTTCAAGACGGAAATGCGGATCGCCCCAGTTTTCGGGGATGTGCCGGCTCCAACGGCCCATTCCGAATACCCCTGACGGGGCGCCACCGCCTTGCTTACGCAGGCGAAGCGCGGCAACGACGGTGCGCAGATCCATGCGTTCCACAAGGATCTTCCGCAAAGTTGGTTGCGGCGTATCCTCCAGTGCTTCTTTGCATCGCTCAATGGCCTGAGCATCCGTCACGTCCATGTCATAGCCGCTCCAGTTCAGAGCATGCTCCAACGCCTTCAAAACGCGCGCGTCCTCGGATGTCAGCGCCGTCAAACGCCGCTCAAGGCGGAGGCGCGACAAGGGCGGCTGCTTGGCGACAAACAACCGTTCCGAGCCCGGCAGGCTGCTGATCAAAGCGATATAGGCGTCGGGGTCCGACATCTTACCGGATCACCCCTTCCAGCACAGCGCGGAAACGAGGTTGTAGATGCTGCATCAACAACGAGGCCACGGCTTTGTTGGTCAGGTCCAGAACCACGCCCTGATCTTCGGCCCGCACTCGGATGCCATCCTGAGTATCGTCCGCAGCATGCAACTCCACCTGCTCGCGCAGCATTTCGGCGGTCAGGCCAAGCACGTATTTCGTCAACTTACCGGACTGGATGTCATCAGCGTTTTGCTTGATATCCTCTTGCGTGGCGACCTTTGCCGGCAGGATGACCTGAACCTTGCCCTCGAGATTGGCCCCCTCAGAAGCGCGCCCTACAACCTCCAGGATCATCTGTTTCAACAGGTCCGGGTCTGCCATTTCCTTGGTGACGAGGCGCGCCACATCCTCTCGAAACCGATCCGTCAGGCCCGCTTTCATGGTCAGAACCGCGTCCCGCATGGCGGTGTTCAACGCCTCTTCGCCTGCCGCACGATAGCTATCGGAGTCGCTGCGGGCCTTTTTCTGGTACGCGTCCGCCTCACGCTTGGCGTCCGCCAAAATCTTTGCTGCCTCGGCCTTGGCATCCGCCCTCAGCTTCTCAGCATCCGCCTGCCCGGCGGCCACCCCATCACTGCGCAGTTTGTCGATCAGCGCGTCAACGCCATGCGAGATCATGCCATCCTGTGCCATCAACTGATCCCCGCGCTGATCACGAGGGCGAAGACGAAGGCGAAGACTCCAAAGCCTTCGATAATAGCGGCCGGAGCCAAGGAGAGGCCGAATATTTCGGGCTTCTCTTTCGTCGCATTGATCGCGGCGGCACAGGCGCGACCCTGCCAGATACCGCAATACATCAATGCGATGCCCGACAGGATGCCGATCCCGAACAACCCACCTGCGTTTTCCGGCGTTACATCGCGGTTGAGCGTGAACATGATGACGATCCCGTAGATCACCATCGTTGACGGAAAGGCCGAGACGCCGACGAAGCGGCCATAGCCGCCCTCGGTCTCGGTCATCGCACCAATACTGGCCATGCCCGCTATCGAACAGCCAATCGCACTGGCCGCCGCGCCCAGCGCCATGGGGGCGTAGATGCCCAGCCAACCCAATGTCAGAACAAGCTCATTCATTCCTGAACCTCCTTGCGGGCGAACGGACGAAAGACGATGCCTTCGTCCGGCAGACCCCATTTAAAGAATTCGATGTAATTGAGACGTAAACCGTGGACGACGCCGCTCATCATGGCGAGGGCGAAGTTCAGTATGTGGCCAATGATCAGGATTAGCAGGCCGAACAAAATGCCCGGCCCTTTCAGCGCGTGGATCACCGAGATCGCCAGATCGTTGAATGTGATCGCAAGCGAGGCCGAAGCCAAGCCAAGCGCAAACAGGCGCATGTAGCTGAGGACATCTCCGAATGCGCCCATGGCCCCGGCAAGACCCTGCACACCGTCAATAAGTCGCCAGAGCCAGTCGATTGGTTTTTTGATCTGCCTCTCGCTGGTAAACAGCAGGATCGCCAAAAGACCCGCGCCCAATATCATCGCGCCCGGCGCTGCTGATTGGCCTTTCATGTAGCTGAGCCACAAGACGAACCCGCCGATCAGCGCCGCGATCCAACCAAGATTGGCAACAGCTTTGCGCTGCCCCCATGCCGCACGCGCGGCTAAAGCGTTGGCCAGCACAAGATGCAAGACACCGACAACAATCGAGATCATCATCATCGCGCCGAAGTTATTGAGATCCAGCAGTTTTGCCTTTGCCAGAAGGGACCCATCGGGCGGTGCGACCCCGAAATAGCTGCCGACCAACACGCCATAGAGGATGGTCGCCACCGAGACGATCACACCGTAGCGCCTCCAGGATTGTTGGCTGACAGTCCCGCCCAAACGCTTCCAGAATAGCAACAGGCCCAGCAGAATGACGGCCCCGTATCCAGCATCTGCCACGATCATTGCAAAGAAGAATGCGAAAGAGGCAGCGACGATCACGCTCGGGTCCCAGTCCTTGTAGCCCGGCACTTGGTAAAACAGCGCCAAGTCCACAGCAGCGCTGCGCTGTTCCGGCTGCTCCAGCAATGTGGGCGGGGTGTCATCGGCGCCCGGGTCTTCGATCAGAACGGCGGCATCTTTCGCCCCCGCCATCTCCAGAACCGCATCAATCCGATCTTCTGGCACCCAGCCCTGCAGGGCAAACATCGCCTCTTCGTCGCGGACCTTCTGGGTGGCGTGGGCTAGCTCTGCCGCACTTTCAGCTACGGACAGGTTGCGCCGCATCAGCGTTAGATATCGGGTCTGCGCAACCCGTTCCGCCTCAAGCGCTTCGATCGCGATCTCTGCCTCTTCCAGCTGTGCTTCCAACTCGTGGATCGGCAAAGACCCGGTATGCGTGCGCGGGACCGGCAGGATATCGTCGGCCGGTTCGTCTGGCGCAATCAGGACGGCATAGATGAAGCGGTGATCCTGTTCGAGAATGGCCCAAGGCAGCGCAAGACCTTCCAACGCATCCCGGTGCTTTAGGGGCAGTTGGTAGAACCACAACCGGTTGCCCGCCAGAACATCGTCGGGCGGGAAATCCAAATCCCCCCAAGGCTGCACCTGAGCAATTCGATGGGCCAGAAAATCCCGCCGGTCCGACATGTCACGCGTACGCTGCATCAGGTCCAGCACGTCTTTGACGAACTGATCCATCTGGAACTCAGGATCGCGTTGTATTTGCCTGCGAGGCTCGGGGACATCGGTCAGGAAACGCAGCGCCTTGTATGCTTCATGCGCGCCCCGTTCGTTGACCTTTTCCGGCTCAGCCGGCGGCGGCGCCAGGGGCAGAACATGCATACAGCCCAGAGCCTGCAGCGCCTCAAGCGTTTCGATCTTCTGCGCCGCCCGTCCCACCAAAGACAGCTTCTTAAGCCGTGCAACACTCATGACATGGCCTCCTGCGCATGTTTGCGCTTGGAGATCTTCGAGCGCACGACGGCCTGCATCTGCTCATCACTCAGATAGATGCGGATCTTCTTGATATTGGCCTTGGCGCGCGGGATCAGAACCTTTTCGAACAGATTGACCCGCTGCGTGATCGTGGCGACGGCCTTGTCGAATATCTTCACCCGCTCTTCCGCCACTTTGACCCGCAGACGCGCCTCAATCATGTCGTGCAGCAACTGCGCGGCGGCGTCGACCCAATGGGGCTTGGCCAGCCGTGAGTACGGCCGAACCGAAACCTCAATCCGGTCAAGGGCGGGCATCTTGACGCCCACGACATTCACCTCTTTGACTTTGTAGTCTGTCAGCTGTACCAAGCCATCAAGATCAATGCCCTTCTGCGCCAGCATGGGGAGCTTTGCGCCAACCTGTTGCGCCAGATCGCTCACTTCGTCTTCCAGACGCTTTACATCTTCTCGTGCCTTGGCGCGTTCGGCCATCAACTGCTGGCGCTTCAGGTCCAGCGACGGCAGGAACCGCTCATAGCTTTTCAGCTGTGTCTGCTCGCGGGCGAGCGACGACTTATTCAGCTGCAACCGCGCCATCACCGTCCTTTGGGAAATACTTGTCGATCAGAGCTTGCTTCATCAGCAATTGTTCAGGCGCAAAACACTCGGCCAGTGTTTTCCAACCCAGATCCAGCGCGTCCTCCAACGGGATCGAGACATTGATATCCATGAACCGCTTGCGGAACAGCGCGCCGAATTTCAGCAGTTGGTGATCGTAGTCCGACAGATCAAAGGCCATCGCCTGCTTCTGCGCGGCATCCCGGCTTTCCGAATAGAAGCGGATCATCGTGTTCATGATCTGCCCGTGATCCTCACGTGTAGTCTTGCCTATGACGTTCTGCTTCAGGCGCGAGAGGCTGCCGAATGGGTCAATCACACCCGAATGCAGGTAGAACTGCCCCTCAGTGATGTAGCCCGTGTTGTCCGGCACCGGATGGGTCACATCATTGCCGGGCATCGTCGTGACGGTCAAAACAGTCACCGAACCCCCCTTGGCATAATCACAGGCTTTCTCGTAGCGTCGCGCCAGTTGCGAATAGAGATCGCCCATATAGCCACGCTGCGAAGGGACGCGCTCCTGACTGATTCCCACCTCTTTCATCGCATCAGCATAGGCGGTCATGTCGGTCAGAAGCACGAGAACGCGCTTGCCCTCTTCCACCGCGAATTTCTCCGCCACGGCCAGCACCATGTCTGGCACCAGAAGGCGTTCCACCAGAGGGTCCATAGCCTGATTGACGAACATCACGGTGCGCGAGAACACCCCTGCATCCTCAAACGAAGTCCGAAACGTGTGGTAGTCATCGAAGATCAACCCCAACCCGCCGAAGACCACGATATCCGCGTCCGCCTGTATCCCGATGCGGCTGAGGAAGGCGTTGAACGGTTCGCCCGAGACCGAAAAGATCGGGATCTTCTGACTTTCGACCAGCGTATTGAACACGTCGATCATTGGCACGTCGGTGCGGATCATCTTGTTGGGCACGGCCCGCTCGGCCGGGTTCACAGTTGGCCCGCCTATCTCGATCCGCGGTTCGGCCGACAGGTCAGGGCCGCCGTCTATCGGCTCTCCCGCTCCGTCAAAAACGCGTCCCAGAATATTGGCGGAATACGGCGTCTGCATCGGGTGACCCAGGAAGGTCGCTGTCGCCTCGGTCGAGATGCCCTTGGTGCCCGAGAACACTTGCAGCGTCACCACATCCCGGTCGATAAAGATCGCCTGGGCCAGCGTTTTATGCCCATCGACCGTTTCGATCACCGCCAGATCATTGAACCGAACAGCCGGCGCGCCACCATCGTCAACCGGCACACGAACCTTGATCGTGTCTCCGACAATTTCCAATACACGTGTATACTTCAAAAGACTCTGAGACATCGCCTACCCTAAGTCGCATGTTTAAGAGTTTAAATTCTTTCCACCTTCGTGCTGCCCACCAAAGCATCAGCGCCGGAGGGATTTATATTGATCTGGCAAATCTGGTTGCCGCCAAGTAAATAGACGTTTCCAGCCTAAAGCAATGAAATCGTTTTAATTCAGACTGGATTTTGTCTTTACTCTTCGCTTTCTGGGTCTTGCCGGTGATGACTCTGACGCTGGCTTTGCCTCAGTTTCAGCATCCCCACTGTAGTCCAAAACCCGTACAAGCAGATTGGCCATTTCTTCCAGTTCTTTAGAGGGCGTTCGGACTTCACCTATGATGTGCTTGACAAGCTCGACGGCTTCAGTGCGCCGCGCTTTGTCGGGCAATAGATAAGGCAACGTGTCGACCGCGCCCTTCGGATCGAAGGTGGCGAGCAGAGATTGCTCATGCAGAATACGTTGACGGTCGGTGACCGAAAGGGATTTAAACGGCGCTTCGTGGTGAAAGATATGCGCCCACCGGTGTAAAATCTCGGCACGAAAGCCTTTGTGACTGTCAGCCAATAGAACCAATATACGAATGACTGCCTCGGGTAGACCACCTTGCCGCGTATGAGCAAGCACCGCGCTGACCTCGGGCAGATCGCGCAAAGTCGCCGGGTCTGGCAGGGTTCGGCGCGTTGCATTCCTTTGCCCGAACCAAGACGCAAACGGCCCGCCCCAAATTGCGTAGAACGACGCCTCATACCAGGCGTCGCGCAGATCACGGCCAAAATCCATCGACTGCTCAATCCATTCACCGGTGACTTTTTCCCATTTCAGAAACGGATTTTCAGCATCGGCGGGAGCGCGCTGCGCTCTGGCATTCTTCGCCAGAGTTTCGATTCCTTTCCCCAAAGATGTGCCTGAAGACATCGAAGCGCGCTGTGCACGCAATGGATGTGCATTGCGCAAAGCTTGGGCCATCACCGGTGACGACAGGGCTTGCACCGCCGGGCGACCGAAGGTTTCATAAGCCCCTGCTTGCAATTCGGACATTTGCGCCACTGCGGCAAAGCTGGTTTCATCCTGCCGACCGTCATCCAATGCCGCGACATCCGACAGCGAGCGTTCGACGAAACGAACTTCGAAGGATTTATCGACCCCGTCCCCTTCGATGCTATCAATGACCATTTCATAGAGACCGGGCGCCATTGCCTCGACCGTCTCAAGTGTAGAGGCCAAGCCTGCGTGCTCTTTGCGCGCGACCTTGGAGGAAACAAAGATGCCCAGATGCCCCACTTCTTCATGAAGCATGTAGATGATGCGCTGGCCGCGTACCCGTATCTCTTCTTCGTCTGCATAGGTTTCGGCTATCCAGTTCAACGCCTGTTGAGGCGGCGTTATATTGTCGCCATGGCTTGCAAAGACAAATATCGGCGCTTTGATCGCCTTGAGATCAACTGGAACTCCGGGTTCCAGTTGCGCGGTATTCTTGACCAGCCGGTTTCCAACGAACAGCTGTTCTACAATCCATCGAATTTCGGCCTCGTTCAGAATGAAGAACCCACCCCACCAGCGCTCAAAATCGATGAAACGTTGCCGACCACCTTCGGGATCGCGATACAGATCGAAGTATTTTCCAAAGTAGTTTCGGCTGGGGTTTAGCTGCTCGAAATTCATCACCAGATTGGCGCCGTCGAACTTACCATCCCCCAAATCTGACCAGTACATCGGCTGCCAGGTGCCGCCAAGCATACCACCATTGTAGCGCATGGGGTTTTCACCAACTTCACCCGACCAAGGTGCAACCGGCGCTCCATTGAGCACCAAAGGCCCGGTCAGATCGGGGTTGCAGGCCGCCATCAGCAATGTCGCCCAACCGCCCTGGCAGTTTCCTGTCACAACTGGTTGCGGGCTTTTGGGGTGACGCGCGCTGACTGTGCGAACAAATCCAGCCTCGGCATGCATGACGTCGGCTAATGTTTGACCTTCAACCGGATCACGGTCGAAGCTCACAAAATAGACCGGATGGCCCTTGGCTAGCGCCACGCCAACCTGGCTGTCGGACTTGAAACCACCAATACCTCCACCGTGCCCAGCACGCGGGTCGATGATAATGTAGGGGCGTTTGTGATCGTCTACGTGGATTCCTTGCGGAGGAACGATGCGCAATAGGTGATAGTTACAGGGCCGGTCGAGTTCGGCCCCATCAACGATCACTTCGTAGTCATAAGCAAGCACCGGCGGGCAACCGGCCGCTTCATGTTCGAGGAAAACATCACCACGCTCACGCAAGGCGTCCATCGTCAAGGCGACGCGCTGACCAGCATCCTTGAGATAGTCCGCCCAAGCCGAGCCAACAGATTTCGTCTGCGTGAATTGCACCGCAAGATCTCGCAGTTCGTTTGTCAGGTTCAGAACCCGATCCGAATGGTGCTCAGTTATTTTCTGTGTCTGAATGGTGGCGGCTCGGGACAGAATTTCATACTGAACACCAGATTGATCGAGCACGTTGGAAATCGCGTCAAACAATTTGCTGTTCACGGCCGTTATGTTTTCACCCGTTGCAAGGTTCGATGCCTTTTCATTCGCGAATGAATTCCGAGCCATTGATCTATCCTTCCTCGGACGATGTTGGTTTCACCGTCGATGGGGAGTATGCCCCCGGTCAAATTGAACGCCTCGCTGCTTGCAAGAAACGATGCACAGGTCGACATCTTCGATGGTCGCGAAGTGATGTGTGGTTGCATGCTTTGCTGCAGCGCACCACAATTGGCTATCCCGGTGACGACGCGGGTTTTCAGAAGGCCTGGCGACATCTTCGCTTTGCGACTGCAGCGCGCGTGCATAACCCCACGCGATCGACCGATCGCTCGCTACTCCGATGACGACAGCTTTTGACCTATTCAGGTGGAACATCGTGGCGCCTCGATTTCTGCAGTGCAGCATACCACTTCTCAATCGATTCGAAACAATTGAATGGTCAAACTATCTCGCAAACGCTGCGTAAAAGTCGTCCAGAAGCGAGCTCGTGGCCCATCCTATTCCGCAGCAATCTCCGACGTGGCGCATCGAAGGAAACAGATGTGCGACCGATCCAAGAGTACGGTCAAGGGTTAACATGATGGCTGCACGCCAATCCCGGATCGCCCCCTCGCAGAGCAGACGGCATTCATGCGAAGCAATTGTGGGCGTCAATTTTCAGAAGCTTCACAACTGACCTCATCAAAAACACGTCTGCTCTAAGCGCCAAACAACACCGCATTCGCGACTTTTCTGAGCATGAGGGAACAAGCAACCAATTGTTCCTCGGAAACGTACTCATCAGGCTTGTGGCCTTGTTCCGCCATAGAGCCTGGGCCGCACACCACTGTCGCGATGCCGAGGTCTGACAGAACGCCAGCCTCAGTTCCGAATGCAACGTGGCTTGTGTCGCCGCCGCCAGAGGATTTGACAAGTGAGACCACCGGTTCAGAGCTGGCGACCGACAGCCCGGGGTATCCCGCCAACGCCCGAAGCGAGATTTGGGCAGCCGTTGGAAACTTGGCCAAAACCGCGTCTGCTGCCTGCTGAAGCTCGGCTTCGATCTCGTCGGGGTCATCTTCCGCCAGATGCCGGAACTCAAACACAAGCGTCGCCTTGTCGGGTACAAGGTTGAGAGCTGTGCCGCCGGACAGCTGGCCAACATGGAAGGTCGTATAGGGAACATCGTAGGCGTCGTTGCGGATCCCGGTTTGTTGGGCCTTCTGCTGCATCTGGCGCAACTTTGCGACGAAATCGACGGCAACATGGAGTGCGTTGACAAATTGCGGGGCGAGCGCGGAATGTCCGGCCTCTCCTTTAATGTCGGCGCGGTAGGCACGCTTGCCTTTATGGCCGATGGCGACCTTCATCTCGGTCGGCTCGCCTACAATGGCCAGTCTGGGACGCCCCAACAGCGACGGCAGCTGCTTTTTCATGCGTGAAATCCCGACGCAGCCGATCTCTTCGTCGTAAGACACCAAGAGCTTTAGGGGCGTTTTCAGCTCCCGACCGTGCACGGCATCGGCGAGGGCCAGCATCTCAGCTAAAAAGCCTTTCATGTCGGTCGTTCCACGTCCGAACAACCGGTCGCCCTGACGGGTGAGTTTGAAGGGGCTTACGCTCCAATCCTGCCCCTCAACCGGCACCACGTCAGAATGCGCAGAGAGCAACAGCCCACCTTCAACAGATGGCCCGATTTCTGCAAAAAGCCCTGCCTTGGGTTCGTTAGGATCCGCGATGCGCTGCACCCGAAAGCCGCGATTTCGCAGAAAGTCTTCGATATAGGCGATCATATCGAGGTTGGATCGGGCACTGACGGTTTCAAAGGCGACCAGACGCTCCAGAACCTCTAGCGAGACACTCATAAAAGCGCTTCTCCTCCGATGGCGCGGAAGGCGCCCGCGCGGGCCTGAGCCTGCGCATAGTCTATGAACGCAGACACCGTGCGCGACTTTTCCGCACCGTGGGTGGTCAAAAGGCCCATTCTCAAGGACCGAACCGGCCCGGTAATCGGCACGCAAACAAGCGGATTGCCGTCCGGTGATGTATTGCTTTGCGGGCGCACATTGGCGATGGAATAGCCAAAGGCGTTCCCAACCATTGAACGCATCACGGCCATGTCTCGCGTCAGCTCCACGATACGAGGCTGGCGCGAGGATGCCGTAAACAGCGACAGGAAGTAGTCGGTACTGATCGGCAAATCGAGGAGGATCATTGGCAGGTCCGCCAGATCATCAATGGATACGGTTGTCCGTGTCGCCAATTCATGCCCGGCATGCAGCAATGCAAAAGGGTTCAGGCGCACCAGCCCTATGAAATTCAGATCGGTTGGAATATCCATGTCATAGGTCAGCGCAATGTCGATCTCGGACCGTTGCAACGCGTTGAAAATTTCGGCCTGGTTCAGTTCTTTCTGGGCGATCCTGACATCGGGAAATCCGGTTTCAAACCCGCGCCGCAACCGCGGTAAAACAAGTTGCGCAAAGGTCAGGAGGCAGCCCACTGCAAGAGGGCCGCGCGCCGTACCAGAAATATCGGCGGCAATGTTTGCGATCTCTCTTGCGTCGTTCAGGACCTGGCGGGCTTTTTCAAGCACCCTTTGCCCACCTTGTGTCAGTGACAGGCCCTGCGCGTGTTGACGTACGAACAACGAAATCGCCAACTCTTCTTCAAGCTGGGTGATGGCCGAAGAGATTGACGGCGACGAGACGTTCAGCCGGTCTGCGGCCCGCGCTATACTGCCTGTTTCGCCAACCGCAACGAGGTACTCCAACTGCCGGAGAGTCAAACGCGGCACGCAGACGCTCCTATTTTAGAAACGTTGGCAGAGGTCTTAGCGGCTCGCATAGTCTCAGGCCAGATCAGGGGCACTATCCTGTTGGGCCAGCCATGTCTGGAAATCGCGGATCGTGCCTTCATAGTCATCCCCTGCCAGCGGCCCTTCGATCGCGTGGGCTGAATGCAGCGCGACCTGCATGCGCTCAAGCTTTTCGCGATCCTCGCGGTTGACCTCTTCCCAGAGCGCGATTCGCCCCTGGATCGTGTCGTGATCGAGGTTATCGCGATAGACGGACATCGTCCATTTGACGCGGATCAGGTTCGCGTTGATCGGGAAAATAGAAAGTGACACAAGCAGGCTGGCGGCTTGGCTGGCCACCTGCGTGGGAAACTTGGCAAAGAGGGACGACCGTTTTCGTTCTGCCTCGCTCAGGCCCGCCGCGCCGTCTCCGCGCGGCGTGATATTGTCCGGGTAATTGGCAGCGTAGGAGGTGTAGCCATCCCCGCTGACCAGCTTGCGCGACAGCCCTGACGGGGTGTAGCCGTGAAGGGTTTGCGGATGGACTACACTCAGGTGGTAGCCTTCCATGAAGTTCTCAACCAAGCATTTCCAGTTAGTCTGCCAGTTTTCTTCAGCCACATGCACAAGGCGGAAATCCTCAGTCTCATAGGGCGCCAGCATGGCATCAAGCTCGGGATGTTCAAACGGCGGGGCGTTCGGCGTCAGATTCACGTAGATGAACCCGTTCCAAAGCTGCACTTGGTGTTCCGGCAGCCTGCAGGATTTGGGGTCAAAGCCCGCATTCTCCATCCGTGGGGCACGCAGCAAGGCACCGTCGCGCCCATAGGCCCATGCGTGATACGAGCAAACAAACCGCTTTGTATTGCCGCTTCCTTCTGCCAGTGGCATTCCGCGATGCCGACACACATTCGCAAGGGCGCGGATTTCACCCTCATCGCCGCGCACGACAAGCAAGGGTTCATTCAGAAGCTGGACGGTAAAGAAATCACCGGGTTCCGGGATTTCGTCGACCCGACCCAAACAGTGCCACCCGCCGCGCAGCACAGTCTGCGCCTCGTGGTCAAATTGCTCCTGCGAGGTGTAGAACGCGCCGGGCATACCCATCGGGCGATCCGCGGGCAAGGCGGCCAAGTCTTGAAGTTTCGTTCGCAAATGGGTCATCCCGGCCTCCCTTGTTGTTATGTCTTACGCGTCCCCGGGCACGCCATAGGAGGGCGCGGCGGAGGGATCGAGTGCGCGGCGCACGTAGTCGTCCAGTTGTGGTTTGTAGACGTCCCAGGCAGTTGCAACCGCTTCAATTGGGCAATCCTCGGTCCAGTCGCAGCGCAGGTCGGCCACGGGCCAGCTGACTTTGTCGACCAGTATCAGACCTGCGGAATGAACCGGCCCGGCCTCGCCCCCGGCAGCAAGCCCAGCGCGGAGTGCAGCAATCAGCCGGTTACCCAAGTGACCCTTAGCGTCCTCAAAAGCGGACACGATGGCAGCGGGTACACCATCATGGGCCAGAAGATTGCCCCCCGATGCAACATCCCTGCCCTGCGCTTCGTTCCAGTTGCCCAGCACGTTTTGGCCAGAGTGGATGGCTGTAGTTCCGTTTCCGTCAATTGCCAGAAGCTGCCTGTACGCGATGTGCGCGGCCTCACCAATGATTTGGCGCACCGCCGCCTCAGCCGAGGCGCCCTGTTCCATCAGATCGAGCGTCTTTGGGCCAAGGCTCGGATCGGTGACATTCTGACTTGCCACCGCACCAACGCCTGCACGGGCATAGGCGCAACGGGCTGCAACTGCCGGAGAAGAAGACGAGATCGCCATGCCAAACATGCCGGTCTGCGCGCAGCGGGCCACAAGAGAGAAAGTCACGGGGTTAGTCCGGGATCACGGCGGTGGCGTCAATCTCCACCAGCCATTCGGGCCGCGCCAGAGCCTGCACCACCAGACCGGTCGAGACAGGATGCACGCCTTTAATGTATTCGCCCATTGTCCGATACACAGCCTCACGGTGGCGAACGTCGGTGATGTATACGACCACTTTGACGAGGTGCTCCATTTCGCCGCCTGCTTCTTCGATCAATTGCTTGATGTTCTGCATCACCTTGTGGGTCTGCTCTGCCGGGTCGTGGCTGTCGATGTTCTTGGCATCGTCCAGGTTCTGCGGGCACTGCCCGCGCATCCAGACAGTACTCCCGCCGCGTGTGACGACGGCTTGGCACAGGTCATTGTCGAGCGACTGTTCAGGGTAGGTATCGCCGGTATTGAAACGGCGGATGCGGGTGTGAGCCATATTTAGGACGCGCCTCCTGCGTCGATCTTTGACATCAGATACTGCGCAAAGTCATAGTTCGGGCGTTCCAGATGGCTGAGATGCCCGGGCGTTGCCGCCTCTGAACACAAGCCCCGGAACACTTTTTCGGTACAGCCGCGATCTTCGACATTCACGTCATCCAGAAGAGCCTTGAGCGCGGTGAAATTGTCTTGCGCGTCTGGGTCATCCGCAAAGTCATTCGACATGCCGCCGCCAAAGCGGATATGCACCTGACCCGGCCCTTTGGGGTGCAAGGACAGATACCAGAAATACCCTGGCGTTAGCGTGATCATCAGGCTTGGATAAAGCGCCAGAAGAAAGGTCGTGCGGCGTTCATCGCCTTTCAGCCGATCATTGCTGGGGTGCGCCATGGCGATGCGCAGGGATTCATCCTTCAGAATCGTGTGGTAGTTGAAGGCCGTGCTGCCGGGTGGGCAAATCATGTCCTCCAGCCGCGACAACCCACCAATCGTGCCCGCGTGGCACACCGGCAAATGGTAGCTTTCCATGAAATTCTCGGCCAACACCTTCCAGTTGGTATCCCAGACGTGTTCTTCGTAGAACGCCTCGGAATAGTTGGCCATGTCATAGCCTTCGATCATTGTCGCTACTTCGGACAGTTGCTCGGCCACGGCGGCTACATTTTGATCAAGGCAGACAAAGACCCAGCCTAGCCATTCTTCGCAGCGGACTTGAGGCAACGCGTAGTTTTCTTTACAAAACCCCTCGTTCTGCTTCATCGCGGGTGCTCCGCGTAGCTTGCCGTCGAGGTTATAGGTCCAGGCGTGATAGGGGCAGACGATTGTCTTTGCATTCCCGCGCCCATGCAAAAGTGTCGACATGCGGTGCAGGCACACATTGCTCATCGCGCGCAGATCTCCGTCCCTGTCGCGCAACACGACGATTGGCTGCCCGGCCAGTTCGCAGGCCACATAGTCCCCGACAGACGACAAGGCGTCGGCCCGGCCCACACAATACCAGTCCTTGCGGAAGATGTGCTCAAGCTCTGCATCGACAAAGCTCTGCTCGGTATAGACCTCGGTCGGCATGGCCCGCGCACGTTCAAAGGGGACCGAGGTATTCGCGCGCAGAGCAGCGATAGGATCAACGTGGTCTTTGGGCATGAACGAACCTCTTTGCCTGAGTCGCGGGCGGCCACCGCGTTCACATACTGAGACGGCTTTTGCCGGAAACAAACCAAAAGTCTATCTTACCGGTGATTAGGTAAAATCTAATCGACATAAGATGATACAAAATTAGGGTTGCACAAGCAAAAGAAGCAGCCGGGCCAAAAGATACCCAGCACGGCAAAAAAGGTGACGCGATGGAAAACTTCGACACGGTGGTGATTGGCGCAGGTCAGGCGGGCATTGCCACAAGCGAGCATCTCCGTACCCAAGGCATAGAACACGTCCTCTTGGAGCGGGGCCGCATTGCCGAACGTTGGCGATCCGAGCGGTGGGATTCACTCGTTGCAAATGGTCCGGCATGGCATGATCGCTTCCCGGGCCTCGAGTTTTCCGGCGACCGCGACGCCTTTCCGCGCAAGGAATGCGTGGCACAGTATTTTGAAGACTACGCCAAAATGATCGACGCGCCCGTGCGCACCGGCGTTACGGTGACGCGTGCGCGCCCGCATGAAAACCGCGCGGGCTTTTTGGTCGAAACCTCGCAAGGTCCCATAGAAGCGCGCCACCTCGTCTGTGCCACGGGGCCGTTTCAGAAACCGTCGATTCCGCCGATCATTCCCGAATCCTCTAACGTTCTGCAGATGCATTCCACCGCCTATCGCAATCCCGAGGCTTTGCCTGAGGGCGCCGTTCTGGTCATCGGCGGAGGTTCCTCCGGATCGCAGATCGCAGCCGAGTTGCATGATGCAGGGCGCGAGGTTTTCTTCTCCATCGGCCCCCATGACCGACCTCCGCGTCGCTATCGTGGGCGAGACAATGTCTGGTGGCTGGGTGTTCTCGGCATTTGGAATTTGGATACACCGGCGCCCGGCACTGAGCATGTCACAATCGCGGTCAGTGGTGCGCATGGCGGCAAATCCGTAGATTTCAGGAAACTTGCCCAGCGCGGCATCACTTTGCTGGGGATGTCGTCGGGATATGAAAACGGCGTTCTCCACATTGCAGATGACCTCAAAGCCAATCTTGATGCGGGCGACGCAAACATGTTGTCCCTGCTCGAAGCCGCCGATGCCTACGTCGCGCGCACCGGCATGGACCTGCCAGAAGAGCCCGAGGCCTGGGTCATAGCGGACGATCCCGCTTGTGTGTCGGACCCCATTCGCGAGCTGGACCTTGAGCGTAACAATATACGCACCGTGATCTGGGCAACCGGGTTCCAGTTTGACTATGACTGGCTGGAGGCAGACACGCTGGACGACCGGGGCAGACCGATCCATCAACGCGGTGTCTCTCCGGTGCCGGGGCTCTATTTTGTCGGGCTGCCTTGGCAATCGCGCCGCGGATCATCGTTTATCTGGGGCGTTTGGCATGATGCAAAGTTCATCGCGGACCAGATCTCTATTCAGGAAAACTATCTGGCCTATGCACCAAATTCTCCTTGAGAGGTGTTGATCAGCAAAAGAGATACAGGCCGTTCTCATGAGCGGCCTGATCTGCCTGGCTCGGTTTTAATTTGAAGTCGAAAGTCTGGCTGTGATTGCCTGACATGTTGAAACCGAATGAATCCGGGCGTGCGCATATCTAAACGTATCGCCCCACGCGGTACCCTCAATTGCAACGGGCCGATCAACTTCGAATACAGTTTCCAAACTCATTCAAAACGGTAGAACCTCTTTGCAGTATCTTGGAACACGCTGTTCTGATGCGCGTCAGGGATCAGTTCTTGAAGGCGCGACACCAGTTCATGGTAAGTCGAAGAAAGACTGTCGACCGGAAAGTTCGATCCGAACATGCAACGATCGGCGCCGAATTGCGACAAGCAGGTTGAAACGATTGGCGCGACGCTTTGGGCGCTCCAATTGTGATCAAACATGCCAAGCCCAGAGAGTTTGCAATGGACGTGAGGCAGTTTGGACAGGGAACTAAGCGCCTCTTCCCAGTGACTTAACCCCTCAACACTGCGGTCATGTGGTGAGCCAGCATGACAAAGAGCGACAGGCGTACTTGGTGCATGAGAAAGCACTTCGGCAGTTTGTTCCATCAGTTCAGGAAGCAATTGCAGGTCAAAGGAAAGGCCTCGCTCGCCCACGGCTTTCAGGCCGGTCCGGAAATCCGGGTTTTCAAGCAATCTGTTTGTGCCGGTCTTGGCATCTTCGCCTGGCGCGCGCCCGACGATCTGACGAACACCCCGGACCGAGGGTAGCGATTGAAAGCGATCCAGCTGGTATTCCAGATTATCGGCTGTCAAATCACAGAACACGACCTGAAACAGCGGCCAATCCGGATTTTTGTCGGCCACGGATTGTACCCACTGCGCCTCGGCCCAAGGATCGGCGGCGCCGACCTGGATATGGACCGAAGCCGAGAAGCCCTGTGCCGACGCATCCGCGCGATACTCTGGTAATAAATAGTCGCGCTGGATCGGCGTGGGGTCGCCAAAGAACCGAACAGCGCCCTTTTCCATCAACCAAGGATACTCTACCGCGTTCAGATCCCACAGATGGTGATGCGCGTCTATCTTCATGGTGTTTCGATCCCAGCAGTGCGGCCCAGTACGTCGACGCCCTGTTGTTTCCAGAAATGCAGCAGGTCTATGAAAATCCAGTTTTCGGCCAGCTTGTCCTCAGCGCGGCGATAAATGTCGATAACCCTGAACTCGCCCGGTTTGCCAGTAGCCGGCATACCCATGAACCCACCTGAGGGCGTAGCGGTGAAGTTGGGCCAGCCAAAGAAGCCGCCATAACGCCCTTCGGCCAGACGGCAGATATGCTTTGTCTTTGACCGGTCTTTGAAACCCGCGCGGAACGGTCCCGAGTGTTGCTTGGCATAGCGTTCGATCGTGTAGGTCGCGCCAATTCCCTCGGGTCCCCACCAGATCATGTCTTGATGCCAGGTTCGGGCCAATTCCTCTTCAAGCGGTAACCCGCCTTTCCACTGGCCAAGATCCGAGATCATCGCATTGATCAATGCCAGTGTTTTTTCACCCTCTCCAACCGGCTGTTCCGTGAGCAGCAGGCCGTCATGTGGCATTGGGCCGGGTTGCACCAGATGCGCCGCTGTTTGCGGAGGAAACGGGTTCTGCCCGGCCTGCACCATCAGGTGTGGTATGTCGAAATACATCGCCGTTTCCGTGATCTTGCCATCGGCGACCTTGTAGAAGGCGCAATATCGCAGAAACACCAGCTTTCCGGTCGGGCGAATGCCCAACCAGGGATGGTCGAACAGGCCCATCAAATGCCCCATAGTGACGACCCACACATCTGATTCATCACGCAGCGAATTCTGCCCGGCGAACATGATATCCACCCGATTTTGCAATCGTGTCAGACTGGATTTCAGGGGCATCCAGAATTGCTGGGCCACCTGTTCAGCATCATTGATTAAGTTGAATGGGTGAAAGCCGCGCCAAACTGAATCAGGCGTACAGAAACGGCTCATGACGTTGGGAACGTCTTGGGGCGTCACTGAATCCAATGCGGAATGAAAGTCAGAGATAACTTTTTTCTCTTTCTGGAAGGTCACGGTATTTTCCATTTGTGTCAGGGTGTTGCGCGTTTTGTGTCGCTAGAATGAATCGGGTATTTTCCACATTCTTGCATACGTATGCAAAAAAGTCTTGCCTGATTTGATACATGCGAACTACAGTTTTGCAAACGTATGCAAAACGAATCCTAGTTGGGGGCACCATGGCGGAAATTCAACTGCGTAACGTCGGCAAACGATGGGGTTCGTTTGTGGGGGTCCACAATTTTGACCTAACCATCGCAGATCGCGAGTTTCTGGTGCTGCTGGGTCCATCGGGTTGCGGCAAGACCACCACGATGCGGATGATCGCCGGGCTTGAGGACGTGACCGAGGGCGATATTTTGATCGACGGCAAGGTCGTCAACGATCTGGAACCCAAAGACCGCGACGTGGCGATGGTGTTCCAAAGCTATGCGCTCTACCCCAACATGAATGTTTATGAGAACATCCGCTTTCCGCTGAAAGTCCGCGGCATCGACCCGGCGACCCATGACGACAAGGTGCGCCGTGCCAGCGCAATGGTCGAGCTAGATGATTTCCTGCATCGCAAACCCGCGGAACTGTCGGGCGGTCAGCGGCAGCGCGTGGCTTTGGCCCGCGCCATCGTACGTGAACCGAACGTGTTCCTGATGGACGAGCCTCTGTCGAACCTGGATGCCAAGCTGCGGGTCTCGACCCGGGCGCAGATCAAAAACCTCAGCCATGAGCTGGCGGTGACGACGATCTATGTGACCCATGACCAGATCGAAGCGATGACACTGGCTGACCGCGTTGTGGTGATGAAACAGGGCGTGGTGCAGCAGGTCGGCAGCCCGACCGAAATCTATGACCGACCCGCGAATACATTTGTCGCCAGCTTTATCGGCTCGCCCGCCATGAACCTGATGGAGGGTGAGGTCGCGGGCGGCGTGTTCCGTGCGGAACATGTTGAGATCCCAGTCAACGCGCCCGATGGCCCCATGACACTGGGTTTCCGGGCTGAGGATGCCAGTCTTGCCGAAGGCGCAGGCCAGATCACCGCACCGATCTACACGCTCGAGCTTCTGGGCGACGCGACCATGATATCGGTCCGGGTCGGTGGGGCTTTGGTGTCGGTCAAGGCCGATAAATCTTTCCGCGCCGAGATCGGGGATGATGTCTCATTCTCGGTGCCTACAGAAATCTGTCACCTCTTCGAAGCTGGAAGCGGTGCGCGGATCGGGGAGTAACCCCGCCAACAGCCCTTCGGGGCATAACAGCGGTCCGGGCGTCGACGACGGACCCATCCTGACAGGGAGAAACGCATGAAACTCAAGACGATCCTAATGGCAGGCGCCATGGCCATCGCGGCAAGCGGTGCATCGGCAGCCTGTTCCTATGAAAACGAAGTGCCGCTGAAATCGCTGTCGGCAGGGTTCGAAGCCTGGAAAGCAGTGACGGATGCGATGGCCGAGTGCGGCAATTTCAGCGCCTCGCTGGATCAGGAATTCCGCGAGAAGCAGCCCGAAGCTTTCGCTGCCAACCCCTCGCTCTATCAGATTGGCGGCGTGGCGAACGAAACCATGATCCCGCTTCTGAACGCGGGCACGATCCGCCCGCTGGATGATCTTGTCGCGAAATACGGGCAAGACCTGCTGCCCAACCAGCTGATCAAGGTGGATGGCAAGGTGATGGCGATCGCTATGATGGTGAACGCGCAGCACCTGATGTATCGCAATGATGTTCTGGCCGAGCTGGGCATCGAAGAACCCAAGACCTATGACGACGTTCTGGCTGCCGCAGCCAAGATCAAAGAGGCCGGCGTGATGGAATACCCAATCGGCGGCACGTTCAAAACCGGTTGGAACCTGGCTCAGGAATTCGTCAACATGTATATGGGCGAAGGCGGCACGTTCATCGGTGAGGGCAATATGCCCGCGATCAACAACGAAAAGGGCGTCAAAGCGCTTGAGACGATGAAGGCCATGACCGAGTTCATGGATCCCGAATACCTCGTGTCCGATTCCACTTATGTCCAGCAGCAGTTCCAACAGGGCAAGATCGCCATGGCGAACCTGTGGGCCAGCCGCGCTGCTGCCATGAATGACGAGGCCGAAAGCCAAGTGGTCGGCAAGGTCACCATGGCCTCAGCTCCGATGGGATCCGAGCGCCCCTCGACCACGATCTGGTGGGACGGCATCGTTCTGGCCTCGAACATGAGCGATGAGGAGGCCGACGCTGCCTTCCGTTTGGTCATGGAAGGGATCGACGGTGACATGGTCAGTGCCAACAATGACACTGCCGTCTGGCTAAACGCGGCCTACCAGCCCGGCGAACTGGCTGCAGGCGCTGCCGCCTCGGCGGAAAACGGTGCGGGGGCCTACCCGGCCAGCGCCGCCATGGGTGTTCTGCACAGCGCCCTTGGCAACGGTCTGGCCGATTACCTGACCGGCGCCAAGGACGCACAGACTGCGCTGGCCGATATCGAGGCGGACTACATCACCGCCGCGAAAGAAGCTGGTCTGATCAGCAACTGATCCTCTCTAGGGAGGGCCCCGTGCCCTCCCTATTTCCCCACCCGAGAACCATGAGAAAGGCAGAGCCATGAATTTCAGGACATTTGCCGCCTTTGTTGGCCCCTCTGTCTTTATGATGCTTCTCTTTATCGCTTTCCCGTTGGTCAGCGTGTTCAAGCAGAGCTTTTACATCACGCAGCCTGTCTATGAGATGGTCGAGGTCGAAACCTGTACCCCTGGCTTCCTGACCCAGACTTGCGTGACCGAGCAGAAATCGCAGCCCAAGTTGGACGAACATGGCGAGGTGATCACCCAGACCGAATATGTCGGCCTGCAAAGTTATCGCAACGTGCTGGAACCCGAGCGGGCCTGGCGCGCGATCACCGAGGGCAACTGGTCCGTTCTGTCCACCATCAACTTCTGGAAGGCGCTGCGATTCACGCTGACTTTCACGCTGATCACGCTGCCTCTGGTCATTGGGTTCGGGTTGGGCATCGCGGTTCTGATCAACAACGCCGCGGGGTCGATCCGCGGGCCGGTCATCTTCATCTCTCTGCTGCCCTTCATCATCACGCCGGTGATCGGCGCGCTGTCGATCAACTGGCTGTTCCGCGGTGACGGCATCCTGACGGCGTTACTGGAATGGTGGTTGAACCGAGACATCGCCCTGTTCGCGCAGGCCTGGACGATTGAAATACTGATGATGTTCTACCGCGTCTGGCACGTGGCCCCCTTTGCGGCCGTGGTGTTCTATGCCGGGCTACAGACCGTCAATCAGGACAGTCTGGAAAGCGCCGTGATCGATGGGGCGACGCGTTGGCAGCGGATGAAATACATCGTCATTCCGCATCTGATGCCGCTGATCATCTTCGTGTCGATGATCCACCTGATGGACGCCTACCGGGTGTTCGAAGAGATCGTCGGTTTCTCCAGCCAAGCTTATGTAATCTCGCTGCAATGGCTGACCTTCGACTTCCTCGTGCCGGATCAGGCGGGCAACCGGTCGATCAGCCGGGCCTCGGCCAGCGCGATGCTGACCATGATCGGGATCGTCATTCTGCTGATCCTGCCGCTGCGCCGCACCTGGCGCGACCATAAAGGAGGCCACTGATATGTCCTCGCGCGCGCTTCGCCAACCTCTCAGCCTGCGGCTGACCTCGAACATCTTCCTGGCATTCTGGTGCCTTGTCGCCGCCTTCCCGATCGTCTGGATTGCGATCATGAGCGTCAAATCCCCCGTTGACGCCTATGACAGCAACGCGCTGAACGTGATCTTTGGCCCGGCAACGCTGGCCACCGGGAACGGACTTTCGGTTCTGGATATCATTCTCGGGATCGCGGTGATCTGGGGTGCGGCCGTGGTCGTAACCAAGGTGCTGCCCGCGAAAATCAAGGAATACACCGCGCCGGGTCAGGCGTGGTTCGGCTGGGTCGTTGGAGTGCTTGTCGCCCTGATCGCCTTCCTGCTGGTGTTCTTTGTAGTCTTGCCTGCGGTTCTGAACGTGTTGAACCCGCTGTTCGGCCCTCTGGGTCGCGATGTGCTGGGTGTGACGACCGAGCACTACAAAACCGTCTGGGTCGACCGAGGCTTTTCCAACAACTTCAAAAACTCGCTGATCGTGACCGCCGGAGTTGTGACCGTATCGCTGACCGTAGGCACGCTGGCCGGTTATGGTCTGGCGCGGTCGGGCTCAACACTGGCCTTCTGGATTTTGCTGATTGCGCTGATCTTTCGCGCGCTGCCACATTCGGTTCTGGTGGCGGGCTATCTGCCGGTCTTCATCAACTCGGCCGAATGGCTGGCGCCAATTCTGGGTGAGAATGCACCGACGCTTTATGGTAAGCCTTTCGCCGTGATCGCGGTGCTGGTTGCGATCAACCAGCCGTTCACGATCTGGATGCTGCGCTCGTTCTTCCAGAACATTCCGGCCGAACTGGACGAGGCGGCGCGGGTTGATGGCTGCAACCACTTTCAGGCCTTCCGCCGCGTGATCATGCCGGTGATGTGGCCAGGGGTGATCACGACCGGGCTGTTCAGCTTCCTGCTGGCCTATAACGACTTTCTGGTGACCTCGCTGCTGCTCGATGCGCAGAACCAGACGATGGTCCCTGCCATTGCGGGCATGTTCAACCGCGAGACGACGACAACCGATCAGGTGGTCGCCGTGGCAGCTGCGGTGTCGATTATCGCCCCGCTGTTCTTCCTTGTGATGATCTTCCAACGCCAAATCGTAAGCGGACTGACCGCTGGCGCAGTAAAAGGATAAAGAAATGAAGGGGTCCCGCCCGGAACAAGCCGTTCTGACCCGTGACACGGATCTGAGCAAAACCGAAGACACGCGCCGCGTGATCGAAACCATGGTGGACGGTCTGAACGACCACCGTATTGACGATATCGGCGAGTTCTTTTCGCAGGGTTTCCGCTGGATGGGCAATCAGGGCTGCGGCACCAAGACCGGCCTGAAAGAGTTTCAGGACAACTGGCAGCGCCCCTTCCAGGCCGCGTTTTCGGACAAAACCTGCATCGATGAGGCACGCCTCTATATGGGCGAATGGGCCGCCGCCTTTGGTCGGCAAGAGGCCACCCATTCCGGTGAGTTTCTGGGCATCGCCCCCACCGGAAAGCGGGTTGAAATCCGTTACATGGATTTCTGGAAAGTTGTCGACGGCAAGATCGTCGACAACTGGGTGAATGTGGATTTCGCCCATGTGGCCGCGCAGCTGGGGGTCGATCTGTTCAACGGTGAGGGCTGGGAATCCTATGACCGGGGAGAGAAAACCGCGCCCCGCCCCGACAAGTAAGGATCAGGATTATGGCAATCGAGTATCTCAAACGCGGCAAATCCGACGCTGATCGGGCCGAAGATGACGCAAAAACCCGAGCCGTGGTCGAGGCCACGCTGAAAGACATCGAAACCCGTGGTGACGCCGCCGTGCGCGAGCTGAGCGAGAAGTTCGACAACTATTCCCCCGCCTCGTTCCGCTTGTCGCAGGAGCAGATCGACGATCTGATCGGCCAGCTGACCGACCGCGAGCTAGACGATATCAAGTTCGCCCAGGAACAGGTGCGCAACTTTGCACAGGCGCAGCGGGACTCGATGCTGGATATCGAGGTTGAAACCCTTCCCGGCGTCATTTTGGGCCACAAGAACATCCCCGTGCAATCGGTTGGCTGCTATGTGCCCGGCGGCAAATTCCCGATGGTGGCCTCAGCCCATATGTCGGTTGCGACGGCCAGCGTGGCGGGCGTACCGCGCATCATCGCCTGCACGCCTCCGTTCCAGGGCAAGCCGAACCCGGCGGTGATTGCTGCCATGCATCTGGGTGGCGCGCATGAGATCTATGTGATGGGTGGTATTCAGGCCATCGGCGCGATGGCGCTGGGAACCGAAACCATTGATCCCGTGCACATGCTGGTTGGCCCCGGCAACGCCTTTGTGGCCGAGGCCAAGCGCCAACTGTTTGGCCGTGTGGGCATCGACCTGTTTGCTGGCCCGACCGAGACCATGGTGATCGCCGACGAGACCGCAGCAGACGCGGAACTCTGCGCAACCGACCTGTTGGGTCAGGCCGAGCATGGCTATAACAGTCCCTGCGTGTTGCTGACCAATTCGCGCAAACTGGCCGAGGATACTCTGGCCGAGGTCGACCGCCTGCTGGGCATCCTGCCCACCGCCGACACCGCGAAAGTGTCCTGGGCCGAATATGGCGAGGTGATTGTCTGCGACACCTACGACGAGATGCTGAAAGTTGCCGACGACATCGCATCCGAGCATGTGCAGGTAATGACCGACCGCGATGACTGGTTCCTTGAGAACATGACGTGCTACGGCGCGCTATTCCTTGGCCCGCGCACCAATGTGTCGAACGGGGACAAGGTGATTGGCACCAACCATACGCTGCCCACTAAAAAGGCCGGGCGCTATACCGGCGGACTCTGGGTGGGTAAATACCTGAAAACACACAGCTACCAAAAGGTTCTGACCGATGAGGCTGCGACGCTGATCGGCGAATACGGCTCTCGCCTGTGCATGCTGGAAGGCTTTGTTGGCCATGCCGAACAATGCAATGTCCGGGTGCGGCGCTATGGCGGGATCAACGTGCCCTATGGCGAGGCGGCCCCGTATCGGGACGCAGCGGAATGAGTGATGTCCATACGCAGCACAAATCCCTGATCGCTCCTCTCAGGGCGGCTATGTATGACTTTACAGAAACGGGTGTGCGGCAGTCGCTGGCAAATGTCAGCGCTCCGGATGCCCTGTTTCGGTTGTGCCACCCGTTCGGCGACAGCACAGGCAGCGACGCGTTTTATGACACCGCCTTTAAGGGCCTGCTGAACGCGTGGCCTGATCTGGAACGGCGCGACTACATCGTCATAGCCGGGCCGGATGAACACGGCGCGGATTGGGTCGGGTGCGGCGGCTACTATACCGGCACCTTCATTGGGCCGTGGCTGGATATCCCCCCGACCGGCCATCAGGTGACGATGCGGTTCCATGAGTTCTATCGCTTCCGCGAAGGCAAGATTGTCGAGATGCAGGCGCTGTGGGACATCCCCGAAGTGATGATGCAGGCCAACGCTTGGCCCATGGCCCCAAGTCTGGGGCTCGAATGGCATGTGCCAGGTCCCGCGACGCAGGAAGGTTTGGTACCGGGGCCATATGATGCCGCTAAGGGCCAGCAGACATGCCAGCACATCATCGACATGCTGGATCACCTCAAAAAACACCCCTCGGAAGGCGGGCCAGAGGTGATGGAGATGGAGAAGTTCTGGCATCCCCGCATGAACTGGTACGGCCCGGCAGGGATCGGCACCGGGCGCGGCTATGCTGGGTTTCGTAACTGGCACCAGATTCCGTTCCTGAATGGGATGCCGGATCGCGGGAAGTATGTGGATGACATCACCTATCACTTCTTCGGCGATGGCGACTATGCCGCTGTCACCGGCTGGCCGAACATGATCCAGACGGTAACCCATGACGGCTGGATGGGGATTGCGCCCTCGGGCCAGCGGATCACCATGCGCAGCCTTGATTTCTGGCGGCTCGAGAATGGCCTGATCCGCGAAAACTGGGTTCTGGTCGATCTTCTGGACGCTTATCGCCAACTTGGCGTTGACGTGTTCGCCCGTCTGCGGGAATTCAACAAGGCCCGGAATATGGGCCGAATTGAAATACCGGATGGAATGAGCTGATGACTGAACTGCCCCGCACCCCCTCGTTTTCGCTGAGCGGTAAAACCGCGCTGGTTACCGGTGCCTCCTCGGGTATCGGTCAGGGCTGCGCCGTGGCGCTGGCCGAAGCCGGGGCGCATGTGGTTTGTGCGGCGCGCGGGGCAGACCGACTGGCAGAGACCGTCGCCGCGCTGCGGGCGCAGGGCTGGTCGGCCGAGGCTGCTGTGGTGGATCAGGGTGACTTGCAGGCGCTGAAACAGCTGTTCGAAAGCCGCGCCTTTGACGTGGTGGTCAATTCCGCCGGAACCGCGCGCCACGGCCCGGCAATCGACACCACGCCCGAGGATTTCGACGCGGTGACCGACGTCAACCTGCGCTCGGCCTATTTCTTGTCATCCTACGCGGCCAAAGCGCTGCTTGAGGCGGGGCGGCCGGGGTCGATCATCCATATCTCAAGCCAGATGGGCCATGTCGGCGGTGTGGACCGGGCGCTGTACTGCGCCACCAAACACGGGCTTGAGGGCATGGTAAAAGCCATGGCGATAGAATGGGGCAAACAGCGCATCCGCATCAACACGGTTTGCCCGACCTTCATCCGCACGCCGCTGACACAATCCACCTTCGACAACCCCGAACGGGCCGCGTGGATCATGGACAAGATCAAGCTCGACCGCGTGGGCGAGGTTGAAGACATAATGGGCGCGGTGACCTATCTGGCCTCGGACGCCTCGGCTTTGGTGACGGGCACCTCGATGCTGATTGACGGCGGGTGGACGGCGGACTGATGGCTGAAAAAGTCACATCCCTGCAGGTTGCGCAACTGGCCGGTGTCAGCCAATCGGCAGTTAGCCGGGTGTTCACGCCCGGTGCCTCGGTCAGCAAAAAAACCGAAGACAAAGTGCGCAAGGCGGCCGCCGAACTCGGGTACAGACCCAATGTTCTGGCCCGCGCAATGGTGTCGGGCAAAAGCCGGATCATTGGTCTGGTGGTGGGGTATCTCGAGAATTACTTCTACCCCGAGGCGTTAGAAAAGCTCTCCAACGCGCTGCAGGAACAGGGCTATCACGTGCTGATTTTCATGGCCTCACGCTCGGCCGGTAATATTGACGACGTGATGGACGAGATTCTGGATTATCAGGTTGACGGGGTTATTCTGGCCTCGGTTCCGATGTCCTCGGATATTGCCACGCGCTGCCAGCAGGCCGGTGTTCCGGTTGTATTGTTCAACCGTACGCAGGATCTAGACGGGATCACCACAGTGGCCTCGGACAACTATGCGGGCGGGCGCAAAGTGGCCGAGTTTCTGCTGGCCGGAGGGCATAATCGTATCGCCTATATCGCGGGTTGGCAGGGCGCCTCGACCCAGCGCGACCGCGAGGCGGGGTTCCGTGCGGCATTGGCAGAAGGCGGGCAGGATGTGTTCGCCCATGATGTCGGAGATTTCCACACCGAAAACGCCCGCGCCGCCGCCCGCCGGATGTTTGATGTGGCGCCCGGCAAACGGCCCGACGCGGTATTTGTGGCCAATGATCACATGGCTTTGGCCGTGATGGACGTGATCCGCTTCGAACTAGGCCTGCGTGTGCCCGAGGATGTCTCGGTCATCGGCTATGACGACGTGCCGCCCGCCGGGTGGCCTGCCTATAACCTGACGACAATCCGCCAGCGCGCAAATCTGATGGTGGCTGAAACCGTCACCGCACTGCTTGACCATATCGACACCCCGGCCACGGCCGAACCACGCAAAGTGGCCATTGACGGGCCGCTGATCGTGCGGACCTCGGCGCGTTTACCGAAGGGGTGGAAACCACAAAGGACTGAAACATGAAGGGCTTTGATCCGAAATTCCGGGATTTCCCGGACTACATCATCGGGATCACCAAAGAGATCTGGGAAGATCGCGGCATCGCCACGCTGCATGACTATTACAGCAAAGACATCGTCGTGCGCTCGCCTGGGTCGGTGGTGCTTGGCAACCAGAACGTGATCGGCGCGACCATGGCGACGCTGGCCGAATTTCCCGACCGTCAATTGCTGGGCGAGGATGTTATCTGGTCCGGTACGCCGGAAGAAGGGATGCTGAGCTCTCACCGGATCATCTCGACCGCGACACATTTGGCTGAGGGCGTTTACGGTAAAGCGACCGGAACCAAATTGCGCTATCGGATTCTCGCCGACTGCCACGCCATCGACAATCAGATCAATGACGAATGGCTGATCCGCGATCAGGGGGCGATCGTGCGCCAGATGGGTTGGGATCCCAAGGAATACGCCGCCGATCTGATCGCGCGCGAAGGTGGTCCTGAGAACTGCGTCAAACCGCTGACACCCGAGATCGACCAGCCCGGCCCCTACATGGGCACCGGCAACGACAATGAATGGGGTCAGCGCTACGCCGATATCCTGACCCGGATCATGAATGCCGATATGGGTGCAATCGAAACCGAATATGATCGCGCTATACAGTCCGAGTATGTAGGTGGGGTCACCGGCCATGGCTGGGACTCGGTGGATCGGTTCTGGATGGGCTTGCGCGCCAGCTTCCCCAACGCCGAATTTAAGATCGAACACCAGATTGGCCGCGATGACCCGAATATGCCGCCTCGCGCCGCGATCCGCTGGAGCCTGTGGGGCAAGCATGATGGCTGGGGTGTCTTTGGCGCGCCAACGGGTGCACAGGTCTATGTTCTGGGCATCAGCCACGGCGAGTTCGGCGAGTTGATCACCGGCCAGCCGCAGCTGCGCCGGGAATACACCCTATTCGACGAGACATCGGTCTGGAAACAGATCCTGCTACAGGAACAGGAGAGCTGAGTGGTTGCGATGGGCCTCTCCCTGAACGCCAGTCAGACGGCACGGCGCTTTCACACGCATCGCGCCTCACTGCGCGCGCGGCGTTTGAACAACCGACCTCCCGGGGGACGGGCTTGATCCCATCACCCCCATTTTCAAGGAGACCATCATGAGCACAATCCAACAACGCATCGTCCGCTACGGCGAGCTGCAACCCTGCAAAACCGCCTTCATCGACGCCCACACGCCGGGCAGCGATCAGAAGGAAAACTTCACCATCATCGGCGGCGGCGTGTCCGAAAGCCCCGATCAACACGTCCACATCACCGACAAGATCGGCTTTAACATCGGCGCTGCGGGCCAGCCTCCGAAATGCCGGAACTCTCTGCACAGCCACACCACGGCCGAGGTGTTCTTTGTCGCCAAGGGCCGCTGGCGGTTCTTCTGGGGTCGCTATGGCACTGCAGGTGAGTTCATTGCCGAGGAAGGCGACATCTTCAACATTCCAACCGGCATTTTTCGCGGGTTCGAAAATGTGGGGCAGGATTACGGGATGATCATGTCGATCCTCGGCGGCGACGATGCCGGGGGTGGTGTGACATGGGCGCCGCAAGTCATTCAAGACGCGCAGGCCCACGGGCTGATGCTGGGTGACAATGGCGTTCTGTATGACAGCAAGAAAGGCCAAGGGCTGCCCCACAACGTGCGCCCGATGCCGCTGCTGACCGAGGAACAGTTGAAAGACTACCCCGAGGTGCCGGTCGCGGATGTGGTGGGCAAATACGTCGCCCGCTACTGGGATCTCATGGCGCTGTCGGCAAATAAACCAGCACAGGTGATTGGCGAAAACGCTCTGATCAAAGATAAACCAGGGTTCGAGGTCGACTTCCTCGGGCGCGGGTCGAGTGTCAATGATCCGATTGTCGCTGAAAAGCCAGTTGTTCTAATGCCCGCCAGCGGTCACTGGCGCATCTCGATTGATGGATATGAGACCACTCTGTCAAATGGAGACACTGCCTTGGTTCTGCCAGGGGAACGCTATAGCGTTGAACCGTCGATGACCGGACAGGCAGGTCTGTACCGGATTACAGCGACCGATGACCCGGCAGGAGCCACCTGGACAGGATGACCGCAGATCCAAACGACACGCATGCCATTTATGAACGGCAGGCGACCGACTATGACAAGCGCCGTTCAAAGGCCTTGTTCGAAGCGCGCTGGCTGGCGCGCTTCACTGCCAGCCTGAAGCCAGGCGATCGCGTTCTGGATTTAGGTTGCGGGACAGGCGATCCCATTGCGCGGTGGTTCAAGGCCGAAGGGTTTGACGTCACGGGTGTCGATTTTTCCGAAGCGATGCTGACTATTGCCCGAACCCGATGGCCCGATGGCGATTGGCGTCATGGCGATATGCGCGATTTCGAACTGGATCAGACCTTCGATGGCATCATCGCCTGGAACAGCTTTTTCCATCTGACAGCGGACGAGCAAAGGGATTGCATCGCCCGCATGTCCCGTCACTTGCGGCCCGGTGGAATGCTGATGCTGACCGTCGGTCCGCGCGCAGGAGAGGAAAGCGGAACCGTTGGATCGGAACGTGTCTATCACGCGTCGCTGTCTCCGGCAGGCTATGCCGTTTGCCTCGAAGAGAACGGGCTGCAATTGACTGGGTTTCTGGCCGAAGACCCCGAAACCCAAAGCCACACAATCCTGATGGCTCGCAAAATCTGAGGAGGTCCCGATGATCATAAAGACCACGCATGTTGGATCACTGCCACGCTCGCAGGACGTGGTGGATTTCATCTTCGCCCGTGAAAACGGCAAGCCCTATGATCCCGCAGGTTTTGATGCATGCATGACCGAAGCGGTCTCCGAGACGGTGCGCAAACAGGTCGAAGCCGGGGTAGATATCGTCAGCGATGGCGAGACCTCGAAGATTTCCTACGCCACTTATGTCAAAGACCGCTATACCGGTTTTTCCGGTGACAGCCCGCGCAATGCACCTGCGGATCTGAAGATGTTTCCCAGCTTTTTGCAGCGTTTGGCCGATGATGGTGGTACCCCGAAATATGCGCGACCCATGTGTACGGGCGAGGTGCGTTCAAAAGGGCAAGGCGAATTGCAGAAGGACATCGCCAACCTCAAGTCAGCGATGTCCCAACATGGGATCGACCGAGGCTTCATGAATGCCGCGTCGCCGGGGGTGATTTCGCTGTTTCTGCAGAATGACCACTACCCAACGCGCGAAGCGTATCTGGCCGCACTGGCCGATGCGATGAAAGAAGAATACGAAACAATTGTGGCCGCCGGTCTGGACCTGCAACTGGATTGCCCAGATCTGGCCCTTTCGCGCCATATGTTGTTCACCGATCTGTCGGACGACGCGTTCGTGAAGATCGCCAATATGCATGTCGAGGCCCTGAATCACGCTCTGCAGAACGTCCCGCAGGACCGTGTGCGCGTGCATATCTGTTGGGGCAACTACGAGGGTCCGCATTGCTGTGACATCGCAATGGACAAGGTGTTCTCCACTCTGATGGCGACCAAATCGCGCTATGTGCTGTTTGAAACTTCGAACCCGCGACACGCCCATGAATGGACCGTGTTCCGCGACCGGAAAGATGAGATACCTGATGACAAGGTACTTGTGCCAGGCGTTGTCGACACCACCACCAACTTCATCGAACACCCCGAGCTTGTGGCGCAGCGCATCGACCGGTTCTCGGGCATCGTAGGGGCGGATCGGGTGATTGCAGGCAGCGATTGCGGTTTTGGCACCTTCGCGGGCTTCGGGGCGGTCGATCCGCAGATCGCCTATGCCAAATTGGCGGCGCTGTCGGCAGGGGCAAAGCTGGCCGCGTCATGACGCCTTTGATCTTGTTGCCCGGCATGATGTGCGACGCGCGCCTCTTTGGTCCGCAGATCGACGCACTGTCAAACAGGGTGCCGTTGATGAGCTTCCCTCTGAGCGAGCAGAACAGCGTTGGGGCCATGGCCACCGAGATTCTGAACAACGCCCCTCCGCGCTTCGCTTTGGCGGGGCTGTCGATGGGTGGGATTGTTGCGATGGAAGTGCTGCGTCAGGCCCCGGATCGGGTGGAACGGCTGGCTTTGCTGGATACCAACCCGCTGGCAGAAGCGTCCGAGGTCAAAGCGCGCCGTGCGCCGCAGATGGCCGCCGTGCGCGAAGGGCGCTTGCGGCAGGTGATGCGCGATGAGATGAAGCCCAACTATCTGGCAGACGGTCCGCGACAGGGCGCCGTTCTGGACCTGTGCATGGCTATGGCCACGGATCTGGGGCCGGACGTCTTTCTACGTCAGTCGCAAGCGCTGATGGATCGCATCGACCAACGCGCGACCCTGTCGGCCTATACCGGCAAAACGCTGGTTCTGTGCGGGCGTGCCGACGGCCTTTGCCCTGTCGAACGCCACCAACTCATGCACGATCTTCTGCCTAACAGCGCGCTAACGATCATTGAAGACGCAGGGCACCTGCCCACACTGGAACAACCACAAGAAACCACAGCGGCCCTGATCCGCTGGCTGGAGGACTCATGACCCCATCGCTTCTGTCTCTGCTTCGCAAGGTCGACACGCCCACCGTATGCAACGCCATTGAAGTGGCGCAGGGCAAACGAGGCTTTGATCAGTTCACCCGGGGCACCATGCTGTGCTCTGCCCCCGATGAGCCAGCAATTGTCGGCTATGCACGCACCGCCAAAATCGCCGCCATTCACCCCCCATCCGAGCCAGCAGATGTGATCCGGGCGCGGCGCATGGCCTATTACAAATATATGGCTGAGGCCCCGGAGCCATCTGTCGCGGTGATTGAGGATGTAGACTACCCGGACTGTATCGGCGCCTATTGGGGTGAGATCAACACATCGGTCCACAAAGGGTTCGGCATGTCGGGGGTCGTCACCAATGGCGTGATGCGCGATCTTGGGGACCTACCCGATGGGTTTCCGGTGGTCGCTGGTTCGGTCGGCCCTAGCCATGGCTTCGTCCACATACGCGAGATTGATACACCGGTTTCCGTGTTTGGCATGACTGTAAGCCCAGGTGATTTGGTACACGCTGACCGTCACGGAGCACTGGTGATACCAGAGGATATTACTGTGCAACTGGAAGCGGCAATCCAGAAACTGCTGGTGACAGAGCGTATCGTCTTGGATGCTGCACGCCAATCTGGGTTTGATTTTGAAACCTTTGAAACCGCATGGGCCGAGTTCGAAAAGGCAAGAGTTTGATTGCAGCAAACAAGTGACGGATCGACCATGAAAAGTAAGACTTCGCGCTAGCGAAAGAGTAGCTCTGAACTGCCGGTGAGCTAGGCCCTATGCGCGTCAATCAGCTTCCAATTTTGACGTTTGCTGCGAAGGCCCGAAGGTTCCCTCCTCTTCCATGGCATTGGCATCACTTTTCATCTACTGGCTATTAGTCCTCGGCTCTGGAACAGGCAAAACCGGAACTCCCGCGCAGTTCCACCGCTTGGTCGCGTAGCATCTGACCCCGCGACTAAATCGGTCCAATGAACGACTACTGGAGACAAGATCCATGATATCCTTCAGGCGGTATGATTCACGATTTGAAAATTGAGTTTTGAACATATCAGATCTATTCTGGATGACGGACGCGCAGATGGCGCGTCCCGGGCCTTTCTTCTCGAAGTCCCGTGACAAGCCATGCGTTGATGACCGGCGCGTATTGAGCGGGTTTCTCGTCATCAAAATCGAAGGCATGCGATAGCGTGATGCCCCGGTAGTATCTGGGCCTCATAAGACGCGGTACATCCGTTTGAAGCTATGGAGCGATAAGGGCATCTTCGCCCGGATGATGGCTGCTCTGGCCACCGCGCATGGCGAAGAGAAGACCGTGATGATCAACGCGACTTACCTGAACGCGCACCGCACAGCGACCAGATTTAGCGTCAAAAAGAGGCGCGTGAACGCCTAGTGGGTCGGCGCCAGCCTACACTTACACGAAGCTAAATGCCATCTGAGATAGTTTGTGCAAACCGATCAACCTCTTTGTCACTACCGATCTGGTCAGTGACTAAATTGGTGCACCGGAGTCGTTAAGCAGCCTTAAGGACGTCGATTGGCTACTCGGTGACCGGGATTGTGATGCCGGCTGGTTCAGAGAAGCGTTTAAAAACAACTTGATAAGCGCCTGCATCCTAGACCGCAAACAACGCGAGACTCAGGTCAAATACGACAAGCGCAGGTACAAACGCCGCAACCGGATCGAGATCATGTTTGGAAGGCTTAAGGACTGGCGGCGCGTGGCAACCCAATACGACCGTTGCCCGAAAGTCTTCCTCTCTTCCATCGCCCTCCTCGCGGCAACCGTCATCCATCGGTTATGAATCCTGACCCTAAAGTGGCAAAATTTCCCCAATCGGAAGAACCTGTACGGCAGTTGCACAGGTCAGCCAATGCGTGCCGTGTCGCATTCCGAGTTTGTCTTTCGCACTCACGGTGTCGCGATCTGGTGCTGATCTTATGGTACTCAGAAACCTTCCGGCCTCGTGCATTCACCTCTACTTGCTCAAAATTTCTATAGTGTATTCTCGACGGGCCCCGGCAGGCGGAATTGGGAAAGGTGCAGCCGCGCGCACCTGTGACAAGGCGATCCGATCCAAACGCTTTGAACCTGAACTGCGGGCAATGTTGGCCGATACCAAAGCTCCGCTGTCAGCGATGCGAAACGTCACTAGAACCACGCCGCGGATGTTCACGCTTTTGCGTCGCACACGAAGGATCTTGCGTTTGACCTTGCCCGCGTAGTTGCTTGCATCGGCATTGCCCTGGGCCGAGGTTGAACGGGCTGTCTTTTCTGCGGCGGTTTCTCCCTTGGCGGTTTTGCCCGTTGTACTGCCTTTTTTTCTAGTGCGTTCACCATTGCCTGCTTTCGCAGCGGGCTGGGCGACTTTCTTCTCCTCAAGTTCTGCGTTTTGCACGGGAGGCTTTGGAGTTTTGCGTTTGGGCTCAGCCTCAGGCTGTTCGGCTTGGGTCAATTCGGGCTGGCTTGCCTTTTGAAGAACCTTTAGCTTCAATGCTCCTTTCGCCGAAGGCGCGACCTGTTTTGCGATAGGTTTTGCAGTCTTCGCCGCCAGCACCTCGGGGTTTGCTCGTTTTACTGGTTGATCAGGCTCTACAGTCGTGTTCCGGACCGCGATGGGCGCGGCCGCTATGGTTCCAGGAGTGAAATCCTTAAAGGACGTCCCAAGTGCCGCAGTGTCGACCGAGCTTCCACCTTCGATTTGCGTCGTCGTTTGTGTGCCAAAGTCATGCAAACCAAGACCGTGGGTGGCGGCGGCCAATACAATCGCAGATGCGGCTATGGCCCGGGACTTGGGGATCATTGCAGCGCTCTTTGTGTGACCACAAAGACCTTGTTTGCGCCCAAGGCACGAAGGGCATCACTAACCGCTTTCAGCCGCACCGCCGGAAGCGCGCGGTCAGGAACCAAGCGCACTATTTCCAGCGGCAGATCAATCGAGGCACGTTCAACATAGGCTTCAACATCTGTCAGCTCGGCCCCGCGATACTCGAGCACACCGTCGGCACGGATGACGAGCGCATCTGTCGGCTCGCGCCCTTCAAGGTCCTGCGTTTCGACCAGTTGCACCGAATTGCCAAGCGGTGGGGCAAGCGTACCGGCAATCATGAAGAAAACCAGCATCAGGAAGACGACGTTGATCAGCGCAATTGTGGGTTCTCGGGTTCGCCTTGCTTTTGGCTTCAGTTGCATCATCCGATCACCTGCGTCCGCAACTGCGCCACGCCTTTCAAAGCCGTCAGCAGGTCAATCAGTTGTTGCGAGGTTACGTTCTTGCCGAGACTGATCAATGCCATTTGTTCGGAGGTCCCGTCGAAAAGCTCTGTAACGCTATCCATGGTTGTTTCGGTCCCGTCGACCAGAAGACGACCCTGTTCTAGCTTCATAAAACGGATCGGGATGTCTTGGTCTGACCCGCTTGCCGAAGCCGTTGAAAACTCAATCTCGCCGAATTTCGAAAAGGTTGAAGTAAGCATGAAAAACAGCAGCAGCAAAAAGATGACGTCGATCAACGAGGTCATCGACAGGCGCTTGCGCCGCTTGGCGCGGGTCTCAAGTGCCATGGGCAAGGGCTGCTTTTGGTATCCCGGTCGCTTTGCATTCTGCGGCGTGACCAGGTGCGAAAACGGTGCGTAGGGCACGGTTGGTAAAAATGCGCTCACGCGTCATGCGTGCCTCGAACCAAGTCAGCACAAGCGAGGTTGGCATGGCTACGGCCAACCCTGCAGCCGTTGTCAGCAAGGCAACCCAAATACCACCTGCTAACAGTGCAGGGTCTACCGAATTTCCTGCGCCTTGTAAGGTTTGGAAGGCTTCGATCATGCCAAGAACAGTGCCGAATAGCCCCAGTAGCGGTGCAAGCTGTGACACCAGATCAAGTACGTTGAGGCCCCGTTCAAGCCCAGCAAAGCGCGCTTCGGCCTCGGCATCGGCACGCTCGGACAGAGTGCTGCTATCATCACTGAACGACATGGCGATCACTGGGGCCAGATAGCTGCGGCTTTTGTCCAGATGCGCCATCGCAGCAACCCGGTCCCGGCGGTCCCAGGCTTCAATCGCCAAAGACAGCTCGATATGGCGACCGACCCCGGCGGCCCCATATTGCCACAGCTTGTAGATGACTAGCGATAGGGTTGCGACCGAGGTTGCGATCAGGATCGCAACAACCGGCCCTCCAAGCGCAAGGACGTCTGTTAATTTCCGAATGATCGTATCCATTGGCCTATCCAATTATTTCCGTTTCAAGGCGGCTTTTGAGTGTCAGGTTCGACATGCAGGCATTCTCCATGCCTCCTTGATGCGCACATTCCTGAGCGTCGTTGATTAGGATACGAGTGATGTGGTTGCAGGCCATTCCATCGAACTGAAATTGGCGGACTCGAGGGCGCCCTGCGGGCAGATCCTCGAAATCCAGAAGCGTGAGCAGAGCAACGCCACCTTCGGCACCGAATAAGACCATTTCGTAGACGGCGCTTTCGATATCGGCGTTATAGGTATTCTTGACTAAGAAGCTGATGAGGCAACTTTGGCCTCGGTCTTCCGCAGAACTCAGCTCTATCGAAATGCCACCGACCTCTTCGGCGGAGGCAAGGCCTGCCCCCAGAATTGGGAGCAAGGCCAGCAGGACCAACCGAGCATTTCTTTTCGACGCTATTCGCATTATTGGTCCTTTCTTTTCTTGATCAGAAGGTTTTGGCGACGGTCAGCTTGAAGTTCCGGCCCGGCGCATTGCGCGTCGACAGGTTCTGCAGGTAGTTTTTGTCGAAGATGTTCTCGATACCTGCCCTAACTTCGAACCCTGCGAGCGCGCCTTCTTGCGGGAAGTAGGACGCGCGCAGTGTGTTCACGCCATATCCGGCAACCGGGTCGCCTGAGGAATCAAAGCCAGACCTGGCTCCGAAAAGCTCCCAGCTGACATCAAGCGTTTCGCCAAACCGTTTGCCGAATGTGATCCGCCCCGAATCCGATGGTTCGTTGCGCCAGCGGAACTCCTGCCCGTTTTCATTGGTTTCCGTGCCGCTTACGACATTCGCGTTAAAGTCGACATAGAATCCGCCAACTTTCGCGTATGATGCTTCAATTTCCACACCGCGCGTTTCGACCTTGTCCAAAAGAACAGAGGCTCCGGTAATCGGATTCGACTGATTGTACGATGTGACATCCCGCAAGTTAGTGTCGTAGAAATTCACCTTGGCGCGTATGATGTCGCCCTCGGCAAAGATATCTCCGCGATTGAACGAAAACCCTGCTTCCCAGGTGCGCGATTTCTCGGGCTGGGTCATGAATACCGGGGTACCAAGGTCGTCGATGATGGGCAGGCTTTCAGTGTATGCACCGCCGCCAAAGATGCCGAAACCGTTTGCGAATTCGTACCGCGCCGACAGACCCCCCATCAGAGCATCGTTATCGTAGCTCTCATCGAAAGGTGCTGTATCGCCATCCCCCTTGATGTCCTGCGTTTCGTAACGCAGCGCCGGTGTGATGGTCAGTTGATCGCCGATCTGAATGTCATCGACAGCGAACAAGGCAATCCGACGATCAGTCCCACCAGGAGCTGACGGGGCATCCAGACGCTCTCGATTGATGAACTCGATCCCGGCTCGAAGATCATGCGAAGCGATTCCAGTTTGGAAATACGAGGTATTTTTGATCGTCAGTTTGGTGGTTTCATAGTTGTGTGACGCGTCCGCCAGAGCCCGTATGCTTGGGAAAAACGGGGTTCCCTCTAAACTGGAAGAGCCAGGAACATAGCTGCTGTCGATGGACTGCTCGGAATAACTGAGGTTCACATCCAAATCGATCAGATCGTTGTCTGCTGGCCGGTATTGATACCGCAGGATGCCAATCCGGGTTTCGATATCACGATCCACATTTCCAAAAGCGTCTGCAGATGTACCGAATGAGTCATATGGAACGTCCCGTTCTTCCGAGGTCGATTGGTTCCATGATGCGGTGATAGAATGCTCCAGGTTGTCGCCGAAGCTGTATTTACCTTTCGCCAAAAGGGAAGGCAGGGTAAAGGCGCTGTTGCCGATTGTATCGCCATTCCCGTCTTTCTGATCGTCCTGATCGCGATAGGTGTAGTTGAACAGGAACTCGGTCTGCTCGTTCGGTTGCCACGCCAGAATCGACGATGAGGCAAAGCCGCTACCGTTCGAATACCCTTCAAGCGTCTGGCGGAACCGGAACCCGGGTTCACCGCCGGTGAAATCCGAGGCGTCTTTGGTTTCCAATTGAACCACACCGCCGACGACGCCCGAGCCGAATTCAAACGACCCGACAGTGCCCCGGATCACCGACACGCTTTTGTAAAGCTGTGGATCGGTGAAGAGTTGGTTGCCGATCCGATACAGCTCTTCCGAACCGGTTGTTGCCCCGTCGATCAGAATGAGAACTTTCTGGTCGGTGCCGAAAGTGCTGTTGGCACCGAAGCCGCGAATGTTGATACCTGACCCCTGCGGTGTCGAGCCATTCACCAGAGTCACACCAGGCACCGTGTCGATCAGCTCTGCAACCGTGTTGGCCTGACGGTCGTTGATCTCTTCCTGATCAATGTTGGTAATAGGTACTGCGGTATCGGTCTGGATTTCCCGTTTGCTTTCGCCAAGCTCAAGTGTGCCTAGAAACCCATCATCCTGTTCCTGCGCCCAAGCGGCCGCTGCGATCAAACTGAGGCAAGAGGCGGTGCCAAGCAGGCCCGCCTTTCGAATTGAAGCACGCATTTCTGTCCCTTCGAGTGGTTTGAGGACCGGAGATGCTTGCAGCTCGCTGGCTAAGGTCAGTCTTTTTTGGTGTTTTTTGGAATCGCCTTTCAGCGATGACTTGTGCTCGCTAATAAAGCTTACTAAAAGAGTCAACATATTTCCGTGACTGATTTTTCAGTCACTGCCAGCGGGCCAATGACGGGATCATGGGCCGGGCCAGCGCCTCACAGAACCACTCGAAGATGGGAAATCCACTATGGAACAGGTGCTTACTGCCCCTCAGGATATTCGTGCTGCCTATGCAGAGAAGGCTGGCAAACGTGATCGCGATCTGGCGGAATCACTTGGTTTGTCCGAAGGGCAGCTGGTGGCGGCCTTCGCTGGGCAAGGCGCAACAAGGCTGAAATCAGACATAGACGCGCTTTTTGGTCAGTTGAGCGGGTTGGGAGAGCTCATGGCGCTGACTCGCAACCCGTCCTGCGTGATCGAGAAAGTCGGGCAATACGACAACTATCATCCCGGCGCCCATGCCGCGATGGTCCTGACCCAAGAGATTGACCTGCGCATGTTCCCCAGCCATTGGGTTCATGCCTTCGCGGTCGAGCGTGAAACGAATCCCGGAACACGCCGCTCGATTCAAGTATTTGATGCGGCCGGAGATGCGGTTCACAAGATTTTTCTGCGGGACGGCTCAGATCTGGATCACTGGGCACATCTGGTCCAGACGCTGGCCGCGGACGATCAATCGCAGACGATGACTGTCGAGCAGCGCAAGCCAGCCGAGGCACCTAAGGCCAATCCGGACAAGGCTGAAATCCTGCGCACCGAGTGGGCCAAGATGACGGATACGCATCAGTTCCTGCGCTTGACGTCCAAGCTCAAGATGAACCGGTTGGGGGCCTATCGTATAGCCGGTGCGCCTCTGGTTCGGGCGCTTGACCCAGACACAATTCCGCAAATGTTCGAACAGGTGCGCGACCAAGGACTTGAGGTCATGATCTTTGTCGGCAATCGCGGTTGCATTGAAATCCATGGTGGCCCAGTCAAAACCCTGAAACAGATGGGGCCTTGGTTGAACGTGCTGGACCCGGATTTCAACCTACATCTGCGCACCGATTATAATGCCGAGGTCTGGGCCGTCACCAAACCCACCCAACGAGGACCCGCTGTTTCAGTTGAAGCGTTTGACGCTGAAGGCGGATTGATTTTTCAGATATTCGGTCGACGCGCCGGCGATACTGACCACCGCCCCGCCTGGGATGCTTTGGTCGCAGGATTGCCCGACGAAGTCAAAAAAGAGGTGGTGTAGTGCGACGGTTCTTATCACTCTGCACAGCTGCTTTTCTCTCAGCCACTACTCTGCAAGCAGAAGAACAACGCGTGATCGCGATCGGCAGTTCAATCACCGAGATCATCTATGCTCTCGGGCAACAAGACCGGCTGGTGGGCCGTGATCGGACCTCAACTTACCCGGCCGATGCGATGGATTTGCCGGATGTGGGTTATCGGCGCGCTCTTTCGCCCGAAGGCGTGCTGTCCGTCGCACCCGACCTAATCCTGGCATTGGAAGGCTCCGGCCCGCCAGATGCCATTTCGGTGCTTCAAGAAGCCGGTGTGGAATTTGTCACAATCGACGAAGAGTTTACCCGAGATGGGATAGTAGAAAAAATCCGCGCAGTGGGCGCTGCTTTGGGCGTTGAGACTGAGGCTGAAAAGTTGGCCGCAAGCGCAGCTCAACAACTGGATCAGGCGCAAGAGAGCGCTTCGGCCGCCGCGGATGCGGACCCCTTGAATGTGTTGTTCATCCTCTCGGCGCAGGATGGAGAAATCACCGTTGGCGGGGCCGACACACAGGCCGACAGCATTATCAGCATGGCGGGCGGTGAAAACGCTGCGGCAGGCGTTTATGGATTCAAGACCATGACGTCAGAAGCGTTGGCAGTCACCGCGCCCGACGTGATCCTGATGATGGAGCGGCGCGGCAATCACGGAACTTCGGACGAAGACCTTTTTGCAATGCCCGCGATCCAACTGACCCCGGCAGGGCAGAACAAAGCCCTGATCCGTATGGCAGGTGCGTATCTTCTGGGCTTTGGCCCGCGTACAGCAGATGCAATTTTGGACCTATCGGCGGCGCTGCAAAACGCGAGCGGATCATGACGCTGGCGTTGGACCACGGCGCTCCGATGCGCGTTGACGCGCGAAGGATCAGGGCCAGGCGCGTGACGCTGTTTCTAGTTGTCGTCCTGACCGTAACAAGTGTGGTCAGCGTCTCGGTAGGAGCGTCCGAAGCCTCGCTGACGATTGCGGTCTTGGACTTATTTCAGGGGCGTGAGTTGTCGGACCTGAACCGGATCATTCTATGGGACATTAGATTGCCCCGTCTGGCGATGGGAATACTTGTTGGTGCGGCGCTGGCGGTCTCGGGCGTGGTGATGCAAGGGCTGTTCCGCAATCCGCTGGCCGATCCTGGCATTGTCGGCGTGAGCGCGGGTGCTGGGTTGGGCGCGATCACAGCTATCGTCTTTGGCGGCCTTTTGCCCAGTGCGGTCCTCGCGTGGGTGGGCGATGGGCTGATTGCCGTTGCGGCCTTTCTGGGGGGATGGGCCTCGGTTCTGATTCTTTATCGCGTTTCAACGCGTCAAGGACAGACATCGGTCGCCACAATGCTGCTTGCAGGCATTGCACTGGCGGCTCTGGCCGGAGCAGTATCCGGCGTGATGATCTACATGGCTGACGATCAGCAACTCAGAGACCTCACTTTCTGGGGTATGGGTTCGCTTGCTGGCGCAACGTGGGTAAAGGTTGCAACGGCTTCCCCGATTGTTTTGGCTGCAGTAATATGCACACAATTTCTCGCCCGTGCTCTGAACGGTTTGGCGATGGGTGAGGCAATAGCCCATCACATGGGTATTCCAGTCCAGCGAAGCAAAAACGTCGGGATCCTGACGGTTGCTGGGGCAACAGGTGCCGCCGTTGCCGTGTCGGGTGGCATAGGCTTTATCGGAATCGTGGTGCCGCATCTGCTGCGTCTCAGCACTGGACCAGACCACCATCGCTTGCTGACGAATTCAGCTCTGCTGGGGGCCACGCTGCTGTTATGCGCAGATATGATCAGTCGCGTAATCGTTGCTCCGGCGGAGTTGCCAATTGGGATCGTGACCGCGATCCTTGGCGCGCCTGTGTTTTTCTGGATCCTGCTTCGACGCCATGGCTCAATGGGAATGTAATTATGAAAGTCGAAAACATACGCGTCCAAATCGGAAGCAAAGAGATCCTGAAAGGCGTGGATTTTAAAGCAGAACCCGGGCGAGTCACGGCCATCATCGGCCCGAATGGATCCGGTAAATCGACTTTGCTGAAAGCACTGTCGGGAGAAATCCAAAGCTCCGGCAGGATCTCAATAAACGGCCACGAGATCACAGCACTAAAGCCTTGGGAATTGGCTGCCATACGAGGCGTTCTTCCGCAGTCAACAACCGTGGCTTTCCCCTTCTCTGTGCACGAAGTCGTCAGGCTCGGACTGGCGAATGGCTTGGCTGCCGAAGACGACACGTTGCCGTCTCGGGCATTGATGCAAGTTGACCTTGGAGGCTTTGAAACGCGGTCCTACCAGAACCTATCTGGCGGTGAGCAGCAACGCGTCCAGATGGCGCGTGTTCTGACGCAGGTCTGGGACACCAAAGATCTGGATCAGCCGCGCTGGCTGTTGCTGGATGAACCCGTTGCAAGCCTGGACATCGCACATCAGTTCATCGTTTTGCGCATCGCGCAGGACTTCGCGGCCCAAGGTGGAGGTGTTGTCGTGGTTATGCACGATCTAAACCTGACAGCTTTGTTCGCCGACAGTGTTTACATTCTGAGCGAAGGGAAGGTCTGGTCGTCAGGTTCTGTGTCCGACGTTCTCAACAATGAGACGATGCAGCAAGTTTACGATACAGACTTGCCGGTCAACACGATACCTGCTGGCGGGATGCCATTTGTTCTACCGCAGGCGATGATCTGAATTCGATGGTCCGTCCGTTCTTCCAAGCATGAAAGATAACGTGAGCAGGATACCAATAGGTTCGGTACGCGCGCCGTTTTACACGATATATCCACGGCTCGAAGCGGACATCCGCCAGTACGCAAGGATGCTGCCATGCGGCCCGTCGAGCCAGCCATTAAAAGCAAGCGCAAAATCGCGTCGCCTTAAGGGGTCGGCAACGCAGACTTTGCAGCCGTCCGAATTATTTACTCCAACGGAACCCAGTCGACCCAAAGCTGCCATTGGTCTGAAATGCAGATATTAAGGCCGCCGTCTCTCCTAATTGGGATTCACAAGTTTTTGCACACTTGGTTTTCGGGTTACATTTATAGAGGAATCCGGTCAAGCAGGAGCCATCTTTACTTGCGTGGGTTACGGCGTCGGAGGTTTCGCCTAAAAAAAATTTACCCAGCCTGAAAACTGAAGCCCGTGAAAACTATAGTAGCGATAACCGGTATATCTATTGAAGTGCCAGCATGAAAAAGGGCTGCCCAGGCAAAAGCGTTGTCGGGGGCTGAAGAACCGCATGACGCAACTGTGAGGTTACGCTATTTACAAAATACGCTGGGTTTATGCCTCTGAGCAACGGAGGTGCCAATGTTGACCGAATATCATGAGTTCGTGTTCACAGCCCTTTCTTTGCATCTTACTGTGATGACGCTTAATCGGTAATAGAATTAGAGCGGCCGCCGAGATGCGCGGTCACTTCGCTATTTTCTCTTCAACAATAGTTTTTGCGGATGTTCCAATTTGCTGGCAACTGGGGTTTGGGTATTAGGCCACATAACCGGCCAAAGGCCCTGCAGCTATTAGTGTGCGGGTACAGGCTCAGATATCTCTTCAAAAAGGATAGGCCGGGGCCGCCATAGGCACAGTATTGCTGAACCACGAACGAAGCATTATTGGCTAATTGCAGGACAAGGCCGACCTTGCCTAAATACGCTGATTCCCACGACCGCGGCCCTTCCTGCCAAACATTCGCTGAAAGTTCGATGCCGTCTCACCAGCGGGCCGTCGACTTTCAAAAGTCCGCAATGAGGCTTTGTCTAGTTTGACAAACCAGATCATCCCCACGCGACCGATCCAAGGGACAATCCGTATGGGAAATAAGGACACAGCGACTGGTGGTTTGCGCCTGAACGAGTTCGCCACGACTGGCTCGTGTCGAAGCACAGGACTCGACCAACACGAGTATCTCGCCTCGGATAGAAACGCTGAATACTTGCGACACCACCTTTGATCTGACGGTGTTCGAATTGGTCACTGAATACGATGCGAACTTCACTTTTTAGCGTTTGTCACCAAACTGAATCCAAACCGTCACAAAACCGCAATGACCCGCGTTCATCCCCTTCTCATCCAAGTGAGAGAGGATACCACCCGATGTCGTTGCGCTTTGTCTGCCTGACATCTGCCCTTGCCCTGACCGCCGGCCAGGCTTCGGCAGAAATGAATTTCAACCGAATTGCTTCTTTCCCCGTCGTTAAGAATATGGCCGAGGGAACTGATACCGAACGTGAGACCTCACCCGAGATCATCGCCGCGACTGCAGACGGGATGACGTTGGTCTATACAGATAGCCCGTTGGGTGTAATCGGCATGGTCGACATCACCGAACCAGCGAACCCGGCACCTCTGGGCGCGATGGAAGTGGGCGGCGAGCCAACGTCAGTTGGGATCGTTGGTGGGACGGCTTTTGTGGGCGTGAACACTTCGGAAAGCTACACGGCCCCCTCGGGCAAACTGATCTCGGTCGACATCGAAGGCAAGGCGGAAACCGGCGCCTGTGATCTGGGCGGTCAACCCGACAGCGTTGCGATTGCCCCAGATGGCAGCTTTGTCGCCATAGCGATCGAAAACGAACGCGACGAAGACCTGAACGACGGCATCATCCCGCAACTCCCTGCCGGATCGCTGGCACTGGTGCCGCTGAAAGATGGCGCGCTGGATTGCTCTGGCACGAAGATGGCCTCGCTGACTGGCCTGGCCGAAGTTGCACCAACTGACCCCGAGCCGGAATTCGTTGACATCAATGGTCTGGGCGAAACCGTCATCACCTTGCAGGAAAACAACCACATCGCGGTTGTTGACAAGGACGGGAACGTAGTCAGCCATTTCTCGGCTGGCGCGGTTGATCTGGAAGGCATTGACGCCACGGATGAGCGCGGCGCGCTGATCTTCACCGAAAGCCAAGAGGGTCGCCTGCGCGAGCCTGATGCGGTGAAGTGGATCGACAACAACCATTTCGCAACCGCCAACGAAGGTGACTACAAAGGCGGGTCGCGTGGCTGGACCATCTTCCACAAAGATGGCACCGTTGTTTACGAGAATGGCACCGATTTCGAGAAAGCCATCGTCCAGATCGGGCACTATCCCGACAAACGATCTGATGCCAAAGGTGTAGAACCAGAAAGTGTAACCGCAGCGACTTTTGGTGGCATGCCAATGATCTTTGTGGGCGCCGAACGCGCCTCGGTCGTGGGTGTTTATGACGCCACCGATCCGACCAACCCGGTTCTGAAACAGCTGCTGCCGTCGGGCGTTGGGCCGGAAGGCTATGTGGCAATCCCCGAGCGCAATCTGCTGGTCTCGGCCAATGAAAAAGATCTGATCGAAGACGGCGGCCCGCGTGCTCATGTGTCGATTTTTGAGTATCAGGATGCCCCCGCCGCTTATCCGCATCTGACCTCGGAAGGCGCGGATGCGCTGATCGGATGGGGTGCCCTGTCCGGTCTGGTCGCAGATGAGGATGGCATCATCTACGCGGTTAATGACAGCTTCTACGGCTTCCAGCCTTCGATCTTCAAAATCGACCCCAGCCAGACCCCGGCCCGCATCGTGGACGTCATTCGCATCAGCCGTCAGGACGGCAACCCGGCGCAAAAGCTGGATCTGGAAGGTATCACGCTGGATGGCAAAGGTGGCTTCTACATCGCCTCTGAAGGCCGAACCGACCGCGTCATCCCGCATGCGATCTACCATGTCAGCGCGGATGGCCTGATCAAGGACCGCAAGGGTGAGATCGGCCTGCCGCCGGAACTGATGGCCGTCGAAAAACGCTTCGGGTTCGAAGGCATAACCAGGGTTGGAGACACCCTGTGGATGGCAGTTCAGCGCGAATGGAAGGACGACCCCAAAAACCACGTGAAACTTGTCGCCTATAACCTTGAAACCAAGGAATGGGGCGCAGTGCACTATCCCAAAGCTGACCCGGAAACTGGTTGGGTAGGTCTGTCGGAGATCACCGCATTCGGTGACCATGTTTATGTCATCGAACGCGACAACCAGCACGACCACCGTGCAGTTACCAAGAAAATATACCGCATCCCGCTATCTGAAATGACCCCGGCCCCGCTGGGTGGTGAACTGCCCGTGGTCAGTAAGGAAGAGGTCCGTGACTTGTTGCCCGACCTGACCTCGACCGGCGGCTACGTACTGGACAAGATCGAAGGTCTGGCCATCCTGCCTTCAGGCGAGGCATTCGTTATGACCGACAATGACGGCGTCGATGATGCCTCGGGCGAGACGATGTTCTGGTCGATCGGCTCGGTTTCGGCTGGGAACTAGATCAAACATCAGAAATTAACGTGCCCCGCGTAGAAATTGCGCGGGGCTTTTGCATTCAACGCCAGTTTTGATCCCTTTGGCCGTATCGTTTCTCATGAACTTTTACATGCAGCCTGATTGGAAAGTTGTTTTCGTCTGTCGCTTTCTTCGGGGATCTACTTCGAGTTACCACCACGCCTCGACAAAATTGAAGAACTCCGACCTGTCATCATCGCGGCCAACAGGGGTGATCTTGTGGTAGCGCATCCTGCCATCCCATTCGGTGCCAAACCACTTCGCATTGTGGTGGTTAACCTCACGGGCCATCAATTGTACTTGGCTCTCATACGCAAGAAAAACCGGCGACCTAGCATGTCATCTCAGGTCTTCCGATTCGTTCGCACATGTGTATTTTGGCGAAATTTGTGGAATTTTTGGTGTATGACGAAGTTAGCAACGGCGCATCTCGGTACTCTAACGCTCAAAGACTAAAATGATGTCGTGAAAATTCGACTCAGAAGGACCGTATCACCATTCTGTGCACTGAATCTGAACAGACCTTTTGAACCCCAACCAGCCTGTGCCGATTTGAGAAAGGCGGCCTTTCAGATCGCTGGCATGTAGCGGAAATATTTCTTGCCCAAATGAGCCGAATGCGAATTCGACCGACAGGCATTCTTTAAACAGCGACTAACAGACGAAGCGTGTTAGTCCTGATCGAAATGATAGTCTTGACCAATCCCGACGCCCATTTAACCTAGATGGCCTCATGGCGTCTCAACCAAACAACATTCTGACCCTTCTTATCCTGGTAACACCAAACTTCAACATGGCGGCGACAGTGGGTTTCATCGACCCGTTTCGCGCCGCAAACTATCTCGAAGGCAAGGCACGGTTCCATTGGCAGATCGTATCCCTGGACGGTGGTCCGTGCACTGCAAGCAACGGGATGACCATCGACACGATTGCCCTGGCCGAGGTCCAGGAAGGGCGCAAGGATTTCGTGATCGTCTCGTCCAGTTGGGCGCCGGAAGCCTACAACTCGACCCCGCTTCAAGCATCGCTATGGCGTTGGGCCGGTCAGGGTAGCACGCTGGGCGGGCTGGACACCGGGGCGTTCATTCTCGCCGAAGCGGGATTGCTTAAGGGGCGGCGAGCAACGGTGCACTATGAGCATATCGACGCGATGAAAGAGCTCTATCCCAATGTTGAGGTCAGCGAGGAGTTGTTCGTATTCGACAAGGCCCGCATCACCTGTTGCGGCGGCGCGGCAGCCTTGGATTTTGCCTTGCATATCATCAAGGGCACCAAGGGTGACGCCCTGGCCAATGCGGCAGCAAGATACGTTTTTCACCAGACCGTGCGCCCCCAAGGCGCCATGCAAAGTCCGGGACTGGCCGAGCCGATGGGTCAACTGGCCCCCACAGCGGTCAAACGGGCGATAGCGTTGATGGAGCAGAACCTGGAAACACCGCTAAGCATTCCCGAGATCTGTGATTCCATAAACCTGTCACAACGCCAGTTGAATCGGCTGTTCGCGCGGCACGTCAAGAAAACTCCAACCATGTATTATCGTGACATCCGGTTGGACCGTGCACGCGGGCTGGTGACACAGACGGATATGTCTTTGCTTGAGGTTTCGGTGGCCTCGGGTTTTGCCAGCCAGGTTCATTTCAGCCGCGCATACCGCGAACGGTTTGGGTTGTCTCCGCGCAATGATCGAGTGGAAGGCCGTGTGCCCTTCGAATTTCGCGCTTGGCCCATGCACCGCAAGACCGATAGGCGGGTGGCGAATAAAGTTAATTAGATGGCGATCTACGCACAATGGTAACGTGTGAGAGACGCGATCCTGTACCTATGACCGAGTCACTCGGCAGGGTTTTGTTCATAGGAGACGCCCGCAATGACTGAACAGCCAACGTCCCAGCAATTCGCGGATATTTCCAAGGGCTATCACGAAAACCCATCCAGTTCGTTTTCGCTGCGGGCCGAGGCCTATACGGATCCAGCCTGGCATGCTGTGGACTTGCGCGAGATCATCGCCAAGACGTGGCAATGGGTCAGCCATGTCGAAAAGCTGCGCAAACCAGGCAGCTTTGTCACGATCGAGATCGCTGGTCAGCCGGTAGCTGTGGTACGTGATCGGGAAGGCGTTCTGCGTGCGTTTTACAATGTCTGCAAACACCGCGCCCATCAGCTTTTGTCGGGCGAAGGTAATACGACCCGCATCATGTGCCCTTATCACGCCTGGGTTTACAAGTTGGATGGACAGCTGGTGCGTGCCCCGCATACCGAGAATCTGAATGGATTCGAGCCCAAAGAGATTTGTCTGGATGAGGTGCAGGTAGAGGAATTTTGTGGGTTTGTTTATGTAAACCTTGATCGAGAGGCCCCACCCCTGTCGGAGCTGTCCGGCGATCTGGAAACCGAAATCCGCCACTGGGCGCCGGATATCGAAGAGCTGACATTTGCTCACCGACTAACCTATGACATCATGTCCAACTGGAAGAACGTGGTCGACAATTTCCTGGAGTGCTATCACTGTCCGACCGCCCACAAGGATTTCTGCGAACTTGTCGATATGGACACCTACAAGGTGACCACGCACGGCATCTATTCCAGTCATATGGCCGACGCGGGCAACACGACCAACGGCGCTTATGACGTGTCGAATGCCACGGTGAAAACCCATGCCGTTTGGTGGCTATGGCCCAACACTTGCATCATGCGGTATCCTGGTCGGTCGTCGATGATCATCCTCAACATCATCCCTGCAGGCCCCGACCGGACGCTGGAAACCTATGACTTCTTCCTTGAGACCAAGGAGCCCAACGAGGCCGAGGTCGAAACGATCCGCTATCTGGACGAAGTGTTACAGGTTGAAGACATCAACATCGTTGAAAGCGTGCAGAAAGGGATGAACACTCCAGCCTTCGACGCGGGACGCATCGTGAACGACCCTGATGGCTCGGGCATGTCGGAACATGCGGTGCACCATTTCCACGGTCTTGTTTTGGACGCATACAAAAGGGCCGCCGGGTGAGTCAGTTTTCCAAAAGAATGCAGTTCCAACCTCCTCCCCGCCCGTGACTGAACGCGCGCAGTCACCGCATATTGGCAGGCAGGGAGGAACAGCATCATGCCAGCAACACCAAATATCGTCGTCGTGATGGCCGACCAATTGGCACCGCAATTTTGCGGGGCCTATGGCCACCCAGTCGCCAAGACACCGCATATCGATGCGCTGGCCGCGCGCGGGATGCGGTTTGATGCGGCCTATTGCAACTCACCACTTTGCGCACCTTCCCGGTTCGCCTTCATGTCCGGCCAGTTGATCAGCCGTATCGCCGCCTACGACAATGCCTCCGAATTCCGCGCCAGCGTGCCAACATTCGCGCATTACCTGAAGACGTTGGGCTATCACACCTGCCTGTCGGGCAAGATGCACTTTGTCGGCCCCGACCAGAAACACGGGTTTCAGGACCGCGTGACCACCGACATCTACCCGTCCGATTTCGCCTGGACGCCCGATTGGGAGGCCCATGATGAGCGCATCGACAAGTGGTACCACAACATGCAGACGGTCAAGGAAAGCGGCGTGGCCGTCGCCACCTTCCAGACCGACTATGACGACGAGGTCGGCTTTGCCGCGCGCCGCTGGCTGATAGATCGCGCGCGCGATCGGGCGCACGGATCGGAAGTGCCTTTCTGCATGGTCGCCAGTTTCATTCACCCACATGATCCCTATGTTGCGCAGCCGGAATGGTGGGACCTCTATGACGATGATGACGTCGACATGCCCGAGTTCACGTTACCGCCTGAAGACCAAGACCCGTTCTCGCGCCGTGTCATGGATGGGATCGAAGCCAGCTATGTCCTTCTGACAGACGAAGAAGTCCGGCGCGCGCGTCGTGCCTATCTGGCCAATGTCAGCTTCTTCGACAGCCAGGTAGGCAAGATCGTCAAGACGCTCGAAGACATTGGCGAACTCGACAACACCATCGTTATTGTTACTGCAGATCACGGCGACATGCTGGGCGAACGCGGTCTGTGGTACAAGATGAACTTCTTCGAACACTCGGCTCGGGTGCCCTTGATCATGGCCGGGCCGGGGGTGGCCAAAGGCCGCGCGCCCAACGCCTGTTCGCTACTGGATTTGTTACCCACCTTTGTTGATATCGGAGGCGGCCCCCCGGACATGTTTGGCGAAACGGTCGACGGCCGATCACTGATGCCGCTGGCGCGCGGTGAGGCCGACCCGTTGGACGAGGCGATCGGTGAATACTGCGCCGAAATGACCCCCTGGCCGGTCTTTATGATCCGGCGCGGGCCACTGAAATACATCCATTGCGACATCGATCCACCGCAGCTTTATGACCTGTCGGTTGACCCGTTCGAGAAGGTGAATGTCGCTGCTGATCCAGCCTATGCCAAAGCCGCCGCAGGCTTTGCCGCCGAAGTCAGAGCCCGCTGGAACAGCGACCAGCTGCGCACAGATGTGATCGCTACGCAGAAATCCCGCCGCGCGCTTCATGCGGCGATGGAAGCCGATGCCGGGGAGCATTGGGATTACAACCCACCCTCTGATGCCAGCCTGCAATATGTGCGCAACCATATGGATTGGACCGAGGCCGCAGGCCGCTATCGGTTCCCGCCGCAAAAGGACGACTGATATGAAACTACAGGGAAAAATCGCCCTCGTAACTGGTGGTCGTGGAGGGATTGGTCGGGCAATCGTAGCGCGCTTTCTGCGTGAAAGGGCGATCGTCTATGCCGCCGATCTGACACCGCAGGGATCATTGGCCGAACATGACGATAATGGTAGCCGTTTTGTTGCGATGAACGTGGCAGACGAGGCTGCGGTAAAAGCTGCGATGGCGCAGATCGAGGCCGACGAAGGCAAGCTCGATATTCTGGTGAACGCAGCCGGGATCGAGATCGAGAAGACCATCGAAGACACCACGCTTGAGGAATGGAACCAAAGCTTCGCTGTAAACTGCACCGGCACCTTCCTGACCTCGAAATACGCCTTACCCCTGATGCGCGCGGCGGCGAAGACCGGCGCTTCCGCCAGCATCATCAATTTTGGTAGCTATGACGGGTTCATCGCCGATCCCGGCCTTGCGGCTTATTGTGCCACCAAGGGCGCGGTGCATGCGCTGACCCGCGCCTTGGCTTGTGACCACGGCCCTGAGGGCATCCGCGTAAACGCTATCTGCCCGGGCTATATCGACACACCAATGCTGCAAAGCTTCTTTTCCGGCGACGGGTCCGGCGGCGGTGGCAAGTCGATTGATGAGCTGCAACAGGCGGTGCGTGACGTTCACCCGATGCGCACCTATGGCACGCCCGAGGACATCGCGAACCTGGTCAACTGGCTCGCCTCGGACGAGGCCCGCTATGCGAGCGGTCAACTTTGGGTACTGGACGGCGGACTGTCTGCGCAAGTCCAGCAGATGAGACTGTGATGTCAGAGGCGCTGCGTTCGCAAGAGCCGGAGGTCGTCGCTGGGATGCCTCTGTTCGCGTTTGGACAGATGGCTTGGCGAAGGCCGATCTGGGGCATACCAGAGAACCCACACCACCTCTTAGTTGTCCCTAATACCTTCGAGGAGCCAACCACATGACCAAGCCCGTCATCATCACCTGCGCCCCCACGGGCGGCATTCACACCCCTACCATGTCAGAGCACCTGCCGATCACTCCGAGCGAGATCGCAACCGCCAGCATCGAGGCCGCCGAGGCCGGCGCCTCGATCATCCACCTGCATGCGCGCGACCCGGAAACCGGCAAGCCCGACCCGAACCCCGACCTGTTCATGGAATTCCTGCCGCGCATCAAGCAGGCGACAGATGCGGTCATGAATGTCTCTACGGGCGGTGGATTGGGCATGTCTCGTGAAGAACGCCTGCGCGCCGCAACGGTCGCCAGCCCGGAAATGGCAAGCATGAATATCGGGTCGATGAACTTCGGTATCTTCCCGATGAAAGACAAGTATTCGAACTGGAAGCACGATTGGGAGCCCGAATTCCTGGACATGACCCGCGATTTCATCTTCCGCAACACCTTCGCGGATATCGAATACTGCCTCAAGGAACTGGGTCAGGGCCACGGTACGCGTTTCGAGTTCGAATGTTATGACCTTGGCCACCTTTATAACCTGGCGTGGATCATTGATCAGGGTTGGATCGAGAGGCCGATTTTCGTGCAGATGGTCTTTGGTATCTTGGGCGGAGTTGGGGCCGATCTGGACAACCTGATGCACATGCACACCATTGCCAACAAACTGTTTGGCGATGACTATGAATGGTCGGTTCTGGCCGCCGGTCGCCACCAGATGCCGTTCACCACGCAAAGCGCATTGCTTGGGGGGAACGTGCGGGTGGGTATGGAAGATAGCCTATACATCGGACCCGGAGAGAAAGCTGTGTCCAGCGCTCAGCAGGTTCGCAAAATTCGGGAGATTGTCGAAAATTTGGGGCTTCAGGTTGCCACCCCCGCCGAGGCGCGCGCGCGTTTGGGCCTGAAGGGCGGCGATCATGTCGCATTCTAAGGAGGGGAGCACATGCAGACAAAGATGTTGATCAATGGCGAGCTTGTTGAAGGAGGCGGGGCGGCGATCCCGGCCCTGAACCCGGCAACCGGAGAAGAGATTTGCACCATCAATGCCGCCACCTCGGAACAAGCAGACGCTGCAGCCGCCGCTGCGCATGAGGCGTTTGACACGTTCGGGCAGACCAGCCCGGCGGAACGGTCGCAACTGTTGACAGATATCGCGGATGTCCTCCAAGCCAACATCGAGGAGTTGGCCGAGTTGGAAAGCCTGGACGCAGGCAAGCCCTGGCCCTCGGCGCTGAACGATGAAACCCCGCTGACGCTGGACACCTTCCGCTTTTTCGCTGGTGCCGCGCGCACTATAACCGGGGTGACGGCGGGCGAATACGTAGCCGGCCACACCAGCATGATCCGCAAAGATCCGGTCGGACCGGTGGCGGCGATTGCGCCCTGGAACTACCCTTTGATGATGGCCGCCTGGAAGCTGGCTGCGCCTTTGGCGGCGGGCTGTTCCGTGACGCTGAAACCCTCTCAGCTCACGCCACTTTCCACATTGAAGGCCGCCGAGCTGATTGCAGACATCGCCCCCAAAGGCGTCGTGAACGTTCTACACGGTTCGGGCCGCGAGATCGGGAGCCAGATGATCAACGACCCGCGCACCGAGGCGATTTCGATCACCGGGTCCAATGCGACCGGGGCCGAGGCGATGAAAGCGGCCTCGCGTCAGATCCGCCACGTGCATCTGGAGCTGGGCGGCAAGGCCCCCGTGATCGTCTTTGACGACGCCGATATCGACTCGGTGGCGGAAACCGTGCGCTATGGCTCGTTCTTCAACGCCGGTCAGGATTGCGCGCAACCCTGCCGCCTGCTGGTGCAGGATGCCGTATATGACAAGGTGGTGGCCGCTGTGCTCGATCAGGTAGGGCAGATCAAGGTTGGTGCGCAAAAGGCTGAGGGCACGGAAATGGGCCCAATCATCTCGGCCGGACAACGCAACACCGTGGCCGGATTTGTCGATCGGGCGCGCGACACTTGCGCGGTTGTCGCCGGTGGAAGGATGATCGACGGCCCCGGCTTCTTCTATGAACCCACGGTTCTCGCCAATGTACCCCATGATGCGGAAGTCTTCTGCAACGAGATCTTTGGTCCCGTCGTTACGATCTCGCGGTTCAGCGACGAGGACGAAGCGCTGCGGGTTGCCAATGCCGGAACGTTCGGGCTGGCTTCGTCGGTCTGGACTAACAATACCGGACGGGCGATGCGGATGTCGGCGAAACTGCGTTACGGATTTACCTGGGTAAATACCCACGGCGTCGCGACTCCAGAGATGCCCTGGGCGGCGATGAAATCTTCGGGAACAGGTTGTGATATGAGCGTTTTTGCACTCGATGCCTACACCGCCGTCAGACATGTGATGATCGCCCATGGATAATTGCGCGATTGTCACCGGCGGAAGCCGGGGGATTGGCCGGGCCATTGTGGAACGGCTGTTGGCAGACGGTTTTGATGTTGTCACATGCGGACGCGGCGCCCGGCCTGAGGACATGCCGGACACGGTCGTTTGGTTCACGGCGGATGTGTCGAAACCCGGGGATGCGGCGATGCTGATCAAAGCCGCAAAAAACGCATTCGGTCGCGTCACCTTGTTGGTCAACAACGCAGGCGTTCAGGTCGAAAAAACCGTAGCCGAAAGCGATGATGACGATTGGGATCTGGTGATGAACGTGAACTGCAAAGGCGTGTTCAACATGTGCCGGGTGGCCTTGTTGGATATGGCCGAACATGGCGGCAACATCATCAATATTGGGTCAATCTCCGGCATGATCGCGGACCCAAGCATGGCGCTTTACAATGCGTCAAAGGCTTTTGTTCACGGGCTGACCCGATCGATTGCTGTTGATCACGGGCCAAAAGTCCGCTGCAACGCGATCCGCCCGGGCTGGATCATGACGGAGATGGCCGAGGACGGGTTTGCCCTGGCAAAAGACCCTGAGAAAGCCATGGCCGACGCAATGGCCCGCCACCCGGTGGGCCGGTTCGGGGAACCCGCCGACATTGCCAACATGGTAAGTTGGCTGGCATCGGATCAGGCGGCTTACGTGTCTGGCGAATGTTTCACGGTCGATGGCGGCTTGACTGCTGCCTCGCCCCTCAACCCGGGATTGTTCTGATGGAATTTGCACATACGGCCTGCCTTGGTGGTGGCGTCATCGGGGCCAGCTGGGCGGCGCTTTTCTTGGCTTCTGGACGTTCGGTTGCGGTGTTCGATCCGGCGTCGGAGGTAGAAAAGCAGGTGCGCGACTATGTCGAGATGGCCTGGCCAACCCTGGCCGAGCTGGGACTGACCGAGAATGGCGCACCTGACGCGATCAGCTTTCACGACAGTGCCGCCAGGGCGGTCGCCGGAGCCGCGTTCATCCAGGAAAACGTGCCTGAACGCCTACCCATCAAACACGCCACCTTTGCTGAGATCGAACCGATTCTGGACCCGCAGGCCATTGTCGCCAGTTCGGCCTCGGGCCTGATGCTGAGCCAGATGCAGGGAGGCTGGAAAGACCCCGCACGCTTCGTGCTGGGGCACCCGTTCAATCCGCCCCACCTGATCCCGTTGGTGGAAATCCTGGGAAATGACCTGACCGACCCGGCGGCAGTGGATGGGGCCGAGCGGTTTTACGAAGCTGTGGGCAAGGTTACCATCCGGGTGAACAAGGAAAAGAACGGCCACGTCGCGAACCGCCTGCAAGCCGCAATCTGGCGCGAAGCGATTTCATTGGTGGTCGAAGGCGTGGCGAGCGTAGGAGACGTGGACAAGGCAGTCTGGGCAGGCCCCGGCCTGCGTTGGGCCGCGATGGGGCCAACCATGCTTTTCAACCTGGGCGCGGGCGCAGGCGGGCTTCAGGCGTTTTGCGACCATTTCACCGACACGTTCAACGGCTGGTGGGATGATCTGGGACAGGTGCGTCTGGATGGCGATGTTTCGCGCACCTTGATCGAAGGCGTGCGCGACGAGGCACGCGGGCAAAGCCCCGCCGAGCTGTCGGCGAAACGCGACGCGTTGATCCTGGCGATGCAGAAAGCCACTTCAGGTTTGCGTTAGTTGATGAACCACGTTTTGGCTATTGGCGCCGGGCAGACCCGGTTTTCGGACTGCGCTAACTTGCGCAAGCGTGGGCATTAAGAGCCGATCACGCTGGTCGGAGAGGAGCCGCGCTGCACTATCAACGCCCTCCGCTGTCAAGGTGGTTCTTCTGGGCGGGATGGCGCGCGCGGCTGCCTCTGCGGCCTGAAGCGTATTGCGGTGAGAATGACATCACCCTGCGCACAGGCTGCCTTGTCGTGGAAATAGACCGGGTCAACTGGCAGGTGCGCACCGAAACAGACGGCTCCGTTTTCGATTATCATCTGGTGCTGTCAACTGGTTCACGCCCGCCGTGCTTGCCAGATGCCTTAGGGGGAGCCTGAACAGCGTGTTGACTATGCGCGATCTGACAGATGCCGAGGCGTTTGCGTTCAACGCTTGGTTGGGGAGCAATGCGCTGGTAGTCGTTCGGGGCCAATTGGGGCTTGAAGCCGCAGGGGTGCAGGTCAAGCTGGGCCTGCCCGTGACCTTGTTGGAAGCGGCGGTTCGCATCTTGTCGCAGGCGACCTCGGTCCATTTCCGCGCGTTGCATCTGGCAATTCAACACTATTTGGCCGATGCAACGATTCTCGGGCGCCGCGCGTCCCATAACGCCAAGCCGTGGTTCTGGTCGGGTCAGAATGCCACCAAGCTCTAAATCGTGGGCTTGTCGGTGGGTCACCACGAGGTCGTGCACCGGGCTGTTGACAACGGAGCGTTGCCGCTTTGATACTACCTTGGCGACACGTTTTGGCGGTCGACGCGATCGACGACCCGCGCGGGTAAACGTTCGCGAAACGATTGATCGATGCGGGCAAAACTCCACCGAAATCACGTGTCGCAGCCCTAGGCGTCACGGCCAGAGACCTGATGTAAGCCAGACCTGATTTGCTTCCCGATTCTCGCCTCGTCAGGAAATCCTGGCGAGGTTTTCCATTTTGACGGCGGTGAACAAGAAACTCGCGAAATATGACGATTCAGGTTCAGATCGCGGCAAAAAACGTATCTTGAGATTGAAAATACGCACAATTCTGAATGCCACCGGATCAAACCAAAGCGCGGAAAATCGCGCCACACCCCTCCCGATAGGAACGACTGGGAGACCAAATGACCTTCAAGAAAAAATTCTTGCCGCAAACACCCTTTATACCGCTCTTCGGACGACGCCTGCCCTTGCCAAGTGTGGCGAGGTGTCGATCATTGAAATGGACTGGGTCTCGTCGGCGGTCGTAACGTCAGTTGCCAAGTTCCTGCTCGAAACAGGCTACGGTAGCACGGTGAACATGGTACCATCCTCGACCACCCCGGCGATGGCCTCGATTGCGGAAACCGGTGAGCCGGACATCCTTGCGGAACTCTGGACAAATTCCTCGCCGGTCTATGCAGAGTTGCGCAGAGAAGGATAGCTGGTAGAGCTTGGCCATGTTCTGGCCGATGGCGGTGTCGAGGCCAGGTGGTTTCCCGCCTGTCTGGCGGAAGCTCATCCCGAATGGAAGACGCTGGACGGTATCTTGGCCAACCCGCAACTGGTCGGAGGGCAGTTCCATGAATGCCCGCCGGTTGGGCGTGTGATTTGGTGAACCTAAATAACGCCAAGGCAGTGGACATGGCTGGCCACGGGATTGACCGGTTCCAGCACGGATCGGGCGAAACCTTGGCCATCACCATCGCTGCGGCATATGCCGCCAATGAACCCTAGTTCGTTTACTACCGGGCACCGACTTCGATGCTGGGCAAATACCCGATGGTGCATGTGGAAACCGCGCCCTTTGATCAGAGCGCGCATACCTGCAACGGGGACCCCAAATGCGCCGCATCAATATTGTCCGCCTATCCCATCGCCAAAATCCCCAGCCTTCTGGAGCGCGAACCCGAGGTGGTCGAGTTACTCAAGCTGACGTCGTCTACCAACGACCAGATGGGAGCAGTGCCGGCCTGGCAGGATGGCAACAGCGCGTCCTATGAAGAGGCTGCGGTCTATTTCTTGACTAACTATCACGATACCTTGTCGACTTGGATAGGAGAGGAGGCACGTGGCAAGCTGTCTGCGCTATTGAAGTAACCCCCCTGCCGACACTCCCTACTTCGCCGTGTAGACGGCGAGGCCTTTCCCATGACAGGAGGGGCGCATGGCCTTCTATGGCAAGCTTTTCGACGCAATTGGTCTGCGCGACTGGAGCGACGCCAATCCAAAAGGCGGGCCGATTTCGATGGCACAGCTGTTGGCTCAGGTGGACGGCGACCAAGTCGACGCCAATGCTGAAATGCTGCCCTTCCCGTCGCTCGACAACCTTCATGACGGCCGTATAGAGATTTCCCAGACGCGCGATATGACCACGGCGGTGGAAGACATGTTTCTTTCGATGCGAGACGGGTTGAAATTGGTGTTGGATCCGCTTACCCAACCGCTCAGCTGGGCACTTGATGGAACGCTTTACCTTTTTGCCGCTCCGCCTTGGTGGGTCTTGGTGCCGCTCCTGGTCGCGCAGGTTTGGGCGGTGTCGCGGTCCCTAGCAGTGACCGTTTTCGTCGCGTTCTCTTTCCTGTTTCTTGGCTTTTTCGACCATTTGGACGTGGCTTTGGAAACTCTATCGATTATTTGTCTGTACCGGGCTTTGCGTGGTGTTTGGCGTGCCAATAGGTGTGCTCATGTCTAAGTCGGAGACGATGGAGCGACTGATCATACTGGTTCTGGACCTTATCCAGACCCTGCCTAGTTTCGTTTATCTGATCCCGTTGACCTTCCTGTTCTCGGTCATGGAACCCAAGCTTTATGGTATTGCGATCATCCTTCACGCCATCTTACCTGTGATCTGCGTGACCGATCTGGCCTTCCGCCTGGTTGATCGCGATGTGATCGAGGCCACAGATGCTTTCGGCTTGAGCCGCCGTCAAAAGCTGTAGGGTGTCGGCATGATTTCCGGTCTGGACATTGTCCTGCTGGCGGTAGTGCTGGACCGAACATCGAAGGCCGCGCTGCAACGTAACAACGTCATCCATGAACACCGTTGAAGCCTCGATGAGCGATACCTCGTAAGGTCCGCTTATGCGGGCCTGTACAAGATACTTGGTGCCCAACCCGACGAGATGATGCCCCATTTCCGCGCCGGTTTGGGCAAGACCAACCTTCTGGCCGGCCACAAGCACGTGCTGGTATTACAGGATATAAATGTTGATATGCAGGCTGGCAAAACGACCGTGCTCATCGGCCTGTCCGGGTCTGACAAATCGACACTGATCCGCCACCTGAATCGCCTGATCGAACCCACCGCGGGCGAGATCCCGTTGGATGGCGAAGACGTAACATAGCTGTTCGCCGCGGACCTGCGCCGTTTGCAACAAAAGAAGATGTCGATGGTGTTCCAGAAATTCGCCCCGCTGCCCTATGGCACGGTCCTGCAAAACGCCGCGATGGCATTGCAAATTCAGGGGATCGACAAACAAACCCGCGAGGATGAGGCGCGCAAATGGTTGGCGCCCGTGGGGCTTCAGGGGTATGAGGCGCGCTATTCCACGCAACTGTCTAGCGGGATGCAAAAACACGTGGGCATTGCGCGTGCATTGACCTCAAACTCGGACATCATGCTGATGGACGAGGCATTCTCGGCGCTGGATTCGTTGATCCGCACGAATATGCAGGATCTGCTGCTTGAGTTGCAAGACTAGTTGCAAAAAACCATAGTCTTCATCACTCACGATTTGGATAAAGCGCTTAAACTGGAAGATCACCTTGTGGTTTTGAAAGACGTCGCTGCGGTGCAACAGGGCGAGCAGCCGGTAAGCGCGAAAATTTGGAATATCAACGTTTCTCGCAGATTCAATCAGGGTCTCTTTTTCCTTAAATCAAAAGACCACAGCTTTTTTGTACAGAATGTGGCACGGCGTGAGGTAGCGCGAAATTCCACTTTCCGACCTTCGCGACGGAAACAACAGTTTGCTTCAAAGTCCGCTTTAAGGGCCTCTGGGCTTCACCACAGGCCGCTATATCAGCAGGTTAGAGACAATGCCCAGCGGTTCGTGGGAATCGTCCCAACGGCCGTTTTTGAACACTTCAATTAGTGTAAGCCAGGCTCATTAAAGCCCGGAAATTTGTTGCTTGCAATTTGCCGGGCAACTTTCGCAGAGCGTAGGCCGAAGTAGTTACAGATTTGCCTAACGATCCTGAAGCGGATCGTTTGCGAAATTCTTGCGCAGACTACGTGCCAGGGTGATCGCATTGGCAAAACCGCAACGCAAAGCGATTTGATCGAGTGAGAGGTCGCTATGTCTAAGCAACTCGCGGGCGCGGGCCAGGCGAAGCAGCAAGTAGTATCGCCCAGGCGTCGTCTGCAATTCTGCCCAGAACAGACGGCGCAGGGACCGTTCAGATATGTGTGCCTGTTCCGCCAGGGCGGGGATAGACAGCGCCGTTTCGAGCGTTTCGGACATGAGCACGACGACACGTTTGAGCTTCGGGGACACCGCTTGCGACAAGGCCTGATCGGGATAGGAAGCGCCGTGCCGTCTGGCGTTATCGTGTAGGAACATTGCACCGGCATCAAATGCGACCGAGGCGCCGAACTGATCTCGAATGAATTGCAACATCAGATCAAACGCCGCTGCCGCGCTGCCGCATGTCCAGAAACGGCCGTCTTGCACATGGCGATCGGGAAGGACGTTGACCTCGGGAAACTCCTCGGCGAATTCCTCAAGAAGCTGCCAGTGCAACGTGGCATTCCGAGCGTTCAGAAACCCGCCCCGCGCCAACACCCAGGCACCGGTATCGGCTGCAATCACAGTTGCGCCCTGCATCAATTGTCCAAGACTGCGGGCGGCGGTCACGCCTTTGGTGTCGCGAAAGGCGTCGCCACCGATGACAATGACCAGATCGGGTTCGGGCGCGTCTACCATCGACATTTCCGGCGAAACGCTCAGACCGCTGGAACTGCTTACGGTGCGGTCGCCATCCGTCAGGATATTCCAGCGGATATCTGCACCGGTTTGATCGCGCACCACCCGCAGCGGTTCAAGCAAGCAGGCAAGCACCATATTGGAAAAGGCATTACACAGGAAAACAGAGACATGGATGGGATGCATTGGCAGATTAGATCTCATTTTTGGCAGAATGAGTATGTAACAAGTCTAGACAATTTCCTAGAGTTGTGGGTGTAAGCCGCCGGAACAGGATCCAGTGACCATGCAGAACCGCCCGCTTTCCCACGTTCGTGTCCTTGATTTTGGGCATTTTCTGGCCGGGCCGTTGGTCGGGATGATGCTGGCCGATCTCGGGGCCGAGGTGATCCGTATCGATCCGCCAGGTGGTCCTAAGTGGAAAGACCCAGCTTTCGACATGTTATCGCGTGGCAAACGTGCGCTGACGCTTGATCTCAAGACAGCCGACGGACGCGATACGGCGCTAGATCTGGTTCGCCGCGCTGACGTGGTGATCGAGAACTTCCGTCCCGGCGTAATGGAGCGGCTTGGGCTTGGGCCGGAGGCGCTAAGGCAGGTGAACGCCGACATCGTCTCGCTTTCGCTTCCCGGCTTTGCGTCAACCGATCCCGAGCTCGCCGGGTTGGCAGCCTGGGAGGCGGTGATCGCGGCGCGCACTGGGCAATTTACCGACATGGGGTTGAATCGTCGGTTGATGGGGATCAATCCTTCCTTTACCCCGCTGGGATTGGCCTCGGCCTATGGTGCCGCATTCGGCGCGATGTCGGTACTGTTCGCGTTGGCCGCGCGGCCCCGGATGGGAGGTGACCACATCGAAGTGCCGCTTGCGTCTGCCCTAATGGAGGGGCTGGTTTACAATTGCGAGCAGATCGAGGACTACCCCGACCGTTACAAATCTCCGCGTGAGTTGGAGTTGGAGCGGCGCGCGCGCGAAGGCCTGCCCAACAACCTGAGCTTTGCCGAGCTCTCCGAATTTCTTGATCCGTTCTACCGCACCTATACCTGTGCCGATGGACGAGGGTTTTACATCGTATCCTGCTCGATCGTGAACCATCCCCAAAGAGTGCTGGAGGTTCTCGGTCTTGGCGATCTGTTGAAGGAATTGCCGGATTTTGATGTCTATGTCGATCAGGCGGATTGGCCCGCTGCATGGGCTTTGCGCAGCTATCCGGTGGGGGCGGGCGATTGCAGGCGACTAGCTGATGCGATGAAAGCGGCCTTCCTGACCCGTCCCGCGCATGAATGGGAAGAGCTGTTCGGAGCGGCTAAGGCTCCGACGACAGCACAACGCTGCACGGCCGAATGGCTGGCCGACCCCCACGCGTTGGCCTCGGGGCTGGTGGTCGCGCTTGACGATCCCCGCCACGGGCAGATGCGGCAGATGGGCAACGTCGCTTGGCTGGCCGATGATCCAGGCGCAATGGATAAAGCCGCAGGGCCACAGCAGGACGACTTTCGGGATGCGCTGAGCGGTGTTCTTGCAGAGACGCCGCGAATGCCCATGAGCGGCGACGGCAAAGGCTTCTGGCTCGACGGGCTGAAGGTGCTGGATCTGACAAACGTCATTGCCGGACCGACCATCGGGTCTACACTGGTGCGGTTCGGGGCGCAGGTCACGCTGGTCCAGCCCGTGCAGCCTTCGGTCGATCCGTGGAACGCGGTGGTATTCGGGCTGCATGCGCAACGCGGCAAGAAAAGCGTGTTGCTCGATCTGCGTTCGGAACAGGGGCAGGAGGCGCTTTGGAGATTGGTGGCCGAGGCAGACGTGATCACCATGAACGGCACCGATCAACAACGTGATGCACTAGGACTGACTGAGGCCCGTCTGAACGAAATCAACCCGCGTCTCATTCTGGTGCAGCTTGATGCGTGGGGCGGACCGCGTCGGGGGCCGAAATCGGATCACCTTGGCTATGACGACCTCGCGCAAGCTGCGACAGGCGTGATGACCCGCTTTGGTGGCGGGCCGGAGACACCCGAAGAGCATGCTCATTTCGGAACGATCGACGCACTGACCGGGCATTGTGCCTGCGTGGCTCTCGGAGCGGCGCTGGAACGGCGCAGGGTGACTGGCAAAGGTGGTGTTGCCCGCGCCTCACTGGCCGCGGCAGGTGAAATGATCCAGGCCCAATTCATGTATGATTTCGAAGGGCGTCCAGCGTTCGACGAGCCTTCAGGACGCGAGGTGCGAGGTTGGGGGCCGTTCTATCGCTGTTATGCCGCCGCCGATGGCTGGATGTTCTTTGCTGCCCCGACAGAGCGGGACGCGGCCCTGAGCCAGGTGCCGGACGTGGCCGACCTCGTCGGAAAGGATGACACCGAATTGGAAGCCGCCCTTGCCGAGCGGTTTGCGCAAAAACCGGTGGCCGACTGGATGCGTGCCTTTGCCAGCGGCTCGGTGGGTATCACGCCTCTTGGTTCCCTCCATGAAACGCGCGACGCAGGCCTGCAGTTCGAAAGCGACGACAGGATCGACATATCCAAGGCGACCTTCCGCGCGGTGCGCCATGATCAGCATCCGATGGGGAGGTGGGTCGACCTCGTCGCGCCCAATGCGGTGCGGCCCGAGAAAGCCTCGATCACGATCCCCGGACCTGCTCCGAAATACGGGCAGGACACGCGCGAAATCCTCGCACGGATAGGCTATACGAACGAGGAAATCGGGCACATGATCGAAAGCAGCACAGCTGCCGAAAGCTGGTCGGACAAGTATTTGCCGGAGTAGACATATGACACAGGACCACCCCGGACCAGCGACCACGCCGCGCACCCGTGCAAAGGCGCGCCATATCCTTGATAACTACTATATCGGCCCGGCGCGCGACGAGGCGGTTCTGGAAATCTGGGGATACACCCCAGAGATGAGCTATTCCCCCGGGGATTGCATTGCTCTGCACGTGTCCACCACGGCAACGGAATGGGAGCTTGAGATCGGCCGCGACGGGCAGCTCTATGAGCCGCTACTGACCAAGAGCGGCCTTCCGGGGGTGCATCATCCAACGCCCAAAGATTGCTCGGTCAAGGGCTGTGGCTGGCCCGAGGCCTATGCCTTCACCATCCCCGATGATTGGGCACCTGGCGGTTATCTGGTAACTTTCCGCGCTCGGAAGGGCGATGATGTGGTTGAAGAACACCATGTCATTCTAATCAGAACCGCGCCCAATGCCGTGCCACCGCCCTATGTTCTGGTTTGTGCAACGGGCACCTGGCTGGCCTATAATTGCTGGGGCGGGTCCAATCACTATGAGGGTATCACGGGGCCGAATGGCGATGCATTTTCACCCATCGTCTCCACACAGAGGCCATGGACACGCGGGTTCTGCAAACTGCCCGAGGGCGCACCGCGTGCGTTGCGCGAACATCCGACCAAGCCCGGCGAGATAGTGCGCTATCCCTACATGGAGTGGGCTTATGCCTATGGCTATTCCAAGAAATACGCCTCAGCGGGCTGGGCAAGCTATGAACGTCATTTCGCCCGTTGGGCCGAGGCTGAGGGATATGAGCTCGACGTGATCACACAGCACGATCTGCACCGCGACCCTAATCTTCTGAACCGGTATGCCTGTGCGATATTCGTTGGCCACGATGAATACTGGAGCGCGGACATGCGCGATGCTGTCGATGCCTATGTCGATTCCGGGGGCCATGTCGCGCGTTTTGCCGGGAATTTCCTGTGGCAGACCCGGATCGAGGACGAAGGTCGCACACAGGTCTGCTACAAGTATATCGCAGATCAGGACCCTTTGATGGGGACTGATCAAGAGCACCTTGTCTCGGGTGCGTTCGAGGTGAACCCAGTCAACCGTCCCGGCGCGTTGACCTTCGGTGTCAACGCCCTGCGCGGCATCTATGCCGGACTTGGCAACTGTGTTGGCGGCGGTGCGGGCGGCTTCACGATCTACCGCGACGAACACTGGGCCTTTCACGGAGCCGGGCTCGGCTATGGTGACTTGCTGGGCGCGCGATCGCGGATTTTCGGCTACGAGGTCGACGGGCTGGACTTTCGTTTCGAGGATGGGTTGCCCTTTCCGACCTGCACGGATGGTGCCGTGCCGGAGATCGATATTCTCGCCATGGGGCTCGCAACCAATATCGAGGCCGATCACGGTATTTGGGGTGAAACGCTCTACATCGGGTCAGCGGATGCGGCGTTCAAAGCGCAGGTGCTCTTCGGAGAGGTCACGCCCGAAACCTTGGACGCCTGCAAACGCGGCAACGGAATGATCATCTCGTGGCCGCGTGGCAAGGGCGAGATATTCACCGCTGCAACCTGCGAATGGGTCGCGGGCCTGTTCCGGCAGGACGACCAAGTCGAACAGATCACACGCAACGTCCTGAACAGGTTTGGCAAATCGAGGGAACGCTCGCGGTAGCTTCTGCGTCTGTCCGAGCAGCCAGTCCTTGAAGGAGGCAACGTCCTTGTCACTTTCTTGTTCACTGAACCAGAACGGATGTGTCGCAGTCTTTCGAGTCTTGTCGACGAGCCTGCGTGATCTTAGGTTTGTACTGATCGAAAATTTTCGAACAGGTTTTGGCATGAACTCGTCGAAATGCTATCATTCCCCAAGGTTGCAGTTTTGCACGCCGTGTAGTTCTATCTGCGGTACACGGTGTCCAATCGTGACTTCGAAGATATCATGGCTGAACGCGGCGGCCGGTGGGCCGCGCCACTCTCAATAGGTAGGTTCTCAAGACACGCCGATGATCGCTATTCACGCGCATTAGAAAAGCGAACAAAATCCTTAGTCGGCTTCGTTGCTCAGTCAAAATCCAAACAGTCAGGTCAAATTTCTTGAAAACTTGATCGAGCAGGATCATCGCTTCATCAACTGCAACAGACTGCACATATGCGCGTTCAAGTCGTTCAGATCCGCCTCGGCTGCAATGGACAGTATTGAGATCGCCAACATTACTGGAAGCGGCATTTCTCTAGCTCCAAGCCGGCTGGTTTTCGACTATTTGCCAAGATCTCAGGATAGGTGTGTCCAGTGAGTCGCTGGCTCTGGCCACTCCAGAAGCTTGCGAAACATCTCAAAAAGTGTCACACCCGTTCATCTGGGCTGATCGTCTGCCCTGCCGCGTCGAAAAACTGCAGTTTCTCGGGTGCAAAATACAAGCCGACTTGCGTCCCGGCTTTAATCTGCGCGTCCCCGCCAAGGCGAACCGTCACCTTCTCCTCAAACCCGCAATCGACGATGACGAACATATCGGCGCCAAGATACTCGACCACCTCAACCTTGCCGTCGCAGTGACCCGAGCCAGGTTTGACCAAACTGATATGTTCCGGGCGGATGCCCAGCATCGTGGCGGTACCAGTCCGATCAAATGGGCCACCTCCGCCGTTTTCCAGCTGAAACTGATCGCCGGACACGGTGCAGGGAATGACGTTCATTTTCGGACTGCCGATGAACTGCGCCACGAACAGGTTGGCGGGGCGTTCGTATAATTCGCGTGGAGTACCGACTTGTGCGATCTTGCCGAATTCCAGCACCACGATGCGATCGGCCAGTGTCATCGCCTCGACCTGATCATGAGTCACATAGATCATGGTGCGGTTGAGGCTCTGGTGCAGCTTGGCAATCTCATACCGCATCTCGACCCTGAGGGCTGCGTCCAGGTTGGATAGCGGCTCATCGAACAGGAATGCGGTGGGATCACGTACAATTGACCGACCGATTGCAACGCGCTGACGCTGGCCGCCGGACAGGTCTTTAGGTTTGCGCTCCAAATAAGTTTCCAGCTTGAGCACATCGGCGGCTTTACCCACGCGTTCGGCGATTTCACCCTTGGATACGCCCGCCACTTTCAGCGAGAACCCCATGTTTTCGGCTACCGTCAGGTGAGGATAAAGCGCATAGGACTGGAACACCATGGTCAGCCCGCGCTTAGAGGGCGGATTGTCGGTGACGTCATCCCCATTGATCAAAAGAGACCCGCGCGAGATGTCCTCTAGCCCACCGATCATCCGCAACAGGGTTGATTTACCACAGCCCGACGGGCCGACGAAGACGACGAACTCACCTTCTTCGATCTTTAGGTCGATGCCTTTGATCACCTGCACTTCGCCGAACCATTTTTCGACGGAATTGAGCTCTATGCTGCCCATCAGTTCCTCCCTGCCCAATGCAGCCAGACGGCAGCGGTCCATGTGAAAGAGTTGCCCCCAGCGGGACTGCCGGTAATCGGGTCGTAATATTCGGCAAATCCGTGGCCTGCGATCAGACGACCGGTTTTCAGGCGCAGTGCTTCGGCCTCAACCCCGTGGCCCATATCCTTCAGACCGAACCCCGTCAGCATGTTCATGAATGCCCATGTAGGCCCACGCCAATATCGGCGCTCGTCAAACTTGGGCGATTTGTGATCATAGCTGGGGATCGGGTGGGGGACCGTGGTCAAAACAGTTTTCAACCGATCCAACATTTGCTGGGATTCGATGCCTGCATACCAACACAGGTAGCTCGCATTTGAGACGCTTTCAGCCCATTTGCCCGTATGCGCATTTCGGGAATCAAAGGTGCCCAAAGCCTCGTTCCACAGTGACTTTGCGCCCGCCTCGAGCCGGTCCACGTCATCAGCGAGACCTTCGGCCCTGATCCCCAATTCCTCGCTGATCGCCAGCAGATCGCGGGCGGCGCGTAGAGTTGTGAAACTCATAGTCGGATCGGCGACGCGGAATGGGTTCTTCTCTAGCAATTGCTGCTGATCCCAGCCCGCTTCACGCCCAATCTGAACCAGTTTGATGTAGCGGTCATAGTCGTATTTGGTGGGCCGGTCGGCGCTGTTCACGTGGCTCGTGTCGCGACGCTGGTATTCGCCCACGTCTGTGGCATCAATGCTCGCCATTGCGTCGTCCCAGTCCGGTGCATTGTCACGCCCTGCCTCCCATGGGTGGGTGGTGCAAACCGCGCCGTGGTCATCGAGACGCCATGTCATGAACCACCGATGCCAGGCTAGCATAGCGGGGAACAGGGCGCAGAGGCGGGCTTCACCAGCCGCGCGGTCTTTCTCCCATACCCGCCGGGCCATGGTAGCCGCCAACGGTGGCTGGGTTACGCCGGAGGAGGCAATCGGCCCGATGCCGCCCCAGACATCCGGTCCTGGGAAATAGCCCGGGTCCGTTTTGTGGAACAGGATGTGGGGGACCATGCCGTCCTCCCACTGGCCCGAGAACAGCGTCTCAAGCTCAGTCCAGGCGCGGTCGATATCGAACTCGGCAAAGCCCAGCGCGGCGATCGCGCTGTCCCAGTTCCATTGGTAGGGATAGAGCCCGGTGGTCGGGATCGTATAGCCACCCCGATCATTGGCGATCAGGATATTGCGTGCCGACTCTGTCGGCGAAGTAAAGTGGTTCATTTCTGTCATCCTTTGACCGAGCCAGCCGTCAGGCCTTTGGTCATGAAACGTTCAAGCCCCAGGAACAAGGCCATGATTGGAACAGTGGCAATCACCGCGCCAGCCATGAGGTGTTGGCGAGGGATTTCCGAGGAGTTCAGCATTGTGACGCCGCGGGTTAGAGTGAATTTCGAGGGATCGTCCAGCAGCATGAAAGCCAGAAGGAATTCGTTCCAGGCAATCATGAAGACATAGAGCGACACCGAAGCCAGAGCCGGCAGGCTGAGCGGCAGGGTGATCTTCCAGATCACCGCCAAGCGCGAGAGACCATCCATCAAGCCAGCCTCTTCCACCTCGGTCGGGAGTCCACGGAAATACCCCTGCAGCATGTACAGCGCGACCGGGATCGTGGTGACCGGGTAGATCATGACGATGCCCAGGATCGAGTTGCGCAGGCCGGTCAGCGAAAAGGCGATATAGATCGGCAGCGCCAGAACGATCATCGGCACCATGTAGATCAGCAGGATCGAGCGCGAGAACGCCTTTTGCCCTTTGAACCGGAACCGCGCGACCGCATAGGCCCCCGGAATGCTGAAGGCCAGTGTGATGAAGACCGTCAGAACCGAGACGTAGAAGGACGTCCACAGGTACGAGCCGAAATTGAAGTCGCGGAACAGTTCCGTATAGCTGCGGAAAAGCGCCCAGCCCTGATCCAGATCCAGCGAGAAATCCAGCGGGTTCTGCAACAGCGCCTGCTGCGATTTCAAGCTGGTCATCACCATCACGTAGAAGGGGATGACCACGATGGCCGTGAAGAAGATATAGCCAAAACCAGTGCAAAACCTGATCACGGCGTCTTCGAACTCGTGGCGGGTCAGTTCGCCAAAGGGCAGCTCTTTCAGGATTTCAGCCATCGACAGATGCATGACCAAGGCAATCGAAACCACGGTGACCGATAACGCCAGCAGCGTTGTGTCCGAGCCGATCAGAACCGGGCCAAAGCCTGTCAGGCAGGTCAGACCCAACAGGGCCGACACGCCCAGACGCGCCGAGGCATGACGAGCGGGGAAGCGGACGTACGCCAGACCAGCCAACGCGCCCCAGATCAGGCTCAGCAGAACTTGGGGACGGAAGGCGGCACCCGTGGCGAAGGACATGGTGACCGCGATGGTGGTAGCAATCACCACCAGCCACAGCGCGCCCAGGATCGGGCCAGTGATATACCCTTGGCGCATCACAGACCCTCCTCACGGCTGATGAATTTGAAGAAGAAAAAGCTGAAGGCAATCAGACACATCAGGATGACCACGGCCACGGCGGCGCCCGCCCCGATGTTCGAGACCGCAAAGGCCTGTTCATAGACATTAACCGTCAGCGTGCGGGTGCCCGCGTTGCCTCCGGTCAGCAGGAAGATGTCGTCGAACTTGTTGAACGTCCAAATGAAGCGCAGCAGAAACAGGACCGACAGGATGCCCAGCAATTGCGGGATGCTCAGCAGCCAGAACTTCTGGAACGGTGACGCGCCATCCATATCCGCCGCCTCATACATGCTGCTATCGATGGACTGCATCCGCGCCAGAATGAACAGGAAGGACAGAGGGAAGTAACGCCAGATTTCAAAGACTGTAACCATGATCAACGCCAGTGGGCGTTCCCCAAAGAAGTTGATTGGTTCGCTGCTCAGCCCCATCTGCACCAGCAAGGCATTGGCCGAACCCGAGAACGGGTCGAACAGCGTAACCCAAGTGAAGGCCACGGCGATGACGGGGGCTACGTAGGGGAACAGGTAAAGACCCCGGATAAAGCCCTGCCCCTGGAAGCTTTTGTTCAGCAGCAAGGCGGCGAACAAGCCCATGACCAGTGCGCCGATGGTGCCGAAGACGGTGTAGAACAGGGTGACCCAAAGCACGCCCCAGAACTCGTCGCCGTCGAACACGCGGGCGAAGTTTTCCAGACTGAACTCGAAATTTGTCAGCACGCTGGGGCCGCTGCCGGTGACTGTCGGTTCAGACCCTTCAACCAGATCTTCGAAGGCGTCCGGGTCGCCATCGACCGCAACGGGAATGCGAATACGCTCGCGCTCGCCGCCTTCCAGCGTACCAAAGTCGCAGAACAGCTCTTGCCCGTTCAATACACAGGGGGCTGCAACGTCGCCGAGTGCCGTGACGCCATCGGGCAGGACATCCCTGACTGTCACGCCATCGATCGCAATATCCTGACTGGAGTTGCGCAGGCGGTATTCTATCCGCAGATCATCACCCGATCCGCGCAGGCTTTCACGCACGACCGGAGCAGGCGGGCGCAGGTCAGACAGGGTGAAGGGCTTGAAGCTGATCCAGAAGATCGCCAGCAAAGGCAGGATCACAACCAGCGACACACTGATGATGGTCGGAGCCAGCAGCGTCCAGGCCAGACGCGCCTCGCGTTTGGCTAACGCCCCGGTTCCTGTCGGTGGGGAGGCCGAAGTCATGGGTTACCTCGAAGGGTTTAGGGGCAGCGGCGCGCACGCCGCTGCAGGTGCCGGTTGGTTACTGAACCTTGGCCAACTCTTCGTTCATCGCCGCAATGGCTGCGGCCGCGTCGATTTCGTCGTCAATATACTGACGCACAACGCGGTTGATGGCCTGGCTGTTTATCATCTTCGATGCCAGCGCCAGCTGACCCTCGGCCACACCCCAGCGCTGAGCCACGTCCAAACCACCGACGATCTCGTCGATCATGGATTGTTCGTACAGATCACCCAGGGGCGCTTTGCGGTCGACACCCACGGGCAGTTCTGCCCAGGCTTCCGAGAACGCGGTCGGGTTGTCGGCATTGCCACGACGGACCGGGAACTTGCCCTCAGGCGCGATTGCAAGCGTTTGGGTGTAGCCGTCGTCCATGGCGAATTTCACGAACTCCATCGCCGCATCGGTATCGGCGTCGTTGGTGATACCGAAGTACCGCACGTCACCCCACGCCGCGCCATCCGGGTTCGAGGGACCGGACAGCTTGGTCACAATGCCAGTCTTGCTGGCCAGATCGCGCGAGGTCGGATCATCGTTGATGGTTGGCGGGGCACTGTCACGCAGGCCGGCCAATTCGTCCAGAATAAAGGGCGACCAGATGATCATTGCGGCCTTGCCGTCAAAATACAGTTCGCGCGATTGCTTCCAGAAAAGTTCACCCGGAGGCGACGCCTTGGAGATTGCTTTGTAGAAATCCAGAACCTCGGTAGTTTTGGCTTCGTCAAGCGGTTGGAACCCATCGGGACCAACAGGGCTGACACCATTGGCGAGGAAGACATGCTCCAACACCTGGCTCATGAAATTCTCGTCAACCTTGGTCGCCGAGACAAAACCGTACATTTCCGGCGGGTTGTGCAGAGCCTCAAGCGCGGCCTGAATATCAGCGAAGCTATCGGGGGCCTCCAAACCGGCCTCTTCGAACAGGTCCTTGCGGTAGACCACCATCTGGGTCCAGCCATCGACTGGCACCGAGGCGGTTTCGTCGTTGAACGCAGCCATCGCCAAAGCACCGGGGGCGAAAGTGTCTGCGCCCAACTCTTCGATCACTTCGGTCGCGGCTTCGGTGTCCAGAATACCAGCCTCGGCCCAAGGCAGGGCATATTGCAGCGTGTGATAGACAACGTCCGGCAGGTCGCCAGCAGCAAAAGCGGCAGTCGCGCGCGTGCCCAGATCGCTTTCGGTGACCGGGATCACCTCAACCGTGGTACCGGTTTCGGCTTTAAACTGGTCCGCCATCTCTTGCTGTTTTGCCAGACGTTCAGGTTGCTCCTCGGTGGTCCAAAAACGGATCGTGTCGGCCTGCACGGATAGCGCTGTCAGTGCCAGCGCAAGTGACGAGCCAAGCATCAGCTTCGCAGCTTTGGGTGTTAGTTTCATCGGTGTCCTCCCCGGTTATGTTCACGTCAGATGGTTTAGTTTCTGCGCCAATTCGTGTGACGTCAGGTTTGGTGGCCCGTCAGAGTCACCTTCGATCAGGGCGGCCTCGGCCAGTTCTCGCAAGTCTGCAGCCGCTTCGCCACGGATTTGCCTTATCAGTAGGGTCGCCAGCCGTTCGCCGGCCGCACGAGAATCGACGGAAAATGTCGTCAGTGCAGGGCGCGCGTAGCGGCATTCAGGAGCTCCATCATAGCCGATCACCGAGATGTCGCGCCCGATCTCGAAACCCTGATCCTGCGCATCCGCGCAGAATCCCAGCGCGGCCAGGTCGGTCGCGAAGACAATCGCCGTTGGAGGTTGATCCAAAGCCATCAGCGCCCGTCCCTGCGCCGCGCCATCTTCACGCGTTCGCGCGCCCTCCAGGATCAATTCCGGATCCAAGGGTAGACCAGCAGCATGCAAACCTTCGGCATATCCGTCACGGCGTAGATGCGCGTAGTTGAACTTGGGATCGCTCCCGACAAAGCCTATGCGTGTATGTCCCAAATTGCTCAGTCGCAAAACGGCGTTACGCATTGCGCTTTCCCCAGCAATGTCGAACCACGAAGTCTCGTCCCAGTTATTTGGTTGTCCATAGCCGGTGCGCCCATACAGAATATGAGGCACCCCGAGACTGCGCAGAAGGCCAATACGCGCATCCTTCACCGCAGTCCGCGGGAGAATGAATCCATCGGCCTTCCGTTCTTCGTAAAGGCGGCTCAGCACCTTCAATGTGTCTTTTTCGGAGGTCGCCGTGGAAATGGTCATGGTCCAGTCGAGGCTACTTGCCGCTGCGCAAGCTCCGGCCAGAAAATCCTGCAAGAAGGGATTATGCTGATCCGGCTCCTCGCTGTTGATAACCATAGCTATCGAACGAACTTGCCCGGTACGGATCGCCTGCGCATGGCTGAGTGGCCGATATCCCAACACCCGAGCTGCTTTTTCCACCCGTGCGCGCGTCGCCGACGAAATATCTGGATACCCGTTTAGCGCACGTGAAACCGTGCTTTTGGACAAGCCCAGATGCGCTGCCAATTCGTCCAGTTTCACCCGGCCCGTGACGGTTGCGCTCCCTGACTGGTCACGCGGTGGATATGAAAGATTCGCAGTCATTGAAGCTATTTGTTCGTTCCGAAACCGGTTTCGGCAACAAAAAAGTTAAAAAAAGTGCAATCTGGCTATTTTTTGGACGTTATTTGAATTTCGTCACAACACTTAAAGAACACGCGTAAGCGCTTTGTCGTAGCGTTGGGACAAGTCGCATTGGTGCGACTAGGAGGTGCCTGTTCGAGGGTGGCTACATCCCAGAAAGCCCAGCATTGGTGTTCAATAGAAACTGGCGGAAAATTGGGCTGCTTGCCGCTCCAATACCGCGGGCATTTTCTCCAACAGCTGCAGCTTCAACAACCGGAGGAATCAAACCGCGTTTGTCTTGGTTGGCCAGGTAACGACGAACCCGTGAGACCAGCTCTTCCCGTATTTCAGGTGGAAATGCGCCGTCGATGAAAATCGCCTCAAAGTCTATGACCGCGCAAATAGACAGCGCAGCCTTGGCCAGTTCTTGTGCCGTAGTACCGATCCAGGGTTCGACATAGCGAGAAATGCTGCTCCAATCCTGCGGCTTTTTCCACAAAATTACCGGATCAATACCCGCTTCTATCAGCCTGTCCTCGAGCAGAAACAGAGATGCAGTGTCAATCAGTTGCTGGCTTTCACCCAAGGGACCCGTTGTCCGCATGGCGCCCAAGGCACCGGCATTGCCTTGGTTGCCCTCGAATACGGTGCCATTCAAGGCAACGCCTCCGCCAATCATTGAGCCGATGAAAAAGTAAAAATAGTCTCGATACTCGGCCCCGCGGCCATAGAGATGTTCGGCGTGACACGCGGCCGTCGCGTCATTGACGACAAAAACCGGTAGGTCGCTGAACTTGGCCACTTCGGAAAAAAAGTTCACGTTTCTCCAGGATTTGAATTTCTGAGCCGCAAGCCCAGACAGGTCGTGCCATTTCCACAGCTCGAACGGTGTACCGATCCCTATCCCGCACACACGGTCGCGAAGCTTCTGGGGTTCATTGGCCAGAAGCTCTTGCAACCCCTCCTCCAAAAAACCGAACACAGCTTCGGGCAGCGGGTAGTCATAAGTCGTCGAGAGCTGTTGGCGTGGCTTACCAGTGAAGTCGATCAATAGAAGGTCGGCGCTGCGGCGACCGATCTTCATTCCCACAGACAGAATGCCTTCGGGATTGAGCTCCATGGGGATCGAAGGTTTCCCCACCTTACCCTTTAGCGGCGTCCCGCGTTTGAGAATCTCGTCCTTTGCGAGCTTGCGCAGAATGATCGACACGGTCTGCGGGGACAGGCCCGTCAGCCTCGCGACATCGGCCCCGGCAGCAGGTCCATGCCGTTGTAAAACCGTCAGAATCAGGCGTTCGTTGTGATCACGAACACCGCTTTGGCTTACTCCGCCGGTTAGTATTTTCAGCGCCTCTCTTTCCATTAACCTAAACATAAACACCTTGTTTTCTTATGAAAAGACACGCAGTCAAATTAATAAATAAACTTTATTTATTTATTGACACGGAGGCTAGAATCACGGTTTCTTGAGCAGGACCTTCATTGGAGGATGGAGGCGCGCCTTGTCGCTAATTCGCGCAAGGCCACAACAATTTTCTGGGAGGAAACTAAATGAGAAATCTATTTAAGATTGCCGCATCCGCCACAGCGCTGACTTTGGCTGCAGCATCTGCGCAGGCTGCCGGGGAAACCGTCTGCCTGATTACAAAAACCGACACCAACCCCTTCTTCGTTAAGATGAAAGAAGGCGCAACCGCCAAGGCAGAAGAGCTGGGCATGACGCTCAAGGCGTTTGCCGGCAAGGTTGATGGCGACCATGAAACTCAGGTCCAGGCTATTGAGACCTGCATTCTCGACGGCGCAAAAGGCATTCTGCTAACGGCATCTGACACAAGCTCGATCGTTCCTGCGGTCAAACAGGCCCGGGATGCAGGTGTTCTGGTCATTGCGCTGGACACACCACTTAGCCCGATTGACTCAGCGGACGCGACATTCGCGACGGACAATTACAAAGCCGGTCTGCTGATCGGTCAATGGGCCAAGGCTAAAATGGGCGACGCCGCTGCCGACGCCAAGATCGCAACGCTGGATCTGAACGTCAGTCAGCCAACAGTGGACGTTCTGCGCAATCAGGGTTTCCTCGACGGGTTCGGTGTGGACCTGGCGGACCCGAATGTCATCGGTGACGAAACCGATGCGCGTCTGGTCGGCAGTGACGTGACCGACGGCAACGAAGAAGGCGGCCGCCGCGCGATGGAAAACCTTCTGGCCAAGGATCCATCCATCAACGTTGTTCACACGATCAACGAACCGGCCGCTGCGGGCGCATATGAGGCGCTGAAATCCATCGGGCGTGAAAACGACGTTCTGATCGTTTCGGTCGACGGCGGATGCCCCGGCGTCCAAAACGTCGAAGCCGGTGTGATCGGTGCGACAAGCCAGCAGTATCCGCTGTTGATGGCGTCGCTTGGTGTTGAGGCCGTAAAGAAATGGGCCGAAGAGGGCGTGAAGCCCGAAAACACACCCGGCAAAGACTTCTATGACACGGGCGTTGCACTCATCACCGACCAGCCGGTTGATGGGGTTGAGTCGCTGTCGGTCGCAGAAGGCCTGGATCTCTGCTGGGGCTAAAGACGGCTCTTTAGGTGAGGCGCGCCGCAGCGCCTCATCAATCCTTTCACCAGCAAACCGAAACTTCCTGTACACTGATTTCGTGGACGCGATGCCAGCCACGAAAAGGGGGAGATATGTCTGAAGCAAACCAAAACGCCCAGGAATTCGAAACCGCCGCCAACGCGTCAGAAACCGTTGCGGAGTTTGAAGATCACCGGCGTGGTGTTCTGGGGAAGTTGCAGCATCTTCTCCACGTCAATCCATCCTTTGTGCCCTTGATCGTTCTGGTTGGCGCGATCGTAATTTTCGGCCTTCTGCTGGGCTCAAAGTTCTTCTCACCCTTTGCGATGACGCTGATCCTGCAGCAGGTTCAGATCGTCGGCATCGTGGCCGCGGCACAAAGCCTTGTCATTCTGACCGCCGGCATCGACCTAAGCGTCGGTGCGATTATGGTGTTTTCTTCCGTCATTATGGGTCAGTTCACCTTCCGCTACGGCATCCCTGTGCCCATTGCGGTGATGTGCGGGCTGGCCATGGGGACTCTGATCGGGGCTCTCAATGGATGGCTGGTCAGTCGCGTAAAGCTGCCGCCATTTATTGTCACGCTCGGCATGTGGCAGATCGTTCTCGCGACAAACTTCCTGTATTCTGCCAACGAAACAATTCGCAGTCAGGATATCGAGGCCAACGCCCCGTTCCTGCAATTCTTTGGCACAAAATTCAGCGTCGGTGGCGCGACCTTTACGGTTGGTGTGATATTCATGCTCGTTCTGATTTTCGTGCTGGCCTACGCGCTTAAGCACACGGCCTGGGGCCGTCATGTCTATGCGGTGGGGGATGATCCCGAGGCCGCCGAACTATCCGGTGTGAACGTCCACAGAACGCTGATGTCGGTTTATATGTTGTCCGGATTGATCTGTGCCTTTGCAGGCTGGGCCCTGATCGGGCGCATCGGGTCGGTTTCACCTACATCCGGTCAATTGGCCAATATCGAAAGCATCACTGCGGTCGTGATTGGCGGTATCTCACTGTTCGGCGGGCGTGGCTCCATTCTGGGGTCCCTGTTCGGGGCTCTCATCGTCGGTGTCTTTACTCTGGGTCTCAGGCTTCTGGGCGCGGACGCGCAGTGGACCTTCCTGCTTATCGGACTTCTCATCATCGCAGCGGTCGCAGTCGACCAGTGGATCAGAAAGGTATCGGGCTAATGTCAGACACAACTCCAGTCGTCCAAGGCCGCGGGATCGTGAAGCGCTATGGCCACGTTACCGCCATCGACCATTCCGATTTTGAACTGCGGCAAGGCGAAATCCTTGCGGTGATCGGGGATAACGGCGCGGGCAAATCGTCCATCGTCAAGGCGATCTGCGGCGCCACGATCCCGGATGAAGGCGAGATCCTGATCGAGGGCAAAAAGGTCAACTTCACCTCGCCGATTGATGCCCGGAACATGGGCATCGAGATCGTCTATCAACAGCTTGCCATGTCCCCTGCCCTATCGATTGCGGACAACATGTTCATGGGGCGCGAGATTCGCAAACAGGGATTCATGGGCAAATACATGCGTCAGCTGGATCGGCCTGCCATGGAAAAATTCGCCCGCGAAAAACTGACCGAGCTTGGGCTGATGACCGTGCAGTCAATCAATCAGGCGGTAGAGACACTATCCGGCGGCCAGCGCCAAGGCGTTGCCGTTGCGCGCGCAGCTGCCTTTGCGACCAAGTTCATCATCATGGACGAACCGACGGCGGCTTTGGGCGTGAAGGAAAGCCGCAAGGTGCTTGAGCTGATCCAGGACGTAAGGGCGCGTGGCATTCCGATCATCCTGATCAGCCACAACATGCCGCATGTCTTTGAAGTCGCAGATCGCATCCATGTGCACCGGTTGGGTAAACGCCTGTGCACAATCGACCCCAAGGACTACACGATGTCCGATGCGGTGGCCTTCATGACCGGCGCCAAGGAACCTCCAAAAGAGGACGCCGCGTGATCAAGCAGGATGCAAAGCACGTTTGCGACCTGATCTCCTCCCGGAGGCAGATAGGGGTTCGGACGATTGTTGCAATCGCCGGCCCCCCTGCATCCGGAAAGTCGACCTTGGCGGACGCCGTTGTGCAATCGCTGAACGCGCAACAGAGTTCCGCGGTTCCTTCAGCCACACTCGTGCCTATGGATGGTTACCATTTGGACAATCGCGTTTTGGAAACACGCGGCTTACGGGCAAAAAAAGGCGCACCAGAAACTTTCGACGCTGTTGGGTTTTGCACGGCAATTGGGGCGCTGCAATCTGCGCGACATGAATCCTTTCATCCCATGTTCGACCGCCAAATGGACCTTGCCATCGCCAATGCGGTTGCGGTTCACCCTGAAACTCCGATTGTGGTTGTAGAAGGGAACTACCTTTTGATGAAAAGCGACCCGTGGAGGGCGTTGGAGGATGTTTTCGCCGCAACGGTTTTCGTCAGCCCCACATTGGAAGAACTCGAAAGCAGATTGCAGCAGCGCTGGATTAAGCACGGATTTGACCCGGAAACCGCGCTACAACGCGCGAAAACCAACGATCTGCCCAACGCAGAACGTGTCATGCGTGATAGCCGGAAAGCCGATCTTACATTGAGTCAAAACTACACCGAATTCGGGATGCGCTACGCGTTCTGAACCTGTGCACTGGCTTCAACAAGCCCTTGAGGCAGGGCTTCTGGGCAGCTTCAGGTACAATCCAAGTCACCCGATCCGGTATCCGGAAATTGGTCACGAGCGTGCGAATGCATCCAGAAGCAGCGCATGTATGCTCGATCATTGCTGGAAGTGCTTGAACGCGGTAAAATATAGGATTGCATGCTGTCCGAACGGCCAACTAGACAGTCCCACAAAGCTCATTGTTTGGATTCTTGCTGTCAACGGTCTACCGCGAAAGAGTATTGTCGACGCAAGCGGGAAGAAGGCAGCTGGTATCGAGGCGATCAACAAAATGCTCAAAGGCTTTGGTCGCCCCATTCTTATAGAGGCAGCATCATGGAAAAGGACCATCGTTCCATCTATAGACGAACTCGCACGAAGCTCGGCTTCAAGCCTTTTGCATCTGCACCCTCAATTCTTGCAGGAATCAAAGTGTCGCAGATGATCCGTAAAGGTCAGTTCACGCAGAGAATTTGTCTGTTTCTACAGTTCGCGGGATTCGCTGCTTAACCCGTGGGGAAAGCGCGATATCTGTACTCAGCAAGGAACTTTGCTACAGGACCTAAGAGTGTACGAAATTAGTTTGACAAACAATTTTATGGTATTTTTTCGAACGTTCTGCACATTACATCTGCTTCGACAATTTCACCCACTTTTGAGGCTTTGTTTCAAAGCTCTGGCTTGCCCCGTTTGGTTTTAGTACGTGGTGAACCTTCAGTCCCAACTGGTCGAAAGCCAACTCATGACCTCCTTCGAAGGCGCGAAACATCCCGAGGACGTGATCCTAATTTTCGTCTTCTTCTGTGTCCGACACAGCGTTCCCTGCTAAGATCTTACAGAGACCATGCCCTACCTTGGCGTTAGGGTGAAACACCCGACGCTGAACCGTTGGATCACAAAATACGTTAGTGAAATCGCCGACGTCGCATACGGGTATAAGGGACCGAGTGACCGCTCCTTGCGGATGGACGAAACTTAAACAAGCGTGAAAGGTACACGGTCACTCTCCATAAAGCTATGGGCAAACACGGCAATACGCTGGGCTTCATGCTTTCAGAGCGTCGGAAGAAACCTGCTGCTTAAGAACTCGTCGCTCAATTGATTTAACGCAGTGATCTTGCGCGACAGTTTGTGTCGACGCAAGCGGGAAGAAGGCAGCAGGTATCAAGGCCAAAGAAAATATGCTGATTGGCTTAGGCGGCCCAATCCCAAACAAGAGGGTCGCGGGGAAACATCTGAGTGAGGTCGTGGGAAAGAACCATAGCTCCAACAAAAGACACACTCGACAGAAATTGTGGTTGGAGACACTCACTTCAGTGACAACAACTCCAGACGGAAGCGAGGTGGTACTCATGAGCTGCAAAGTTGAATTCACGCCCAGATACTTTCACTTCCGTTAGTTTGCAGTTCTGAAGGCATGAGCCGCGAGTTCGGTGTCAGCTTTTCTTTCAGGAAAAAACTTCACAACAGAGCGTTAAACGGCGAAGGCTTCTGGCTCCAGGTCTTCCCAAAACTCGAAGATAGCTGTGGCGTTCAAGCCCGAACGCCAGCCGTGAGATCGAAAATGCTCTCGGTCGAGGTCATTGTCCAAACCGGCCATGAACAACCGCTTGTCTGCATCTCGCTGTGTAGGGTTTCGCCGCGAAACCAGGTCTTCTACGATGGCAAGCTTGCGTGCCCTTGCCTGCCTTTCGGCTGTTCGGGCAGCATATGCCTTTTCTTCTGACGCTTTTTCCGCGACCCGTTTACGCGCGGCCTCGACGGCTTCGGGACTGGGCTCAGCCGTTGGAACTTCCTTCGGATCTTCGTAGTCATCCCGCAGAGCAGCCGACAAGTATCCGACAGTCGATTTTACACCGCCCTGCCCTTTTACGTAATCGAGCTTCTTCTGGACGTAGTCTTCGCCGTGTTCCGCGATCCATTGCCGCGCCAAGCGATCCGATACACCCTGCTTCCTCAGAGTTTTGTACACGGCGAGATTGCGCACCCCATCACTATCGTCGATCTCAAACATCGCCTTTTGCGGATTGCCTTTGATCAGAAAACGGATGTCGGTGACGGTTCTACCCTTCTTTTGAAACTCGGGCTCGATCAAAATATCCGAGCTTTTGTTCACCTCCGTGACTGCTGGTTTGATGATCTTTGCGTTGAGGTGTTTGAAACTGGCGTAATAATCACTGCCATCAACACCCATGAGCTTTCGGAACACGTCCAGGGGCCACCAACCAGTCGACCCTGTCCGCACAAATCGGTAGCAGTTTTCATACAAAGCAAGCCCATGCCCGGAACTGAAATTTCGCTGAATCTGCACGTTGATCAGCGCATAGATCTTCGGATCGTACAGTTTTTGCGCCAGCGCGGGTGAGTATGAATACTCGCAAACTCCCCCTTTCAGTTTGGCAAAACTCAGCAGGGATGAGACGCCCCATTCCTGGCGCCCCTGCTCATCCAGCATGTCCCATTCCGCGACTGTTTCCGCCAATGCCCGCAGGCTGGCACGCAGAGTGTCAAAGTCGTTTGAATTGTACCCGACCATCATAGCAAGCGTCCGCGCATCAATCGTGTGGGTCTGCGCGGTCGTCAGTGCATCATAGGCGTTCATCAACAAAACATTCGAAAGCTTTCTCTGCAGCAGAGAAAGTTTGCCGCTGATGTGTATCGCTGCGACATTCTTCTTAACAGTCTCTCGACGCAAAGCGCCCGAAAGCTGATCCATGTTCAATTGTGTATCCGGCATGATTCTGCCCGGCTGCTCATTTTGCAAAAGCCTGACACAAAAGGTACCTTTGCTTCAATAGTTTTTGGGTACCCAAACACGGGATGAAGGCAATCCCGTATTCAGGTACCTTAAGAATCACGCACGTAAGTTATCCACAGAAATTGATTCAATCCGAGTCCGAACCCTACTTCGGCCTCGGCCAGTCGCGAGAAAAACCGTCGAATTAGTGTCTCTTTTCCAAGGATTTTGAGTATCCCGAGAATCAGTCCCCTACTTCCTGATCATTGGCCCCTGATGTCCTGTAAACGGATACCCATGATCCCGTAAAATGGTTCTTTTGGAACCGTATTTGGATACTCAAGTATATCTATTACATTGTTTTTATTACGTTCTTCCACGGTAAAGATTCTAAAACATCTAAAAAAATAAAACGTTTTTTGTGCTGATTTCCTTTCATTATGTTTAGTTTCGCCACGAAACCGCCTCTTGCTGTAATCAACTGTGGAAAAAACACCGGAAGAGGATAGTCATCTCCAATAATGTTCGCTACATTTCCCGATATACGTCGCAAAGACGAACATTTTCTGAGGCATCGACAGTGAGTAAAACCAACCAACCTCCCCTGCCCCCATATCTGAACCTCGATCCGGAAATCGCAGCGAAGAAGTTGCCCAATCCTATCGGCACATCTCGATTCGCAAAAGCAGCGGCTTTCTGTGCAAAAGGACGCGAGGACCTTGCCCGTAGAGGCTATGCGCCGGATGGCGAAAAGCGACTGCGCCGATTTTCAATTTGGGAAATAACAAAATATCTGATTCCGGTTGCACCGGCACATCTGCGCCGTGTTTTAAAAGCGAACCCAGATTTACCGCAAGGCGAAGGTGAGGCGGGCTCCAAGTGGTTCACCCTTGAAGATGTACTAACGCTGCGCAAGCACTTTGCGGCGGAAGGTGTAAGCACCAAGGAATATCTGCCCTACCGACCCGAAGGCCTGCCGGCCAAGGTCGTGGCAGTAGCCAATTTCAAGGGAGGTGTCGGCAAGACATCCACAGCGGCGCATCTGGCAATGTCCGCAGCCCTAGATGGGTATAAGGTGTTGGTTATCGATCTTGATAGCCAAGGTTCGATGACATCAATACTTGGAGGCCAGGTTGCTGATGAGTGGCAAACCGTATTCCCTTTGGTCGCCAAAGACTATGCCCGCGCGGTGCAGGAGGAGAATCGGGTGCGTTCTGCTGCGGCTCAGCCGGAAATTCCTCTGGATGAAACCCTGCAGGAAGCTTTGAAAACCACGCCTCAGGACGTGATTCAAAAAACGCATTGGCCCAACATCGACCTGATCGGGGCGCAGCTGAACTTGTATTGGGCGGAGTTCCAAATCCCCGTCTGGCGTATGGGCCTGAGAAGCTGGCCATTGTGGGACGGTCTGACGAACTTCCTTCAGGATGAAGGCGTTTTGAATGACTATGACGTTGTCTTCCTGGATACGCCTCCTGCTCTTGGGTACCTAACGATCAATGCGTTGGCTGCGGCCGACATTTTATTGGTGCCGCTGGGGGCTTCGTTCCTGGAATTCGATTCCACCGGTCGTTTCTTCGATATGCTCTATACGACATTCGCCAGCATCGAAGATGGTGAGAACGCAGCGCAACGTGCGGCGGGTTTACCCGAACTGAAGTTCGAATGGGATGTAGTACGCGCGATCATCACGCGGTTTGACGCGAGCCAGCAGACCGATATGGCAAATGTCATTCAGGCATATTTCGGGGATTTCATGAATGCCTACAGGCAAGACTATACAGCGCTGGTAGGGCAGGCGGGTGAGCAAGTGAACGGCATTTACGAAGCGGATTATCGCGATTTCAACCGCGAGACATATGTGCGCGGGCGTGAAACCTTCGACAGAACCTATGCCGAATTCAAAGAAGTTCTGATCGGATGCTGGTGGCGCGATGCGCAGATGGGAGGACAGGCAGATGGCTAAACGCAGAAGACTGATTGCACCAGATACAGAGGCGCTTGAACAACTAGAGGCCGGTTTCGCGGCGAAACCCTCAGTCAGCCCGTTTGAGACCAAATCCGCTCCGCCACCCATCGCCCAAGTCGCAGCGGAGGCAGCATCGCTTGGAGGAATGGCAGCTGTCACAGACCGTGTTGCGCTGGCTCAGGACCAGGGCGATGCAGCACGGTGGCGGGATGCACAAGAGGCCGGGTTGGTGGCCCAGATGCTGCCACTTGACCAGATTGACGCCGATTTCATTCGACGTGACCGTATGGTCGAGGATGAAGAAGCCATGGCAGAGCTTCTGGAATCCCTTCGCGTCAATGGTCTGAGAACCCCGATTGAGGTTACTCCCGAAGGGGATGGCTTCGGTCTGATTTCCGGATTTCGACGGCTCGAAGCGTTCCGACGGCTGGCGGGAACGGATTCCCGATTTGCCGAAATCCCAGCTTTTGTTCGCAACGCGGGGACGGGGCAGGGCGCCTATGTCTCCATGGTCGAAGAGAACGAGCTTCGCGCCAATCTCACACCATATGAGAGAGGACGCATAGCCGTTCTGGCGGCAGGGCAGGGGGTTTTCCCGTCGACTGAAGCGGCTGTTGATGTGCTGTTCGCCGCTGCGTCAAAAGCAAAGCGTTCGAAGGTCCGAAGCTTTGCAATGGTCCATGAAAGCCTAGGCGACCTTCTCCAGCACCCGGTCGCCTTGTCAGAGAAGGCGGGTCTAAAGCTGGCATCGGCCATTCGAAGTGGAGCGCAAGCGGTACTTCGCGACGCTTTGGCAGGAGTAGGTCCACTGGATGCTAAGGCCGAATGGGGTATCCTTGAAAAAGCAATGAGTGACTCGTCGGATGCGTCTCAGAGCAAAAGCCGAGGTGGTCGCCCGACAGAAGTTCTACGCCTCCCAAAGAGACCATTGAAAGGTGGAGGAGAGGTTTTGGCAGAAGTCGCATCCGGTGAATTGCGGCTAAAAATCAAGGGGCGTGAACTGGCGCTGGCGGATGCGGAAGCCTTGGTGAACCAACTTTGTGAGCAATTTGAGTAGGCAGTGGTTGGGGTGCAGGAGGCTGGTAGAGAGGAGGGCAGAAAAGCAATTTTTCAGAAGTGCGCAAAATATCAAAATAATGAGCACTGCATTCTGCATGGCTATTTTGCGTTGGACAGCCAGGCACTCTTGCAAACCTTTGCCTGTTGACGGTTCTGCCGCAAATTTCTTTCAGAAATGTGTGAATGGGATTGGCAAGGCAATTGTCCCGCCAGCTGGAGAAATTGCTGAATCGAGAGGTTTTAACCCCCAAAAGGACCTGATCCGACGTGTATCGAAAGGGCGGTCCTCTCCAACAGTGTTGTTGGGGTACTTTCGTCTAACTATCTAAATTAGTATTTGAAAACCAACGCCCTTCATTTTCATGTATGCCTTACCTGTGCGCCTCGAACGGACGGTGGGCTGCTAAGCAACACCTGTGCACCAGTGTAAACGCTGACCTGACCGGCAGTAACAAAGAGGTTGATCGGTCTGCCCAGACTATCGCAGATGGCATGTAGCTTCGTGTTAATGCCGGCTGTCTCCGACCCACTAGGCGTCTACGCCCCCCTTTTGGATCTCTAATCTGGTCGCTGTGCGTTGCGTGTTCAGGTAAGTCGCGTCGATCTTTAGGGTATTCTCTTCGCTATGGGTGGTGGCCAGAGCAGCCATCATCCGGGCGAAGATGCCCTTATCGCTCCATAGCTTCAAACGGATGTACCGCGTCTAATGAGGCCCAGATACCACCGGGGCATCACGCTATCGCATGCCTTCGATTTTGATGACGAGAAACCCGCTCAATACGCGCCGGTCATCAACGCATGGCTTGCCATGGGACTTGGGCAAGAAAGGCCCAGGACAAGCCATCTGCGCTTCTGTCAGCCGAAATTGATCTGATATGTTCAAATCTCAGTTTTCAAAACGTGAATCATACCGTCCGAAGGAAATCATGGGTCCTGACCCCATAACTCTTGGGATGGACGGCTAAAACCTACTGTGATCCTATGCTGTCGCAGTTCATGGGCAGTCAATGCGATCAGCTTCTTATTTTTTAGGTATTGTAGTAGCCATTGCCGCTAGCATTGGCCTCTATTTGGTTTCTTACCAGTACTTCGTTTCGGAGGAGCTTTCGAAAGCTCAGGGCCGACTCTCTCTTTACCAAAGTTCGGTGAACAGCGAGCTCGAACGATTTTCCCACCTTACATATGTACTGTCGCAGGATTCCTTTGTAATTGGAACAGCCGAAGGCGATGGCACCGGAACCTTAAACCGACGCCTCGAGGATTTTGCAGAGCAGGCCGGTCTGGATGCGATCTACCTGATGGACGAAGACGGGATCACGATTTCCGCATCGAACTACCGCGACACAGGGAGCTTTGTCGGCCAGAACTACGCTTTCCGCCCGTATTTCCAAAGCGCCATTTCCGGGGAACAAGGCCGTTTTTACGCCATCGGGGCAACGACTGGTCTGCCAGGATACTTCATCGCCAACACAGTGTTTAACGACAAGGGAGCTTCAACTGGTGTCATAGCGATTAAGATCGATTTCTCTGATCTTCAGGACAGTTGGAAAAACTCGGGCGAACAGGTTCTTTTGGCAAATGAAGACGGCGTCGTTCTGCTTTCTTCGAACTCGGAGTGGCAATATCGCGCGTTGACGCCATTGTCCGAACCACAACGAGAGCGAATTCGAGATGCCAGGCAGTTTCCGGGGCAAGACTTAGATGCGTTGGATTGGGTTGAGTTGCCGGGAGATCAGGCCAGAATTGCGGGGACGAAGCGCCTGCATCTTGCAGCTAAGGATCTACCCCATGTCTGGTCGCTTCACTACTTTGCGAGTGACGATCAGGCCGTAGCGCGCAGTTGGCTTGTAACTGCAATTTTTGTCCTTTTGGCGGGGCTCACGTTTATCTTCTTCCAGATACAACGCGCGAGACGCGTAAGCGCGGCCTTGGCGCTGTCCGAAGAAGAAGAAGCAAAACTGCGCGAGGCGAATGAAAGGCTTGCAATCGAAATCGACGACCGCAAGACAGCCGAGCGGAGCCTCAAACGCACCCAGAGCGAGTTGGAGCGCGCAAGCCGACTGGCGGCTCTGGGGCAACTCTCCGCGTCGGTCACGCATGAACTGGGCCAGCCCATCGCTGCGATGCGCAATCATCTGGTGGCAGCAGAGATCTCATCTTCCGGTGAGACAAAACTGCCGCAAAAAATCGGAAGCCTGGTCGACAGGATGGAAGGGATCACGCGCCAATTGCGGTTCTTTGCACGGTCCGAGAATGAGGCGTTCGACGACGTAGACTTATGCACTTCGGTCAATGCCGCTTTGGCTCTGGTTGCGCCAAACATCGAGCAGGGTGGGGTGAAAATCTCAGTTGATGCGCCGACCGATCCGGTCTTTATCCGGGGCAGTGCCCTGCGGATCGAACAGGTCATCACCAATCTTTTGCGCAATGCCATAGACGCTACGTACGATGCGGATGCGCCTGAAATTCAAATCTCTATCAGGGCTTCTGATGATGAGGCAGTGTTGGAAATTCAGGACAACGGTCACGGGTTGGGCGAGGCAACGCTGGCTGAGTTGCAAGAGCCATTTGTAACCACAAAAGAGAGCGGGCGAGGCATGGGCTTAGGACTGGCGATTTCCACCAGCATTGTCAAAGATCACGATGGCAAAATGACGGCCCGAAACCGTGATGGCGGAGGAACAATTTTCCGCGTCACCTTCCCTATGGCCTCAAATACTGAAGAAACGGACGAATGACCCAGCAGCAACCCTTCAAAGTTCTGGTCGTTGATGATGACAAATCGATGCGACAATCCCTGGTCGAGTTGCTCGAAGCTGCTGACTGGACTGTTAGCGCCCTGTCGCGCGCGACCCAGGTGACGGAGTATCTGGCTAGCGTGTCGCCCGATGTCATTCTGTCCGACGTTCGTATGCCCGTTATGTCGGGGCTTGAATTGCTGGCCAGTCTGGACAGGCAAGTGGCGCCTCCGGTGGTCTTGATTTCGGCGCACGGTGACATCCCGATGGCGGTTCAGGCCATACAGGAAGGCGCGTACGGGTTTATCGAAAAGCCATATGAACCTAGGCGATTGTTGACGGTGTTGAGGCACGCGGCTGAACAAAACCGCATGCGGAAAAGCAATGCCCGCCTCAAAGACAGGCTGTTCAAATTGTCAGGTCTTGACCGCATCCTGCTGGGCCAAACAGACGCCATTGCAGACTTGCGACAAGAGGTACTTGATCTTGCCGATACTTCGGTTGCGGTTTTGTTGCAGGGGGATACCGGCACTGGGAAAGAGCTGGTTGCCCATGCTTTACATGATTTGGGCCGCTCGCCGGAGGCACCGTTTCTGGCGCTGAATTGCGCCGCCTTGTCGGCCGATACGTTTGAAGCGGAAATGTTCGGCGTCGCGGGTGAATCCGACGGAAGGCTGGTGGCGGCTTCGGGCGGAACTTTGTTTTTGGATGAAATCTGCTCGTGCCCACCGGCGGTGCAGGCCAAGCTATTAAGAGTCATCGAAGATCAGCAGGTCCTTCCGGTGGGGGCTGTGTCGCCAGTGCCGATACGTTTCAGGGTCGTGTCAGCAACCAACGAAGACGTTGTTCTGGCCGCCGAGGAAGGCCGCCTGCGTCAGGACCTATTGTTTCGACTAAATACTGTCGTCCTGTCCTTGCCCCGGCTACGACAAAGACGAGATGATCTGGTTCTGTTGGCAACGCATTTCTTGAGCGAATACGCGAAGGTATACGAGATTGACGCGCCAGAGCTTGATCAGGACGATTTGGCCGCTCTGCTTGCCCATGACTGGCCCGGCAATGTGCGAGAATTGCGCCATGTCTGCGAACGGCGCATTTTAGCGGCGCGACGCGGAGGAGGGTCGATGGCGCAGGCTATACACAGCGATCAACACTTTGACGAAGTACCGGATACACTGCGCGAGGCGGTTGCTGCTTTTGAGCGCGAGCTCATTGGCAAAGCCATCAAGGCACATAAAGGCCGCATGGATGCCGCCGCCGAAGCGCTAGGGATTGGCCGCCGGACGCTTAATGAAAAGATCGTCAAACTCGGTCTCGATAAAGAGGCGCTGTTGTAAGCGAAACCACTCTGCGGATATCCGCAGGGAAACAGAAATTTCCCGCGCGTTTTCCTTCATAGGCAGGCTGCTGCGCATCCTGAATACTCCACCCAAGCGAATTGCGTGATCTGGGAGGAGCCATTATGCGCAAACATCTAAACCGGGCGATCATTGCAGCCCTTTCACTGACCGTTGCATCCGAAGCGCTGGCTGTCGAATGGAACGTTTCCCTGTGGGGCAAGCGTCGTGCCTTTACCGAACATGTCGAGAAGCTTGCCGAACTGGTGAGCGAAAAGACGGGCGGTGAGTTCACTCTCAACATCAGCTATGGCGGTCTGTCGAAGAACAAAGAAAACCTCGATGGGATTTCGATTGGTGCGTTTGAAATGGCCCAGTTCTGCGCAGGCTATCACCGCGACAAGAACCCCTCGATCACCGTCCTGGAGCTGCCGTTTCTAGGCGTGACATCCCTTGAACAAGAAGTCGATCTGTCGATGGCCGTTTATCAACATCCGGCCGTTGTTGAGGATCTGGCCCGCTGGGACGCGACTCTGCTAATGCCGTCGCCGCTGCCGCAGTACAACCTTGTTGGTGTCGGTGAGGCGCCGAAATCTCTAACCGATTTTGAAGGTCTGAGCGTAAGGGCGACAGGTGGCATCGGCAAAGCGATGGAGACGGTTGGGGCGGTTCCGACATCAATGTCTGCATCCGAAGTGCGCCAGTCAATGGACAGCGGCATCGTTAAGGCTGTCAGCTTTGCGCCACATGCGCATATGTCCTTCGGCACCATTGAAAATGGCACGTGGTGGACGACGAACCTCAACCCCGGAACCGTCAACTGCCCTGTCGTGGTGAACACGCTGGCGCTGGAAGATCTATCTGACGAACACCGCGAAGCTCTGCTGGGATCGGTGGAAGAGGCACTGGATCACTACGTGAGCCACTACCAGACCAAAACGATGGAAGCGTGGGGCCCTGAGCTGGATCAACGCGGCATCGAACGGGTCACTTTCAGTGATGAAGAAATCGCAGCGTTCAAAGAAGCCGCTGCCGCCCCAGCTGCCGAGGCCTGGATTGCAGAAAACACCGAGCGTGGCCTGCCAGCACAAGAGCTCTATGACCTTGTGACTGGCAAGATCGCAAACGGCAGCTAATCCACTCACTACCCGGCGCTGGCCAAGCTGGCGTCGGGTGCCTTTTCCCTGACAGCGGAGTTCAACGATGGCCGGGTCATCCCTGGTGCTGTCCGACGACAGCCGTCTCAGCATTCTCGATCAATGCCTCTACAAACTGGAGAGCTTTCTGGCTCTGATCAGCGGTTTTGCAGTATTCTCGCTGATGGTTATGGCCGTGGTCTCCGTTGGTGGCCGGAATTTCGCCAATGCGCCGCTTCCCGGTTACGTGGACTGGATCGAGCAGGCCATGCCGTTGATCGCCTTCATGGGGATTTCCTATGCGCAGCGTGATGGCGGTCATATCCGAATGGACATGGTTGTTGGAGCGCTCAGAGGCCGGACGCTCTATATCGTTGAGTTCATCACAACCGCTGTCATTCTGGCGCTGATCGTCTTGCTGATCTGGGGCAGCTGGGCGCATTTCGCACGCAGCTTTGACTTTGGTGCTCCACTCTGGAGCCGCGACAGCTCCATCGACATTGGTATCCCGCTATGGCCTGCCAAGCTGTTGGCCCCTGTCGCCTTCAGCGTGCTTTGCCTGAGGCTTGTTCTGCAACTCTGGGCCTACGGTCGTGCGATCCGGCACCCCGATCAGGCACCAATTGCCGTCCCACTGATAGCCGATGCAGCCACCCAAGCTGCAATGGAAGCCGAGCACGTCTCGGGCCACGACAACTGAGGTTAAATCTGATGGAACCCATTGATATTGGTCTGATTGTCTCGGGCGGCATGCTTGTTCTTGTGGTGTTGGGGATGCGCGTGGCCTTCGCCGCCGCTACAGCTGGCATGGTTGGTCTGATCTGGATCTTCTGGGCCAAGTTTGGGTATGACCCAGCGCGGTTCGGTAAGGCTGTGACTGTGGCCGTCAAAACAGCGGGGCAGGTGCCGCACTCCAAAATTTCAAGCCAGGCGTTGAGCCTTATCCCGACGTTCATTCTGATTGGCTACCTCGCTTACTATGCGGGGCTAACCAAAGCCTTGTTCGAAGCCGCAAAGCGTTGGCTGGCGTGGGTCCCCGGCGGTCTGGCGGTTTCGACCGTTTTTGCAACCGCTGGGTTTGCGGCGGTATCCGGGGCCTCGGTCGCCACTTCCGCTGTGTTCGCCCGTATCGCCATCCCCGAGATGCTGAAGATCGGCTACGACAAGCGTTTCGCTGCAGGTGTCGTCGCTGCAGGCGGTACACTTGCCTCGCTCATCCCGCCTTCGGCCATTCTGGTCATTTACGCGATTATCGTTGAACAGGACGTGGGCAAACTGCTGTTGGCCGGATTCATCCCGGGCATGTTCTCGGCTGTGATTTATGGCTTGCTGATCATCGGCATGGCCGTCGTGATCAAAGGATTTGGTCCCGCAGTGACCGGATTTACTTGGAAAGAACGTTTCCTCTCGTTGCCGCCCGCACTGCCCATCGTGATTGTCGTCGTCACCATCATTTTCTTTGTCTACAACCCCTTCGGCGGCGATGCCTGGGGTACGCCAACCGAAGGCGGCGCAATTGGAGCATTTGTCGTGTTCCTGATGGCGCTGTATCGGGGCATGCGATGGGCCGAACTCAAAGACGCGCTTTTGGAAACCGCCAAGCTGAGCGTCATGATTTTCACGATCATCTGGGGCGTTTTGGTTTACGTTCGTTTTCTTGGTTTCGCCGAACTGCCAAGTGCATTCTCCGACTGGATCACCTCGCTAGAAATGTCTGCGATGCTGATCCTGATCTGTATTCTTCTGGCTTACGCAGTGCTGGGTATGTTCATGGATGCGATTGGGATGCTGCTGCTGACGCTGCCGGTCGTGTACCCTGCTGTCATGGCTCTGAACGGTGGTGAGGTCGTTAGCGCAGCCGAGAGCACCTTCGGTATGTCCGGGCCCATGTGTGCCATCTGGTTTGGAATTCTGGTTGTCAAAATGGCCGAGTTTTGCCTGATCACCCCGCCTATCGGGCTGAATTGCTTTGTAGTGGCTGGCGTGCGTGATGACCTAAGCGTACAGGATGTCTTTAAGGGTGTAACGCCTTTCTTTCTAGCGGATGCTGCGACCATCGCGATGCTTGTTGCCTTCCCTGCGATTGTTCTATGGCTTCCAGGACAGGTCTGAACCACATGGGATGGTTTTGGAGTGCGGTTCGCCGGTGCGGTTAAGACTTGCATCAATCAGCTGCGTGTAAGAATTCATGACACTTGTTCAATGTCCGGTTTTGGCCATCCTCGCCGGGACGGTTAGTGCCATGGTCTATCTATGCTGCGGATGACCAAATGACTGGAGAGAGCGTAGCAGAGACATCTCCACAACATCTCACTAAAATCAAACGAAATGGAACGCTATAACGGAAAAGAACCTAAGATTGCCCGAGGCAGGATTGTTGTGCCGGCAGAACTGTCGACCTGTGAGCGGCGAGCTCTGTCGAACAAACTGTATTCAGTACACCAAAAGATCTTTGCGGGTGTTTCCGCCGAAGAGTTTCATCAGCATGTGATAGAACCGCCGGCAGAAGCAACATCCATCCAGCTTTACTGCGCGGCAGACCAAAGTGTTATTGGTTATTGTGCAGTTCACCGTTATCGACGCCAAGTGCATGGGCGCAGCGTCATTGTATTGCGGGCAGAGGCTGGGTTGGCCCCTGGGTTTCGCGGGCGCGGCGCAACTTACGGCTTCGGGATCGTACGTGCTTTAACTGAAAAGCTAAGCCACCCATTCACCCCAGTGTACTATCTCGGCACACTCGTTCACACGTCGAGCTATCACCTGTTCTGCAAGTATTTTCGGCGAATTTTCCCGCACCCGAATGTTAAGCCGCCCGCTGATACTCAGGTAATCGCTCGCCAGCTCATAGAAAGCTTCTCTGATCCGGCGGTTCGTCCAGAAGACCCGTTTGTGCGTGACGTCGGATGGGTCACTATCGAAACACCGCAAGAAAAACGTCTCAATGAACGGCTTGATCCATCAGACGTGCAGTTCTTTAAGCTACGCAATCCAGGTTTTACAAAGGGTCATGGCCTTGTCGTTTTAATTCCGATGACATGGCTCAACCTTTTAGGAGCACTTCTTTCACGTTTTTACGAGCGCGCGCGCATCGCTTTCGGAATTCATAAACCCGACCTTTGATTGAATGGTGACTTTGCCTGCACTTCCGCCAAACGCTCTGAGGGAATCGGACATTCGAAAACACCGAACCGACCGTTCGAGCAGATCGCGGCGATCTGCTGCTGCGAACCCAAAGTAACATAGGATGCAATCGGCTCAAAGGTCAGCAATGCAAGATGTGCGTCATCAAATACAGCTCAGACTGAGTTGGTGCGATTAGTCACTATGCGCGCACCAACCCCAATTGAATCCTGTCACTGCTCCACTACGACTTTTCCGACCTTAGATCCATTCGTCAGGTGCGCATAAGCTGCGCCGACGTCGGTCCACCCAAACTTCTGTTCGTCAACAATCGGTTTGAGCGCGCCGTCATCCGCCAAACCCGCCAGTATCCTCAGTATGTCGCCATGGGTTTGCCGCCCGACATCGTGCATCATCGGGATCAGCATGAAAACGACGTGCAGAGACAGACCTTTGAAATGCACAGGCGTCAAATCAATCTCAACCATCGCGACCGTTGAGGCGACATGGCCATTGAGCCTGGCGGCTTCAAACGAGTTCGTCATGTTCGGACCGCCAACGCTATCGAACACTACATCGAAGCCCAAACCGCTGGTGTGCTCAGCCACGTAGTCCTGAACCTTTTGCGTTGTGAAATCTATCGGCCGCGCGCCCAGCTCTTGGATCTGCGCCATCTGATCCGCGCCGCGACCCGTTGCGGATACTTTGGCACCAAGGTGGCGGGCGATTTGGATGGCAATATGACCAACGCCACCGGCACCGCCTTGCACCAGCACGGTCTGCCCTTCGCCAACACCAGTGCGGGTCAGCCCTTCATAGGCGGTAATGCCAACAAGAGGCAGCGCTGCGGCTTCTCGCATGCTCAGCGTCTTGGGTTTGTGTGCAATCAGGCGCGCATCTGCGTTAATGTACTCCGCCAAAGCGCCGGGGAGATCCATCAATCCACCCGCGCAGCCATATACGTCATCACCTACGGCGAAGTCTGTCACGCCTTCGCCAACTGCGACGACCGTACCAGCGAAATCCATGCCAAGTACGGCGGGCAATTGAGGGGACAGAGGCAAGTCCGCGCCCATGCTTCGGATCATTGTGTCGACGGTGTTGACGCTGGTCGCGGCAACTTTGACGACAACATGTCCGGGTGTCGCGACCGGATCGGGAATTTCAGCAAGCTCGAACAGCGCCTCGGGTCCGTAAGAGTTGAGAACCATTGCTTTCATTGAGATTTTCCTTTTGTGAGATGCTGTCAGGCCCACGTCGGAACCACGCACGCCTGACGAGATTATTGTCTTGGGGGTGGTCAGTTGATGTCCTGCACCTGCATCACCAGATCGCCCCATTTGCGCTGGTTCTCGATGTCGTGTTCCAAACCTTGTTCATCCGCGATCGTGAAACGTTTGACTGCCGGAGTTTTGCTGGTCGCCTGATACAGCCAATAGGCTTCGGCCTTCAGCGCCTCATCGATGGGTTTATCGATGGATTCATAGACCATCTGTTTGCAGGCGTTGATCGACTCTGCGGGGAATTGTGCGATCCGTTCGGCCAGTGCGGTTACATACGGGCCGATCTCATTAGGCTCCAAAGCCTTGTTGATGGTGCCCAGACGTTCGGCATCATCCGCGTCGTAGTCTTGTGCGCTCAGGATGATCTCAAGCGCTTTGCCAAGGCCGGTTTGGCGGGCCATGCGCGAGGCGCCACCGCCGCAGGGCAGGATGCCCATTCCGACCTCCATCTGCATGAACTTGTACTTTCCCCGCGCGGCAAAGCGCATATCCAAGGCCAAGGCCAGTTCGTGCCCGCCACCACGCGCAAAGCCTTCCAGCTTTGCAATGGTGGCCTGTGGCACCTTGCTGATCCGTTCGCAAACTGATTGCAGGTCCAAAAGCTGAGCGTCCTCGCGGGACACGGCTTTGGTCGACATATCCTTGAGTAGCTCGGTATCGTAGTGGCAGACCCAGATTTCCGGATTGGCCGATTGAAAGATCACGACCTTGGTGTCGCGGTCCCGCTCTAGCCGCATTGCCAGACTGTTGAGGTCGGCCAGCATTTCCTGGCCTTGCACATTTACAGAGCCAAAGTTGAAGGTGACCGTGGCGATGCCGTTCTCAACAGTTACGTCAAAGGTTTGAAAGTTCTCGTATTTCATCAGGCAGTCCTTTCTTGGGCCTCGACGCAGCGCGCTTGAGGGGTATGGTAGTGTTAAAGGTGGAAGTGTTCGGCGTTTTCGCGCCGGGATGGTCAGCCCGTCTGGCTGATCAAGTGATTCATGGTGTTCATGACGTCGGCGGCGTGGTTTTGATCGAGCGCTGCGGCATGGGGATCAGCGAAAGCCCCACTGTCATTGTCGAAATAGGCTCCTGACGCGTCCGCAAACCGAGCACCCAAGGCCGCATCAATCAAGATATCAGCGCCGATGTTCATATCGTTCCCGGCGAGGCCAAAGCCTTCTTTCACCATTTTTGATGCCAAAAGAGATCCGGGATTCACGGCGACCATCACTGGTGCATTCGACAGCGATTTGGCCCATTCGCGGGTCCAGATGGTGATCGCCAACTTGCTTTGGGCGTAGGCCTCCATATCCGCCAGTTGCACATTGCCCTGCAGGGCCTTGAGGTTTACCGGGGCCTGTGCCGCCGATGACAGATTCACGACCCGCCCGTCAGCAGGAATGATCGGCAAAAGCAATTCGGTCAGCAGATATGGCGCAAGGGTGTTGACGACAAAGCGGATGTCCTGACCATTTTCAAGCACGGCGTGTGGGGCTTTCAGCACACCTGCGTTGTTGATCAACACATCCAGTTTGTCATGTCTGGCCCGAACGTTTTCGGCCAGTTTTCGAACCGCGGACAGATCGCTGAGATCAGCGGTATAGGTTTCGACATCGCCTCCGACGGCGGCAGCCGCGTTCTTCAATTTTGATGCACTGCGTCCATGGAGGAGCACCTTGTGCCCACCGGCAGCCAGCTTCTTCGCTGTCAGCAGGCCAATGCCGTCGGTTGAACCTGTAATGAGAATAGTCTTGGTCATCGGTCTGATCCTTCAGGAAAAGTCAGGCAGCAGAGTGTCCGCCAGATGTTCGAGGGTTGTGTCGATCGGTGCTTGATTGAACCTTAGGTTCAGCGCGACGTGATTGACCCCGAGCGTTTCAATCTCGCGCAGATAACTGCGCAGGAAGTCGGTGCCCGACTGAAACCCAAGATGGATTGGTCGTGGTGGTGCGGCAGCGTCGGCTACAACATCGACGTAGAGCGATTGCATCACAGGCTTATCCGGTTGACCTGCAGCTTTCACGCGTCTGCGGTAATCTGCGATGACTTGACCCTGAGCCGCCGCATTGCGCGGATATGTCATCCAGCCATCTCCGTTCTGCGCTACCCAATCAGGTGATTGTTGGCTGCCACCGGTAATGAGCATCGGCAGGCGCGTTCCATGCGGCTTTGGCAATAGATCAATCCCAACATGCAGTTTGCCCTGTGCACTTTCATGCTTGGGGTAAGGCGATCCAACGGCGCGGATATACTCAACACTATCGCGGAAACGTGCCCCACGGTCGTCAAAGCTCCGGTTCATCGCCGGATATTCCTCGGGCCGGTCACCGGACGCGATACCCAACAACACCCGCCCGCTCGAGAGCACATCTGCTGTCGCTGCTGCCTTGGCGACATGAGCGGGGTGACGCAATGGCAGGATCACGCTCGACGTTCCAAGCGCAATCCGATCCGTCGCCGTTGCCAACGCTCCCAGATAGACAAATGGATCGAAAACCTGCCCGGGGTCGCCAAAGCTTGGAACATTGAAGGGCACGTCCCGCAGCCAAAGTGCTGCGAACCCAAGCTCCTCGGCTTTCTGAGCCGCTTCCAAATGCCCTCGTAGCGTCGGTTCTGCCCCGACGGCATAGGCTTCGAGAGGCAATACAAGGCCGACGCTCAGTCGTCCGGGACGGAACACCTGGTTGTAGGCCAAATTGATTTGCTCAAACCCAGACGGCTGCGTTTCATCCAACATGTCTGGCCCTCTTTTAATAGCGCACCAAAGTGCGGTTTTCTATGCTTTTGCGAATGGTAGCGATGTTTGGATCCTCGACCATATCGAGTGCGCTATGAGCAATCGAAGCCAGGCCTTGATTATCATATATGTTGAAGACCGCGACCTCATCCGGCGTCATTTTGGATTGATAGATCCACTCATGTTTGGGGTTTCCCGCCAGCCCCATGATTTGCCCCACGCGGTCAGGATAGATCAGGTCCAGTAGAATCCAGTCAGACAGGTCGACAGACGACGGCCGTACAAAGCCCAGAGGTGCCGAATTGATCCGATGATCCACAGGGCGCCACACATTGACAAAAGCGTAGTGACCTTGCGCCCACTCTGCTGCGGTCTCGGCGCCCAGCAAGTCGACAAGCCGTTGTTCGGCTCCATCCTTGCTGTAGTCGCTATGAACATTGCGCGCCGGTTTACGTATTGCTTCGGGGTCATCCACACGAACAGTGTGATCAAAAACCACGACCTCTCTCGCACCCAGCTTGTCCTTCAGCATAGCCTTGAGTTCCGCATCGTAAATCGGTTTCCAGCTGTTGCCTGCAAAGTCTCGGACCTGCGTTTCAAGTGGCATGATTTCAACGGCATCACACGCAAATGAAACTGACGAGGTCGTTTTGCGGTTATCTGCTAGCACAACGGATGTCGCGACCAGTTCAGGGGAAATCAGGTTGCCAGCGACCCCGCCAGCATCAAGCTCAAAGGCTTGCCGGTAGGATTTGTGAACATGGTAGTTGACGGTGGCTGTCCGTGTCATTTGCGCCTCCTGCCTAATCTGTGCTGTCTCTGTGAAAAGGATTTAACCTCGATCAAATTGAAGATAAACTGCCCAACCATGTATTGATAATTCGGAATACGAATATAATGGGTTTAGACACAGACGCGCTTCGATTGTTTATAAGGGCAGCAGACATGCTGAACATCAGCGCCGCGGGGCGTGACTTGGGCATGGCCCCAGCGGTCTCCAGCGCAAGGCTTGCCAAGCTGGAGCAGAACCTCGGTTTCGAACTTTTGCACCGCACGACACGCAAAGTGTCGTTGTCGGTGGAAGGAGCGGATTTCCTGCCCTTCGCCCGTGAGATCATTGCGCAGGAAGAGGCGGCATTTGCTGCTTTGGGCAAGCAAACGACAACGGTCAAGGGTACATTGCGTTTTGCTGCGCCAAGCAGTTTTGCACAGCTCTACATCGCGCCAATCCTGCCAAGGTTCCTTGAACGGCACCCCGATCTCACGCTCGATCTGCGCCTGTCCGATGTGCAGTTCGATCTGATCGAAGGAAGCTATGATCTAGCGCTCAGGAATGCGCCACTGGTCGACACCAGCCTGAAAGGCCGCAAACTGGCTGATGACCAGCGTATCCTTTGTGCCGCGCCACACTACCTCGAAACGCATGGCGTTCCCGATACACCAGCCGATTTGACAAACCACCGTCTGATCGCTTTCCAAAACCTCCAACCGCGGTCGCTGACAGGACCGGCGGGCGAAAACGCTGTTTTCGATCCCGCATCAGCCAAAGGCCAATTGATTTTCGATGACGGCCAAAGCCAGGTTCGCGCCACACTAGCCGGAGCAGGTATTTCTTTGAATGCTCGATGGAGCGTGCATGACCAACTGAAGTCAGGCCGATTGGTACGGGTTCTTCCAAACTTTGAGGCCAGTGAAGACAATGTCTTGTGGCTGATCTACCCCAAGTCCAACGTATTGTCCCCCAAAGTACGGGTGTTCATGGACTTTCTGGTTGCAGAGATAGGCGCAAAGCCTCCTTGGGAAACATAAGGGTATCATACATTGAAGAAAAACCTCGTGGACACAAACCCTCTAGCGAAACGGTTGTTTCGCTAGGTTTGTAGCCACCTGTTTAAGACCGGACATTTGTGGGCATCACAGCTTCAGGCAAAGTGGGTTCGATCCGGACCTTCGCCACGTGTTTCATCAAGGCCTATTGCTCGGACAAAGCCGCCCTTCAGTCAGTGGGTGGT